>ONCZ01000095.1 GCA_900316445.1 uncultured Prevotellaceae bacterium | reverse complement strand
AAGCAGGTGAGTGGCAAGCCTCTCTGTATCCATGTCCATGCTACCGACTTCGACCGCTCTCGTGGTAAGGTGAACCCCACCGTCTACTCGATTGAGAAGAACGGTATGGACTGGGCCGACTGTATCATGTGTGTATCGGAACTGACGCGTCAGACGGTTATCAACCAGTATCATCAGGATCCGCGTAAGTGTTTCACGGTACACAACGCCGTTTACCCCCTGCCGCAGGAGTATCAGGACATTCCGCGTCCTGACCATACGGGCAAGGAGAAGGTGGTCACCTTCCTCGGACGTATCACGATGCAGAAGGGACCTGAGTACTTCGTTGAGGCAGCCACGATGGTGCTCCATCGTACCCGCAACGTCCGTTTCTGCATGGCAGGTTCGGGTGATATGATGGATGCGATGATCCATCTGGCTGCAGAGCGCGGCATTGCAGACCGTTTCCACTTCCCCGGCTTCATGCGAGGCAAGCAGGTCTATGAGTGTCTGAAAGCCTCTGATGTCTATGTGATGCCTTCCGTCTCGGAGCCCTTCGGCATCTCGCCGCTGGAAGCCATGCAGTGCGGTACGCCTTCGATCATCTCGAAGCAGTCCGGCTGTGCCGAGATCCTCGACAACTGCATCAAGGTGGACTACTGGGATATCCACGCTCTGGCTGACGCCATCTATTCGATCTGCCACAACGAGTCGCTCTTCCAGTACCTGAAGGAGGAGGGCAAGCGTGAGGTAGATCAGATTACCTGGGAGAAAGTAGGCCGTTGGATCCGCACCCTCTATCGCCGCACCCTCGGCTGGGAAGAATAAATAATTAATAACTGAAACGAATGTGAATAATAAGAATAATTTAACCCACGAATATGAATAATAATTATATTAATTCGTGAACAGAATTATTCACATTATGCAAATTTGTTTCCTAAAAATAAAAAAGATATGAAAACGATTTGTTTATATTTCGAGATACATCAGATTATTCATCTGAAGCGCTACCGTTTCTTCGATATCGGTACCGATCATTACTATTACGATGACTACGAGAACGAGCGTAGCATCACAGACATCGCCGAGCGCAGTTATATGCCGGCGCTGAACACCCTCCATGATATGATCAAGGAGAACGGCAAGTACTTCAAGGTCGCCTTCTCACTCTCGGGCACTGGCATCGAGCAGCTGGAGATGCATGCCCCGCAGGTGATTGAGAAACTACAGGCCATGAACGAGACTGGCTGTGTGGAGTTCCTTGCCGAGCCCTATAGTCACGGCCTTTCCTCATTGGCAAATCCTGAGACCTTCGCCCTCGACGTGAAGAAGCAGGCTGCGAAGATTGAGGAACTCTTCGGTAAGAAGCCGACGGTTGCCCGCAACTCATCGCTCATCTACAGCGACGACATCGGTGCTCAGATTGCTGCGATGGGCTTCAAGGGTATGCTCACCGAGGGTGCCAAGCACGTGCTCGGATGGAAATCGCCGCACTATGTCTACAACTGTAATCAGGCTCCCAACCTGAAACTGTTGCTCCGCGATGTAGAGCTGTCAGATGATATCTCTCTGCGCTTCAACAACTCCGAGTGGGACGGCTATCCTCTCTTTGCCGATGCCTATATCGACCGCATCGCCCGTTTCCCCGAAGAGGAGCAGATCATCAACATCTTCATGGAACTCTCTGCTTTGGGTATCGCCCAGCCGCTCAGCTCCAACATCCTCGACTTCATACATGCTCTGCCAGCATGTGCCAAGGAGAAAGGCATCACCTTCATGACGCCGACGGAAATCTGCAAGTCGTGCAAGAGCGTTGGACAGATCGATGTGCCTGACACATTGTCATGGGTGGATGAGGAGCGCGATGTCAGCTGCTGGCTCGGTAACGCTATGCAGCACGAGGCTTTCAACAAGCTCTACTCGGTGGCAGACCGTCTGCGCATCGCCGATGATCCCCGCATCAATCAGGACTGGGACTATCTGCAGGCTTCAAACAACTTCCGCTTCATGACCACCAAGCCTTCTAACGTAGGTCTGGATCGCGGCATCTACAGCGGACCGTTTGATGCTTTCACCAACTACATGAACATCCTCGGCGACTTCATTAACAGAGTGAACGCCCTCTATCCGCTCGACATTGACAACGACGAGCTCGAGAGTCTGCTCACCACCATCAAGAACCAGGGTGATGAGATTGAGATGAAGGATAAGGAGATTACCCGTCTGAAGGCAAAGCTTGAGAAACTCGAAGGTGCTAAGCCAGAGAAGAAACCTGCTGCCAAGAAAAAGGCTCCAGCCAAGAAAGCGGCTGAGAAGGCTTCTGAGTAAAAAGAAAATCGGGGCATCCGCCCCGATTTTCTTTTATACGTTATTCGTAATCATCAATTACTGCGTTCATAAAGTCCATCATGGGTTTGGCGGCACGGAACATACATTCTATCTCGTCAAGCCAAACATCGCCTTCGAAGAACGTTTCAGGCACAGCGTGCCAGGCACAATAGTCTTTCAGACGGAGATAGTGCACGTAGGGCCAGTCTTTGGGGAAGCCTGACGGACAGGTCTTCAGTTTCTCCAGCCCGAAACCCTGTGGCTGGTCCCAACTGCTGATGTTCGTGGGTTCCTTGATGCTGTTCGTAGCCGGACTGCCGAAGTAGTTCTGAAACGCCTTATCCTCCACACACTTCAACCAGGCATCGGTATTCGCCATAATTTCATTACGGCAGGCGGTGAGGATGTTAGTTGGGAGCCAGTAGTTGCCTACGGCCACTAAGCAATGGTCGGGTTCCAAGTGCAGATAGTATCCGCCCCGCAATGCCTTCTTACCCTTGGCATCTATGTAGGCACCCATATGGTTCTTGTAGGGCGACTTGTCGGCAGAGAATCGTGTGTCGCGATAGAAACGGTAGGTGCAGTCTTTCACCTTCAAGTGGGCAATCTCAGGGTCGAAAGTCATAATCCGTTCGATGGCCTGGGCGATGCCCTGTTCGAACTCAGCCCTCACAGCGTCATACTCTGCTTTGTGCTCTTGGAACCAGGGCCGGTTGTTGTTGGCCGTCACCTGTCGCAGGAAACTCAGTATTCTCTTTGCATCCATAGTCTTTTTACGTTCTTATTTGATATTAACCAGTATTTTCTTCAAGTCCTTGTCGGCGCTGGAGTTGCCGACCATCAGTTCATATTTGCCTCCGACGACACGCATCGTGTTCGTCTGTTCGTCCCATCCCTCGAAGCTCTGTCGCGGCAGGTCGATGCTGAGGGTCTTAGTCTCGCCGGGATTCAGCTGAACCTGTTGGTAGGCGCGGAGGGACTTTAAGGGTCCGTTAGGGTCTTTAGGGTTGCGGATGTAGACCTGAACGGTCTCCAAACCAGCCTTATTGCCTGAGTTCTTGACGCTCACCTGTACCTTATTGTTCTGATAGACGGGCTTGCCGATCTCGAAGGTTGTATAACTCAAGCCGTAGCCAAAGGGGAAAAGTGCCTCACCAGTATAGTAGCGATAAGTGCGGTTCTTCATCGTGTAGTCAAGGAAGTCGGGCAGTTCGTCGGTACTTTTGTAGAAGGTGATGGGGAGCTTGCCGCTTGGATTGTACTGGCCGAAGAGCACTTCGGCCAGGGCCTGCCCGCTGAGTTCTCCGCCGTACCAAGCCTGCAGGATGGCGTCGCAGCTCTCCTTTTCGGGCACAAGTGCCATCGCAGAGCCAGAACAGTTGACGAAGATGACCTTTTTGCCAGCCTTATGGAGCATGGCGAGGGTTTCGCGCTGGGCCTTCGGCAGTTCGATGCTCGTACGGTCGCCACCCTTGAAACCTTCTTCGTTGACGCGCATTTCCTCGCCTTCGAGTTTCGGAGAGATGCCGCCCACGAAGATGACGGTCTCAGCATCACCGATCTGTGCAAGCAGTTCCTGATGGGTGGGGGCCACCTTGTGCTGGATGTCGAAGCCTAGGAAGGCGAAGTTGCTCACCTGTACATAGTCAATCTGGATGCGGTAGTGTTCTCCTGCCTTCACGTCCATCTCCTTCTGTGAGCCTTGGATGCGGTTGCGCACCTGCCAGATGTTCACAAGGGTATCGCCGTTGACGATGAGGCGCACCTTGTCGTCTGCATTGATGTTGAAGATAACGGTTTCGTCCTTCGTGGGGATGAAGGTGGCATCGTAACGGGCGGAAAAGTTCTCAAGGTTGACTTCTGGTGCGAAGACGGTATTGCCGCCGTTGCTCAGCATAATGGGGGAGGTGAGGTTGATGGTGGCGGCTGGCGTACCGTTCATCTCTATATTATTATAATAGGTGGCCTGCATACCTTGAATGCCGAGAGGTGTCTTCAGTTCAGCGAAGCGGCTTTCGAACACCTCGTTGCGCGTCAGGCCACAACCGCTGATATACCTTGCCTGCGGGGCTATCTGCTGAATACCTTCGAGGGCTGTGATGGTGCGGGTGGCAAAGCCGGAGTAGTTGCCCCACTGCATAATGGAATCGATGGCATTGGCGCCCATTACCACAATCTTCTGCTGCGGCCCAGTCGTATCAGAAGACAGCGGGAGAATACCATTGTTTTTCAGGAGGACGATACTCTTGCGGGCCATATCGAGGGCCAGTTGTTTGTGAGCATCACAGGCGACAACATTTTCGGGGATCTTTGTCCAAGGGTTCAGATCGTCAGGGTCAAGGTCTCCGAGTTCGAAGCGGGCGATGAGCAGGCGGCGCAGACTCTTGTCGAGGTCTGCCTCTTTGATGTCACCACGGCGCACAGCTTCCGGCAGATGCTTGTATTCAGAACCACACTCCACATCAGTACCTGCCAGCACGGCCTGTGCTGAAGCCTGAGCACCGTCCTTGGCTGTATTATGCCAGCGGGGAAGGAAGTCACGGATGGCACCGCAGTCGGAGGTGATCAGTCCGTCGAAGCCCCATTCGTCGCGCAGAATCTGCTGTTCATAGCGAGTCTGTGCGCAACAGGGCTGACCGTCGATACGCTGGTAGGCGCACATGATCTCTGCCACCTTGCCCTTTTGCACCAGTGCCTTGAAAGCCGGGAGATAGGTTTCCCAGAGATCGCGCTCGGGCAGATTCTCTACATTGAACTCATGGCGGTTCCACTCCGGACCGCTATGGACGGCGAAATGCTTGGCGCAAGCGAGGAGTTTTTTATATTTCGGAGAACTCTGATTACTCGGAGTATTTGTAGAACTTAGCCATTGTCCGTCATACGTCATGCCCTGCAGGCCTCGGACAACGGCCAGTCCCATCTTGGCCGTCAGATAGGGATCCTCGCCGTAGGTTTCCTGGCCGCGTCCCCATCGGGGATCGCGGAAGATATTGATGTTCGGCGTCCAGAATGACAGGCTCTGGTATCGCTTGATGTCACCAGCACGTTTTGCCTGCTGGGCCTTTACACGAGCCTCGTCGCTGACGGCCGTAAATACCTTGTGCAGCAGGGCGTCGTCCCACGAGGCGGCCATACCCATAGTGATGGGGAACACGGTGGCAAATCCGTTACGGCCTATGCCGTGCAGGGCTTCGTTCCACCACTGGAACTGTGGAATACCCAGCCGTTCGATGGCGGGCGAGGTGTCCATCATCAGGCAGACTTTCTCTTCGAGTGTCAGTCTTGTTAGCAAATCGTCGGCCCTTTGTGCTGCCGACAGGTTCGGATTCTGATAGGGTAATGTCTGTGCACTGAGGCTCATCACCGTCAGTACAGCGCAAAGCATAGTTGTTAGTCTCTTCATACTCATTGTTCAGTTTTTATGTTAATAATCGTACATTCCACATCTTCCTTGTTGGTGGCGTAGGCCACATAGAGGCGGCCATAATAGACAATCGACTTTGGATAGTTATAGCCGAGGGTTTTTGCCTTGCCTGGATAGCGCTGGGGTTGAAGGTCGGAGCCGCCAGCCCTCAATAATATAGCTTTGTCGAAGCGGATGCCATCGTGGCTGAACAGCGCAACGAGGGGATAGCGGCGTTTGGCTCCCGTCGGATTGCCAACCAAGTAGACTGTGCCGTCTGGCAGATTGCCGGCACTCTGTTTCACTCGGGCGTCAGGAATATTGGAGACTGTCGGCTCTGTCCACGTCTCACCTCTGTCGTGACTTAGCGAGACCATCTTCCGCTAGCTGCTGTTTTGGTCACGGAAGACCATTGTGAGCGTACCGTCCCCTTGCTGATACAAACTTGGTTCCAACTCCTGCGACTGCTTCCCTCTGTCGTGAACAGTCATTTGTCCTTGGTGCCAGCCGCTGTGCCCTGATGGGTCATCAGTGTAGATGGGGGCAACGTGCAAGCCAGGCTGGAAATGGGCTGCTCCCACAATCCGTCCGTCAGCCATCGGGTAGGGGTCTTGTTCCATCACACCATTCATCACCTGGCCGCCTGCCATCCTGACAGGTTGATGCTCGCTCCAACGGCTGCCGTCGGTACTAAATATGTAATAGGTGTAGCCGCCGATGGGCTGCATATCCTTGGGCCAGACGTTGATGAAGGCTGTGAGTGTGTCCTTCGTGCCAATCCATCCACCCGACGTGCAGTAACTGCTGTCCGTAGCTGCTGCCAATAGTTCGGGCTTCGTCCATGTGACACCTTCGTCAGTACTTTTGCTATACATCACGCAGGTCTCAGGGGCATCCTCATCGGTCTTTGAACTCTGCCACATACAGTAGAGCACATCCTTGAAGGCGGTCATCACTACGCCGTTGGCATAATGGTGGGTCTCATCGTCTGGGGAGAAGATGGTCACGGTCTTTGTGTCGTCTGTCATCGTCAGGCCCAGAGTCTCCACGTTAGTAGTGTCTATCACTCCTGATGAGAGATAGGGCAGTATTCCGAGGATGATCGTTGACAATATCATGTTGCAAATATACAAAAGATTTTTGAATTAGCCAAATCTTTATCCCTTAAAAGTTAGTTTATGTATAAAAGGTGACTTGTAAACGTATAAGAGGTGCCTTGTAAAACGTAATGAAGAGCCTTGTATAATGTAGCGAAGTGCCTTGTATAGTTAAAACAACGTCGATGTTTGTTAAATCAACGACATGGTTTAATAAAACAAAGGCATTGTTTAATAAAACCAAGGCGTCGTTCAATAGAATTTTATACAAAAGAGGGGAGGCCGTTTAGCCTCCCCCAATTATTAGTGTATTGAAGTTAATCTGTCTGGATTACTTCTGGATGTACTTCTTACCGTCTTTGATGACAACGCCCTTGTAAGAAGCGTTCACCTTCTGGCCAGCGAGGTTGTAGATAGCGCCGTTAGCCTTAGCAGCCTTCTTCACTGACTGGATAGCTGTCTCTTCACTAACCTCATATACCTTAACGCTCTTTACAACGCTGGTACCAACTACCCAACCGTTCTGGAATACAACGTGAGCGGCATTCTCGTCTGTGGTGCCACCATACTCGGGGAACTCAATCTCCAAAGTCTGCCAGTCGTCGTTACCAACAACGGGAACCTCCTTCTGGAAGTTAGTA
>ONCZ01000110.1 GCA_900316445.1 uncultured Prevotellaceae bacterium | reverse complement strand
CGCAAGGCTGGCAACTTCGTCATCGTGCGCGTAGGCAAGAAAGGTGAGCGTATGCCGCTGACCATCGCTGCCGCCGACATCGAGAAAGGCACCATCACGCTGGTTGTGCAGATGGTGGGTCTCTCATCCAAGAAACTCTGTGCCCTCAACGAAGGCGACTATGTGACTGACGTGGTAGGCCCGCTGGGCAATCCCACGAAGATTGAGAAATACGGTACTGTGGTCTGTGCCGGTGGTGGTCTGGGTGTGGCTCCAATGCTGCCCATCATCCAGGCACTGAAGGCTGCCGGCAACCGTGTACTGTCTGTGATGGCTGGCCGTTCTAAGGATCTGATTATCCTTGAGGATAAGGTTCGCGAGAGCTCTGACGAGGTAATCATCATGACCGATGACGGCTCGTACGGCGAGAAAGGCGTAGTGACCGTCGGTATGGAGAAGTTCTTCGAACAGGAGCACGTCGATAAGGTGTTCGCCATCGGCCCTCCCATCATGATGAAGTTCTCGAACCTTACTGCCCAGAAGCACAATATCCCCTGCGAAGTATCGCTGAATACGATTATGGTTGATGGTACTGGTATGTGCGGTGCCTGCCGACTCACGATTGGTGGCAAGACGAAGTTCGTCTGCATCGATGGTCCTGAGTTCGATGGTGCATTGGTCGACTGGGATGAGATGTTCAAGCGCATGGGTACCTTCAAGCGTGAGGAGCAGGAAGAGCTGGCTCACTATGAGGAGCATCTGGACAGTGAAGAGTCAAGAGTGAAGAGTGAAGAATCTGCTGCCGCCACAGACGTGGTGATGGACAGCGATCCTACCAATGATACGATTGATGTGCTCACCGATCGCGATGCCGAGTGGCGGTGATGCCTGAACTCGATCCCGTCTATCGTGCTACCACCCGTACGGAGGAAGTCAATATCGGCCTCACGAAGGAGATGGCGATGACAGAGGCCAAGCGTTGTCTGGACTGCGCCAAGCCGACTTGCGTCGAAGGCTGTCCTGTGAACATCAATATCCCGTCGTTCATCAAGAACATCGAGCGTGGTCAGTTCCTGGCTGCCGCGAAGGTGCTGAAGAACACCTCTGCCCTACCCGCCGTTTGCGGTCGTGTATGTCCGCAGGAGAAGCAGTGCGAGAGCAAGTGTATCCACCTAAAGATGAACGAGCCCGCTGTGGCAATCGGCTATCTGGAGCGCTTTGCCGCAGACTTCGAGCGTGAGAGCGGAAATATCAGTCTGCCTGAGATTGCTCCTGCCAACGGCATCAAGATCGCCGTCGTAGGTTCAGGCCCTGCCGGACTTTCGTTCGCTGGCGATATGGTGAAGAAGGGCTACGATGTGTACGTCTTCGAGGCTCTGCACGAGATCGGCGGTGTGCTGAAATATGGTATTCCCGAGTTCCGTCTGCCCAACAAGATCGTTGACGTGGAGATTGATAACCTTGCCAAGATGGGCGTTCACTTCCAGACTGACGTGATCGTCGGCAAGACCATCAGCGTAGAACAGCTTGAGGCTCAAGGCTTTAAGGGCATCTTCGTAGGCTCTGGTGCTGGTCTGCCCAACTTCATGAATATCCCTGGTGAGAACTCAATCAACATCATGTCTTCCAACGAGTATCTCACGCGTGTGAACCTGATGGATGCTGCCAACCCCAAGACCGATACGCCGCTGAATCCTGCCAAGAGCGTGCTCGTGGTGGGTGGTGGTAACACCGCTATGGACTCTTGCCGTACGGCTAAGCGTCTGGGTGCCGAGGTCACACTCGTATATCGTCGTTCTGAGGTGGAGATGCCAGCCCGTCTGGAGGAGGTGAAGCATGCCAAGGAGGAAGGAATCAACTTCCTGACGCTCCACAATCCCATCGAGTACATCGCCGATGAGACAGGTGCCGTCAAGCAGGCTGTGCTTCAGGTGATGGAGCTGGGTGAGCCCGATGCGTCAGGCCGTCGTTCGCCTGTACCCGTTGAGGGTAAGACGGTGACGCTCGATGTCGATCAGGTTATCGTGGCTGTCGGTGTATCGCCTAATCCGCTGGTTCCCAAGTCAATCCCTGGTCTCGAACTTGGCCGTAAGAACACGATTGCCGTCTCTGAGGAGATGCAGTCCTCGCGTGCAGAGATTTTCGCCGGTGGTGATATCGTTCGCGGTGGTGCAACGGTGATCCTCGCTATGGGTGATGGTCGTCGAGCTGCCCTGAATATGGACAAGCACCTGAAGGGAAATTGAAGGTCGCGATTAAGTGAGAACAGAGCGAAGCTTGCTTAAGCTATGTCGAACGTGAGCGAGCTCGATGTGAAGAGAGCCGTCGCCTGGAGAAGCGCTTGAAAGAACGGTTCGTCAAGGCGATGGCTACTTATCATCTGATTGAAGATGATGACCGCATCCTCGTGGGGCTCTCTGGTGGCAAGGATTCACTCCTGCTGACCGAACTCTTAGCAAAGCGTGCGAAGATAGACCACCCGCGATTCAGTGTCGAGGCCTTGCACGTCCGTATGGAGAACATCCACTACGAGACGGATACCAGTTATCTGCAGCAGTTCTGCGACTCCCTCGGCATCAGGCTCCACGTAAAGACAACCCGCTTCGAGGTCGAGTCAACGGATAAATCAGAGTCATCAGATAAATCAGAGCCATCGGCTCAGTCCTCAGAATCCTCAGAATCCTCCGCCCGCCTGCGCAAACAAAAGCAGCCCTGCTTTCTATGCTCGTGGAATCGCCGCAAGGTAATGTTCAATCTGGCACAAGAGCTCGACTGCAACAAGATAGCCCTCGGCCATCATCAGGACGACATCATCCATACCACCCTGCTGAACCTCTGCTTCCAGAGCCGATTCGGCACGATGCCCGCCCTATTGAAGATGCGCAAGATGCCGCTCACCATCATCCGTCCGCTGTGCCTCATTCCAGAGGCCGACATCAAGACCTACGCTGAACTGCAGGGCTATCAGAAGCAGCAGAAAATCTGTCCCTACGAGACAAACTCTCACCGCACGGACATCAAGCAGATCTACGACCGTCTCGAGCAACTGAACCCCGAAGTGCGCTACAGCATCTGGAGTGCCCTCGAGACCGACAACAAACTCATTGAGGAATAACAAACTCATTGAGGAATAACAAACTCATCGAAGAATAAGAAACTGAAAAAACTGAAGATATGACCGTCAGACAGTTTGCGATACTCTCATTAGCACTCTTCCTGCCGCTCTCGCTGAGTGCGCAGAAGAAAAAGAAGCGGCCGGTGAAGAAGCCCGTCGTGGTAGTGGTGGAGGAGCCTCAGGAGGATCCCCGCATCACGAACATGCGTGAGATGACACAGCAGATCGTCATCATCGACAGCATCGTCACAGACAAGAGCCAGTTCCTCTCCCACTACGTCCTCTCCTCCGAGA
Organism: uncultured Prevotellaceae bacterium; assembly: GCA_900316445.1. Taxonomy (GTDB): domain Bacteria; phylum Bacteroidota; class Bacteroidia; order Bacteroidales; family Bacteroidaceae; genus Prevotella. The sequence continues at coordinate 3,519 of ONCZ01000110.1, read as the reverse complement.
CGGGCAAGGTTATGACCGCCAGCCAGTTTAGTGGCATCCAGGCCGACGGCTACGTCTACCTCAACGAGATGGGTAACAAGGCCTACTTCGGCAAGGCTGACCAAAACGGTGTCCGACAGATCTTCACATCTGATAAACTCGGCGACCGCTGGGGAGAGCCCATACTGATGAACGGACTCAGCGAAGGCATCGACGAGGCCGACTACCCCTTCATGATGAACGACGGCATCACCTTCTACTTCGCCGCCCGAGGTGAAGAGAGCATCGGCGGCTACGACATCTTCTTCACCCGCTACGACTCCCGCAGCGGCTCGTTTCTCAAGCCTGAGAACATCGGCATGCCCTTTAACTCCGAGGCCAACGACTACATGTATGCGGCCGACGAGCAAAGCGGTATCGGCTACTTCGTCAGCGACCGTCGACAGCCGGAAGGAAAGGTGTGCGTCTACATCTTCATCCTGCCTGAGACTCGTCGTTCCTACGATCCTTCGAAATACACGGAGGAGCAGATCCGCGACTTCGCCGACATCACCCGCATCGCAGACACCTGGGGTAACGGCTCTGAGCGTCGGGCTGCCATCGAGCGTCTAAAGGCCATCGGCACGACGGATGCACCTCCTGCCGCAGAGACTGCATCGGCCACGAATACAGCCATCGTCATCAACGACCGTCTGACCTACACCAGCGTCAAAGACTTCCGTTCTCCCGCTGCCGCCAATCACTATCGCGAGTTACTGAAAGCCCGTGAGCGTCAGGCTACTATCGAGGCCGACCTCCAGAAGACCCGCGACCGCTATGCCCGTGCCGACGAGGACGGACGCCGTCTGCTCCGTGAGGTCATCCTCCACAACGAAGAGCAGGCCCTGCTGCTCCGCAACTCCATCCACACGTTGGAGAAGCAGATCCGAAAAGAAGAAAACAACAATAACAAATAATTAATGTCTATGAATAAGAGAACATTTCCTGAATCAGAGCTGATCATCAACAACGACGGCTCTTGTTTCCACCTCCATCTGAAGCCCGAGCAGCTGGCCGACAGGATTATCCTCGTTGGCGATCCAGCACGTGTTAACACCGTTGCAGACCACTTCGACTCGAAAGAGTGCGAGGTCAGCAGCCGTGAGTTCCACACCATCACGGGTATGTACAAGGGCAAGCGTATCACCTGTCAGAGCCACGGCATCGGCTGCGACAACATCGATATCGTGGTCAACGAACTCGATACACTCGCCAACATCGACTATGCTACCCGTGAGGAAAAAGACGAGCACCGCACGCTCACGATGGTACGCATCGGCACCTGCGGCGGACTACAGCCCTTCACACCAACGGGTTGTTTCGTGGCCTCCGTGAAGAGCATCGGCTACGACGGTCTGCTCAACTATTATGCAGGTCGTAATGTAGTCTGCGACGTGGAGATGGAGAAAGCCTTCAGAGAGCATATGCAATGGAATCCCATCTTGGGTTTTCCCTATGTTTCCATTGCTGACGAAGAACTCATCAACCAGGTTGCACAAGATGATATGGTTCGTGGTTACACCATCTCCTGCGGTGGTTTCTACGGTCCACAGGGACGAGAACTCCGTGCTGACATCGTCGATCCCCAGATTGAAAAGATCGAGTCCTTCGAATACGACGGTATGAAGATCTGCAACTTCGAGATGGAATCCTCAGCCGTCGCCGGTCTCGCCTCACTGCTTGGTCATCGGGCTATGACCTGTTGTATGGTCATCGCCAACCGCTACGCCCAAAAGATGAACACCGAGTACAAGAACTCGATCGACACCCTCATCAGCAAAGTCCTCGACCGCATATAGTAACCTCTTCCCCTCCTAAGTTAGGAGGGGCTAGGGGTGGTCTGAACAATCAACAATGATCGACGCCACCACAATCTGCGCCCTCGCCACTGCCCCCGGTGGAGCTCTCGGCATCATCCGCATCTCAGGCCCTCAGTCGCCTGAAATCCTTTCCCGCATCTTCACCAAAGACCTCTCAACGGCTCAGCCCAACACCATCCACTACGGCCATATCGTCGCGTATGACGACGTATCACAGCATCAGCAGATCCTCGACGAAGTGCTGGTCTCCGTCTTCCGCGCCCCGCACTCCTACACCGGCGAAGACAGCGCAGAAATCTCCTGTCACGGCTCCCGCTACATATTAAACAAGGTGATTGAGCTGTTGATTCAAAACGGCTGTCGGATGGCTCAGCCGGGCGAGTTTACGCAGAGGGCTTTCCTCAACGGCAAGATGGATCTATCGCAAGCCGAGGCCGTCGCAGACCTCATCGCATCAGGCAACAAAGTCACCCATCAGATAGCTATGTCGCAGCTCAGAGGCAACGTCTCGTCAGAGCTCTCACGACTGCGCGAACAACTCCTGAAACTCACTTCACTTTTAGAACTCGAACTCGACTTCTCCGACCACGAAGACCTCGAATTTGCAGACCGCAGCGAGCTGTTGAATATTGCGAATAAAATCAACAATCGCATTACGTCACTCGCCCACTCTTTCGAGACAGGGCAAGCACTGAAGAATGGTATTCCGGTAGCTCTGGCAGGCAAGACAAATGTGGGGAAATCAACGCTGTTAAACAAACTGCTTCGCGATGACCGTGCCATCGTCTCTTCAGTACACGGAACGACCAGAGACACCATAGAAGATACAATAGACCTCAACGGCATCACCTTCAGATTCATCGACACTGCCGGCATCCGACAGACCACAGACGAGGTGGAGCAGATTGGCATCAATCGCACCTACGCTGCTATCGAAAAAGCCCGTATCGTGCTATGGATCATCGATGCAGAACCAGCAACGGAAGATATTCAAGAGATGCTCGAACGTTGCAAGGACAAATCATTGATTATCATACGAAACAAGATTGATATCTTGTCAACATCTGAAACATCCTCTATATCCGATCCGAGACTGAAAGACATCCCTACTGTCGAGATATCTGCCAAGCAAGGAACGAACATCGACAAGCTGGAGCAGGCGATCTTCAAAGCTGCCTACATCCCTGAACTTTCAGAACAGGACATCATCGTTTCTTCAGCACGTCAATACCAGTCATTAGTCAGCGCCCACGAAAATCTCTCACGCGTGTTGTCCGGTCTGGAATCAGGCCTTAGCGGTGATCTCATCTCTGAGGATCTGAAACTCGTATTAGACGACCTCGCCGACATCACCGGCCAAGGCCGCATATTGACCAACGAAGTGTTAGGAAATATTTTTACGCACTTTTGCGTGGGCAAATAGAAGTATTTAACGTGTTGAAAATCAATTAGTTACAAATTTCTTAAAAACAAATTTTAAATTATCACCAAAAGCACAACTACCTCATTATCAATGAATTACGCTTTTAAGTTTATTAAACATGTCAAATTTTAGGCACTTTTTCTACCCTCTAGAAAATAGTAATTTGCATAAAACAACCCAAAAACGAATCCAATAGCATTAAAATCGGCCATAAAACACAAGTTTTCACAATAATCATCGACTCTATTCCTACTCAAT
>ONCZ01000020.1 GCA_900316445.1 uncultured Prevotellaceae bacterium | reverse complement strand
ATCTTTATCGGTGTCCACCTTAGCCGTGCCGCAAGGACTGGCCAGGGCGTACTGATGCTCGGCAGTCTTCACCACCTGCACCGTCGTGCCGGGATACATAATGCTCTGGAAGTTGCTGATGCTGACGTAAGCCACGCTGGGCATGTCGTCGTAGAAGCGCAGCATCACCATACCCTGGGGACTGTTCTGTGGATCTACGACAGGATACATACGCTCCACATAGCCCTTCACCTCCGGCTTGGGCACATCGGGAGTCACCACGGGGTTGTCGATGTCGGTGGTACACGAGGTCATGGTCACTGATGCCAGGCCGCCGGCGATGATGGCGGCGAGCATCCATTGTAATTGTCTCTTCTTCATAATCATAGTTTATTTTGGGTTTCGTTAGCAAATTTACATATCAAAACGATGGCAGCGGCGAGTGCAACGGTAAAAATGAGATTTGCATCCATACGCTTATATTTTAGAATTCTGGGGCAAAGATACAAGAAACCAGCGAAACGGATGTTTCACTGGTGGAAATAAATGTTTCAAATCTGGGAATTCTACTCTTTTTCCGTGATGGTGGTGAACTTGCCCCAAATCTCGTCGCTGCGGTAGGCATCGCCAGTGCCCTTCGGCACGATGATCGTAGTGGTGTAGTCCTCGAAGGTGGACGGCGTGACGGTCGGCGGAACCTCGCTGCCCACTGTGAGTGTCTCAAGCCTTGTGCCGTCGGTAAACACATAGTCGGCCAGCTCGGTTACTGAGGCTGGTAAGGTAAGTTCTTTCAGCGACAGGCAGTTGCCGAAGGCCCATGAACCAATACTGGTTACATGCTCAGGAATTGTGATGTTTGTGATGCCTGAGCCGTAGAAGAAATCTATGCCTATGGCCTCTAATTGTGTAGGCAGTTGACAGGTGGTAAGCGAATCGCAATACATAAAAAGACCATCACCAAGTTGTTTCAAATGATCAGGAATCACTACATTATTGATTTTGGTGGAAAGCAGAGCGTAATTTCCGATGCTCTGTAGCGTATTCGGAAGATTGATGGATTCCAAACTGTAACACTTATTGAAGGCACGCTTGTCGATGGTACGGAGCGTGGAGGGCAGCGTGACGGAGGTGATGTCGTAGCACCTGAAGAAGGCACAATAGTCCACCTCAGTTACAGGGTATTTGTTACCTCCACAGGGCACGTAGTCGGGTATAACCACGGAGCCCTCCGGTTTGTCATAGCCTGTCCAACTCTCATCGTTCCTGGTGTCGAAGCCTGGGTACATCGGGTACTCCACAATAGCCTCGCCAGACTCTTCGATGATGTAATAGAGCGTCTGTCCATTGTAAGTGTAACTGAACACTTTCCCGTACTCGACAGGTTCTGTCACGGGATTGTCGTTGTTGTCAATTGTGCAGGCGGTGAAGCCCAGCACCATGATGGCTGCTGCCATCAGATAAAAATACTTCTTCATTGTCTTATCTTATTATTTGCGGATCAGGGTTGATCCCAATTTACCCAGTTGCACGGCGTAGACGCCCTTCTGCAGTCCCTCCAGACTGATGGCGCCACCTTGCACCTTCGTCTGTCTGACGGCCACGCCCTGCAGGTTGTAGATCGTAGCCTCGATACCATCCTCAGCACCATCGGTATAGACGATGTCGCCAGCCACGCGGAAGTTCACGCCTTTCGGCTGTTCCTTGCTGAGGGTGGGGATGCTCGTCTCGATGCCCAGCACGTAGAGCAAACCCTTATAGGCATTGATCTTACCATCGCCGAATCGTTCACCTTTCGCCTCTGTAAACTCATCCGTGTCGCATGAGTGCTTGATGATGTCCTTGATGTCTTTACAGGTCAGAGACTTCCCTTTTTCTGCAGCTGCCTGTGCCCAGAGGGCCACGATACCGGCAGCGGCAGGCGTAGCCATCGAGGTACCGCTCATATACACAAACGGGTAGTCGCGCTCACTGGTTTGTCCTGCGAACTGGTTCTTGTAGCCCTTCCACTCATAGACGCTATTCCACTCAGCCTGATTATCAGGATCGAAGCTGTTACCAGCAGCCAGCACAAAGACGCCAGGGGTACATCCGTTGGGGTGCTTATGTCCAGCCAGGTCTGTACCATAGCTGCTGAAGTAGGCGATGTCGCCCACTGTGAAATTCTCATTCTTATAGGAATTTTCTTCGGATGCAAACTTCTGCTCGTTGTTGGCCGTCCATGCGCCGATGGATACTGGCTCTCCTGAGGTGTTCCAGTCGCCGATGGACATGCTGCTGGTGCCATCGATGTAGTTCAGGTCGTTATCCTGTCCCCACAGTTCAGCCCCCAAGTCACCCCAACAATGGAGTTCTGTGGCCTCGTCAGGAATAAGGTTGATCTTGAAGCCGAGCACGTCGTCTGTCACCTTCTTGCCTCGGTCGTTCTTGACGGTCTTCCAAGTGAATCCGTCGCTAAAATACTCCCAAACCTCGGTGTAGGTATACTCCTTGCGGTTCTTGTCGAGCGCTACGTTCTGGTAGCACCATATTTCCACATACCCATCCTCGATATACTCCAACAACTTATTCACGCCTTTGAGTTCCTTGCCTTCCAAGCCGCTGTTGTCAGCGTCCTCGCCTGCTTCGAACAGGAGTCCCTGCCCCCAATAGTTCTTTTTCGGGTCATAGGCTTTATTGGGGTCTGAATTATAATTTACAGGCATTTTGTAGTAGACATACCCATCTTGCAGGCTGCAGACGGCAATCTCCATCTGTACGTTCTTTGTGGTTTGCATACCGCCCCATATGTAGCTGCCGTCCCAGGCTGTCGAGAGTACGCTGATGGTGTCCTTGGCAGCGCTCATCATGTTGAGGTACGTACGGTAGCCACCCTCGTTGCTGGCGCAGAGGATGATGGGCAGATTCTCATCCTTCACCTTCTGGCCAAACAGGTATGCCATGTTGCTGGTGCCGTCGTGCCATCCGTCGTGCGAGTTCATACTGAAGCTGATCACGAGTGGTTTCTGCTGCTTCGTGGCCTCATATCCCAGGAACTCCAAGCTCTCTGAGATCAGCCATGCGTTAGCGTCTGTACCATAATCTTCAGCCCATTTGTAATAGTCACCGTCTCCTCCTGCGCGACAGAAGATGATGTCGGCCTCAGGTGCCATGCCGCCGATGGGTTGTCCTGAGAGTGCCTTCACGTCGCTGGTGCTGCCTGCAGCGATGGCTACGCAGTGGGTGCCGTGCGAACCGTCGGTGTTTTTCACCTTCGTGGTGTCGAGTATGTCTTCAGTCTTGGTGTAAACAGAGCCTGTCAGTGTCCATTCGCCGATTCTCACGCTGTCGCCCCCAAAGTTGGAGTTACCAGGCTCATACACGGCCTTGATGCGCAGATTGCCGTCCTTGTCCTTAAACATGGGGTGGGTGGCGTCGAATCCATCGTCGATGACGCCCACGATGACGCCCTTGCCCGTATAAGCCTGCGGCAGTTTCCCGCCCGTGCCGTTGATCACGTCGCCAGCCTGCGTCACCTTACGGCTGATGTCCGTCCTTCTGCCCACCTTGGGGCCGACGTCGATTTTCCACACGCCCTTCGTGCTGGCCAGCGTGTCGAGCTTTGAGTAGGGTGCGTCGAGCAAAATCAGGTCGCCCTTCACCATTCTCACCTCAGCGCCATTGGCCTTCAGCTGTCTGGCCACCTGCTGGGCATCAGCACCCTGTTCGCAGTTCACGAAGAAGTAGCCGCGCTGCCGTTCCGGCGCTACGGATTGTCCGCGCGTTGCAGCCTTCTTGGCTTGGATCTCCGACTGTTGCTTGGCCACCTTGGCCCTGTGGGTCACGAATCCCTGTGCCCCCGCTGTGAGGGCACTCATGAGTAATGTTGCGATAATCAGTTTTCTCATATCCTTAATGATTATGATAGGTAGAACTACTTTTTCTGGTCCTTCTTGTGCTTCTTCATATAGCTGTGGTAGGCATCCGCCATCTTCTGCCGCTGTTCGGACGTGACGGTAATCATGCGGACATTGTAGCCCTCCTGGGGCACGAAACCATCCTTGTTGCAATTGAAACTGTAGATCATTTCGCCATGTATGTCGTCATAGACCTTGCCATCTTCACCGTAAAACAACTTCAGCACTTCGGCTCTCTCATCGTCACCATCGTCGCCAACGCCGCCAAACCAACCCATCAGCGGCATCTCCACATTCCACTGGTTCATGGCAATGATGATATACTTCTTGCCGTCCAAGGTTAATTCGGGCAGCTTGTCGCCAAACGACTTACGGTATTCCGACAGCAGATTCTCGTACAGCATGACGGTCATCGGATCAGAATAGTCAATACCCGCTTTCTTGTCGGCAGTGGCAAGTTTGCGCATATCCAGCATGTGGCACAAAGCCTTCGCAGCATCGCCGTTTATCAGGTTGAGCCCAATGCCCATCATGCCGCAGGTGATAACATAATCCTTATTGATGTCCATGCCAATTTTCTCAGCACGCATCAGTTCGTCAGTATAGAACAAGGCCTTCTTCAGGTCCTTCTTGTCGGAAGCCACCGTCATCAGCATGACAACCGACTCGCGGAAGACGGAGTCGGGCACTTCCTTGTTGAAGCCAGCGACCTGCTGGTAGATGCGCTCATAGTATTTGGCGGCACGCGACTGGTTGTAGAGACTGCTCTCCTTGTCGAGCAGCATGTGGCCCATCTCTAACTGAGCCTGCCAGTTAGTGGGGTTCTCGTCGGCCTCCTTCGACAGGCGCAGATACTTGTCCATACTGCTTTCGGTCTCTGCCGTCTGAGCGTTCACTACTGTTGTCAATGCGCAGCAAAAGAAGAAGGTGAGCACCATTCTTCCGGCTGCATAGGTCATTATAATCTTTTTCATAATCGTTAATTATTTATTGTCATGATTTAATTTTGTTTTGTTGAGTTCGTCAGCCAATTCCTTATACTCCTTCTCCAACGAGTCGTTCTCGCGTTTTAGACGATCATACTCCACAGTTTTATCAGTGATTTTGTTGCTAAGCATTGAATTGCGCACAATAAGCACCAGAATGACGATGGTCACGAGGCACGCGATGATGATGACTGCTAATGTATCCATTTAATAAACGATGTTTTTTTAGATTTTGGGGGCAAAGATACAAGAAACCAGCGAAACGGATGTTTCACTGGTGGGAATAAATGTTTCAAATCTGGGAATTCTACTCTTTTTGCTGCGAAACCTGCCGATACTCACGGCAGGTCATACCGTAGGCGTTGCGGAAGAGACGTGACAGCGTGACGCGACTGGGAATGCCGGAGAGCTCACCAATGACGCCAATGGGGTCGTCGGTGGTCTTCAGGAGGTGGGCTACGTACTCCAAGCGATAACGGTTGATGAAGTCGCCGACGGTCTCGCCGTGGGAACACTCACGGATAGTCTGCACCACGTATTTGGCGTTGGTGCCGAGGAGCTGGGCCAGCGTGTCGCGGTTCAGGTTCTCGTCGGTATAGGGGCGCTGCTCAGCCATCAGTGCGCAGAGACGGCGGTAGAGTTGCAGCTCGGCGGTGAGGCTTTCTTCGGGAGCGGCCTCCAGCTGCTCGATAGACTGCCGCTGTTCTTGTTCGTGCTGCTCAATCTGCTCGTAGAGCCTGCGGTTCTTTTCTGTCAGCACCTTATTATATTTATAGGAGCGCCAAAGCAGATAGGCGATAATCAGGCAGACGAGGAAGGTTGTGACGGCGAGGATGCGATAGATGGCGGTCTTGGCTTCTGACTCTTCCAGGGCAAGTTCCTTTTCATGTGTCTGGTAAATGATGGACAACTCGCTGGCTTCGTTCTTTTTCTGCCAGACAAGGGCAGAGTCGATGGCGGCGCTGATGCTGTCGGCAATAACTATGGCATCACCGTTACGCCCAGCCTTGCGGTAGGCTGAATAACGGGGAGACAGGCGTGAGGCGATATTCTCGAAGGTCATCTGCGCGCCGTCGGTAGCCACGTAGGAACTGTCCATCTGTTCGTACCAATAGGCAGCCTCATCGTAGCGGCCGGCATCCATCAGGTATTCTGCCGCCTCCATATAGCCACGGGGTTCCATGATGTAACTGCGTGGAACGGCTGCGTAGGTGGCAGCGGCTTCGGCGACATGGCCTGTCGCCTGTAGGTAGCGTGCCCTCCAGAGGGCAAAATGACCTTTCCATTCCTCTATGATGAGCGAGTCGCCCTGTTGTTCATATTGGGGGAACTCCAGTTCTGCACGTTCAAGCCACTCCTGTGCCCCTTCGACATCACCCATATTGAAAAGACTGGCGGATATGCTCAGACTTATCCAGGGCAAGACTGCTGCTTGATTATCTTTATTGGACTGCTGTATCTCATAGGCCTTCTGCCAGTTGCGGCGTGCCTCGTCGTTTTGGTGTAGTTGTATCTGGCAGTCTGCCATCAGCATCAGCAACCCTGCCTCTAACATTTTGGGGAATGCCTTATTTTCCTTGGCTTGTGGCAGCAGCCCGGTGATAACATTCAACGCGCCCTCAGTGTCGCCCCGACCGAAACGCAGATATGCCCAGCGGTAGCCTGCGTCAGTATAGCTGTCCCAGTCTTGTGAAGGGTTGAGGGCATACTTTTCGTAAGCCTTCTTATAGTAATGCTCTGCTATTCGCATCTGCCAACCGGCATCGTAGCCAAGTCCTCGCATGTGGTCGGCCTTCGCCGGGCTGACAATTTCCTCCTGCTCCATGCTGTCGATGACTGCCAATAAACGCTCCGGATCCCCTGCCTTGCGTGCTTCGTGATACTTCTGCCACGCGGCTTTTGACTTTTCGTCATCCGTGGTTTCGCTGCAGTTCATGCAACCAACGATGGATAGCACTGCGCATAATAATATAAAATATATCGTTTGTCTCATTCAATAATTAAAGATGGAGATGTCGGTACCGTCATTTTCATCAGCAGGATAGTTCTCATACAGTTATTTCATAACCAAAAGAAGTGTGAGCCACACGGTGCAAAGGTACGCATTATTTTGCGGAAAACGTTCATTGTGAGCTGTTTTTTATTTATTTTGGGTACAAAATTACAAATCGCCGGAGAAATGGTAGTCCCACATGGGGAAAAATAGTCCCTATAATATTATTTATGATACATCATTTCTGCAAGGCGTGCCTTTGCCCCGTAATGGGGAGTTGATGTCATTCTGTTTAGTCTTACCCAAACTCTTTATCAAAATGCCTCGCTGACTCTCTGTAGCCTCACGAATGCAGAAATTTTGAGAAAATATGCAGAACTCGTATGAATAAAAGAATGATGCCGCGACTCTCGCGAGCCGCGGCATCTGAAAAAGCCTATGTTTAACTAAAAATCCTTTTCTCTAAAAGAAATTTTCAGCCTTTTGGGCTAAAAATTTGAAAGTTTAAAAGGGAATTTCACAATTGCCTCCTGTTACTTTCTTTTACCAATAACTAAAAACCTAAAACTATAAATATTACTACTAACCTAAAACAATCTATTAACCTTTTGACGATGCAAAGGTACGACGATTTTTCGAATCTCGCAAGAGTTTATGCATTTTAAGTGTATATTTACCCTTTATTCTTGACTTAAATCAAGGGAATGTGTGCGATAACACCAACTTTTCCCCTTTTAGCCGTTATTTTTCACTTCTTTTTTAGTACCTTTGCACCGTCAAAAAAGTAATATATATATATAAATAAGGTATATGAAGAATTTACTGATCATACTCATCTTCCTGTTGGTTGCCGTGATCCTTATCCTGACGCGCCCCGACAAGGAGCAACATAAGGAGGCTATGATGAAGGCCATCGAGGAATACGTCGACGAAGAGGCCCGGGTCCGTCTGGGCGACAACGCACTGGCCAAGATCGGACGGGGTATTGTCGTCAAGACCGCAGAGACCGCCCTCAACTCGAAGCTCAGGGAGAACAACTACTTCGTCTTCAATACCACTTCTGTTCATCTCAAGGGCAAGGACAATACCCTCTCCGTAGGCATCCTGGGCATGGTGTTCACCTTCAACAAGGACACGATCCACGACAAACTCGAGGAGGCTGTTCAGACGAAGGAGACTATCAAGACCGAGCGCGAGACCGCCAAGCAGAGTGCCAAGGAACTGAAGCGGCTGCAGAAAGAACAGCGCAAACGCGAGAAGGAACTTGCCAAGGAGCAGAAGCGTCGTGAGAAGGAACTCCGCAAGGAACAGAAGCGCCTTGAGAAAGAAGCCCGCAAAGCGCAGAAACGTCGCGAAAAGGAAGCCGAAGGCAAATCGTAAATCCGTAAATCGTCAATCCCATGCGGGTTTTAATTGTCAATACCAGCGACCGTTCGGGCGGTGCTGCCGTCGCAGCCAACCGTCTGATGATGGCCCTCAACAACAACGGGGTCAAGGCGAAGATGCTGGTACGCGACAAACTCAGCGACTCACTCACCGTCATCGCCCTGCCCAAGTCACCCCTGCTCCACTGGCATTTCCTCTGGGAACGCTTCGTCATCTACTGCCGGCTGCTGTTCTCCCGCCGTCATCTCTTTGAGATCGACCTTGCCAATGCCGGTTCCGACATCACCAGCCTGCCGGAGTTCAAGGAGGCCGACGTCATCCACCTCCACTGGATCAACCAGGGCATGCTCTCCCTCGGCTCCATCCGAAAGATCCTGCGTTCAGGCAAGCCTGTGGTCTGGACGATGCACGACATCTGGCCTGCTACGGCCCTCTGTCATGTCACCCTCGGCTGTCGCCATTTCACTTCCGTCTGTCACCACTGCCGCCTGCTTCCCGGCGGAGGCTCCGACAACGACCTCTCCACCAGCGTATGGCACAAGAAGGAGCGGATGCTCGACGGCGAGAACATCTACTACGTCGCCTGCAGCCGTTGGCTCGAAGGGGAGGCGAAGGCCAGTGCCCTGCTTCAGGGACAGAAGATCACCAGCATCCCCAATCCCATCGACACCCACATCTATCATCGCGGCGACCGTCAGGAGGCCCGTCGGCGTCTCGGCCTGCCCCTCGACCGCCAGTATATCCTCTTCGCTTCCCAGCGCGTCACCAACGAGAACAAGGGCATGGGCTATCTCATCGAGGCCTGTCGCCTGTTGCACGACCTCACCAGTGCCACCGTCCTGATCCTGGGCGGTCATGCCGAGGAGGTCACGCCCCAGCTCTCGCTCCAGGCCATCCCCTTAGGCTACGTCAACGATGAGCGGCGCATCGTCGATATCTATCAGGCTGCCGACGTGTTCGTGCTCCCCTCGTTGTCCGAGAACCTGCCCAACACCATTATGGAGGCGATGGCCTGTGGACTGCCCTGCGTGGGTTTCCGTGTGGGCGGCATCCCTGAGGAGATCGACCACAAGCGCAACGGCTACGTGGCCGAATACCGCAGTGCCGACGACCTCGCCCGTGGCATCCGATGGGTGCTCACCTCCACGCACTATCAGTCGCTCAGCGACGACTGTGTGCGCAAGGTCTCACAGGCTTACTCCCAGCAGAGCGTCGCCATCCGCTATATCGACGTCTATCAGCAGGCCATGGCCTTCAAACACTATAAACTATAAACAATAAACTTTAAACTATAAACAATATACAATGGTCATTACTTACGTCACGATAACCTACAATGCCGCTCAGGTGCTGAAGCGCACACTCGACAGCGTGCTTCAGCAGGATTATCGCGATATCGTACATCTGATTATAGATGGGGCTTCCACAGACGGCACCCTTCAGATTGTCGATGACTACATCCGGCGCTCTAATGCTGCCGACAACGGCCATCGTATTCAGGTCATCTCCGAGCCAGACCACGGCATCTACGACGCAATGAACAAAGGACTCCGTTCCCTTGATGGCGACTATGTCTGTTTCCTCAATGCCGGTGACTTCCTCCCCGCCTCCGATACAGTCAGTAGCATCGTGGCGTCTTTATCTCACAATGGGGACTGTCCCCTCTGTGAGGAGCGCAGCGGATTACAGGGGGACTGTCCCCAGTGTGACCTCCCCGCCGTCCTCTATGGCGAAACCGATATCGTCGATGCCGAAGGCCGGTTCCTTCACCATCGCCGTCTCTCTCCCCCGGAGCACCTCACCTGGAAATCCTTCCGTCACGGCATGCTCGTCTGTCATCAGGCCTTCTACGCCCGTACCGACTTTGCCATCGCCACGCCTTACGACCTCCGCTATCGTTATTCTGCCGATGTCGATTGGTGCATCCGCATCATGAAGGCCGCCGCCAAGGAAAACGTTCCCCTTCACAACCTCCACATGGTTGTAGCCAACTACACCGAGGAAGGTCAGACCACGCTTCATCACCGCGAGTCGCTCCTAGAGCGTTTCCGCGTCATGACCCGCCACTACGGCTGGCTCTCCACCATCGCCATGCACGTTTGGTTTGTCTTCCGCTCAGGGCGTTGATGATTTCGTAATGTTGATGAGACAGCATGTAACATAGAAGGTTGGTTAAATTTTAATCAAACGCTTGGTAATTACAAATACTTTTCGTATCTTTGCAACGTCTTAAATAAATAACGTTTATGAAAAAAAGTTTGTTAATAATTGTAGCCTTCGTCATGACGATGTGCCTCACCGTTAAGGCCGACAACGACCGAGTAATCACCTTCGAGCAGCTGCCCGCAGAAGCGCAGACGATGCTGAAGTCATATTTTGCAGATAAGGTACCCTTGGTGGTCACCGTCGACTGGGACGACTACACCGTGATCTACCAGAGCGGCGAGAAGGTGGAGTTCGATAAGAAAGGCAACTGGAAAGACCTGAACTGCAAGACGTCGGCCGTGCCCACAGCCCTCATTCCCGAGCAGATCAAGGCCAGCGTGAAGAAGACCTTCCCCGGAGCAACGATCATCAAGCTCGACCGTGACCGCCGAGGCTACGATGTGAAACTGAACAACGGCATGGAACTCGAGTTCAACAAGAAGTTCGAGATCGTTGACATCGACGACTAAGCCTCGCTGCTCCCTCTCACCCATACAGCTTCCCCTTGGTGGGAAGCTTTTTTATGCCAAAACTTTAAATACTTGTAAAATGTATTTTGCACGCTTGTAAAAGGTATTTAGTAGGCATGTATAAGGGAGTCTACAGGCTTGTATAGTTGAAACAGCGCCAAGGTTTGTTAAAACGCAGGCAGCGTTTGTTAAATCTGAGGCAACGCTTGTTAAATCGCATGCAGTGTTATGGTTTTTTCGGAACTATTTAGTATCTTTGCCGGAAAAACAGGTAATCAGACTATGGCAAAGTATATCAAACAAGAGATTCCAGACCTGAACGGCACGGGCCGTACGCAGGCTTATTACAAGATGAAGCTGAGGCCGATGACCCATCAGCAGTTTGTGAGTATGTGTGCCAAGGGGGGCACGCTTGACGAGAGCACGCTCCTTGCGGCATTGTCGCGTATCAGCGACAGGCTGGCCTTGTTCATGGCCGAAGGCTTCTCGGTGAAACTCGACGGCATCGGCACTTTCCACGCGAAGCTCGGCGTGATGAGCGACAAGGAGCCTGACGCCTTCGAGGTGGGTGAGCAGAAGAGGAATGCCAAGAGCATCCACGTGACGGGCGTCTCCTACAAGACCGACCCTCAGATCGTCAGGGAGATGCGCAGGACGTGCGTGCTGGAGAAAGGCGGTGAGAGCCGTATCCGTAAGCCGAAACTGACGCTTGAAGAGCGCATCGAAAAGGCCCGTGAGTTCCTCAAGAAGAATATGTTCATGAAGGTTCCCGATTATGTCGCCTTGACAGGACTGTCGCGTACAACGGCCACCACCGAGCTACGCAAACTGGCTCACAATCCCTCATCGGGCATCACCTTCCGAGGCAGAGGAAGCCAGAAATACTACGTCCTGCGGGAGAAAGAGTAGGGAATTATTTATTTTGCATAATGCAAGTTAAATAATTCAAATTAAATAATGCATTTTATCACAGCGGGGACAGTCCCCATTGTGCGCAACAGGTTATTCTAATGTAGCAAGATATTCCGTTGCAGTCATTACGGGAAGTTTCGATGCCGTGAAATCTTTGCCGTTGCGGGTAATGATGGCATCGGCCTTGGCTTTCAAGGCTGTGTAATATTGTAGGGCATCTTCAAAGTCCTTGAATTGTGAGGCCAGGGAGTCATCAACCGTACGCTCGCTGGTCGTAGCGACACGGGAGAGTTGGCGAAAATTAGACAACAGATTGCGTACACCCTCGGAGCCATGCTTGCGAAGGAGGAAAGAAGCTGTGGAATAAGTCATCGGCGAGACAATGAGCTGCACCTGCTTGTTGTAGGCCATAGTAAAGAGACGTACAGCGTCATGGCAGAAAGGCTCACGACGGTCAAGCAGGTCAACAACAATATTGGTATCGAGAAATAGGCGTGTCATTTGTACTTCTCCTCCAAGTATTCGTTATAGGCCTTGCGAGCGTTCAAGTCATCGTCGGCCACAGGAGTTCCTGCGCCAAGCAGACTAAGCACTATGTCAGGGACTTCTCCTTTGTCGGCGCTCTTGTTGACAGTGCGGGCGTGGTGACGGAGTCGGCGGACGTAGTGCGATACGCTCTCCAGCATCTCAACGCTCATCTGGTCAAGTTCTGCCATGATGGATGTTCTGAGTTCTACGGTTGTCATGACTGAAATGTTTGATATCGGCTGCAAAGATACGTTTTTTTTTGCATATAATACGCAGTCGCACGGAAAAAGTGATAAAGTTTAACGAAAATCCTTTGTTGTCATAGAGACACCTGTCCCCGTGGCTAAATTCGCTTTCTTTTTTATGCTTTTTTTCCCCCCTTTGCGACAATTATGGCAAGCGTTCGGCTAAATGTCATAGATTTGGGGGGTGTGTCGCAAAGACTTGAAGTGAAAAAGATGATAAAAGTTGGAATAGGCTGTTTATCGCCGTAAATTTGCACCAGAAAAATTAAAAAATTAAAAAATTAAAAATTAGAAGTTATGACAACAAAAAAGAATCTGGTAAAGATAATGCTCATGAGCATCGCTACCGCAGTTTGTTTTTCATTTGGTGCATGTTCTAATGAAGATGATCCCGTGGCTGCTGCCCGCGAAACAGCCGCAGCAGAGATTCCTGCCAACGTCCCGGGCGACGCCAAGACGGTGCTGATCTATCTGGCTGGCGGCAACGACCTGGCCGGCGTTCTGAAGCAGAACTTGAAGGACTGCAAGGAAGGCTCCAAGCGGCTCCGCGACAATGAGAACCTGATCGTGTTTGCACGCTTCCGCAATGAAGGAGAGTCGTGGGTGGCCCGTCTGAAGAACGGCGAGGTGACCGACTCGGTGAGCCTTAAGGACTTAGGCATCTTCAGCAGCGACGGAGAGAACCGCGCCTGTGACCCCGGCGTGATGGAGGGTGTGATGAGCTATGCCTTCAAGAAATATCCCGCTAAGGACGGCAACTACGGCATCGTGTTCGGCAGTCACGGCAGTGGCTGGCTGAAGAAGAAGGAGGTGCATCAGCGTATGGGCAGCAGGGCCATCTGCGTAGATTATGGCGATAATTACATGTCTGACTATAACGCACGCTGGATCAACATCCCCACGCTGGCCGGTATCCTGAGGAATCAGCCTCACCTGAAGTTCATCATGACCGACTGCTGCAACATGATGTGTCTGGAGAACCTCTACGAGCTTCGCACCACATGTGACTACCTCATCGGCTCGCCTGCTGAGATCCCCGGCAAAGGCGCACCCTACGACCAGATTGTTCCCGACATGTTCAAGGACGGCGATTTCTACAAGACGATCATCGACAAGTATGAGACAAGTGTCAAAGGCACACTGCCCCTCGTAGCCGTCAAGACCTCTGAGATGGAGAACGTGGCACAGGCCACACGCACAGCCCTCGCAGCCGTGAAGGAGAAGATCGGCAACGGCTATGCTGACATGACGGGTATGATCCACTACTTCCACTTGGATGAGACAAAAGGCCATTTCGACGCTGATTACAATGTCTTCTACGATGCCGGCGACTTCATGCGCACATACGCTCCCACCGATGTCTATCAGCAGTGGCGCCAGGCTCTTGACAAGGCCGTCGTAGAGCGCCGCATGACCATCAAGTGGACAACATACCTGGACTGGAATGTGAAATATTCCGACTTCAAGGTGACGGAAGAGAAGTTCCACGGTGTATCGATGTACGTGCCGCAGGATCCTTCAAAAGGCTACTACTCCCAGTTTAACGAAGACATCAAGTTCTTCGAGTGGTACAAGACCGCCGGGCTCAGCGTCCTTTACAATTAAAAAACTCCCCACGTGGGGAGTTTTTTTGCAATATATTTGGGATGTTGGCGTTTTTTTCTTATCTTTGCAACGTATTAAATCAAGATGATATGAGACAGACCAGACACTGGATGCTCGCCGCCATCCTCGTCCTCTGCGGCGCAAACGGACAGGCACAGACGAAACGTTCGGATGACTTCCGGGCGAAGTATGAACTGAAGGAGGTGGTGGTGATGAGCCGCCACAACATCCGCTCGCCGCTGGTGTCAGGAGGGGCGGCATATATGCGGGTGACACCTTATGAATGGTTTAAGTGGACGTCGCCAGGCAGTCAGCTGTCGTTGCGCGGCGGAGCGCTGGAGACGGAGATGGGGCAGTTCTTCCGCAAGTGGGTGGTAGCCGAGGGGCTGCTGCCTGACAACTGCCGTCCTGTGGGTAGCCAGGTGCTGTTCTATGCCAATTCCCGCCAGCGCACTTTCGCCACAGCCAAGTATTTCTCTGCCGGATTCCTGCCGTTTGCCAATGTGGAGATCCAGCACAAGTACTACGAGGATAAGATGGACCCTGTGTTCACCCCGCAGTTTACGAAGATGAACGAGCAGTACCGCCAGCAGGTCATGGCCGAGATCAATGCGATGCACGGCGGGCCTCAGGCGTGGATGCAGCGTGTACAGCCCACGCTGACGCTGATGGAGGAGGTGATCGATATGGCGCATTCTCCGGCTGCCGGGAACGATACGACGCACTTCTGGTATGACGACACGCAGTTCAAACTGGAGAAGGGTGACGAGCCGAGGATGAAGGGCGGTTACACATTGGCCAACAGCGTGGCCGATGCGCTGGTGCTGCAGTGTTACGAGAGCGAGAGTATGGCGGCTTTTGGCCATGAACTGTCAGAGGAACAGTGGCGCAAGATCTGTGGTGTGAAGGAGGTGTACGACGGTCTGCTCTTCACCACCCATAGCGCAGCCGTCAATCTGGCCTATCCGTTGGTGAGTCGTATCCGTGAGGAGTTGCACCATGAAGGTCGCAAGTTCACTTTCCTCTGCGGTCACGACTCGAACCTCGCCAGCATAGGTGCCGCTCTCCGTCTGCACTATCCTGTGACGGCGCATGCCCTAGAGCTCCGCACACCCATTGGCTCGAAGCTTGTGTTTGAGAAGTGGAGCGATGGCACGGAGGAGTTTGTCGCCCTGAACCTGGTCTATCAGAACCTCAGTCAGTTGCAGAACCGCACGCTGCTCTCCCCGGATGTGCCCCCGATGGTGATGCCCGTGGCGATCGACGGCCTGAACCCCAATGCCGACGGTCTCTACCGGCTGGACGATCTCGATGCCCGCATGGCTGAGGCGATGGCCGAGTATGAAGCCATCGAAGACGAGCCTGCTGCCGCAGAATAAAGAAACCCGCCGATTGGCGGGTTTTCTTTATTTGATGACGGTCTTCTTGCCGTTGTGGATATAAACGCCTTTCCTTGTGGGATAGTTCATGCGTCGGCCCTGAAGGTCATACCACTCCTGACTCCTGACTCCTGACTCCTGACTCCTCGGAGCTATAATAGCCGTGGCCGTGACAACGCCCTGGAGGCCGTCTTCGTTATAGTAGCCAGCCTGGGTGAAGTCGAGGTTTTCGGTCTGCGGCTGGCCCATGTTGTTGAAGATGATCTTCGCAGGCTGCGTGGCAGAGGTGTTGTTCTGCTTCGTGCCGTCCCACGTCCATTTCCAGACCTTATTGCCATTGGGCGCTGTGCCTAAGAGCTCACAGTCGACACCGGGCCAGTCTTTCCGTTGTGAGTAGGTGAAGTTCTCGGAGGGCGAGTCGCACCATGCCCAGCAGCAGATGGTGTTTTCCCAGAAGGAGGGTGCCTCGAAGAAGGCGCATACTTCACCATCGGCGACGGTGCAGAAGTCGGGGATGACGACCTCTGGCGTGGGCTCTGTCTCCTGATAGGCAAAGCTGCGGGTGATGATGCCGGAAACGGCACCGTTGACAAGCAGTCCGACCCTCAGGATGACGCCTTGCTGTGATGATGCAGGGCTGAAGGTGTCGATGTGGACGAGGGTGCCGCTGGGACACTGTGTACCGTTGGTGGCAGAAGGCTCAGAGCCGTCGAGGGTATAGACGAGTTGGGCGTCGTCGGTATTCGATACAGCCTTCAGCTCGACATCGAAGGGCTCGGAGTAGGTGCCGCTTCCCTTGTTGACCCACGCCGTCTCCATGGTGTTGGCGAGGTAGTAGGCATAGTGATGACCGGAAAGGATCTTTGTCCATTCGCCGGGCTCTGGTGTCAGCTTGGATTCATCGCCCACCACGCAGAGCAGCTTGTCGTCGGTGGTGATGGCATAATAGGCTTTGATATTCGGCGAGCTGTATCTCAGATACTCCGAAGTGTTGGTGATGTCTGCAAGCTTGCGGGCGGCAACCATCGCCTTGATTTCTTCCTTGTAGGCCTGCCAGTGCTTGAGGAAGATGCAGGGTGTGCCAGGCATGGCGAGCATGTAGGCATTGGCAGCCAGGGTGTCCTTCTTCAAAGGATCCTGAGCGTCATTGGCGCGTTTCTCAGTATCGTGGTTCTCAACGAAGGTGACAGCATACTGGCGGTAGGCTCCATTCTCGAAATTGGTGCTGACAAGGGGCCAGTTGCCGTCATTCTGCTGGCTCAGTTTCTGCCAGTCACCAGCGTTGCAGGCATTGCGGACGGTGTAACGGAACTGGAAGTCGAAGGCGGCGCTGGTCTTCTCTGTGCCGTCAATCCAGTTACGGATGGTGTTAGAGCTGTCCCAGCACTCACCGACGGAGAACTGCGGCTTGCTGTCTTCGTTGTACATCTTGGTATATGTAGAGCCGTAGCCCTTCACCATGTCGTAACGGAAGCCGACATAGCCGAGATCGTTGAGCAGGAACTTGAGGTAGGCCTTGACGATGCGCTGCACGTTCTCACTCTTGTGGTCGAGGTCACGCATGCCGGGCCAGTCATCGCGTGTGTCTTTGTTTTCGCTGAGGCTATAGCCGTTGGCTGTGGCCCATTTCTTGGTCTCGCCGCCATCGTCGTTGGAGCAGATGTCGGTGGAGAGCATCTCGTAGTCCTCACCGTTATAGGTTTCCTTGGGGAAGTCAACCCAATTGGAGACATTGCGGCGGTGGTTGATGACGACATCGGCGATGGTGCCGAGGCCGAGGGCCTTGAAGGTCTGGATCATCGAACGCAGCTGGGCTTCATTGCCGAAGGAGCTGTTGTAGTTGTTGAACCACCAGAGGTCGTCGTAGCCCATGGACTGTGCGCCGCAGTTGCCGCTCTGGGGAATCCAGACGAGGTCGAAGGAACTGGCGAGGTCATAGGCCTGCTGCTCGAGGAGCGCCCAACGGGTGTCTTTGTAGGAGTCCCAGTAGAATCCCTGGAGCATCACACCACCGTAGTTCTCCGGCCAGCCCTGGGCAGAGACGGTGAGGAGTGAAAACTGAAAAGTGAAAAGCATCAGCAGCGCTTTCACGATGTTTGTAGTCATTAGTCTCTTCATAATGTGTCGTTGTTTGAGAATTTGAGAAAGGCGAGCCACCCTTTCGGGCAGCCCGCCTCGGATGGTCAGGGTAAAGGTCGAGTATAATTACTCAACAGGTGTTACCACTGCATAGGACTTGGTCTCGCAGAGCGGGAAGAACTGGATGAAGTATTTACCAGCCTTCTCGATAGCCAGATTGCTTCCATCCTGTGTCAGATTTTCTAACGTACCACCCCAGTTGATGTCCCAACCGTCGTTGGCACGGAACTTATACTGATCGGCAGCCAACTCGATAGTACCTTCAAAGGCACGTGTCTCAGGATTATAGGTCAGATCGGTGTCTGTATCCCAACCGCCAGCCTGAGCAGGACCGATGAGGCCGATGCCCGTGATAGGCGTGAGCTGGTAGGTCATATCAGCGAGGTTCACGTCAGCCTTATAGAAGCCGGGCTCTGCCAGCACGTTGCCAGATCCACCGTCGTCGATGAGCGTTCCGGAGAGACCATCGTCGTTGATGGTGCCTGTGCCGTAGTTGCCTTCGTCCCAAGAGTTGAATGCTCCGGTGAACTTGAAGGCACCCTTGCCGTCACTCCAGTCTGCATCCTGGGCGTAGAAGAAGCCTGTGTAGGTTCCGTTGCCGTCGGGGCAGTAAAGCGGCTGTGCATCAGCACCCCAGTTGTTGTTCACACCAGCCTCGTAGATGTACTCTGCGAAGTTCAGCGGTGTGATGGTATAAGTCATCTCGGACATGTTGATCTGGATACGGATGAACTTAGCCGTGCCGTCAACCTTGAACGAACCGTCGTCAGACAGAGAAGTACGACGAGACAGTGAACCGCTCAGGCCATTCTCACCATTGCCGGATGTCGTACCAAAGAGCTTAGACCAGTCGCCATCGTTAGTAATGGCATCACAAGCCTCGTCGTCACCGATAGCGAACCAGATGTCGCCTCCTGTACCCTCAAGGACGTAAGTGAAGATAGGATCGTCAGCCACACTGGCACTGCTGTGAGAGAACTTCTGGCTCTTTGAAGCAGCCGAACCAGCCCAATCCTCAGGACCGCCAACCAGATAATAAGCGTCAGCGATATTGATAGGCTCAATGGTGTAGCTGTACTCCATCATGTTCAGTGTGATCTTGAGCTTCTTGGCACCAGTCACGTGGAAGGAGTGGTCGCCACCCAGATTGTAACGGTAATCCATCGTTCCAGAGAGATCCTCGCTGGCACCCTTCGTACCGAACAGCTTGGTCCAGTCACCGCCGTCGATTGCTTCGAGAGCAGCATCATCGCCAATAGCGAACCAGCAGTCGTCGCCGCCAGAGTCAACGATAATGGTGAAGATAGGATCCTCATAGACGTCAGCACCGCTGTGGTTGAACTGCTGCGAACGGGCACCCTCGGTAGTCCAGCCAGCGCCAGCACCGATGACATAGTAAGCAGGTGAGATCTGTACCTTGTTCAGCGGAGTGAACTTAACAGTGCTCTGGCAATAGTAGTTCTCACCGGGCTTACCGACGCAAGCCTCTGATGTACCGTCGGTAACGGTATAGAGCATTGTGCGGATATACAAGTCGGTCGTAGCCGGGTTGCGGGTGATCTCGCTGAAGTAGGCTTCCTGCAAGGCTGATGCGGATACAGAAATCTGATCTTCTCCGTCGAGGCTGTTGGCATCGAGGATGATGGAATTGGCGAAGTCGGCATCCTTAGAGAACTCCACTTCTGCCTTCAGGAACGAATTGGCCGGCATAGCACCTTCCTTTACGGAAGCAAGACCAATGGGAATAGCCTTGACGATACCGTCTTCACTGATGTAATCAGCGAGGTTGATGGTCGAGGGCGTATTGTTGTTAACAGAGACGTCGCTCGTCTGGAGCAGGCTCTCTTGCGGATTGGTCTGCGGGACGAAGATCGTCTCGAAATCCTGATTACAGGATGCGAGCGCCGTGCTGAGCAGAGCCATGATATATAAACTTACTTTTTTCATCTTCTTATTCATTTGATTAAACGATCATTTTACTGCGGATGAATTACTATAGAAGCTCAAACTTGACGGTGTTGTTGTTCTTATCGACGGTGAGTTTCATTGTGCCGCCAGGGAAGCCATTGATGGTCCATGAACCCTTACCGGTCATACCCTTGCCAGAATATACACCATTGGTCAGTGTAATCTCCGTAGCCTCGTCCTCAACCTTGAATCCATAAGAGTCGCCACCGTCCCAGCCTGTCAGCTTAGAATAGAAGCGGAAGGTCAGATCGCCCTCAGGCATATCCACTTCGCCCTCAAAGACGTTGCTGCCGATTTCAGTCTCCATGATGAACCAGCCACCGTCAACGAGTGTCTGCTTGTTGCCGGGTGAAGGTTCAGGCCAGCCGCAGCAGGAACCGATGACCCACAGTGTACCCTTGCTCGGGATCATGCAGTAAGCAGCCATGTGATTGAAAGAAACAGTGTTGGAAAGGATTTCCGTTCCTTCAACCACCTTTGACTGGGTGTTCTGGATGTCGGCTTTCACACGCATGATCACCTCGCGGAAGCCCATATCTACATAGTCGTCTTCAGTTTTGAAGCCGTCGAGTTTACAGATGACCTTGGCAATCTCCTCGCCGCTGAGGTTAGCACTGGTGGTCGTGAAGCCTGTCTCCAGGAATTCGCCCCAGTTGTCACTGCCGTTCTGGCGAAGACCTACCTGTACTTTATAGTTCACTACAGTATTCACGCCATAGTTAGGCTGAGACCAAGTAAGGTTCACCGTATTATCCGGTGACAGCTGGATGTACTGGTCTGCCATGGCCGATGTATTCACCACAAATTCAGATGCGGTGTGGTTCGGGCCGAGTTGGGGGTTGTCGTCGCGGTCAGATTTGCAGGCTGTGAACAGCAGGGCGACAGCGGCAAACAACACACTACTCTTGAAATATCTTGTTTTCATAATTATCAATTTTCAATTATTAATTATCAATTAATCAATAGCCAGGATTCTGTGTGAGGTTCGGGTTCGAAATCACGTCGCTTGAAGCCAGAGGGAACAGGTTGTACTTGCTGTCCACACTGTGAGGCGTACCAACGTTGCTGTTCATACCCTTGTGTGACCAGAGATAGTCACCCGTGGTCAGGAGACCGAAGCGAACGAGGTCAGAGCGGCGATGGCACTCCCAAGCCAGCTCACGGGCACGTTCGTTGATGATGTCAGACTTGGAGGGACTGGCGATGGGTGCAACACCTGCACGTTCGCGGATGGCATTGAACTTGGAGATACCGTCGCAGCTTACGCCACCAACAACTTCACACTCTGCGAGCATCAGATAGACATCACCCAGACGGAAGACGGGGAAGTCGGTGTCGGGGAATGAGTTGGCATCAGCCATCACACTGCCGTCGGCCTTCAGGTTGGTGAACTTCGTGAAGGCATAGCCACTGAAGAAGTCGCTGATGTCTTTAATCTCCTTCGACTGACCGTCGGTGAAGAATGTGGCACGCTGGTCACCGTCTTCGAACTTGTCGACAAACTGCGGTGTGACGCGAAGACCACCCCAACCGTTGCCACCAAGTCCGTAGTCAGCATAGTTCATGTTACCACCCACCTGGCCGTTGATGATATAAGTTGTACCACCGTAAGCCTGCGTGTTGATGTGATCCTGATAGACGCTGAAGATAATCTCGTGACCTACGCCCAGCATCTGGTCGTTGTCGGCGCAGAAGAGCTTCCAGTAGTCGTTGGCAGACTCCAGCTTGTAACCCAGGTCGATAATCTTCTGGCAGTACTCGGCGCACTTCTGATAGTTGGGTGTGCCAGTATAGACAGCAGCGTTCAGGTAAAGCTTGGCGAGGATCATATAGCACAGACCCTTACCGGCGCGGTACTTCTCGGGATCAGAGGGCAGAAGCTGTGCTGTTTCCTCCATATCATTTGCCAGCCAATTGAAGAGGTCGGCACGGGTGATCTGCTGTGGGTTGCCACCACCTACTTCAGAGTTCTCGTCGGTGAAAGGTACATTACCGAACAGATCGATAGCGTGGAGATAGGCCAGTCCGCGAACGGCACGAGCCTCAGCGCGGTACTGCTGCATGACGGCATCGTTGCTGCCAGCCTGATCAATTCTGCGGATCACCTCATTGCAGAGAGAAATCTCATAGAATACGCGGCTGTAGCAGGCGCTGACGAACACGTCAGAAGATGTCCACTGCAGTCCGTGCAGGTCTTTCAGCGTCTGGTCGTTCCAGCCGATCACTGCCTCATCGGTAGGCAGTTCCTGCAGGTTATACAGGGCGCGCAGATACTGACCGAAGCCACCGTCGATACCCTCAATATCAGGGGAACCGCTATCACCGTCGGGTGAGCTGACCGACAGGGCCGAGTAGCACTTTGCCAACAATTGGTTGTATGCCTGAGTACTTGTAAGCACATTCTCCGGCGTGTCGAGGTTGGGGTCGATGGGGGTCACTTTCAAGTCACCCGTACATGCTGTCAGCGACACGGCAGTGGCAAAGGCAAAACTATAAATTCCGTTTTTCTTTATGTTGAATTTCATATTCTTGTCCTCCTATTAATTAAAAGTTAAAGCTAGCACCTAAGATGAAGTTGCGTGAGCGGGGGTACATGTTGTTGTCGATACCATTGGCCACTTCGGGGTCAACACCGTCGTACTTGGTGATGGTGAAGACATTCTGTGCGGTGAAGTTCAGGCGTACCCATGATGCAAGGTTGTAAGCCAGTGTCACCTTGTCGAGCTTCAGGAACGAAGCGTTCTGCACATAGTAGTCGCTCTTGTACTGTGCCTGCTGGAAGTTAGTGTTAGGCGCCGTCGACACACGGTTACAGATGAAGTTGTTGGTCCACATATCGGCCTTCATCTCCGTGTTGGAAGCTACGTTGTTGTAAACGTAATTGCCCAAGCTTGAACGGAATGCGGCAGAGAGGGTCCACTTCTTATAGCTCAGCTCAGTGTTGAGGCCGATGTTCACGTCAGCGTCGGGTTTGTAGTAAACGTAACGGTCGTCATCGGTAATCTGGCCGTCGTGGTTGCGGTCTACATAGACACCCTCCAGCGGTTTGCCAGCCTCGTCGTAAACCTGCTGCAATACGTAGAAAGAGTTGATGGGGTTACCCACTTTCTGGATCTGGATATTGTTACCTACACCACCCGAGATGCCACCAGCCTCAACGCCTGGATAGCTGGGATCGTCGCTGGCGGTCAGCTTTGTAATCTCATTCTTGTTGTAAGAAACGTTCACACCCACTTCCCAACGGAGGTCTTTCTTTTCGATAGGCACCACGTTCAAGGCCACCTCGATACCCTTGTTCTCCATGTCACCTACGTTCATCAGCAGATAGTTGGTCAGGTTGGTACCGGCTGCCACAGGCACTCTGTTCAGCAAGTCTTTGGTGACGCGCTTGTAAACGTCGATGCTACCGTTGATGCGGTTGCGAACGAAACCGAAGTCCAAACCGATGTTATAGGTAGTGGTCTCCTCCCACTTGATCTGGGCTGCATAGCCCTTCGGAGTGATAGGAATAATCTCATTATTGCCGAACCAGTAGTATGAACCATGCTGGTTGGTGTGATAAGTGGCGATAGAGGGATAGTCACCCTGGTTGATGTTCTGCTGACCAGTGATACCCCAGCCCAGACGGAGCTTCAAGTTAGAGAGCCAGTCTACATTCCTCAGGAAGGGCTCTTCATTGACGCGCCATGCAAGGGCTGCAGAGGGGAAGACACCCCACTTGTTGTTCTGGAAGCGCGAGGTACCATCATCACGAATGGTGAAGGTCAGGAGGTAGCGGTCCATGAATGTGTAATTCAGACGGCCATAGAATGAGATGAGATAGCTCTCAGTCTTGAAGAGTGTGGGATCACCATACAGACGTGTGTGATGTCCGTCATTTGATTCTTTCTCGTTAGTCGTCTCATTGTGGAAGTGCTGCCAGCTATAACCAGCGAGAACATCGAAGCGGCTATAGATCTCCTTCAGTTCCCTGGCGTAAGCGAGGTAGAACTCTAAGGTCTTGTCGTTACGCTTCTGAGTGTATTTCTCCCAAAGGCCAGTACCATTCTCAACCTTGTTGTGATAAGAAATTTCACTACCCATGTCAGTGATATTCCAACCAGAGGTGGTGGAGTAGTCGATACCGAGATTCAGGTTGGCGCGGAGACCGTCGAGGAACTTGAACTTATAGTCGAACTGTGCGTTACCGATGAAACGACGAACATAAGAGCTCTTGTGCTGTTCGTTAAGCATGGCAACAGGGTTCAGCGTTGACATGGTGTTGGGGGCGCCATTGCTCTCCCATTTGTGGTCAACGGATTTCAGAGGATTATACTGTACAGCTGCACCAATAGCACCCTCGTCAGCGAACTTGTTATGTGTGAACACGCCTTTAGCATTCAGATTGATGGTCAGACGGTCGTCGAACAATGTCGGGGTTAGGTTGAAACCGAGAGTACCACGGGACATACCGGTGGTCTTCAGTGTACCGTCATTGTTCAGGAAGCCTGCGCTGACGCGGTAAGGCATCTTGAAGGCTTGCTCCTTAGAAACATAACCACCGGTCACGCTGGCGTTGATTTCCTCAGCAAAGGCGTTTTTGTAGATTTCGTCCTGCCATTTCGTGTTGGCATTGCCTAAAGCAGCCATGGCATCAGCGTTGTCACCGTAGTTGGCCGTAAAGAAGTCGCGGAAGGCGTCAGCACTGAGCACGTCGACCTTCTTGGCAACGGTCTTGAATGTACCGCTCATGTCGACATTGATACGAGGCTTTGCACCTGCCTTACCCTTCTTGGTGGTGATCAGGATCACACCGTTAGAAGCGCGGCTACCGTAGATAGCGGTGGCAGAAGCATCTTTCAGGATAGAGAAACTCTCGATGTCGTTCGGGTTGATGGTGTTCAACAAGTCACCACCGGAGATCTCAGTCGAGCTGATAGGCAGACCGTCGATGACGATCAGCGGGTCGTTAGAGGCTGACAGTGACGAACCACCACGGATACGGATCTTAGCACCGGCACCAGGGGCACCACTGTTGGTTGTGACCTGTACACCAGGAGTCTTACCCTGCAACAGATCTGCCGGAGAAGTGGCAAGACCCTTGTTCAATTGGTCTGCCTCTACTGACGTTACGGAACCCGTTGCATCGCTCTTACGGACGGAACCGTAACCGATGACTACGACGTCCTGCAGAACAGTCTCGTCGTCAACGAGCGTAACCTCTACACTGGGTGCTGCCTTCACAGTAGCGTTCTGATAACCAACATAAGAGATGGTGATGTTTGCACCCTGATTAGCTTTCAGGACAAAATTACCGTCGAAGTCGGTAACGGTGGCCGTCTGTGTACCGTCCACGCGTACCGTTGCACCGATAATAGCTTCGCCTGTAGCATCTTTCACATGGCCTTTAACCTCAATCTGAGCAAAGGCACTCACGGATAGGAACAGCCCTAAAATGAGGCCGAGCATCCTAAGCGGAAATTGAATGTTTACCTGCTTCATCATTTGCATTAATTAGAGTTATCGATTCTGTTGTATAGTTATTCTGGTGCAAAGTTACGTTACTTTTTGATACGTTGTACTTTTTTTGCATAAAAAGATATTATTCTGCCATGCAAACGTTTGCATACGCGATTATATATAATAATAATAAGGTATGTGTAATTATTCATAAACTTTTTCGTAACTTTGCATCGGAATAGTTAGAAACCGATGGAAGAGAAAGCACCAATGACAATGAAGGACATAGCCCGGGAGTTCGGAATTTCCGTGGCTACGGTGTCGCGTGCCCTGAAGGATTCACCCCGCATCAGCGAAGAGCGTCGGAAGGCTATTCAGCAGTATGCCCGTGAACATAATTTCTATCCGAATGCCATCGGCGAAGCCTTACGCCACAGTCGGGTAATGCCTCAGAGAGTCATCGGTGTCATCGTACCGGAGTTCACGCACTATTATTTCTCGTCGATCCTGACAGGCATTGAGGAGGCTGCAGCCGCCCGTGGTTATCGGATCATGGTGGCCCTGAGTGGGGAGCAGCATGAACGTGAGGTGCGGATCTGTGAGAACTTCCATCGTTACAAGGTCTGTGGTATCATCGTTTCGCAGGCGAAGGATACCAAGAACTACGAACACTATCAGAGGCTGATTGATGCAGGTATCCCCATCGTGTTCTATGACCGTATCTGTACGGGCGTGAATGCCAGTCGCGTGGTGGTCGATGACTATATGGGTGCCTATAATGCCGTGACCCATCTGATTGAAACGGGATGTAAGCGGATAGCATTTTATGGCGGTCCCATGCAGCTTGAGATTTCGAAGAACCGTTTCAATGGTTATAAAGATGCCTTGCTGAAACACGGACTGAAGGTGGATGAGGAGATCATCCGTGTCTGTGACAATCGTGAGGATGCTGAGGTGCTGACACCGGAGATCCTGGCTTTAGAACAACGTCCTGACGGCTTTTTCGCCGTGAATGATGATACGGCCATCGGCATTCTCTATACGGCAAAGCATTCTGGTTACAAGGTACCTGAGGATATCAGCATCTGCGGATTTACAAATGGACAGCGTGCCGTGGCCTGTGATCCGATGTTGACAACGGTTGAACAACGGGGCCATCGGGTAGGTGAGGAGGCTGCGGAGATCCTAATGGACAAAGTGGAAGGCCTCATCCCTATGGAGAAGGTCGAGAAGCGCGTGGTCCGCACCCGTCTCATCATCCGCGGCACAACAAAGTAGTTTATAACGACAACTTGGACAACTTAAACAACATTTCAAAACGATGGTAGATATTTCAACATACAAAGAACATATTTATGATGTGATAGGGGCTATTCATGAGGTTCATAAGGAATTGGGGGCAGGTCTCAATGAGTACTGTTATCAGGAAGGATTGCAAATGCAATTTGAAGAGGATGGCATTCCATATAAACGCGAATTGTCTTTTCATCCAGCATACCATGGAAAATCCATGGATGCAGAATATCGCATCGATTTTCTTTGTAAGGAGGATATTATAATTGAATGCAAAGCTGTTGCAGAATTAGTTAGCAATCATCGTGCGCAGTTGTTTAATTACATGCGTCTTCTCGGATGTTCTTGTGGTATTTTGGTGAATTTTTCTCCTAAGTTCGCTACCATAGAGCGTTATTTTCTTGATAAAGAGACAAATGATATTGTTGGTGTTGATGGAAAGGTAAGACAATTCCTCTGAGAATTGTATAATGTTGTCTTAGTTGTCTAAGTTGTCGTAAAATATAAAAGTAGTAGTTTATGAAACAAAAACCAGACCTGTCATTTTGGAAATTGTGGAATCTGAGTTTCGGATTCTTCGGCGTGCAGATTGCCTACGCCTTGCAGAGTGCCAACATCTCGCGTATCTTCGCCACACTCGGCGCAGACCCGCACAACCTGAGTTATTTCTGGATTCTCCCGCCATTGATGGGTATCCTTGTGCAACCGATTGTCGGAACGCTGTCCGATAAGACATGGACGCGCTTCGGCCGTCGTATTCCTTATCTGTTTGTAGGAGCCGCCGTAGCAGTGTTGGTGATGTGTCTGTTGCCAAATGCAGGCTCATTGGGACTGACGGTCAGTGCCGCCATGATGTTCGGACTGGTTGCCCTGATGTTCCTCGACACCAGTATCAATATGGCGATGCAACCGTTTAAGATGTTGGTGGGCGACATGGTGAACGAGAAACAGAAGGCCAAAGCCTACTCCATCCAGTCGTTCCTTTGTAATGCCGGTTCGGTGCTGGGTTTTGTGTTTCCTTTCATCTTTACATTTATCGGTATCAGTAATGTGGCAGAGAAAGGTGTAGTGCCCGACAGCGTCATCTGGTCGTTCTATATCGGTGCTGCCATCTTGATTCTCTGTGTCATCTATACCACCTCGAAGGTGAAGGAGTGGAATCCGAAGGATTATGCAGAATATAATCCAACATCTGAGAGCTCTGAAAACTCCGGGAACTCTGAGGATTCAGGAAATTGGATCACCTTGCTGAAGAATGCACCTTCGACATTCTGGAAAGTGGGACTCGTGCAGTTTTTCTGCTGGGCAGCCATGCTCTATATGTGGAACTATACGACCGGTGCCATTGCCGAGGTGGTGTGGAACACGACCGATCCTTCCAGTGAGGCTTTCCAGGAGGCAGGCAACTGGGTGGGTATCCTCTTTGCCGTTCAGGCCGTGGGTTCTGTAGTCTGGGCCGCCCTGCTGCCACAGTTCAAGAATACGAAACTGGCTTATTCCGTCAGTCTGGTGATTGGTGGTATCGGCTTTGCACTCGTACCGTTCATCAGTAACCAGTATCTGCAGTTCATCCCGTTCCTGATGATCGGCTGTGCTTGGGCTGCAATGCTTGCCATGCCGTTCACGTTCGTCACGAATGCCCTGCAGGGTTATGGACACATGGGTGCTTACCTCGGACTCTTCAACGGTACCATCTGTATTCCACAGATTGTGGCTGCCCTCTTGGGAGGCGTTATCCTGACGCTGGTAGGTGGTCATCAGTCAACGATGATGATCGTCGCTGGTGTCAGCTTCCTCATTGGTTCTGTCTGCGTCGCAGGAATTAAGAAGTAATTATATTTTCGAGGAATGAGGAAGGAGGAACGAGGAAAGAGATTACTTTGGTGGCGGAGAGTGGCATTGCTCCTTTTCGCTATGCATATCTCCTTCCTCTTTCCTCCTTCCTCCTTCCTCGATATCGATACCCGCGCTGCTAATTTCCTGACGGAGCGGTACAACCTCACCTATCTGGACCTGAGCAATGGTCTTCCCCATAATCATGTCAACGACATCTTCAAGGACTCCAGTGGCTTTCTTTGGATCTCGACGTATGGTGGTGGTTTAGTCCGCTACGACGGTTATGGCGTCATGGAGCCCAGACTTGACCTGAACAGTAAGTCATGCCGCAGTATTGCCGAGGACGACTTCCACAGGCTCTGGGTAGCTTTCGACGAGGGTATCAATATCATCGACCTGAAAACGATGAGAGCCGTTGTACCTGACCATCCGGGTCTGCGAGAGTTGCTGACTTTTCCTTCCATGAAGTGCTATCGTGATGCAATGGGGCACATTTGGGTAGTCAATGACCGTCAGGTCTCTCTCATCACATTCGATGCTCAGGGACAGCCTGATCATATTTACAACTATCCCCACCCTTGGAGGATGCTCGACATTGCCATCTGTGATGTTGATGGAAATGGTAAACCGTGGATTGGTATTGACGGCGGGCTTTATCGGTTGGTGGAAAAAGGCGGGAAGCTGGTACGGGAGGAAATATCCGCATTGCTGAAACCCCTTCAGGAACATTACATCACTGACATTCTGAAACGTAACAATGTTGTCTGGATCACTACCAATCAGGGATTATTCCGTTATGACCCCTATCTGCAGAAGTTGGCAGAGTACCATCATTCCACTGCTCCGGGATCCCTGTCTCATGTGTTTCTGTCGAGTCTGGCTGTCACGTCCGACAATCGCTTGTTGGTTGGCTCTCTGTGTGGTGTCAATATCTACGATGATCAGACGGACAGTTTCACGGCTTGGACTACGGAGAGCCCTGTTCCGCTGAAGAGCGATTTCGTTCATTGTATCCGTGTCTATCAAGGTCATATCTGGATTGGTACAGAGTCAGGCGGTATTGCTTGTCTGGCACCGCAACGCCTGCTGCTGCGGAACTCCGTTCATACCAGTGACCCTCGTTCCCTCTCTCCCAACCCCGTGAATGCCATGTTGGTTGAGCCGGACGGACGGTTATGGGTGGGAACGGTAGAAGGAGGCCTGAACCTTCGTGAGAAAGGCACTGCCGACTTTATCCATTACACAACAGCTAATTCTGGCTTATCCCATAATAGTGTCTCGGCGCTTGCTGCCGATCATCACGGCAAGCTCTGGATAGGCACGTGGGGAGGAGGAGTCTGCCAGACTGAAAGACAGGGAGTTCATCACATCTCCCGTCTGGAACTTCAGGGAGAATATCTGTGGCGTACGGGCTTTGTAGGTGCGCTGGCTGTTGATTCTATAAACGACGGCTTGTGGATAGGCAGTAATGCTGGATTGTATTTCTATGATTTCAAGTCGCATGTGATAGAGGAACCGTTTGAGGGATGCCGCAGTCTGACGGGAAATATCGGTGCCATCATCGACCATGATGGTTTCCTGTGGATGGGCTGTATGCAGGGCTTGATCAAGGTGGATCTCAACTCTGGACGCCAGGGGCACAGACCCTTTAAGCATGAACTGATCTCCCACAAGCTGGACGATCCCAATTCACGTATCGTAGATAAGATATCCTCCTTCTGTCTGGCGCATGATGGTACGCTTTGGCTGGGTAGTAACGGATACGGACTATATAGAAGGAGGGAAGGAGAGAAGGAGAAAAGGAGAGAAGATGTCTTTGAGGCTTTGACAACAGAAGACGGTCTGGCCTTTGGCGGTGTCAAGGGTATCGTTGAGGATGTTAATGGACGCTTATGGGTAACGACCCAGAATGGTCTGTCGGTTTATGATCCGAAGACGCATGTCTTCTCCAACTATTTCGAGAGTGAAGGTCTGGTCAATCATCATTTCTATTGGAATTCTGCGGCTCGGGACGCTTCTGGTGTCATCTATCTCGGCAGCGAGGGAGGACTGATAGAGGTATTGGGTGAGAATACAGAGGCTAAGGCGAATGGTCAGCTTGTGTTTACCCACCTCATCGTGGATAATCAGGATGTCACTGCTGGCAGTGAGTATTTGTCGGAAGACATCTCGATTGCCAAATCCATTCAGTTGCGTGAGGGTAACCGATCATTCTCCATCGCCTTCTCTGCCTTGGATTATGGAAACGAGGCGCAGGCTATGTTCAGTTACAGGATGAAAGGCCTTGAGGACGAATGGACGCCGCTCAAACTGGGAGAGCACTCCGTACGCTATAGTGCTTTGCCTGCCGGTCATTATATCTTCGAGGTGAAATATGTGTCATCTTTGTCAGCCGACCAGTCGGAAATAGCTTCCATCGAGGTGAACGTCAGTCCTGCTTTTTGGAATAGCTGGTGGTTCCGTTCTTTGCTGGGCATTTTCTTCGTAGTCCTCGTGTTCTATATATATAATAGGTGGGTAGCCCGTCTGAAACGGTTGGAGGCCGAAGAACTGCTTAATCCTATCCGCCGTGTACTGGAGGAGTCGGAAGATCCTGCACAGTTGCAGACCCGTATCCAGAACATCCTCGACAACCAGCAGCGTTACCGCCACAGTGTGACGAAGAGTGTGGAGGCCGACAAGGAGGAGGTGCTCAAACGCACGAAACCGTTTATGGAGCGTGTGATGGAGATTATGGAAGCCAACTATATGAACTCCGAGTTTGGCGTGCAGGAGTTCTGCGACGCCCTTGGCATGAGCCGTACGGTGGCCAGCAAGCACCTGAATGCGGAGGTGGGCGTGCCAGCCGGACAGTTCATTCGTAACTACCGCCTGAACATGGCCAAGGAACTGCTCTCTGCGAAGACCGGAAACCGCAATATTACCGAAATAGCCTATAAGGTAGGGTTCAACGATCCGAAATACTTCACGCGTTGTTTCGCGAAGATGTTTGGCATGAGTCCAAGTGCCTTTATAGGTGAATAAGTGGATAAAACGTACTTAAAAAGGGCGAAAATAAACAAATTTTCATCCTTCATTCGTTTTGTCCACCTTATAAATCGTTTTATCCACTTGATTTATGTCAAAGGGTGTTACTTTTGCGAAAAATTTCATTCATTAAATCAATTTTGTAAATTTAAAACCAAAAGCAAATGAGAAAACAAGTATTATTCTCTGTGATGCTAATGTTAGGCGTTTTGGGAGGTCTTTCCTTCTGTCCAGCGACCGCAAAAGCATCAGTGCAGCAAGACCAGACCATCAAAGTGAATGGCCAGGTCGTTGATCAAAGTGGAGAGCCGCTCATTGGCGCAACCGTCCGCGTGAAGGGTGTGCAGAGCGGTGTTGTGACCGACTTCGATGGAAACTTCGAGTTGGATGCTCCTTCTAACGCTACCCTTCTGGTAAGCTATGTAGGTTACAAGGATCGCGAGATTGCCGTACGTGGGCGCGCGAACCTTAATACTATTGAACTTGAGTCAGACGCCATGATGCTTGATCAGGTGGTTGTCGTGGGTTATGGTGTTCAGAAGAAGGCCGACCTGACGGGTTCTGTGTCTATCGTGAATGCCGATGAACTGAAGCGCGTATCCAACTCAAACATCTCTACCATGCTTGAAGGTAAGGTGGCAGGTGTGTCTATTACATCTGACGGTCAGCCCGGTGCAGACCCGACGGTGCGTATCCGTGGTATCGGTACCTTGAACGGTAACCAGGCTCCCCTTTATGTGATTGATGGCGTGCCTATGGGTACTTCTATCCGTGACTTCTCTCCGAACGATATCGAGACCATCCAGGTGCTGAAGGATGCTTCTGCCGGTGCTATCTATGGTTCTCGTGCTGCAAACGGTGTGGTGATCATCACGACTAAGGGTGGACAGAAGGACCAGCCGCTGAAGGTTGACTATAAGGGCTACGTCGGTATGGACGTTGTCTCGAACACCCACTACGACCTGATGAATGCCGATCAGTATAGTAACTATCTCGGCATTGCCGCAGCCAACTCGAACACGCCCCTTCCTGGCGGCTACAGCCTGGACGGCGACGGTGTCTATCGCTTCCGTGACAATACGAATACTGACTGGTTCAAAGAGGCTTTCAAGACGGGTATCCGTCAGAACCACAACGTGAATCTGAGCGGTGGTGGTGCACACAATACTTATAATATTGGTCTTGACTACTACGACCAGAAGGGTACCATCGAGGGATCGGGTCCTGACTTCAGGCGTTATACAGCCCGTGTGAACAACACGATGGACACGAAGTTCGTAAAGTTCCGCACCAGCCTCGTCTATTCGCACTCTGACCAGAACGTGATGTCAATCGGCAATGATGACCGTTACATTCAGGGTCTCTATGGTAACTTGGGTAATGTGCTCCGTGGTGTGCTTACCATGCAACCTACTATCAAGGCTTATGACGAGTCGACATGGGTGCTCGACGATATGGTAGGTTCGGCCAGTGGCTGGAAATACGATGCCTATGGCTACGGCGTGTATTACGACACCGTTCACGGTGACATCTCTGCCATGAACCCGCTTCTGGTGAACAATCTGCTATCGAATAAGACTATCGTAGACCGCTTCGTGGGAACGGGTTCTGCCGACGTTGACCTGCTGAAGATGGTGGGTGTGGAGAGCAAGAACCACTCACTGACCTATAAAATCAACCTCTCTTATAGCACGACCAGTGCCACAGACCGTGACTGGATCCCCGCCTGGATTCAGAGTAACCGTGTATACCTGGCCAAGGAGAACGAGCGCCTGACCAAGGCTCACCGTAAATACACCGACGCCCTGATCGAGAATACGCTGACTTGGGACGGTACTATGGGTCTGCACCATGCTAACCTCGTGGTCGGTCAGACCTACGAGGAGGAGAATACCTCTACGATGAGTGCCACCGGCATCAACCTCTCACAGCCTTACTTCCTGCAGCTGCAGAACGCCAGCGACTGGAATGCCAGCAGCTTTGAGGCCAAGCATACGCTGGCTTCTTATCTCGCCCGTCTGAACTACGACTTCGACGGGAAGTACCTGCTCTCTGCCATCGTCCGTCGTGACGGCAGTTCTCGTCTGACGCCAGACAAGCGCTGGGACACCTTCACTTCATTCTCGTTGGGCTGGCGCTTCGACAAGGAGAAGTTCTATCCCATCGACCGCAACATCGTGAACATGTTCAAGCTCCGTGCCAGCTATGGTGAACTCGGTAATGAGGCTTCTGTGGCAGACTATGCTATCCAGGCTACGATGCTGCGTAACAACATGACTTATAGTTTCGGCAACCAGCCCGTTACTGGTTCTGCCATCTCGACCTTCGTCAACGAGGACCTGACATGGGAGAAGAGAAAGACCTATAACATCGGTCTCGACCTGGCTTTCTTCAACAACCGTATCGAGTTCACCGCTGAGTGGTACAAGAACAAGTCACAGGATCTGCTCTATGCAGTACCCGTGCCTGCCAGTGCAGGTGTGAGCAATACCACGGTGACCATGAACGCCGCCTCGCTGGAGAACAGTGGTTTCGAGTTCTCGGTGACCTATCGCAACAACGACCACAAGCTGAAGCACCAGATCAGTGCCAACCTCAGTACCCTGAAGAACGAGGTGACATCACTCGGATTCGGTGAAGAGAGATACATATCTGGCGCCTATATCACTGAGGTAGGCCAAGAGGTAGGACGCTTCTATGGCTGGAACTATCTGGGTATCATCCGCACACAGGAACAGCTGGATAAAATAAATGAAGAAGCACGTCTTGTTCACAATGCGTTTGAGCAGCAGAAAGCCACTGCTGATCCCAGCTATGTCCCTAATATCAAGGATGAGCCCGGAACCTGGTCATATCAGGATGGTGCAAATGTCGGTGACTGTTTTTATGCCGACATGAACGGCGACGGACAAGTGAACGGCGACGACCAGACGGTGCTCGGCAGTGGACTGCCCGCTGTGAACTTCGGTCTGAGCGCACACCTTGAGTACGGCATGTTCGACCTGAGCATCTCCACCTTTGGTGCCTTCGGCTACCATGTGACAGACTTCCTCTACAACACGCTGAACTCCAGCTACGGCTATGGCAACAAGGATGTGGCCATTCTCGATGCCAACAAGTGGGATGGCTCGACTTATGTGAGCAGCATCCCCCGCACTTATCTTTCGAATAGTGCTACACTGGCTTGGAACGACCTGTTTAGCAGCCGTCAGATTCAGAACGCTTCCTATTGGAAGATTGCTAACGTAGAACTGGGCTGCAACCTGCCTAACAAGTGGTTCGGCAACTACGTATCGGGTGTCCGCGTCTATGTTGCGGCACAGAACCTCCTCACCATCTCTGGCTATAAGGGTTACAACGTGGACTTCGCCGGTGGTACGTTCTCTCCTGGCTACAACTACTGTTCTTATCCTACACCGCGTAGCTTCATGGCTGGTCTGAACTTCACCTTTTAAGGGGAGTTGAAAGTCGAAAATTGAAAGTTGATAATTGAAAATTGAAATAAAGATATGAAACTACATAAAATTTCCTTCGCCCTTCTGTTAGGCCTCGGCACACTCACGTCGTGCGAGAGTAAGTTGGACGTGATGAATCCCAACCAGCAGACGACGGACATCTTCGGTCAGGATGTCTCTGACCTGGATGAAAGTGTGATTGCCTGCTACAACCATATCCGTATGGAAGGCACTTTCGCCCGTGTTGGCTATATGCTCGATGTGTGCCGCGGTGATGAGGTGTGGAACTCCTCACAGGTGTGGTATATGCCTTACGACGATCTGAACGTCGCCTTTACTGACGAGATTGGCCAGTGGCCTTGGCGCGATTGGTACTATACCATTAAGGTTTGTAACTTCATCACCTCAAAGCTCGAGGACGATGCCAGTCTCACTGACACGTACAAGCGCATTAAGGGTCAGGCATTGTTCATCCGCGGCCTTTCGTACTACGTTCTCGCCGGATATTATCAGAACCCGATGCTCATCACCGATTACAGCGTGTATGAGACACTCACGGGGCTCTATGTTCCCAACAGCTCTTACGACGAGGTGTGGGATCAGGTAGAGAAGGACTTCCGTGAGGCTATGGATATGTTGCCTTCGCGCGACATCGGTGGTCAGTGGGCTCAGGGCCGTGCCACCTGCGGTGCTGCTGCCGGCTTCTATGCCCGCGCTCTGATGATGCGTCATAAGTACAGCGAGGCACTCACCGTGCTGAAGGATATCATCAAT
This sequence comes from uncultured Prevotellaceae bacterium, assembly GCA_900316445.1. GTDB lineage: Bacteria > Bacteroidota > Bacteroidia > Bacteroidales > Bacteroidaceae > Prevotella. The sequence continues at coordinate 45,925 of ONCZ01000020.1, read as the reverse complement.
GGCAGGTATGGTACTTATCGGCTGATGGCCAACTATGGTGACAACTTCCGTGAGGGCTCAAAGTATGAGAACAACGAGGAGAGCCTCTTCGAGGTACAGTTCCTGGACTATGGCTCACAGGGTGTTGACGATGAGTGGACACCAGTGAACACCAGCCCGAACGCTACGCAGGGTTCGGCCATCGAGAGTAACTTCGGTCCTGGCGACTGCGGTGGATGGGCAGACCTCTCTGCATCACCTTGGCTCTACAACCTGTTCAAGGCTGAGCGCACCACCAGCGGCTCGCTCGACCCACGCCTCTACTGGACTATTGGCACCTACGAGCCCGAATGGGACGGCTTTGAATATGGCAACAAGATCTACACCATCAAGCAGACAGACGAGTGGACAAACGCAGATATTCCTGTAGTGACCAACAATAACTTCGGTGGTCTGCCCGTTGCCAAGCACACCAACCTCCGCACCGGTCTTTACGATAAGGTGGTGACAGGTCTGCACGACGGTGTCAACCTGCGCATTATGCGCTATTCTGACGTGCTGCTCCGTGCCGCAGAGTGCGAGAACGAGGTGAACGGTCCTACCCAGCAGGCTATCGACTGGATCAACCAGGTGCGTCAGCGTGCCGGTCTGGCCGACCTGAAGCTATCTGACTTCAATTCTGCCGACAAGCTCTTCGAGCAGATCGCCAATGTGGAGCGTCCGAAGGAGTTCGGCTGTGAGTTTGGTCGCGGCTTCGACCTTATCCGTTGGGGATTCTTCTATGACAACGGCCGCCTACAGCAGCTCAAGGAACACGGTGCAGTGAACTTCTGGACGAAGGCCAACTATGGCAACGGTCTTATCGACTTCACCCCGAAGGATCCTGTGGATTACAGCACATGCAGCAAGAGCTCTTTCGACAACTGGATTGCCGGGCATGAGTTCTTCCCCATCTATCAGGGTACACTCAACGACAACCCCAACCTTGTGGGTAACTCCGCTAACACTAGCGAGAGCAACGCAAGCAAGCTCTACGGTTCTGTACACCCTGTCGTGAAACTCTGAGTCGTTGTAATATTAAAGAATGATGAAATTCAACAATTAAAGAATAATAGGTTATGAAATATCTCAATCAAATAGCAACCGCTTTCTGTGTAGCAGCTCTTGGTCTGATGACTCTGACGAGTTGTGAAGGAGGCGACCTGTACAGCATTGACTCGCCTGAATGGCTTTCAAGCAGGGCAGACTCCATTGCCGCTGCCAAGGCAGCCAGTCAGGGCGATGAGGAGGAAATCGAAGGCCTCCACGAAGATGTGTACACCGTTGGTGCACCTGATTTCAGCACTGGCTGGTGGGCAGCATTCTCCAAGTACTATCAGATTCCTGAAGGTGGGAAATGGATTGCACAGTTCAACCTGAGCATTAATCCCGCAGCCAGCAACACCTATAAGAACTACGCCATGATCATCTGTAACGATGAGGATCGCGGTGCAGCCAACTATAGGGAGTATGGAGCCATTCGTTACGATAATCAGCCGAGTGGAAACTCGGAGTGGGGTGACTATATCAATCGCGACCTTGTGTCGAGCGATCTGACGTTTGAGACCGATACTGATCCAGGCGTTGACAAACTCGGTGGTAAGGTGACGCTGACTGTTGACCGCACAGAGGGTGGTCTCATCGTCACGATGACCAATGGTACTGTGACAAAGACCTATACCCAGAAGACCCCATTGGATAACCTCAACGCCGATCAGGCCAATACAAACATCCGCTGTTTCCTCGTACCTGAGGGTTCTTGCATCAACTTCCTCGGTTCTACCGTCGAGCCTATCGGAGGCTATACCTCTAAGGAAGACAAACTGCCGTTGTCAATGGTGCTCAATGGCGTGCCCAAGAAGGTGCTTCAGGGTGTCACGTTCGAAGAGGCATTTGCCAACGTGACGGCTACGGTACAGTTCGAGCAGGGCGTATCGAAGGATGTGAAGTTCGAAGAACTGTCAATCGAGGTCATTCCCGATATGAATAATCTGGGTCAGAAGACCCTCGTGGCTGCATACGCCAAGACCTTCAAGGGCGAGGCTGCTACACCCGTCATCGCCTATGCACAGTTCGACATTGTCGATAAGATGTACACTTCTATCGGTGCTACCGACAACTCTACAGGCTTCTGGGGTGCTCACTCAGACAACATCAAGGTGAACCCGGGCGAGACCTTCGTCAGCAGATTCACCAACTACACCAATGGTCAGAACAACTGGAACAACTTCGTCGTAGTGCTCTGCAAGGCAGACAATACCGAGTATGCAGTGGTTCGTGCCGACAACTATGGTTGGGGTGCTGGTTATGATAACAACCCGAACCTGACGACCAGCGGTGGCCAGAGCGACTGGGGTGCATGGCTTGCTGCCATGGACGGTGCCAAGGTGACCACCTATGTCACGAACAATGGCGACGGTTCTGCAGACGTTGTGGCTATTATGGAGGGTAACGACGGTGTCGTCTATCAGCAGATGTATCAGGGCATCGCCGTTGACAATCCTAACGACTTCTTCTTCCGCTTCACGGTGGATGGCAGCCATATCGAGTTCGACGATGTCGTTGGTGCCGAGGATAACTCCACCGGATTCTGGGGTGCTCACTCCGTAGACATCGAAGTGCCCATCAACCAGACGGTATCCACACGTATCAAGAACTTCACCAACCTGCAGAACAATTGGAACAACTTCTGTGTAGTTCTGACCAGCGACCGTACTACAGAGTACGCTGTGGTTCGTGCCGACAACTACGGTTGGGGTGCAAGCTATGAAAATAACCCGAACCTGACGACCAGCGGTGGCCAGAGTGACTGGGGTGCATGGCTCCAGGCAATGGATGAGGCAAAGTGCTACGTAGCTGTCACCAATCATGGCGACTCTGCCGACGTGAGGGTCGTCATGGAGGGTAACGATGGTAACACCTATTATCAGGATTACCTCGGTATCAGTCCTATCGATGGCAATCTGTTCTTCCGCTTCACGGTCGACGGCAGCCATCTCATATTTGAATAAGTTTTGATTACATTTTCCACATGATTGGTTAATCAACCAAGGGGGGCGGACTTAGTGAAGCCCGCTCCCCTTCCTTTTTTCTTATTTTAATGACAATCGTTATGAAAGCGAAAACAATACTGTGGTCGCTGTTAGTCCTTATTGTGCCTATGACGGCAGCAGGGCAGCCGCACCGCTTCCAACAAAAAGACTTCCAGACCGACACACCGATGGTCCACGACCCCGTGATGGCCTACGAAGACAGCACCTGGCATATCTTTGCCACAGGCATGGGTATTCAGCACATGACCTCCAAGGACCGCAAGACCTGGACGGTGAAGACGACTCCCGTCATGTCCGTCATCCCCCAGTGGACTCACGACTCTGTTCCCGGCTTCACCCATCACGTCTGGGCACCGGATGTCATCAAATGGCACGACCGCTGGTGGCTCGCCTACAGCTGTTCCACCTTCGGACGCAACGGCTCTGCCATCGGACTCCTCTCCACCCGTTCCTTGACCTTTGGCCTTTGGGATGACATGGGCTGCATCGTCACGTCCCGTGAAGGCCGCGACAACTGGAACGCCATCGACCCCAACTTCGTCATCGACGATCAGGATCAGCCCTGGCTCGTGTGGGGTTCTTTCTGGGACGGCATCCAGCTGGCCCGCCTCGACACGACGATGCATATCGCCAAGGGCGAAAAGCCCCGCACCATCGCCCGCCGCTTCAATCTCTCGGATCCGGAGGCAAAGAACGCCCTTCCGGTGAATCCCAATCCTCCGAAGAATCCCACGTCCGACTTTGCCGGACCTAATGCGATCGAAGCACCCTTCATCTTCAAGCACGACGGTTGGTATTACCTCTTTGTCTCTTGGGACTACTGCTGTCAGGGTGCCAAAAGCACCTATCGTGTGGCCGTAGGCCGTAGCAAGAACGTCGAAGGCCCCTATCTCGATCGTGAGGGACGTGATATGTGTTATGGCGGTGGAAACCTCTTCATCGAGGGCGACAAGAAAGCCTTTGAGGCTGCCGGCCACTGTGCCGCCTATACCTTCGACGGACAGGACATCTTCATCTGTCACGGTTACAGCATCGCCCATCAGGGTGCCTCGATCCTCATCCAGCGTCCTATCCGTTGGACGTCCGACGGCTGGCCTACACTGAAATAAAGGTGAAAAGGTGAAAGAGTGAAAAGGTGAAATAGTAATAAATAAGGAATGATGATGAAAAATGTAAGAATAAAGGCAAAGGGCTTGGTGATAGGTGTTTCACTTTTTCACCTTTTCACCTTTTCACTTTTGGTGAACGCCCAGCAGCGGTCGTGGACGGCCGACAATGGTAACGGCACGTTCACCAATCCGTTGTTCTACGACGAGTTCTCCGATCCTGACATTCTCCGTGTGGGTGATGACTACTATCTCGCCGGTACAACGATGCACACCGTGCCAGGACTTGTCATCCTCCATTCCAAAGACCTCGTCAACTGGGAGAACATAAGCTATTGCTTCGACCGTTTCGACTTCGATGACGATGCTTTCTCGCTGAAGAACCACCAGGAGATTTACGGTCAGGGTGTCTGGGCGCCAGCCATCCGTTTTGCCAACGGGCAGTTCTACGTGTTCACCAACATCAACGGCAAGGGCCTGCAATGCTACACCTCGAAGGACATCCGCGGACCGTGGGAGCACCACAACATGCAGGGACGTATCTACGATCTCAGTGTGCTCTTCGACGACGACGGTAAGATCTACGCCATCCACGGCTATGGCGAGGTGAAGTGTACGGAGCTGAAGCCCGACATGAGCGGTCCCATCGAGGAGACGGAGCGCACCATCATCCCTGAGGGCAATGCCGTCGGCGAGGGCCATCACATGTATAAGATAGGTGGCATGTATTACCTCATCTCTACCGACTACATGCCCAACGGCCGCACCCTCTGCTCCCGTTCCAAGAGCATCTGGGGTCCCTACGAGACCATCACCATCACCGCCGACGAGACCTTCGGCTATCATGCTGCGCCGCTCACCCAGGTGCCTCGCGATGTGAAATACCGCATCGGCGAGGACGGAACAAAGTTCGGCATCCCTGAGGTCGACCGCGATGCCACGGCCTGCACCAACATCCATCAGGGCGGCATCGTCGAGGATCAGAGCGGACAGTGGTGGGCGCTGCTGATGATGGACTTCCACTCCATTGGCCGCACCGTTACCCTTGCGCCCATCACTTGGAAAGACGGCTGGCCCATGCTCGGCCTCGAAGGCAACCTTGGCCGTGCCCCACGTACTTGGCTCAAACCGAATATTCGGGGGAACGGAGGTACGGGGGTACGAGGGTACGAGAATACCTCTTTTGCCCCATACGACCGCTCCGACGACTTTGAGTATTCTCGCACCTCCGCACCCCCGCACTCCCGCACCCCCGATAAATCCCTCAAGCCCATCTGGCAGTGGAACCACAACCCCGACGACAGCAAATGGAGCCTGAAGAACGGCCGTCTGCGCCTCCAGTCGATGCCTGCCGAACAGCTGATGTGGGCCCGTAACACCCTTACCCAGCGCGTCATCGGCCCTAAAAGCATCACCACCGTCGAGCTCTATACGAAAGGCATGAAAGACGGCGATGTCGCTGGTCTGGGCAACATTAACGTGCCCTGCTCCTGGATCGGCATCGTCAAGGATGGCAACTCTCTCACCCTCCGCTGCTTTGAGCAGGCCACCAACGACACTGTTGGCATTTCTCCTTCCTCATTCCTCCTTCCTCCTTCCTCGAAAATCTACCTCCGCATGGTGGGTGACTACGACAACAATCAAGCGCAATACGCCTATTCGACGGACGGCGTGACCTTCCAGACGCTGGGCCGCATGATGCCCTTGAGCTATCAGCTCATCTCCTTCCAGGGTTCGCGCCACGCCCTCTTTGCCTTCAACCACAAGGGCCTGAAAGGCGGCTATGCCGAATTCGACAATTTCACCGTCGAGGAGCCTCTGGCAGACCGCAGTCAGAACATCCCGCTCGGCAAGACCGTCCGTATCGTCAATCTGGCTACAGGCAAGCCTGCCATCGCGACCACCCACGGACTGCTTTACGACACCGATGCCTCAGACCGTAGTCCCCAGACCCGTTTCCGAGTCATCGACAAAGGCCAGGGACAGGTCATCCTCCAATGCGAAGACGGCCGCTATGTCTTCAGTTCCGGCTTTGGTATCGCTGGTGATGTCCGCCTGACGACAGACGAAAAGAAGGCCGAGGTCTTCATGTGGCAGGACTATCTCAATCGCGAGTTCATGCTCATGTCGATGCGCACCCATCGTTACATCGGCAAGAGTCCCACCACCGGCAGTCCCTATTCGATTGACTTCACTGGTGCCGACCCCGCCCGCCGCAACGGCTCCGTCTTCCGCTGGGAAGAGTAAATAGCCTGATTTTGTGCCGAGACCTCCCGTTTTCTTTGGAAGTGCCTGTATATAAAGGGGTTTTCGCACGGGAGGTGTTGTTACATGACCTCCCATAGATCTCCCATAGACCTCCCGTCACCCCTCCCTTAATCCTTAGGCAGGGGAATTCAGACGGGAGGTCTATGGGAGGTTTGAGGGAGGTCTCCAGAGAAGACCTCCCGTCTTGAAACCCCGATAAACACAGGTGTTTTCAAAGAAAACGGGAGATCTGATGGATTTTTTGCTATGCACCTCTTTTTTCAGGCAATCAGTAGTTCTTTTTTCCTGTTTCTGGTTCGCCAGGAGTTTACCCTATGTAAACTCGGACTTTCCTTAGGGGAAACTCCCACTTTCCTTAGGGGAAACTCCTGAATTCTCGAGAGAATTTCAGAGAAACATGCCACCTTTCTTATAGGAACCAGGCACCTTTCTTGGACTTTGGACTAACCTTTCTTGGCAAAACCATGCTTGTTGTTCGGAGCACAAAGCCTTCATAATCGCAACACGAAGCTTTCATAACGGCAACACGAAGCGTAGATAATCACAGCAACAAAGGTTTATAATCAGCGGAATGTATAAAATGGCTGTTCAAATCATAACTCACGCGAAAAAAAGTACCAACACCTAATTATAATTGCTATCTTTCTTCCGCAGCCATCGGCGTCTGCATTTCCTCTTCTTCCAACAGAGGATAAGGCACACACTTGACACCATGATCCTGCAACCAGATATAGTTCAATGTAAATGCTATTGAATCTATAGTCTTTTCCCTAACCTTGGACATGAGTTCGCACTCCCACACCGTGATGCAATGCCAACCCATTTCAGCCAACTTATGTTGTTCCTCTTTATCTCGTTCTTTATTCCTTCGAATCTTCGCAGCCCAGAACTCACGATTAGTATTGGGTATCCTACAGCATTTTGAACTTTCCATTTTTTCTAGTTCAACGTAGTGTCCATGCCAGAAGCAACCATTCACGAAGATACACGTCCTATATTTCCTTAGTACCAAATCTGGATGTCCAGGCAGCCGTTTATGATTAAGTCTGTATCTGAACCCGCGTTTCCACAACTCTTTGCGCACGATTATCTCCGGCTTTGTATCCTTCGATCGGATAGCGGCCATGTTATTGTGATGATGCTTTGAAGAGAACTTTTCCATTGTTAATAAGGAACGGATTTAGTCTTTATAAGTTCCTTTATGTCTATTAACTCCAATTCTGGATTGCCACGAAAAGTATTTGCAATGATGTTCAACCATGATTGGTAAAGGTGTTTAGGATCATATGGAAAATCCCAATACTCTTTAATGTCTAGAAGTAAATCATTATCTGGGTGGAGTAAAAGGGCTTTTATCTGTTCTTGTCTTTCCAAAAGTCTTTGTACTACTTGAGGATATGGCTTCTTAAGAAGTTTACCATTGAGAATTGTCATTTTACCACCTGCAGAAAAAGAGTCGCGCATGTTATGACATACGACTGAGTAGTGATTACATAACCACAAAGCCACTTCTTTGTAACCAATAGAGGAATTTCTTGAGAATACCGAAGGGAACAATATATAAGTCCTCGTAGTTAGATCCTCTTTGACGTTTGCTGGCAAATCGCTGAAAATAGACAGACTCACATTAGCTGTTTCTCCCATCCACCAAGGCATTTCCACTTTGTGCTCTTCTTTTGCTTTCTGTATATAGTATTTCCTAACACAGGAGATTTTCTCGTTTTCTTCCATTAGACGAAAAGTGTCATAATCAGTATTCATCTTGCTGAAGATGTTTTCTTTGTCGTTTAACATCATATCTATTAGATATCGTGGCGAGTGAGTAACCGCAATACCTTTAAGACATTCTTGATATGGCCTGCACCTGAAAGAAGGTGGAGTGCTGCCCAAGCATCCAAAAAGCATATATATTCTCTCAACATCCTCACTTCTTGTAGATTCGACGATGCTGCTTCCTGTTGAAGTCCATTTATCCTTATTTGTTGACTTAACCTCAACTCCATAGATATTAGTTGTCATTATATCTGGAAAGGTATGTCCTGCGACCAAGGATATGTCAGATTCTCGAAAAGGAGTGGAATGACATACTTCTTTAAGTATCCGTTCTGTAACTTTCTCTAGTTCCGAAGGAGAACAATCTCGAAACAGAGCGGGATTTCTTTTGGACTTTTCATTAAAACAGGCTTCAGTCTTGCACATGAAGTCGGCAAAAGCCCTATTGGCTTCATCTATACTTCTGTTATGAATAGCAATGATGTTTTCGTCTCTATTTGTCATCTTCAAAATATTTAGGCCATAGTTCTTGTAATCTCATCGCAATATGATATGCTAAAACAGGAGGGACAGCATTACCGATAATCTTATATGCTCCAGAAGAACTGACATGATAGCCAGTGCCAGAAGTCTTCTTAATTACAAAGCGGTAATCTGGTGGAAATGTCTGTATCAAAGCACACTCTCTTGGTGTCAATCTTCTTTCTTTCAAGCCTGCTTTAAGTTCATCAACATGCTTACCACCATGTTCAGCAGAGAGACGACGGAACTCAATGTTCCCATGATGCTCAGAACGGATGGTTGGTCCAAGTCCGTCAAGTTTTATCTCTATTTGTCCCTGGCTGCCATTGGAAAGGAACTTCGCTTTTGAGTAAACCTTTTGTGACTCATCATGCGAATCTTCTGGTTCATCAAGGTCTTTCAAGACATCATATGTCGTAACCATAGGTAGTAGCTTTTCATCCTTAATAGTTCCCGCATGTGTTGGCTTAGGATATGGATTATACTCATCTGGGACAATATCAGATTCCAATGCCTTAAGAGCCTCAACTTTCAAAGCATTTCGTCTTATTCCAATAAAGATGACACGTTCCCTTGATTCTGGCACTCCATAGTTGCCGGCATGAAGGACTTGCGGCGATAACACAATATATCCATTCCCGTCTGCACTGGCAAAGTCCTGTTGGATGATATTCTTTACGTCGCCCAAATTAACAAGCCCTTTTACATTCTCCGCAATGAATATCTTAGGATGGACAATGTCTATTACCTGCTTCATCCAAAAATAAAGCTTGCCTCTACTTTCTTCTGTCGGTTTGGTGTCTGAACGTTTCTTACCCCAATCATCTTTTTGCGAGTTGAATCCTTGTCGTTTGCCTGCAACACTAAAGTCTTGACAAGGGAAGCCACCCGTTACAACATCGATATCTTTAGGAAATATATCAGCACCTTGCTGATGCATCTTTACTAATTCCACTATGCTAGCGTTATGATAGACGTTCTCACAATAACCAAAACGGCTCATATATACAGTCCAAGCCTTTTCAGCCTCAGGCAATATATCATTGGCAAAAACTGTTTGGAACTGTGTCTTCTTTAAGAACACCCAATTTCCATCTTTCATTTGATGACAGATGTATGGGCTATCTGCGGCAAATGATTTCTTATTGGCAATGAAGTGACCTTCGAATCCCAAATCCATACCACCACATCCAGAGAACAAAGAGAGTAGTCTGAGCTTTTTGTCCTCATGCAATGGCTCGTCATCAAAGCGAATGGGTATTTCCGATTCTTCAACTTTGTCTATTTGATTATCAACACTAAAAAAGTTCAATCCCTTGTCGTCATACTGAGTCTCGCTCATATTGTTTCTTGACACGAAAAACCCCTTGCACCTTTGAAAGAAAGCGCAAGGGGCTGTCGTGCCCAAAAGAAGCGACTGGAAACGCCGAGTCCATTACGTCTTTTCTGCTTCCTGCGTCAGTTAGATTTCCAGTTCTCTTTTGTCAGAAGCGAAATGATGCTCGTCAGTATGGTTTAGTCAGTTTTTCTTTGCTGTCTTCTTGTTCTATTTGTTCTGATAAGCACCCGAAAGTCAGATTGATTATACTATGTTGATAGCTACATACGAAAAACGTGGATGCTTACATCTGCCTGTTCGTCATCTGAGGCCTACCACAGCCCATCACAGTAAACAGACAGAGAAACACCCACATAGAGGCATATAGATACACCGTAAAGTGTGCTAGTGAGGACATGGTTAGCCCTCGCAGCACACTACGGAGTCTGATATACACACCCCGTGGAGTTACCCCTGCAATGTTCTCGACCGTGATTCGGAAAGTGGTAGTTTCAGAATGACCAAAAACAAAGCGCCAGTAACGCCTTTTCATAATGTAGTGCCCCACCCTGCAGCTCCTCCCTACGATAAGGGGTTCTCGGCCACAATGAGCAGATAGCGTTGCAAAATTACGAAAAAGTTTGGAAAGTAATGCTCTTTATAAAGAAAAACTTCAAAATCTTCTCAAAAAAAGAAGATAATGGGATTATTTACACAATGGGGAAAGAAATTGGAAGCCGCTGACATACGCTTATGCCAACGGCTTCAGATAAGCTATTGTCAAACCTTAAATCTTCATCTTATAAAAAAACGACAACAGTCATCGCGACGGAGTATATGGATATCAAGCTTACAAAGTCATTGCCACAGCTGTCATCTTTTCACTTAGATCCTGTAAGGCCTCGCGGAACTGGCGGCGCTCCTCGTCTGTAAAGGAGGCAATCTTCCCGTTAACCTTATTGCCATTCACCTTCTGCATGAGCCAACCGCGTGACTTGCCAAAGTATTTCTGGGCGATATAACTGAATGACAAGGCTTCGGGGAGATCCCTTAACTTGGCACGGAAGATCATTTCGTCAGCTTCAGCGATGATCTTACGCATGCCGTTGTCAAACTCGTTGATACCCTGCTCGTATTCCTTTTGCGGTCAAGTTCGAAGTTACAATCGTTTACTTAACCTTAATAATTCTCAAAAGTTGTACAAAAGTACGAAGATATATCCAGATATCAGATGAAAGTATTATCTTTGCAACAAACTATAAGTTGTTAGCATTACAGAATGAATTATGGATAGCTTCGTTGATGCATTATTAAGCGGAAAAACCGACAGGATACCTGACGAATACGACTGGTTTGCACCGCTTATTGGAGACTGGGACTGCGACTATTACGATGAGCCCGAAGAGGGCCGCAGTCGCCACGTCAAGGGAGAATGGCTCTTCCGAAGGATTCTGGAGGGCACAGGCGTACAGGACATATTCATCTTCCCGTCGAGGGCAACGAAGGAGACTGACCCGCAACCCGATGGTGAATATGGCTCGTCGTTCAGGATGTTCAACAAGGTTGAGCGGTGTTACGACGTTGTTTATACCTGCGACCACGCGATGAAAAGGCTCTGCTTCACCAAGCAGGGCGACAAACTCGTTGGCAAAGTGCTGTCTGAGGAAAATGCCTTCTGGATTTTCTCCGACATCACAGCAGACAGCTTCCATTGGGAGAACGTGAGGATGAAGGACAACGGGGAGCGTTTCTTAGTGTGCGAAATATTCGGGAAGAGGATAAGGTAGCAGCGCGTTATGATTGTAGGTATCGTTTTAGCAATTATACTGATGATGAATTCGTGTAACGGACAGACAAGGGAACCCGTCGTGAGGCCTGCCACCCAGGCGAACAGGTTCTATGATGGCAATGCCCAGAGGCTTAGTCAGGAGGTGGACAGTTTCCTGTCACTCCACAGAGGGAGTGCGGACAGTCGTCGTGTGGCAGCACTCATCGTGCCACACGCAGGGTATTATTATTCGGGCAATGTGGCGGCATCGGCCTATATGGCACTCAACCCGAAGCAGCCATACAAGCGGATATTCCTGCTCGGCCCCAGTCATCACGAATGGCTTGACGGGGCTTCGGTGAACACAGAGGCAGACTATTATGCTACGCCCTTGGGTAACGTGAAAGTGGACCGTGAGACGGGGATGGCTTTAACGACAACGGATGGCACGGATTTAACGGATTCAGAAAAAGTGTTCTTCTATAGGCCGGAGGCACACGACAGGGAGCATTGCCTGGAGGTGCAGCTGCCTTTCCTGCAACGAAGACTTGGCGACGTGCCACCCATCGTGCCGATTATTATCTCCACAAATGACTTCCAGAAACTGTCAAGGATGGCAGAAACGCTCAAACCGTATTTCACGGACGAGAACCTCTTTGTGATCAGCAGCGACTTCTCGCACTATCCGACGTATGAGGATGCCTATGAGGCGGATGGCAAGACGGGGAAGGCGATTGAGAGTGGTGACGTGGGGCAGTTTATTGCGGCCATTGAGGAGAACGCCCGAAGCGGTAAACGTAACCTGGCGACGAGTGCCTGTGGGGAGTTCGCCATCATCACGCTGATGCTGATGCTCGATAGCATCTATGAGGTGAAGCACCTGATGTATCAGAACTCTGGCGACATTGGTGATACGGACCACAGCCGTGTGGTGGGCTATCATTCGTTTGCCATCCTGCGCAACGGGACTGGTGGCAACGGACAAACACGGACAAACACGGACTTTGTGTTATCCGACAATGATAAAAAGAAGTTGAAAGAAATAGCTCTCAATAGCATTAAGGATTCTTTGGATGGCAAGTCCGTGTCAGTCAGTGTTAGTCCGATGCAAGATTATCCGATGCTCAGCAAGAAGTGCGGGGCCTTCGTGTCGTTGCATAAGCATGGGCATCTTCGTGGCTGCATCGGACACTTCGGCGAGGATACGCCACTGTATGAGATCGTGGCAGAGATGGCCCGTGCCGCTGCCTTTGAGGATCCGAGGTTTATGCCCGTCAGCCGCGAGGAACTGGATGACATCGACATCGAGATCTCCGTGCTGACTCCCATGCGACGCATCCAGAGCCTCGACGAGTTTGAGTTGCATCGTCACGGCATCTACATCCGCAAGGGGTATCGCAGTGGTACGTTCCTGCCACAGGTGGCCGATGAGGTGAACTGGACGAAGGAGGAGTTTGTGGGACATTGCTCTCAGGACAAGGCGGGACTTGGCTGGAACGGCTGGAAGGACGCAGAATTGTATGTATACGAAGCGATAGTATTTTAGATGATAGAGTGTAGGTATTATCGGAAGTTAGAGGGTGGGGGAGTGGAGTGTACGCTCTGTCCGCATCACTGTCACATCGCTGAGGGTAAAACGGGTATCTGTCGTAGTCGGCGGAATTATGGTGGCGTACTTGTGAGTGAGGTCTATGGTAAGCCTTGTGCTTTGGCTGTCGATCCTGTGGAGAAGAAACCGCTCTATCATTTCCATCCTGGTACCACCTGTCTCTCCATTGCCTGCACAGGGTGTAATTTCCGCTGTCTGAACTGTCAGAACCACGACATCTCTCAGGCATCGCCAGAGCAGGCAGACTATTACGACCTCTCTCCTGAGAAAGTGGTTTCGCTCTGTCTGAAGCACCACTGTCCAGGCATCGCCTATACCTATACAGAACCTCTTACCTATTTAGAATATATCACCGATACTGCCCGTCTGGCGCATGAGGCAGGACTTTGGAATATCCTCGTCACGGCAGGCTATGTGTGTCAGGAGCCGCTGGCCGACTTACTGCCATACCTCGATGCTGCCAATATCGACCTTAAGTCGTTCAGCGATGATATCTACAAGAAAGTCAGCGGGGGGCGTCTGCAACCCGTGCTTGACACGATCCTTGCCATGCGGGATGCCGGTGTGTGGATAGAACTCACCAATCTTGTTATCCCAGGCATCAATGACGATTTGCAGATGATTCGTCAGATGTGCCGATGGCTCGCAGACAACCATCTTACTGAAGCCCCATTGCACTTCAGCCGGTTCTTCCCAAGATACAAGATGCAGGATATTCAACCAACACCCCTCCACACTCTGCAGTCTGCCAAGCGCATCGCAGAGGAGGAGGGGATGAGGTATGTCTATTTGGGTAATGTCTGAAGAGACTACTTAATCACGACCTTCTTTCCATTTTGGATGTAGATGCCCTTACGCTGAGGCTCAGTGACAGGACGTCCCAGGAGATCGAAATATTTACTATTTACAGATTTACGATTTACGATTTGCTCGATGCCCGTAGCAGCTGTGGTCTGATAGCCCCAGATAGTCTGGCCGTTCTTAGTAACGGCTGTGAAAGCAACCGCCTTGTCGTCGGTGGGCTCCAGCGTCTGTTCCACGAAAACGCCGTAATAGGTAGTAGAACCAAGCTTGATGATGACGTATGAGGTGCCTTCTTCAGTCTTCCAAGTGCCAGTCTGGCTACCGCTGATGGTGCCGTCGGCATTGAGCTGGATATCCACAGGGCTGACAGCTTCTTTCTTCGTGTGGTCTAATTTGTATTTGTGGATAAGCAGCTTGTAGTCGCCAGGAATCTGGTCGTTGGCTATCTGCTGGGTTGTGGCGATGTCGGCAGAGGTCACCTGCTCTCCTGTATATTCGAAGGGAGCAGCCACCAACCAACCGTTCTTGCTCATGAATACCTGATGGACACGTACCTCATGCGTCTCTTGACGATTCTGGAAACGGGTGTGGTACACCAAATAAGTGCGTCCGTCCTCTGCGGCGATGATAGAATTGTGGCCTTGTGAACGCTCGCCGTTATTACCCTTGGCCTGATTGCCCCAGTCCTTGTAAGCGCCGAAGATGTTGATGCCTCGGTTGGTATTGGCATTGGGTCCGAAGTTCAGCTGGTAGGAGTTATAGACAGCCTCATTTCCATCCATATCCTTATAGGGGCCATCAGGTTTGTCTGAGCGGAACACGCGCATCTGGTAGCCACCGTTATTGTAGTCGTTGGCATTACCGCCAGCAGCCAGACCGCCATAAGACATAAAGAGGAAGTAGTAGTCGCCGATGTGTTCGATATAAGAGGCCTCACCAGAGACATAGTAGCCGCCGGCGATCTTCTTGCCGAAATAGGGGTCGACGGTGATGCTTTGGCCACTGCCTGTGAGTTCGTAATTGACATCGTAGTCTCTGAGACCAGTGTTCTCGTCAAGCTCCAGCATCCAGATGCCGCCGCTCCACGAACCGTATGACATCCACAGTTTGCCTTCTTCGTCGTAGAACACGCAGGGGTCGATATTGTTGGGCCAGAATTCACCCCAGTTGCCTCTTTCGTTTAATGTTGCCTTCTTGGCATAACGGTCTGGAAGAGCATCCTGAGTGCCTATCACTATTTCCAAATCGGTATCTTTGTATGCCTTGGCATCACCAACATGGAATCCACTGATGACCACAGGAGCCTGATAACGATAGGGTCCCTCGATGTTGTCGGACGTCAGCAGGATGATGCTGGAATACCAGTTATCGCCATTGACGCTGAGGTACATGCACCACTTGTTCATCACCTTATTATATATAACGTCAGGTGCCCACTGGTTGCCAGTCACATCGTACTTTGTCTGACCTTGTGCGCCACCACGGGCAGACCACTTGATGGCATCAAAGGTGAAGTCGTATTCCGTGCCACCTTTCTTAATCTTCGTCACCTCTGGTGTGGTAAAGGCGATGTTAGGATTGGCATTGCCGCTGGTTGCCGTAGCCCAGGGTACAGAGATCTTCGTCCAGTTCATCAAATCGGTGGACTTGGCATGATCACGATGGGAACCGAAGATGTAGTAGGTCTGTGAGGCGGGATCCCACACGACACTTGGGTCATGCACACTGACACGTGTCAGATTAACAGCTGAAACGCATATCGGCAGCAGCGCCGAGAGCATTAGAAACAGAATTTTTTTCATTGTCGTAGCTTGATAAATCGTTAATAATCTTTCTTGCCGCAAAGGTAAGACTTTATTTCCAATTATGCAAGGAAAAGACCAAAAAACACTTCATCGGCCTGCTTATTTTTGCAGCGAAGAGCGGTAATTTGAAAGAAAAAGGTAAAAAAGTTGCGATAAAATTTGGCAGAATGAAAGGAAATGTGTAATTTTGCCGCCAGAAAGTTATAAAACGAAACGAGACATGACAAAAATGGCAAACTATTGGTGGTGGCGCAGCTCAAGATTCGCAAGATCGTGAGAAGATAGCCATGTACCTATAAGTTTGTAATAGAGATACTGAGAGGCCTGTCGTTCTTACGACGGGCCTCTTAAGTTTAAAGCCACAGATTACACAGATTAAATAGACATAAATATGGGACATTATCAAGTAGACAAGAATGGATTCTATGGAGAGTTCGGAGGTGCTTACGTGCCGGAGATTCTCTACAAGTGTGTGCATGATCTGCAGGAGGCTTATCTGCCGATTATCGAGAGTGCAGAGTTCAAGGCAGAGTATCATGCACTGTTGAAGGACTACGTGGGACGGCCTTCACCTCTCTACTATGCGCAGCGGATGAGTGAGCAGTACGGCTGTCGGCTGTATCTGAAGCGTGAGGACCTGAACCATACGGGAGCCCACAAGATCAACAACACCATCGGTCAGATTTTGTTGGCTCAGAAGATGGGCAAGACAAGAATCATCGCTGAGACGGGAGCAGGCCAGCACGGTGTGGCAACGGCAACGGTCTGTGCACTGATGAACATGAAGTGCGAGGTGTTTATGGGTGCCACAGATGTAGAACGCCAGCACACGAACGTCGAGCGTATGAAGATGCTGGGTGCTGAGGTGCATCCTGTCCGTACTGGTAATATGACGCTGAGCGATGCCTGTTCAGAGGCCATACGCGACTGGTGCTGTCATCCCAGCGACACCTTCTATATCGTGGGTTCTACGATGGGTCCCCATCCTTATCCAGACCTCGTAGCCCGCATGCAGAGCGTTATCTCTGAGGAGATCAAATGGCAGTTGGAAGAGAAGGTCGGCCGTGACTATCCTGATTACTTGATTGCTTGTATCGGCGGAGGATCGAACGCCGCTGGCACTATTTATCACTATATGGACGACGAACGGGTAAAGATCGTGTTAGCTGAGGCAGGCGGACACGGTTGGGATACGGATTATACCGCTGCGACGATTCATCGTGGTACGACGGGAATCCTGCATGGTGCGAAGATGTTGGTGATGCAGGATGAGGACGGTCAGATTCAGGAGGCCTTTACGATCTCTGCCGGACTTGACTATCCTGGCGTAGGTCCCATGCACTGCAATATGGCGAAGCAGGGCCGTACGCAGGTGCTCTCCATCAACGATGACGAGGCGATTCGCGCCGGATATGAACTCACCCGTATGGAGGGTATCATCCCTGCCATCGAGAGTGCTCACGCTATCGCTGCCCTCTCGAAACTCACCTTCAAGCCCGACGATGTGGTGGTGCTCACCGTCAGCGGTCGCGGTGACAAGGACGTCGAGACGTATCTGAAGAACAAGGCAATGGCGAAAGAGTACGGGAATTTTTAAACAACGAATTACACGAATTTCACGAATTATTTATGAATACATTCAGATTCCAAACAAAGAGCAAGACGATATTGGCGGATCTCTATACGCCGGTGGGAGTCTATATGCGACTGAGAGATCTCTATCCGCAGAGTGCGCTGATGGAGAGTTCAGACTACCACGATGCGAACAACTCGCGAAGCTTTATCGGACTGAACCCCATCGCCAGCGTGGCTATCGGACACGGGATTACCACTGTCAGTTATCCTGATGGCTCTATTTTCCAGCACGAGGTGAATAAGGAGTATCGCTCTGATAAAGCCATCCACGAACTCATCGACCGCATCGAGGTCAGCGGTGAGGATGCAGCCGTCTGCGGACTCTTCGGCTATACCTCGTTCAACGCTGTCAGATATTTCGAGGATATCCCAGTGAAAGATGAGACACAGGCGAAGAATGATGCCCCCGATGTGCTCTATATATTATATAAGGTGGTGATTGAGTTCGACCATCACAACAATATGCTGAAGATCGTCACGCTTTCTGAGAACTCCGACAACTCTGAGTACTCTGACAATTCTGAGAACTCAGATATCACTGCCATTCAGAAGGCGATGAATAAGGCTAATGTGCAGGCATACGACTTCCATCCCGTGGGTGATGTCAGGAGCACGCTGACTGACGATGAGCACAGGGAGAATATCAGAAAAGGCATCCAGCACTGTCTGCGAGGCGATGTGTTCCAGATTGTGCTCAGCCGTCGTTTTATTCAGAAGTACGAGGGAGATGACTTCAAACTCTATCGTGCCCTGCGCAGCATCAATCCCTCGCCTTATCTCTTCTACTTCGACTTTGGCGGTTTCCGTATCTTCGGCTCTTCGCCAGAGACCCACTGCCGTATCGAAGGCAAGAAGGCTTATATCGACCCCATCGCTGGTACCACCAAGCGTACGGGTGATGCTGAGGCAGACCGTCGGGGAGCGGAATACTTGCGCAATGATCCCAAGGAGAATGCCGAACACGTGATGCTGGTGGATCTCGCCCGAAATGATCTGAGCCGTAACTGTCACAACGTGAAGGTGGACTTCTATAAGGATCTGCAGTATTACAGCCACGTGATTCATCTGGTGTCGAGAGTGTCGGGCGAACTCGATGAGGGCGCTGATCCCATCAAGGCGTTTATCGACACCTTCCCTGCTGGAACTTTGAGCGGCGCCCCCAAGGTGCGTGCTATGCAGCTGATCTCTGAATACGAACCGCACAATCGTGGAGCCTACGGTGGTTGCATTGGCATCATCGGTCTCGACGGTTCTTTGAATCAGGCCATCACCATCCGAACGTTCGTCTCCCGCAACGGCGAACTCTGGTTCCAGGCTGGTGGCGGCATCGTGGCCAAGAGCGATGTGGAGTATGAATTACAGGAAGTGAACAACAAACTCGGTGCCCTGCGCAAGGCCATCGAAAAAGCAGCAACATTATGAAAATAGTCATCATCGATAATTACGACTCGTTTACGTATAATCTGAGTCATTTAGTGAAGGAGTTGGGCGCAGAGGTCACCGTTGTGCGTAACGACCAGTTCGAACTCGCAGACCTCGAACCCTATAGCAAGATTATCCTCTCGCCGGGCCCGGGCATCCCAAGTGAGGCAGGCCTGTTGCTCGACGTCATCCGTACCTATGCCGGCAAGAAACCCATCTTGGGTGTCTGCTTGGGTCATCAGGCCATAGGTGAGGTCTTTGGTGGCAAGTTGGAGAATCTGTCGGATGTCTTTCACGGTGTCGCCACCCCTTGTCATATCGTGAGCGATGATCCTATTTTCAGTGGCATTGCAAGAGATATCACCATCGGCCGTTACCACTCGTGGGTGGTGTCGAATGAGAATTTCCCTGATTGCCTCGAAGTCACTGCCGTCAGCGACGAAGGTCAGGTGATGGCCCTGCGTCACAAGACCCTCAACGTTCGCGGTATCCAATTCCATCCGGAAAGTGTCCTCACCCCCGATGGCAAGAAAATGCTGCAAAACTGGCTTTTCCTTTAATATTAATTCAGCAACGGACAACAGGACTAACAGGACCGATTATCCTAAAAGAAAAAGTCCTCAAGTCCTGCAGTCCGTTGCAAAAAAAATAAAATCATGGCACAACAAACGATGAAAGACATCCTGAACAGGATGCTGAACCACGAGGAACTGTCTCGTGAAGAAATGAAGAATATTCTGATTGGTATCACTCAGAGTGAATATCCTACGGAGCAGATTACTGCCCTGTTGACCGCTCTGCAGATGCGTGGTGTGACTGTCGACGAGTTGCTCGGCTTCCGTGATGGTATCTTGGAGACAGGTGTACCGGCTATCCTCAACGCCGACCGATATATCGACGTCGTGGGTACTGGCGGTGACCGTAAGAACACCTTTAATATCTCGACCACAGCTTGTTTCGTGATTGCAGGTGCCGGCTACAAGGTGGCCAAGCACGGTAACTACGCTGCTACTTCCGTTAGCGGAGCCTCGAATGTGATCCAGCATCACGGCATCAAGTTTACGGACGACATCGATAAGCTGAACCGCTCACTCAACGAGGCAGGTATCGTCTATCTTCACGCCCAGCTCTTCGCCAAGGCGATGAAGTTCGTAGGTCCCATCCGCAAGGCTTTGCAGTTCCCCACCATCTTCAATCTGCTGGGGCCGTTGGTGAACCCCTCACAACCCAAATGCCAGCTGCTGGGTGTGGCCAACCTCGATCAGATGCGCCTCTACAATCAGGTCTATCAGAAGATTGGCATCGATTTCGGTATCGTGAACTCCATCGATGGCTACGATGAGATCTCGCTGACGGGCGACTTCAAGGTAACCACCAACAACTACGAACGCATCTTCAAGCCCAGCGACCTCGGCTTCGACATCGCCAAACCCGAGGAACTCGTGGGAGGTGCGACGGAGGAAGAGGCCGCACAGATCTTCGACAGCGTACTCGAGAACCGTGCCCTGCCTGCCCAGAAGAACATCGTGCTGGCCAATGCTGGCTTCGGCATCCAGGTGTTGGAGAAGGGCCAGAAGAGCATCGAGGAGTGCATCGCCATTGCCCGCGAGAGCATCGACTCCGGCGCCGCCCTCCGTACGTTTAAGAAATTCGTAGAGCTGAATAGTTAAGGAAACGAATATGAATAATGTGAATAATTCTGTTCACTAATAATAACGAATAAATATTATTCATATTTGTGGATTACATTATTCACATTATTCACATTCGTTTCATAAAAATAAATAGCTATGGCAAAAGATATTTTAGAAGAGATTATTTCTCACAAGCACGAAGAGATAGAGAGGCTTTGCGCGAAGAAACCTTCGTTACGTGAGGCTTTGCTCCAGAGCGAGACGGGCATCATTGCTGAATTCAAGCGCCGCTCACCCTCGAAGGGCTGGATTAAAGAGGAGGGAAGGGCTGATGTCATTCCGCTCGCTTATCAGCAGAACGGTGCCGCCGCCTTGAGCATCCTTACTGACGAGCACTACTTCGGTGGTTCTGACGACTTCATCCGTATGGCACGACAGAGCGGCGTCACCTTACCTATCTTATATAAGAACTTTGTCATCGACGAGGCGCAACTCTATGCGGCAGCCTTCTGTGGCGCTTCTGCCGTACTGCTGATTGCCGCCTGCCTGACGAAGGTCCAGTGCAAGTCGCTGATGGATAAGGCTCATACCCTCGGTCTCGAAGTGCTCCTTGAGATGCACTCCGAATCAGAGCTGGAGTACGCTGATTTGCAGCCAGACCTCTGCGGCATCAATAACCGCAACCTCGGTTCGTTCGTGACGGATGTCGAAAACTCCTTCCGTCTTGCCGAATTGTTGCCGAAGGATGCCGTGAAGGTGAGCGAGAGTGGTATCTCCGATTCCGCCACCGTCCGTGCCCTCCGTTCTGCAGGCTTCCGAGGCTTCCTCATTGGTGAGAACTTCATGAAGACCCCTGACCCGGGGCAGGCATTAAAAGATTTCGTTTCAAAGGTAACTTTGTTCTCCCCCTAAGTTCTTGGCAGAGCCAAGCGGCAAAGCCGAGCGAGGGGGAGCTAGAGGGGGTCTGAAGAGACGCTTGTTCAGACCACCCCTAACCCCTCCTAACTTAGGAGGGGAAGAAGATACTTCTAAAGATAGAAATAATATGGAATATAAGATAATAAAGGTTTGCGGCATGCGCGAGGCCGATAACATTCGCGAAGTGGAGGCCCTCGGTATTGATATGATGGGCTTTATCTTCTGGCCCAAGTCCAGCCGGTATGTGAGTCAGCGCCCTGACTATCTGCCAACGAAATGCAAGCGGGTAGGGGTGTTCGTTGATGAGGATCCTGAGCAGGTGAAACGGCTGGCTGACGACTATGGCCTCGATTATATCCAGTTGCACGGCCACGAAACGCCAGAAGTAATCTCGTACCTCCGCACCCCCGCACTCCCGCACCCCCGGATTATCAAGGCTTTCAACATCTCTACGGCGGAAGACCTCATACAGACACAGCCCTATGAAGGACTCGTCGATTACTTCCTCTTTGATGCCAAAGGCAAATCCGTAGGAGGCAATGGAGAGAAGTTTAATTGGAATGTCCTCGATGCCTATCAGGGTTCGACGCCCTTCCTGCTCAGTGGTGGTATCGGCCCAGACGACGCAACGCGGGTTAATGCCTTTTATCATCCTAACTGCATCGGCATCGATCTCAACTCCCGCTTCGAACTCTCTCCAGGCCTCAAAGATGTTAATGCCCTCCGCCGTTTTGTTAATGATATCAATCGTAAATTGTAAATAAGTAAATCGTAAATCATATGATGAATAAGATCAATCAACTTTTCGCGAATAGCACAGACCAGAAGCTCCTGTCGCTCTATTTCTGTGCTGGCAGTCCGACACTCGAAGGTACTGCCAACGTAATCCTCACCCTCCAGCGTCGCGGTATCGCGATGATCGAAGTGGGCATCCCGTTCAGTGACCCCCTGGCTGATGGCCCCGTCATCCAGAGTGCTGCCACACAGGCTCTGAAGAACGGTATGAACTTGAAGACGCTCTTCTCACAGTTGGCTTCCATCAAGGATCAGGTGGAGATTCCCCTTGTGCTGATGGGGTATCTCAATCCCATCCTGCACTATGGCATCGAGGCGTTCTGTCAGTCTTGTGTTGAGGCAGGCGTCAGTGGAGCCATCATCCCTGATCTGCCTTTCGACGACTATCTGAACATCGTGAAACCCGTAGCCGACAAGTACGACCTGCGCATCATTATGCTCATTACGCCTGAGACGAGCGAGGAACGTATCCGTTTTATCGACGACAACACGGACGGCTTTATCTATATGGTGTCTTCTGCTGCCATTACGGGTACCCAGAAGAGCTTCGACGATGCCAAGCAGGCCTACTTCCGTCGTATCAACGCGATGAACCTGCGCAATCCTCGTATGATCGGCTTCGGCATTTCCAACGCCCAGACGCTCAAGGCTGCCCAGGACAACGCCGCAGGTGCCATCATCGGCTCGAAGTTCGTCACGCTGCTCAACGAAGCCAAAGGCAACGTTGATACAGCCCTTGACCGTCTCTTTGAGGCATTGAGTAAATGAGGTAATTGTTTCTCCCCCTGAGTTAGGGGGAGCCAGAGGGGGTCTGAACAAGCGCTACTTCAGACCACCCCTAACCCCTCCTAACTTAGGAGGGGAAATAATTACCTCTAAGGCAGAACAAAATATCAGTAGAGCAGCAATAGTCCGGCGAAACCCGCATAGCAAATCATGCGGATGGGATTGATCTTCAGATAGCCCGTTCCGAAGGCGGTGGCTGCGAAGAGGGCAACGCTGATTCCAAACTGCCAGGGGTTCTCCATCGGTGTGGAGAAGTTCTCCTTGTTGCAGAGCAAGAGCGTGGCGGCAGCAAGGAGTCCGACGACGGCAGGACGCAAGCCTTTAAAGACAGACTGTACCAACTGGGTGTTCATGTACTTCATGAACATCTTACTGATCAGTATCATCAGGATCAGCGAGGGCAGCACCAGTGCAAAGGTGGCTGTCACTGAGCCGAGGATGCCCATCAGATGTCCATAGCCCACATTCTGGATGGCGGTATAGCCGCAGTAGGTGGCGGAGTTGATGCCGATGGGACCAGGCGTCATCTGCGAGATGGCGACGATATCGGTAAACTCTGCCGTCGACAGCCAGTGATAGTGCTCCACCGTCTCATGCTGTATCAGTGACAGCATCCCATATCCTCCTCCGAATCCGAAGAGCCCGATCTCAAAGAATGTGATAAACAAATATAGAAAAATCATAATCTTTTATTTTTGGCACGGATGACACGGATTAACACGGCTTTATTATTTCTGCGCAGATTGTGTGGGCTCTTTTTTATTTAAGCCGTGTGAATCCGTGGAATCCGTGCCCTTATTAAAGAATCTGCCGTAGAGGTAGCCAGCGAGGGCGGCGATGATGATGATGTAGATCGGCGAGACGCCGAGGACCCAGATGGCAAGGGCACAGACGACGGGGATCCAGATGGTGAACTTATTCAGCTTCGCCCGCTGTCCCAGACGGAATGTCGGAACGGCTATCAGCGCCACTACCGCAGGGCGGATGCCTCTGAAGATGGCTGCCACCACCTTGTTATCCTCAAACTGTTTGAAGAAGATGGCGATGGCGAGGATGATGAGGAACGAGGGCAGCGCAGTGCCGAGGGTTGTGGCGATGGCTCCGCGTACCTTATTTAATTTATAGCCGATGAAGGTGGCGATGTTGATGGCAAACACACCAGGACAACTCTGGGCGATGGCTATCAGGTCGAGCATCTCTTCTTTCGATACCCATTTCTTCTTGTTGACCACCTCCTCCTCAATCAGCGGAATCATGGCATATCCACCACCGAGGGTGAAAAGCCCTATGCGGAAGAAAGTGCTGAACGATTCCCAATAGAAATTTTGCATATATAGGTAATTGTTTCCCCTCCTAAGTTAGGAGGGGTTAGGGGTGGTCTGAAGTAGCGTTTGTTCAGCCCCCACCTAGCCTCCCCTAACTTAGGGGAGGAATTAGTTACTTCTGCTGTTCAATCCAGCGGCGGGCATTGACGAAGGCCTCAATCCACGGAGTCACCTCATCCTGACGACGATTGGCGGGATACCAGGCGTTCTGCCAGGGGAAGAAGGCACGCTCCAAGTGTGGCATCATGCAGAGATGACGACCGTCGGCGGAGCAGATACCTGCCACGTTGTAGTCAGAGCCGTTGGGGTTAGCGGGATAGCCTTCGTAATTATACTTGGCAATCACGTTATAGCTGTTCTCAGGCTCAGGCAGATGGAACTTACCCTCACCGTGAGCCACCCAGAGGCCGAGTTTCGAACCACTGAGCGAGCCGAACATCACACTATTGTTCTGCGGGATATTGAGGCAGATGAACTCACTCTCGAACTTATGCGAGTCATTGTGGAGCATCTTCGCGCCCTTCGCGCCAGTAAGTCCGAGCTCCACCATCAGCTGGCAACCGTTACAGATACCGAGCGACAGCGTGTCCTCACGGGCATAGAACTTATCCAGCGCCTCCTTGGCCTTGGGGTTGAAGAGGAAGGCACCAGCCCAACCCTTGGCAGAGCCGAGCACGTCGGAGTTAGAGAAGCCGCCGCAGAAGACGATCAGGTTTACTTCCTCCAGCGTTTCACGGCCCGAAATCAGGTCGGTCATCATCACGTCCTTCACGTCGAAGCCGGCGAGATAGAGCATATAAGCCATCTCGCGCTCGCCATTCGTTCCTTTCTCACGGATGATGGCTGCCTTCACACCAGAGGCCTCACGACGGTTGGGATTCAGACCGTACTGTGCCAGCTTGCCTGTGAAGCCCTTGGGGAACTTCATTTCCAGCGGCTGGTTCTTATAGTTTTCAAAGCGCTCCTTGGCCTTGCCGTTGAAGCTCTGCTTGCGGTCGAGCAGGTAAGAGGTCTTAAACCAGGTGTCGCGGAGGGCATCGATGTCGAAGCTCTTCTCTTCGTCGCCAGCCTTGACCACTATCTCACGGCTGTTCTCCACAGGATAGCCGATCTTGGCAAAGCCGACACCCAGGTCTTCCATCAGTTCTTTGAACTCGAACTTATGCTCGTCGCTCACCTGAATCACCACACCAGGATTCTCTGCAAACAGCGTCTTCACCACGTCGCCGTCCTTGCAGATGTCGTGCAGGTTGATATGCAGACCGCCCTTTGTGTTGGCGAAGCACATCTCCAGCAGCGTCGTGATCAGTCCGCCTGCTGAGATATCGTGGCCAGCCATGATCCAGCCCTTCTTGATCAGCTCCTGAATGGCGTTGAAGGCATCGCAGAAGTACTCAGGATTCTTCACCGTCGGCACATCGTCACCCACCTTACCCTGACTCTGGGCGAAGGCAGAACCACCGAGGTGCTGCTCGTCGAAAGAGAAATCGATATGATAGAGCGAGGCGTTCTTGTCGTTGACGACGACGGGGCTCACCACTTTCTTAATGTCTGACACCTCACCGCCAGCTGATACGATGACCGTTCCTGGCGAGATGATCTTCTCGCCGTTGGGGTACTGCTGGCTCAACGATAGCGAGTCCTTACCCGTCGGCACGTTGATATGCAGGTCGCAGCAGAAATCGCTCAGCGCCTTGACGCCTTCGTAGAGACGGGCATCCTCACCCTCCTGCGAGCGGCAGGGCCACATCCAGTTTGCTGAGAGTGAGATGGAGTCCATACCGTCGGCCATCGGTGCCCAGACGAGATTCGTCAGAGCCTCAGCCACAGAGAGCACAGAGCCTGCTGCGGGGTTGGCCAGGCCAGCCTGAGGTGCATGACCCAAGGCGGTGGCGATACCCTTCTCACCACGATAGTCGAGGGCTACGACACCACAGTCGCTCAACGGCAACTGGATCTCACCCTGACACTGCTGACGGGCGATCTTACCAGTCACAGAGCGGTCCACCTTATTCGTCAGCCAGTCTTTACAAGCCACAGCCTCCAGCTGGAGCACGCGCTCAAGGTATTCCTCAATCTTATCCTGACTGTAGGTTACATTCTCATAATGACGCTCCACGGTGTTGTCCCTCATGATGGTCTTCGGCGAGTGCCCAAACATCTGTGCCACATCGAGGTCGAAGGGTTTCACACCGTCGCCCTGCTTGAATGAGAAGTGGGCGTCGCCAGTGGTCTCACCAACCACATACAGCGGCGCACGCTCACGCTCGGCAATCTTACTAACGTGTTCGATATGCTTCTCGTCGATGAGCAGACCCATACGCTCCTGACTCTCATTGGCGATGATCTCCTTGCTCGAAAGCGTCTTGTCGCCGATGGGCAGCTTGGTCATATCGATCTCACCACCACACTCCTCGACGAGCTCTGACAGACAGTTCAGGTGACCTGCAGATCCGTGGTCGTGGATCGACACCACAGGGTTCACATCCTCCTCGCAGAGGGCACGCACCAGGTTGTAGGCTCGCTTCTGCATCTCAGGGTTGGCACGCTGCACGGCATTCAGCTCGATGCCGTTCGAATAGCGGCCCGTATCAACGGATGACACACTGCCGCCACCCAGTCCGATGCGGTAGTTATCACCACCAACGACCACCACCTTATTACCCTTCTGGGGCTCCTTCTTCAGGCAGTCGCGCTTGGTGCCGTAACCCACACCGCCGGCGAGCATAATCACCTTGTCGTAGGCGTATTTCGTATCATTGGGCTCCTGATGCTCAAACGTCAGCAACGAACCGCAGATCAGCGGCTGGCCGAACTTGTTTCCAAAGTCTGAAGCACCATTCGAGGCCTTGATCAGAATCTGCTCAGGCGTCTGATACAGCCACTGACGAACAGGCAGAATGTCCTCCCAGTCGCGAGTGATCTCAGAAGACTCCGAAGATGCTGAGTCCTCCGACAGTCTCGGATAGGCCGTCATATAGACTGCCGTACCTGCTATCGGCCAGCTTCCGACACCGCCGCCCATGCGGTCGCGGATCTCACCGCCCGTACCTGTTGAGGCTCCGTTGAAAGGCTCCACCGTCGTGGGGAAGTTGTGCGTCTCAGCCTTCAGCGAGATGACGCTCTCGATGTCCTTGATGCGGAACCAGTCGCTCGTGCTTTGGTCTTTCGGCGCAAACTGCTCAACGACAGGTCCCTGAGCAAATGCCACATTATCTTTATAGGCCGAGAGAATCTTGTTGGGGTTTTCCTGCGTGGTCTTCTTGATCATCGCAAAGAGCGAACTCTCCATCTCCTTGCCGTCGATGATGAACGTTCCGCCGAAGATCTTATGTCGGCAGTGCTCAGAGTTGATCTGTGCGAAGCCGAAGATCTCAGAATCAGTCAGCGGACGGCCGTTCTGCTTCTCCAGTCCGTGCAGGTATTCAATCTCCTCAGGACTCAGGGCCAGGCCTTCCTGCTCGTTGTATTCCTCCAGATTTTCCACATGCTTGATGGGCTCCGGCTTGATGTTGATTGTGAAGATGTCCTGGTTGAGGCCGTTGTACATGCGCTGCAGCATGGGGTCGTGGTCGGCATCTTGGCTGGCTACGGGGAAATATTCCTCGATGCGGCTGATGCCCTTGAGGCCCATATTCTGGGTGATCTCTACGGCGTTGGTAGACCACGGGGTCACCATCTCACGGCGCGGACCTACGAAGAATCCGTCGAGCTTGTCTGCATCCAGCAGCGTTGCCTCGCCGTAAAGCCAGGTTAATTCCTTGATTTCCTGTTCACTGAGTGCGTGATCGGTCTCTGTGGCGATCACTGATTTCTGTGGGGTCTGAAAGAAGCGTATCATACCTTATTAATGCTATGTTTTGAATTTGCATGCAAAGGTACTTATTTTTTTAGACATAAGAACATAAGAACGGATAATTTTTCCCCTTTTATTTATTG
Organism: uncultured Prevotellaceae bacterium; assembly: GCA_900316445.1. Classification (GTDB taxonomy): domain Bacteria; phylum Bacteroidota; class Bacteroidia; order Bacteroidales; family Bacteroidaceae; genus Prevotella. The sequence continues at coordinate 17,427 of ONCZ01000020.1, read as the reverse complement.
CAATGTTAATGACCGTTATAATCGCCCCGTTTGTATTAAAGAAGTATAAATAGGGACGACTCATTTCCAAGATTTTCCCCTTTTGGTAGTTATAAGAGTAGAAAGGTATAATTTTGCAATAAAACGTTAGGATGATGAGAAAAAGCTTTTTCTATGCGATGGCTGCCCTGCTGATGCTGGCCTTGACGGGCTGTAGCGATGATGACGGGCTGGGGGCTTCGGAGTTGTGTCATGCTTGGTATTGGCGTGATGAGATGCCAAAGAACTATTACGACCTGATTGTCTACAAGAACAACGGTACTATTGAGGTCTGCGCGATGATCAATACGGAAGACGGACTCAGGAAGAAAGTGGTCAATCATGGCAGATACACCCTCAATGGCGACCGCCTGACCTGCTGGCTCGATGGCGCAGAAGAGTCCTTTACCTATCGGATCGTCATCGAGAAGACCGGTGAAGACGGCTACACCATGTATCAGTATGCCAGCGATGATGATGGCCAATCGTGGTATAACACCTATTACACCTCATGGCAGTTTGACGACACCTATCGCAATACCCCAGTATATATAGGAGAATATTTTAGTGGTGCGATAAATCATTGTATATGAGAAAGAACAAATGGATTTGGATGGCAGCTTTGCTGATGATATTCGTCGGTATGATTAGCTGCAGCAATGATGAAGAAGTAGATGAGCCGTTGTCGGCTAATCAGGCTTTGTTTAGTTCGGACGCCTACGACATCGGCTACAGCCTGAGAAACGAGAGAGGTGACAGGACCACGACCTTCAAGGAGGGCGAGAACATCATCTTCGACGTAACCATCTTGAATGCCACGGGGTATAAACTTTATATGGCAGATGAACGTGATATTCTGATGAGCGTTATGTCAGTATTTCGCAGTGATGGGGAGTATGTAGGGAATCCGTTCCAATCTGCTTTCTACACAATGGAACTTCGATGGATAACAGTTGAAGCACATAGCCGTTTTCATTGGTCCTGCTCTTGGATTTACGATGAAAGGTATGTACACGACAGCAGGTATGGCTCGTCAACGTCCTATTCTACCAACGTGCTCTCACCTGTGGCACCTCTGCCCAAAGGTGCTTACTATGTTATGATTAAGTCCAATGTGATGTATCGTATTGCTGACGAACCTACCCCTGGCGGTGGTACCAGAGGCAATGATGACATCGAGCTGAGAATACCATTCACAGTGGAATAACTAAATGTGATGCAAAGGTTTTGTAAGCAAATTTCAAAATCCTTTGCTTTCTTTTCAGCGATTATGTATATGCTTGATAATCAAGACCTTGCGAGGACTCGGATTTTGGGCCATGGAAACTCTGACTTTGGACTGGGGAAACTGGGACTTTCCCCTAACGAAACTCCCACTTTCCTGCCAGTAAAGTCCGAGTTTGAAACGGGTAGCTTGATTTTGTAAAACAATTTAACTATAATTGCTCTGTCGGCTTAGATTGCCAGAAAGCAAAAAAATGACAATTATGACAAATGACAGTGTCATTTTTTGCACTTATGAATCACAAACGACAATACGACACGAAGGCTAAAAAATAGTGCCATTCGTGGTTTTTATAAAAAAACAGACTATGATTTTACTATTTATATAGATTATATTATATATAAATATATAATATAATTAAAATAAACAATATAATAATATCGTGTCCACAAAATTTTTACCTTCGTGTCGTATTTTACCTGTTAATCAAGCCGTTTCGTGCCCCAAAATATGACACCGTCATTTGTCATAATTGTCATCCTTTGAAAATTTTTTGGCTTTGGGGTTAAGAAAACGCGTTCCTTATTCGTTATATAGACAGAGAGATCAAAAAAATGAGTGATGTAAAGACTGACATAGAACAGCTGTATAAGGACTGCTACCAGCGTATGCTCAATGTGGCGCGATGGATGCTGAAGAACGACGATGAGGCCAGCGACACTGTGAGCGACGTGTTTGCCAGACTGGCTGAAGGCTCACTTGTGCTGCCTGAAGAGCGTCCGGAAGGCTATCTGATGGTGACTGTCCGCAATCGCTGCCTGGACCGCATCCGCCTCCTGACGATACGTGAACGGATGGAGCGCAGACTCTCACTCTCTGACAACGATCCTACCTCCTCAGAAAGCGAACGGGAACGGATAGCGGAGATGATCGACTATGCAGAGCGAACCTTCTCCAAGCAGACCTGGCGCGTGTTTCAGCTGCGCTTCGACGAGGAACTGCTGTACAGGGAGATCGCAGAACGACTGGGCATCAGTGAGGTCAGCGTCTATAAGCACCTCACAGAGGCACTCAGACTATTAAAAGAGAAATTTAATCCTACAAGAAGATGAAAGATATCGAACAACTGCTCAAGATGACAGAGCGTCCTCAAGACTATACGGATGAGGAGCTGCAAAAGCTGATGAGCGACCCAGAGATGAGGGAATACTACGAGCTGATGGTCAGCGCAGAGGCTGGTTTCGCGCTGAGGAAAGACGAAGCGCCGAAAGCTGAGAAACGGCCCATGATTCTTTCCCTCGGCAATAGGTTCATGAGGATAGCCGCCATGTTTATCGGCGTCCTGATGCTGTCAGGCATCGCCTTTGCGGCCTATCGGCTGGTGGTTGGGGGAGATTCTGAGTCCCCAACTCAAGAGGTGCGAACCGCAAATTCGGCCCACCAGGCAGGTACGCTCCAACAGACGCAGACTGATCCCACCAGCATCCGCACCTTTGAGAATGCAGAGTTGCAGCAGATACTCCAAGAACTGTCAGACTATTATCACGTCAGCGTGGAGTACCGCAACGAGCAGTCGCGCCACATCCGGCTCTATACGAAATGGGACACCGCAGCCCCTCTTCAGCAGATCATCGAACTGCTGAACGGATTTGAGAAGGTCAGCGTCCGTCTTATTGACAACCAGATAATCGCAGAATAGTGATGAAAAGGATTCTACACCTTATTATAATATATGCCCTCTGTGCTACGGCTCATGCCCAGCATGTCTTTCAGGGTACCTCGCTCTCGAAGGCTCTTATCGAACTCGACCAGTCAACAAAACACTACGACATCTCGTTTGTCTACGATGAACTGGAGGACTTCACCGTCACCAAGACCATCAAACGAGGGGCGTCCCTGCCTGATGCTGTACGTGAAGTCTGCGGATTCTATCCCGTTACGGTTTCTGTCAAGGGGCATGACATTCTTGTGGAGTGTATCCAGAAAGACCGTACGAAGCTGATGGGGCGCCTTGTAGGACCAGACCGTCAGCCTGTGCCTTATGCCAACATCACTCTCTTTCTCCCTTCCGATACGACCTATATAGGTGGTGGCGTGAGTAATGAGGCTGGTGATTTCGTGATTCCCTGTGGGGCAGAGCGTGCCAAGGTGCGTATCAGTTGTGTAGGCTTCAAGACCATAGAGCGGGTGATGGCTATTGGTAATGTGGGTACCATCCGTATGCAGATGGAGAACTATAGTCTGGGCAGTGTCTCAGTGAATGGACGGATGCCCGTTATCCGCAACGAGGCAGACCGCTTGCAGTATATCGTCAGCAACGATGAGTTTGCCTGCGGGCTTAGTGCCCAGGAACTGCTCAGCCGCGTGCCGATGGTGACGATGACTGGCGGGCAGGCGATGATTCTCGGCAAGGGCCCAGCCCATTTTATGCTGAATGGACGTATCACGGATTTAGGCGATGAGACCATCCGTCAGAAATTATGGATTATGCGCTCTGAGGACATCGACAGGATAGAAGTACTCTCCATTCCTTCTGGCCGTGATGCGATGGAGATGGGCGGCGGCTACATTAACATTGTGCTTCGTCGTGACCAGGCACTTGGATGGCGAGGAGATGTCAGTACGGAGGTCGGCATCAGCGACGACTGGAGTGGACGTGCCAGCGGCTCAGTCAGCTATGCCTCAGAGAAGTTCGACATGACTATCGATGCCCACGGCGGACGCACGACTCAGACGACAGATAACCTGGCGACCTACACCTATGGGGATGGCGCTATGCTCATCTCTGACACTCGTGCGAAGGAAAAAGACAAAGAACTGGCAGCGAATCTGACGCTCCGCTATCTGCCGACGGAGAATCTGGAATTAGGAGGCATGCTGTCGTGGAAGACCCAATGGCCTGAGAACGTCATCAGCGGAGAGGTGAACCTCATTGGAGAAAGAACACCTTCTGAGGCTCATCAGGATCCTAACGACAACACCACCGTCAAAAGCCTGACTGCCTACTGCGACTGGCACCTCGACACAAAAGGCAAACTGCTCAGCCTTACTTATCAGAACTACAAGAAAGACGACGATAGCAAAACAAGTGTATCTTCTGACAATTCTGGAACTACTGAATCATATCCCGTAATAAGATGGAATGACTTCTTTTGTGAAGTAGACTATCACATCCATTCTGCCAGATTAGATCTGACGCTGCCATTCGACTTCCTCACGATTGATGCTGGTGCTTCCTATACCTCCATCAGAAACCAGGCTGATTTCGGAGTAAATAACAGCAGTACTACATCTTACATGATTTATACCGGCAATGTCCTTGATTATCAGGAAAAGTCCAAGGCTGCATACATCTCTCTCCACCACGACTGGGGCAAGTTTGCGATGAAAGCTGGATTGCGTTATGAACACATCGATTTTGAGGAAGTCACAAATGACAATCTTGCCAATATGTTTTCCGACGAAAAGGCACCTTATGCCAAAGAATCAAAAGATTATTGGTTGCCGTCGTTCAGTTTTTCATATAAGCCTATAGAAGGGCATCAATTCAACTTCTCATGGGGAACAAGCTGTCAGCGTCCCAACTTCTATGACCTCAACCCCATCCGAGTCTATAAGACTATATATGAATACAATGAAGGTAATCCCTTGTTGAGACCAAGTAGGATGAGTAACATAGAACTGAGCTACCACAACCATCATGGTCTTTATGCCTGCGCCTACCACCGTCACGGTAGTAATATGGTTGTTTGGCAAACGGGCTGGGAGATACTCAGAGATGGTAACGATTATTTCGCTCCTATTAGCAGCTATTGCCAAAACAAACCTCAAAACTATGGCCGCATCAATCAGACGGGTCTCTATCTGCGCTATCAGCGTAAACTGTCAGAGCATCTGATGGCAACGGCAGAAGGAGATGTGTTTTATCACGATGCGACTTCAACACTTAGCGATGGATCTTATCTCTATGGATGGGGGAAGCGTATGGCTGTCTCTGCCGACTGGTATCTGAACGCTCAGCATACACTCATGTTGAATGCCCGTTATCAGCATTGGTTTTCAGACTGTCGCGAAATGACGGAGACAGAAAGCTATGGTTACTTCTATTTCGCCCTGCGATACGCTATGCTGGGTGATCGGCTGAGGCTGTCGCTGGTGGCCAACGATCCTTTCCATCAGTATGTCACAGACGAGAATATCTATAGCAGTAATAATCAATTTGGTAACGGCTATGCTGGGAGTATGAGACATCTAAGCCACACCAATCATCATGCCCATTACATCGGCCTCACCGCTACCTATTCCTTCGGCGGCAAGAAGCTGCGCCAAGTCCGCCACGATCTTAACAATTCAGAGTCGAAGCGTGCTGAGAAACAATAAAACCAAGCAAAGGCCGCTGCCAGAAATCACTTCCGACAGCGGCCACACCCTTTAATTATGAACCAATTGGCTATTCTGCGAGTTGGATATCTTTGATGACTACGTCGTAGTAAATTTCACCTGCCATAATGTTCTCCAAGCCGTCACCGTTCTTGTCGAGTTCCTTGCACTCATAGGCGTCGCCAGTGAACTTCACCATCAGTCCTGATGTCTTGAATTCCTCCGGCAGGTTGTACACATAGTAGCAAATGCCACCATCGATAGGAATATAATCTCCAGAACTGGGCAGAGGTGTATCTATAAACCAGCAACCTTCAAAGGCATTGTAACGCATGTAGCCCGTGTCAGAGATCACCTTGATAAACTCGCCGACATCAGGCAGCTGCGCCTCACTTCCTTTGGTAACAGCCTGCTCAGCGTTCTGCTCCTTAGGCGTAACCACATCATCATCACTACTGCAAGCCGTCGTCATCGTGCCTGCCATCACCATCATCATGGCAACCATCATTAATAACACTTTCTGTTTCATAACTTTGTTTTTTATTGGATTAAACATTCACATTTGTAGACTTCCTACATAGCTATAACTGAGAAATACCCAAAACCTTGCACGATTTTTCGGACTTTAACACAACTTTAACATTTCAAAGACGACCATCGTTCGTTAATAAAGCATAAATAGTAGCCACCTCATGCAGTCTTTTCCTCTTTTGAGACACTATATAAGAAGAAAAGACTAAATTTGCAGTAAATATAATAAGGTATGAGAAAGAATCTGATCTTATGGATGGGTGTTGTGATGCTGCTGCTTGTAGGTTGCAGCAGTGATGATGACGCTAATTTCGGTAGTGGTGATAGTGACGTCATTGCAAACTCCCCAACAGCCCTCTATGCCATCGTCAGTCCTGAGGGGTCGCAGATGTATGACCTCATCCCCAACGACTATGTGATGACGCTCGACAACATTATTGCCGTTAACCCAGAGACGGGTGAGTTTAAGATGAAGGATACGGAAAAGATAGAGTCAAAAGCTTATCCTATACCGACTCAATACATCATTCAGTTCTATTCAGGAGAGTTCTTCCTGTTTGATGCCAAGCTCAACAGCGCCTTGAGCAGTATGCTTCCCAAAGGTCTGACGTTCTGCCATATGTTCACTGACAAGAACGGACAGTCGCTTTATAATCTTGAGGCAGTTCGTTTTTCCTATCAAGATGGAAGTGTTGAGGGCAACACTACTGAACAGCAGGAATGGGGCATGAAACGGATGTACGAGATTTTGCAGAAGGCAGGCAAGGTAAGGACAAAGATCGAATACGACTTCCAATTCTGACCTGAATGGAGGCAGCAGAACTGATAAGCAGGTGCAAGGCTGGTGAACGCCAGGCCTTGAACCTGCTTTATCAGCAATACAAGCCCCAACTGCTCAATATCTGCAAACAATACGCGAAAGAGGATGATGTGGCAGAGGATCTGCTGCATGATGCCTTCGTGGTAATTTTCACCTCACTCGATCGCTTGGAGAACGCAGACAAGCTAGAGGCTTGGATGTACGCCATTGTCAGGAATGTGGGCTATCACTATCGCCAGCATGCTGACAAAGAACTGGCTGCACTCCAACAACTGGCCAAAGAGAAACCAAATACTACTGAAACAGGTCATATTGCAGACTACAACGAACTGAAATCACTCGTCACCTTATTGCCTCAAGGTTATCAGCAGGTGTTCAGATTGTCAGTCTTTGAAGGATTGTCGCATCAGGAGATCAGCCAATTGTTAGGCATTACGCCCCATTCATCTTCTTCTCAATTGTCCCACGCCAAGCAGATGCTGAGGCGACTGATCAGGCAATCGTGGGTGCTGGTGTTGCTGTTCATCGCAATTCCTGCGGCCATCTGGCAGTTCCTGAAAAAAGATAAGGAACCTGAAAATCAGTTGGCTGTCGTCAGCAAGACCAAACCGAAACCACAGCCCACACCGCCAGTGGAAAAGCCTGATGAGCAGCCTGTATATGCCACCATCAACAAGCATCCATCCTCTCATCCCATACGTTATCAGGCAGAGACCGTCATTTTGCCAGATAGCATCCCTTACCAAGAGCAAGAGGAGCAGATGGATACTCCTGCAGAAACGCCACTGACTACAGAGGCTGAAACGAGGGAAGATACCGTTGTCTATCAGAACCTTCCATTGCCCTCTGCCGACGAACTGTTTACAACAGAACTTGTCTCTACCAGTCGTTCTTGGAATATCAGCTTGGCTTACAACGGATTGATAGGACAAGACGACAACTACTTGTCAGCAGCTCCTGGCTTGTTCAGCAACTGGATAGATTACAACTACTATCTGAACAATTCTCCTTCTGTTCCTGACGATGCCGAGACCAGATCCCTGATGAACATCGCTGCTCAGAACTCTCTCATCAACAGTGGTATGATGGAGGCCCGCTATGAGCATAAACTTCCTATCACACTACAAATCATGTTCAACCATCAGTTGTCAAAGTGCCTCTCTATTGAGACTGGTCTAAGTTATACGCGACTGGCTTCGACCATCAGTACAGGTAGCAAAAATGCCTATATTAAGGAACAGCAACGACTGCACTATCTTGGTATTCCATTCCGTCTTGGCTGGCGTTGGTACAGTATGGCTCATCTCAGCCTCTATTCATCAGCAGGTATGATGCTGGAATTGCCGATCAAGAGCGCTGTGGATATCAGTCATATTGTCAACGGCATTAATACTTTCCAGAAAGAAACGTCCCTTGATGTGCCTTGCCAGTTGTCTGGATCCTTTGGACTTGGGTTGCAATACGACTTCACACCTCACTTTGGTGTTTACTTGGAGCCCAGCTTGCAGTACTTCTTCAACGATGGCAGTAGCATCAAGACCTATCGTACAGAGCATGCACTACAGATTGCGCTCCCACTCGGCATCCGTTTCCGTTGGTGAGAAATGTTAAAGTTGTGTTAAAGTCCGAAAAATCATGCAAGATTTTGGGTGCTCGTTAGTTATATATATGTAGAGAGTTTCCAAAAAGGCCAATTCGATTCCTATATATTCTCTCTCATTGGCTCCAGCAACCCAGAAATCCCCATTTTCATATAGGAGCCAGCCTGTCGGCCGATAGGTAAAAAGATTGTCTTAATGGGTTAGTGATTTAATTGCAGGCTGATAGGTTATGGCCGCTGTCCGAGTGAATCAGGCAGCGGCCTTTGTTTTGGTGATGGCTTTTACACGGTGATGATGAAGCGGGCGCCGTTGGTGTAGGTCTCATCAAGGCTGACCTCTCCGCCAAGGGAGTGTATCAGTCGGCGGCAGATGGGAAGGCCTAAGCCGACACCAGACATGAAATCATCTCCTTTCTCGAAGGTATCAAAGATGCGATCCCGGTCTTCTTCCTTGATGCCGCAGCCTGTGTCTGTCACAATGAAGCGTATCCGATCGCCATTATGTTCACAGCGCAGCTCCACATGGCCTAACTCCGTAAACTTTATGGCATTATCCATCAGATGCGTTAGAGCATTCTTCAGCCGGTAGGTGTTGGAACGAATCTTGAAGTTGTCGCTGACATTCGTCGTAAAGCGCAGTTCCACACCAGTCTTCTGCTTACCCTTACACTCCTTGACAATCGAACTGGCGAGTTCGTTGACACAAACGTCGGTCTTTTCGCTATCAGGAATGACATCCTCACTCTCGCTCTGTGAAAGTTCCAGGAGCTCGTTAATGATAGAGGTGATCTGTTCTACATTGCTGGAGATGCGCATTTGCATATCCCGTTTCTCGTCGTCGGAGAGCTCATAGTCTGGCGAACAGATGACCTCCGCGAATCCAGACACTGCATTCAGGGGCGTTCGGATTTCGTGGCTCATGCTCTGGATGAAGGTCGATTTCATACGATCCGACTCCTCTGCTCGTCTGAGTGCGGCCCTCAGGTCTTTGTTCTTGGCCCAGATCTTCCTCATCAGACGGCGACGGCCCATGATGTAAACAAACAGATAGACTACCGTCAGTCCTATCAGCCAGTTCGTCAGTTTTTTGGCAAGGCTCTTGTTGGCGGCCGCCTCCTCACGGGTGCGCATCAGGCTGGCCTCTGAAGCCAGTTGGTCGAAGTTGGCATCCTGAAGGATGCTGTAGATGGAATCCATCTCGACATAACGGCGTTTCATAGTCTCAAGACCATGAGTGAAATCGCCTTTCAAGGCATAGATACTGATGACTGCCAGTGAACTGTCGACGGCCAGATTGCCGTCATGCACCTTGTTCAATGCTTTGTCGTATTCCATGTTGAAAGCCAGTCTGGCCACCTCCAGGATGTTGTCATACCGATGGTTGAACTCCGGTAAGTCCTGATCGCGCAAGTCTGTGTATTGGTTATATGCCGAGAAGAACTGCTGCGCATCGCCTGTAATGAAGTAGATGTAGGCCTTCATGGCCAGCGATGTAGAGAGAAAGTCATAGTTCTTCGCCTTCTTGGCTGTTTCGATAGACTTTTCCGTCCATGTCAGCGCTTCCTGCGGATTCTTCAGGCATGACATCTCTGCCAGGCACAGATAGACGCGCATCGTGAACTTCTCGTCACGGTCGCCCACCTCCTCGAGAGCCTGTTTGAAGTAGGTCTCCCCACGGGCCTTGTCGTGGCTGCTGCTGTAGATGTCGCCATAGAGTCCTGTGGCCAGATAGTAGTAATCGCTGGCTTTGTCCTCCCTGACCTCTTGGTCCAAGGCATGGGCATACTGAATGGCACGATAGATCTGATTATGCCTAAGCGCAAAGAATCCCTTGTTGCACAACAGCTTGTAATAGAGCATCATATAACCCTTCTTATGCAATTCCTTGGCATATTCGTCGGCAAAGTCGTAGAATTCTTCGGGCGTGCCGTTCAGGAACAGGTGACGGAACATCTCATAACTCTCCCTGTCCTTACCTTCCAAGTCTGCAACAGTCTTGTCTGCGTAAGCAACCGTGGTGCTAAAGGTCAAAAGGAGAGCAACCAGCAGCAGTTCTAGATTAGTTATTGACATTAGCGAACGATTATTTTCTGATTGTTTCTGATGTAGATGCCTGGGCGGAGGTTCTTCTCGTTCATCCGGCGGCCGTTGAGGTCGTAGATGGCGCCATCTTTGCTGCTGTCGGTTTTACGAATGACCTTGATGGCAGTCGGGGTGTCCTCCTTCAATGTGCAGAGGGTGAAGTAAGTGGGTTCGTCGTATTTAGCGGCTGTAGCATCCTTGAGATACTTGCCCGTTCCGACGTTCCTTAGCGTCCAACCCTTGTCCTCCACATACTGGATGTCCCAAACAGCACCATCGGGGATGTCGTATCCTCTCTGTTTGTTCAGACCGTTGATAAAGCTGCAGTCGCCCGTAACAGCCTGCGAGTTAAGATAGCCGATGTCACCATCCATCTGGTATTCTTCACCGTCGGGGGGGATGAGTTTCAGGGAACGTCCACCAGTGATTCTCGATATCTTGAATTGATAACCCTCATTGGATACGTTGAATGCAGTCTTGAAATCATCGTAACCCAGATTCTTTATGTCATAGCCATAAAAAGCCTTGTTCTCTGCTTCATTGACGATGGCAAAGGTCTTGCCGGACAAGTCTGACAGTGAGCCTGTGAGACGCTCGTCAATAGTCCAATATTTGGTGTAGGCATCGGGATTGTTCATGACGTCCAGGACAGCCTCGGCATAGCGTTTTCCGAGCGTTCGATAGCCTTCTGCCGAGAAGTGCCAGGGGTCGATGCCATTGCCGGGAATGTCTTTGGCTGATACGACGTGGCCCGTAGGGATGACTTGGGGAATCTTCGCAACAACGGTGTTATGCAAAGCACAACCGCCACCCATTTCCGCATATTCCGTCTCGCCGACAAAGATATGCACGTCGGAGGCCTTGAGGCCAAGATCCCTCAGCATGTCCTTATAGATCTTTTTCACTTTGTCGGGCCAGTCTGCCTGACCGTTGTTCGTCTCTCCCTGGTGCAGCAGGATGCCCTTGATGACGCCTACCTCCTGAGCCTTCTTGGCCATCTCGATGATGCGGCCGTAAGGGTTCTCGCCGTAGTAATTCCTGGCTATCTGAGCCCACCACTCGTTATAATTTTCTTTGTATTTCTGTTCGTACACATCCTTGTCGAACATCTCGATGGGACTGCCACCCATCGCAACGGCAATGACGCCGATCTTCTTGTCGGGGAGTTCCTTTACCATCGTACGACCGAAATAGTCGGAAGGTCCAAGTTTACCCACAGGGCTGACGATGGGACACTCAGCCTTGTACCAATTGCCCAAAGTACGCTTGGGATTGTCAAAGTTGCATGTTGCCAGCATCTGGAAACGCTCATCGACATTCCCTTCGTCTTGGGCTTCCCACTGGGCATTGCCTTCCATATTCGATTGTCCGAAGCAGATATAGATATAGAAATTCGGATCGACTTCTGCATTTGCTTTGAGAAAACTGGTCATCAGCATGAGACCAGTCAGGAATAACATTTTCTTCATAAATCTTCTATATATATAATAGGTGTAAATTCATTGAGTTCTACTTTTTCTTTGCGGGAGCTTTCTTGGCAGGCGCTTTCTTGGCTGGTGCTTTTTTAGCGGGGGTGGTAGTCTTCTTCGATACGATAACGGGCTGGGCTCTCGTGACGTAGGTCTGCTGTTTCATGATGGTCCAGGCGGCCTCGAAAATCTTGTTGCGAAGATGCTCAGGATAGTTGGGGTTGGAACTGATGAACTTCTCGACGATGAGACGAGCCTCCTTGCTCTTGTGGGAACCCAGCATCGCCTGCAGCCAACTGGTGGGGAAGAAGATGTCGCTGGTCTGTTGGATATACTGCAGCGATTTCAGTCCTGGCTCGATGAGGGCATTGCTGACAGGCTCGTAGACATCAGAGTTAAGTAGCTGTAGCGCTTTCAGTGCCCAAGGCTCTTGTTCGCGGTTCTGAGGGTGGAGCATCTCGTTGAACAGTTTGGTGCGCAGTGCTGGGTCCGGACTGCAGACACGACTGATATAGTCGAACTCCCGTCGCTCGTCTTCAGTCTTCAGACGCTTACGCTGTGCAGCCAGCACGGGGTGATAGGTGTCGCCACGGACAATGGCCAGACGGTAGGCCCAGTTCATGTAGTCTTGTTCGTTGAAGAGCGGGTCGTTATGCTTCTGCCAGATGGAGTAGATCTTATCGAGCAGTTCTGGTGATGTGGCGTTCGAACCTAACTTGCGGATGACGTATTGTCGGCACTCCTTCGTACGGTTTTCGCCCAGCAGGTCCATCATACAGAGTTCGAGTGTCTTACGCTGCTCTGGGGCGAGGTCGAAGGCAATCTTGAACATATGGTCAACGGCTGTGGACATAATGAGGGGGTTATGCTCTTTCATCATACAACGGTAAAGCTCACCGAAGTGTGAGGGCGGGATGCGTCCTAAGAGGTAGTTGTCATGGATGGTGAGCAGCAGGGCATAGCGGTTCAGGTCGTTACGGGTGGTGATGAGACGCTTGGGCAGGATGACAGCATACTCATCATCGAGGGTAAAGTGTCCGTAGCCCTTACCGTCGAAGTTGGGGACGATGTAGTTGGGCTTGCCTGCCACCTTGATGATAAAGGTGGAGTCCTTCATATCGACATTGACGGTTCGGCTGGTGCCAAGTTCGTAGATGAGGCGTACCTGGAACTTCTGCGGCCAGACGATGCCCCGTTTATAGGGATCGCTCTGGGTGATGACGATGTTGCCGTCTTTGTAGGCCGTATGGATGGTGGGCATACCTTTCTGCTTCACCCACACCTCGCTGAACTGTTGGACATTGGCCTTGGGTGCCGCAGAGTCGAGGGTGGCGACGAGATCATCCCACGAGGCATTGTGGAACAGGTGGTCGCGAAGGTATTTCTGCAAGCCTGTCTGCATCTCAGGGGCACCCATCACCTCTTCGAGCATCCGCATCATGACGGGCGCTTTGTCGTAGATAATATTGTCGTAGAGCAGGCTGGCGTGGTTCAGGTTATTCAGTTCCTGGGCGATGGGGTGGGTGCCGTCGGTACGGTCGATGGCGATGGCTCGGCTCTGGTAGGTCTTCAAGAAGTTCAGCTCGTGGTCGACGCGAGAGAACGTGCGACGGGTGATCTTCGACGCCATGAAGTTGGCGAGCACCTCCTTGGCCCATACATCCTCAAACCATTTGAGTGATACAAGGTCGCCAAACCACAGGTGGGCAGTTTCGTGGGCAATCAGTTCCAGACGCGCAGCCTTCTCCTCTTGCGTGGCGTTCTTCTCGAGGAAGATGCGACGGTCGTTCATCTGGATGGCTCCCGGATGTTCCATCCCGCCAAACTGATAGCCAGGCAGCACCACCATACCGTATTCCTTGAAGGGGCAGGAGATGCCCGTATAACCCTCCATCCATTTCAGTGCCTGGGCAGCCTCATCGCACACTTGGTCGAGTTGTGCCACCTTGTCGGGATCGGTCTCACGGAAGAGAATACGCATGGGACGGCCCTCGCGGATGGAAGTCTTCTCCTGGAACTTACCAGCGACGAAGGAATAAAGATAGGTGGGAAGCTGGCAGACGTTGTCACTTGTCATCGTCTTCCACCCCTCTGGCACCTTGAGCGAGGTGACGAAGACGGCTCGGAGGTCGGGCTGGTCGAAGCAGGGAAAGGCGGAGCGGGCAAGGTCTGGCACGAAGAGGGTGTACATATAGTCTTCATTGCGATTCAGGGCCTTGTCGTTCGCCGTGAAGTGCAGTTCAATCTTATTGTCGCCCTCCAGCATCGAAGCCATGGGGATAATGATATGTTCATCTTTGAAGATAACCTCTGCGGCACGACGCTTTTTCTTCTGGTTCCAGACGTAGCAGGTGCCGTCGAAGCCCCCCGTGAAGTCGAGCACTACATCCTGTGGCGTTTTCAGGTTGAAGGAGATGATGGCTTTGCCCTTCACTTTTTCTCGGGGATTGGCAGGGATGTCGAATGAGAGGTCGTAAAGCACTTTGCTGATGTTCGCCTTTCTGTGTTCGGCAAGTTCCTTGGATACGCCTTTCGACAGCATCTGGGCACTCGTGGTCTGCGTGATCAGGCACAAGGCCAACACGAGGATTAGTATCATATTTTTCATCGTTGTTCGGTTTTTGCTTGCAAATTTAATTAAAATATTCTAAACCTCAACGTTTTTCATGGTTTTTTTGCGCTAGTTTAGTAATTTTGTGTCGTTATTATCAAAAAACAGTGCATGATGGTGTTGCAAATCGTGTTGGCAGCGATGGCATATACCCTCGCCGCAACTGCCGAGACGGATGATAGTGCAACTGTCCATCGTGTGGAGGTGGAGGCGGTGCCGGGACTGATCCTGAAGACCAATGACTTTCTTAGAGGAAACAACGGTGAGGTGCGGACGATGAACCATGCCTTTACGGCGAAGGTGAAGTACGCCTTCGCTCCTCCGTCAGGCTCCAGGGAGGCAGAACTCTATAAGGGTGCCTATCAGGGTGTGGGGCTGGCTTATCACGACTTGAACCCGCAATTAGGCAATCCCGTCTCACTCTTCCTTTTCCAGGGTGCTACCATCAAAACGCTGGCCAGAAGGCTGTCACTCAATTATGAATGGAATTTGGGACTGACCTATGGTTGGAATAAATACGATGAGGATAGCCATCCTGATAATCGTGTCATCGGTTCGAAGATGACAGCATATATCAATGTGGACTTCTATCTGCGCTATATGCTGTCGAAGGAATGGGATCTGAACTTGGGCGCCTCCATCACCCATTTCAGTAATGGCAACACCTCTATTCCCAACGCAGGCCTGAACATCGCCGGCATCAAGGCCAGTGCAGCGTATTATTTTAATAGGAGGGAAGGAGTAAAAGGAGTAAGGAGGGAAGGAGTAGATACTGCTTTCCAACGGCAATGGGTATGGGACCTGACGCTCTATGGCGCCTGGAAACGGAAGGGCCTGGACACAGAGACAGGCACTTTCGCTATCCCAGGGAAGTATGGGGTTGTGGGGTTCAACGTTAATCCGCTCTATCAGATCAACAGATGGCTGAACATTGGACCTTCATTCGATGTTTCCTATGACGGTAGTGCCAATCTGGAGTTCGACTATCCTAAAGCCGACAAGATGCTGGAACCCACAGAGGATGATGTACGGTTGGCACCTTGGTATCGTCGTGTGGCACTGGGACTGTCAGGACGCGTGGAGTTTGCTATGCCCTATTTCACCATCAATTTCGGCATCGGACATAATTTCGTCAATGCCCAGACCGATGACCTGAGAGGCTTCTATGAGATCCTGGCGCTGAAAATCCACGTCCTGCGAAAGGCCTATGTCCATATCGGATACAGCCTTTACGACTTCTACTATCCCAACAACCTTATGTTGGGCTTAGGTCTTCATCTTTAAATAGTCAGCAAAGATGCGGGCGGCACTCTCCACCTTTGCTGCACATGGCCGAGTCTTGTAATACTCTGCCGTTCGTGGTGAAGCTTCGTAGTGGCAGATGGCCTTCTCGTGGCCTTTCAGGCCTAAGATCTCTGCACAGATGAGGCTGCCGTTGTCTTCTTTCGACTTTGCCAGCAGTTCCTGAACCACTTTATAACATGCCGACTTTCCCTCTCTGTCGCTGCCTTCCGTCTGTCCGCAGTCGAGACCGACTAACATAACGATGCCTGAGACAGCCCCACACATCATCCGCAGTCTTCCGACACCGCCTCCGAATCCGGCCGCCAACTTCTTGGCCAGCGTGTCGTCGAGGCCATAGAGGTCTGCAAAGGCAGCCACCACACTTTGACAGCAGCCGTAGCCCGCCATGAAATTGTCAACGGCACGCTGCACTCTCTCTTCTAATTCCTGATCTGTCATATCTGCCAATATATGATTACGGCTGCAAAATTACGTTTTTTCTCTCACACTAAAGTATGGTAATACTAAGAATTATGTTAAAAGAAGAAAAAACTTTGCCACTTTATATACATGTATACCATATTTTAAGTATCTTTGTAGGCTACAAAAAGGAACTATTAAGTTGTTTAACATTTAAATGTTTTATTATCAATGATTTATTCAAAAGAAGTTGAAAACATGTGTAGCGTTTGCAAAGGCGCTTATCATGGACCTGCACCAATCCCCGAGGAGGGCAAATGGGTGGCAGTGAAAGAAATCAAGGAGATCTCCGGTTACACTCACGGTATCGGCTGGTGCGCACCTCAGCAGGGTGCCTGCAAGCTGAGCCTGAACGTGAAGGACGGTATCATCCAGGAGGCTCTCGTAGAGACCATCGGTTGCACAGGTATGACTCACTCTGCCGCTATGGCTTCTGAGATCCTGCCCGGCAAGACCATCCTCGAGGCCCTGAACACCGACCTCGTCTGCGATGCCATCAACACCGCTATGCGCGAGCTCTTCCTGCAGATTGTCTACGGTCGTACGCAGAGTGCCTTCTCTGAGGGTGGTCTGGCTATCGGCGCTGGTCTGGAGGATCTGGGTAAAGGTCTTCGTTCTCAGACTGGTACACTCTATGGCACTGTTGCCAAAGGTACCCGTTACCTGGAGCTGACTGAGGGTTACATCACCAAGCAGTACCTCGATGCTAACAATGAGGTTTGCGGTTATGAGTATGTTCACCTCGGTAAGATGATGGAAGCCATCAAAAACGGCATGGATGCCAATGAGGCTCTGAAGAAGTTCACCGGTTCTTACGGTCGCCGTACCGAGGATCAGGGTGCAGTTAAGGCTATTGACCCACGTAAAGAATAAAGGAGGATACGACTATGATTAGAAAAGTACAGTTTGAGAGTCAGGAGCGCCGTA
>ONCZ01000002.1 GCA_900316445.1 uncultured Prevotellaceae bacterium | reverse complement strand
ATGAACCCAGGCACCACATATACACTTTTTTCATTGAGGTCTTTGAAAGTATCCTTCACCAGTCGCTTCGTCTCCTCAGTGTCGAGCACATGCTTACCGTTCTTATTCTGTGTACGGATAAAGTCACGGCTGTTCATACGAACGCCATTCTTTACAATTCCTGCTACAATGTGCGAACTCAGTCGCTCACCATAGCTCACGATGGTGTCCTCAGTCTTTTTAGACAGGTCATGAACCAAATACACACCATAGAGGATGCTCTTCAACTGGTCAAAGAGACTGTCCACACTATTAAATAAGTCTACGCGCTTTTTGATGTCATTGATGATTGTGTCTATCATCAGGTGGTGGCGTCTCACCATCGCATCGAATTCCTCACGATAGCGCTCGTCACCCTGTTTTGCCATCTGCGACATTGCAATCAACTTGTCTGTGATGCCGTCGAGTGCGCTTACTACTACTATGACAGGTTGTGTCCGAGCCTCTGCCTCCACAATTTCTTTTAAGCTCAAAATGCTTTTTACGGAACCTACGGACGTTCCGCCGAATTTCATTACTTTCATATTTCTATGCAATTTATCTTGTCGTCGGTACCCCTTCACAATGGGGGAATTCTCCAACGGCGGTGCAAAGGTAATGCAATTAGAGCAAAAAACAAAAGAAATCGCTTATTTTTTCATCAATATCCTCAAAAAGTTAATTATTTCGTCGTTTTCCTAAAAAAAAGACATATTTCAGTTGGTATTTGATAAAAAATGAGTATTTTTGCACCGAAATATAATATGTCAAGGTATAGAATGCTTCAATATAAAGACTTAAAGAAGATTCTGAAACAGGATAACTCGGGGCTTCCTTCTGTGAAGGTGGCTCTTGTCGGAGATACGGCTACACAGTTCTTGGCTACAGCTATTCAGGGTATGGGCGTGGAACACGGATATCATATCGACTTGTTTGAGGCTGAGTATAATCAGGTGGAGAGGCAGTTTCTGGATCCTACGAGTGATTTGTATAAGTTCGATGCGGATATCATCGTGGTGTTCCAGTCGACTCATAAGTTGGGTGAGCATCACAGTACTCTTTCCGTAGAGCAACAGTCAGCTTTGGCAGACGAGCGTTTGTCTTTTGTGGCATCGATCTGTGAGAATCCTGCTTTTGCCAATAAGAAGATCATCTATTTCAATTATGCCGAGATCGAAGATACGGTCTTTGGCAGTTATGCTAATAAGGTTTCATCCTCATTGTCTTATCAGGTCAGGAAGCTCAACTATGAGTTGATGAACCTCTCGCAGCAGTATCCGAACCTTTTCATTTGTGACATTGCCGGTCTCCAGAATAAGTTCGGTCGTGACTTTATGTTTGCGCCAAATGTCTACGTCAGCACAGAAATGATCCTGAGCGTGGATGCCCTGCCTTACGTGGCTTCAAGGGTCATGGATATCGTCTGCGCCATCAAGGGACAGTTCAAGAAGTGCCTGGTCCTCGACCTTGACAATACAGTCTGGGGTGGTGTCATCGGAGATGACGGGTTGGAAGGTATCCAACTTGGTCATGGACTTGGTATCGGAAAGGCCTTCACGGAATTCCAGATGTGGGTGAAGAAACTGAAACAGCGTGGTATCATCATCTGCGTGGCCTCGAAGAATAATGAGGAAACGGCGAAGGAACCGTTCGAGAAGCATCCCGATATGGTGCTGAAACTGGATGACATTGCCGTGTTCCAGGCCAACTGGGAGACGAAGGTTGACAATATCCGAACCATCCAGAGCATCCTGAACATTGGCTTCGACTCGATTGTGTTCCTCGATGATAATCCATTTGAGCGAAATATCGTCCGCGAGAATATCAAAGGTATCACTGTTCCAGAACTGCCGGAAGACCCGGGTGAATATCTGGAATACCTCTATTCACTAAATCTCTTTGAGACGGCCAGCTATAGCAATGCCGACAAGGACCGTACCAAACAATATCAGGTGGAGGCCAAGCGTGTATCTCTGTCGAAGACCTTTACCAACGAGGCTGATTTCCTCAAATCGCTGAATATGGTGTCGACCGTCAGTGGCTTTACTAAGTTCAATACACCTCGTGTGGCTCAGCTCTCCCAGCGTAGTAACCAGTTCAACCTGAGGACTATCCGCTATACTGAGGCAGATATCACAGCAGTGGCAGAAGATCCGAACGTGATAGATCTCAGTTTTACACTTGAGGATAAGTTTGGCGATAATGGTCTGATTGCTGTTATCATCATGAAACGGCAGGATGCGGAGACGCTCTTTGTCGATACGTGGTTTATGAGTTGCCGGGTGCTGAAACGTGGCATGGAGAACTTTACGCTCAATACGATGGTGGAGCGTGCCAAGGCAGCTGGCTATAAGAAAATCATCGGCGAGTATCTGCCTACTCCTAAGAACAAGATGGTGGAGAACCACTATACAAGTCTTGGCTTCACGAAGATAGAGAATTCGGAAACGGCTCGTTTTGAGTTGGATGTTGAGGCTTACCAGCCAAGGGAATGTTATATTGACACAAAAACAGTATGACCATTCAAGAACTGGCAGCACGGTCTGCCCATATCACACATGCCTATCAGGTCACGCAGGAGGTTTATGATCATTTTCAGCGTTGTAGTCTCGACTACAATCCGTTGCATACTGACTCTGCCTATGCCAATAGTAAGGGTTTTAGGGGTATTGTCATGTATGGAAATATCTTGAATGCCTTTATCTCTCATTTCGTGGGTATGCTGCTTCCCGCTAAAGAACTGATGATCCAGTCACAAGACATCAGTTTCCACAAACCAGTATTTCTGAATGATGAGATACTGTTGGAATCTGAGATTGACATTGTTTCAGAGGCGGTGAACATCATTAATTATAAATTGAAGTTTCGTCGTCTTGCTGACGGGAAACCGGAACTGGTTGCAAAAGGACACGTACAAGTTGGACTCCTGAAATAATAATAGTGTAAAAATGAATATATTAGTTACAGGTGGAACTTCAGGCTTGGGTAAGGCTACGGTAGAATTGTTGGTTAAAGACCTGCATCAAATCTATTTCAGTTACCTGCCCACAGAAGCGTACAAAGCTGTGGCAGAAGAAATGGAAGCTACTTATAGTAGCGTCAAGGCCGTACCTGTCAATTTCTGTGAGGAAGAGAGCGTGGATGCCTTCTGTGAACAAGTCAAGACATGGGATATTGACGTGCTGGTCAATTGTACGTATGTTGGCAAGCCCCAGACAACCTATTTCCATAAAATAGCCCCAGGAGAATTCCTCAGGGCTTTTGAGATGAATATTATCCCGACAGTGAAGATTACCCAGGCCGCTCTTGGGATCATGAAAAATAAGAAGTTCGGGAAAATCATCAATATCATTACAGAGGCTGTCATCGGGCTGCCACCCATGGGCTATAGCCTTTATGCGGCCAATAAAGCCTATCTGATGGAACTCTCGAATGTATGGAACAAAGAATATACGAGATATAATGTGACAAGTAACTGTATTCTGCCAGCCTATATGCAAACGAGTTTTGCGGAGGTTGATGAGCGCATTTTGGAACAGATGCAAATGGATCATCCTCTGAAACAGTTACTTACGCCAGAAGAGGTGGCCAAGGTTATCAAGTTCTTCGTAGATGCTTCACAGCAGGTTAATGGCGTAAAGCTGCCTGTGAATGCTGGTACATTATTAATGGCATAACAAATATTAACTTCAAAATATGGAAAGACAAGAGATTTTTGAGAAACTGAATGAGATTTTTATGGATGTGCTTGATCTTGACGAGTGCAATCTGACCGACGAGACAAGCGCCAATGATATT
This sequence comes from uncultured Prevotellaceae bacterium, assembly GCA_900316445.1. Lineage (GTDB taxonomy): Bacteria > Bacteroidota > Bacteroidia > Bacteroidales > Bacteroidaceae > Prevotella. The sequence continues at coordinate 103,792 of ONCZ01000002.1, read as the reverse complement.
GAGGAATGGGATTCGCTGAGTCATATCCAGCTGATCGTGGCTATTGAGAAGGCATTCAAGATCAAGTTCACTTCGTTGGAAATCATGAAATGGCAGAATGTCGGCGAGATGGTTGACTCGATGCTTACAAAAATGTAAATTGTAAATCCTAATTAATGGTAGTCAACTCTGTCAGGTTCCTTTTCTTCTTCATAGTAGTCTTCGCCGTCTACTATTTGCCATTCACGAAGAAGTCTTCTCGCCGTCAAAACATCTGGCTACTGTTGGCGAGCTATTTCTTCTACGGTATGGTCGACTGGAAGATGGTGGTAATACTGTTAGGTGCCACGGCTGTGTTCTATGCCCTTGGACTGTGGTTAAAGGACATGATGCAGAAAGGTCGAGCCAAGCAGACCTCGCACCTGACCACTTTCGGCGTGGCTTTGGGAATCTGTTTGTTGCTATACTTCAAATACCTGAATTTCTTCGGTGATTCATTTGCCGAATTGCTCAGTGCCCTTGGACTGAAGGCTACGTGGACTACGCTGAACATCATCGTGCCTGTCGGCGTGAGTTTTTTTACGTTCAAATTGATCAGCTATTTGATAGAAATCCATCGCGAACATATTGAACCGAGTAAGGATATGGTTGAGTTTGCTACCTACATTGCCTTCTTCCCGACATTGCTCTCAGGTCCTATTGACCGTCCGAACACGTTTATTCCACAGTTGAGGAAATCACATTCATTAGATTATGCACAGGCTGTGGACGGCTGTCGCCAGATCCTCTGGGGTATGTTCACGAAGATATGCATCGCCGACCATCTGGCCATCGTAACGGAGAGTGTATGGTCGGATTATTCCAGTCAGGCTGGTTCGACATTACTCCTATGGACGCTGCTCTACACCATGCAGATCTACACTGACTTTGACGGCTATTCGAATATGGCCATCGGCGTGGGCAAGATTCTCGGTTTCAATATCACCCGCAACTTCAACCATCCTTTGCTGGCTCGCAATATCGCTGAGTTCTGGCGTAATTGGCATATTTCGCTCACGTCGTGGGTCACTGACTATGTGTTCATGCCATTGAACATCGCCTTCCGTAATATGGCTAACTGGGGGGTGATGCTTGCTGTGACCATCAATATCGTACTTATTGGTCTTTGGCATGGAGCCAACTGGACATTTGGTCTTTTCGGCCTCTATCATGCCATACTCTTTATGCCGCTGGTTCTTTCCGGTTCCTTCGGTAAAAACAAGAAACTGCGTCCCAACGACCATAATCTGCCCAAGTTGAAGGACTTCTCGAAGATGTTGTTGAACTTTTTCCTTGTATCGATAGGATTCGTTTTCTTCCAAGCTGGAAGTGTGACTGATGCCTTCAGTTTCTTCGAGGGCATTCTGTCATTATCGCTATTCTCCATGCCAACCTTAGCGGTTAAGAAGTTGACACTGTTGCTTATCATCATCGTGTTGATTATGGAGTGGACAACCAGAAAGAAGGAACATCCGTTACAATTACCGACAGACGGTATCTTCAAGTATTCCGCAGTCCGATATCTGCTATATACAGCCATCAGCCTCCTGATGTTCCTATTTGCCGGAGAAGTAGAGACATTCATTTATTTCCAGTTCTGACCATGAAGAAGTTCCTGATAAAATTATCATATACTGTCCTGCCGGTGTTTCTGCTGCTGTTTGGACTGACGGCATATGTCACCCTCAATGTCCTCCCTAAGACAACAGGTGATTTAGGACATTTGGCATTGATTCCGTTTGGTTGTAACGAGGATGATGCTGACGAGATGAAAGAGCTGCTTTACATGAATGTCAATCAGACTGATAGTCTGAGGAGTATTCATGCTGATGTGTTGACTGTGGGTGACTCCTTCTCCAGAATGGGTCGATTAGGCTATCAGAACTATCTAGCAGCTCAAGGTGTTTCTGTAGTCAATTGTGCCAGAGAACTATACGAGAATCCCATGCAGTATGCCTATAACATCCTTGATAGGGGATTGGTGGACTCCACGAATATCGGCGTGCTGGTTATTCAAGTAGGGGAACGAGATCTTGTCAGTAGGGCAGAGGAGTTTAATGTCGATAAAGTTGACATGAATGAACTCGATCCCGAACCTTCTTTCAGTAGTAGCGGAAACCCTAATGCATGGTCCTTGTTGCGGGCCAGAGATTTCCTGACGTATCGCCTGCACTGGAGTCCGGTGTATAAGGTAACCCTTGACAAGGACTATTTTAACAGTAAGGAGCCTCGTAGTCTGTATTTTTACTGTGCCGACATTACCAACGGTGTGAACATTGACGAGGTATCCAGGCAGAAGATTGGGGAGGTATTTCAAATCTTGACCAGGAAGGCAGAGGAGCGTGGCATCGCTTTGCTGCTGATGATTCCTGTTGACAAGTATGATATGTATCAGGATCATATTGTCGATAATCCCTATCCTCGTAAGACATATATAGAGGAAGCCCGTGAGATATTTGGCGATAAGCCGAATGTCTTACTGTGTAAGTATCTCTTGACACCTTTAATAGAAAAAGGTGAGAAAGATGTGTTCTCTTTCGATGACAGTCACTGGAGCATCAAAGCTTCAGAGATTGTTGGTATAGAACTGAGTAAAAGAGTTAAGCGCCGTATAGATGAACTTTAATTCATTTGAGTTCCTGGTGTTTCTGCCGATAGTGTTTGTGCTTTACTGGTTTGTCTTCCAGAAGCGCGAATGGCAGAATCTGCTGATTGTGACGGCCAGCTATGTGTTTTATGGCTGGTGGAACTGGCGTTTCCTGTTCTTGATTATATTTACTTCGCTGTGCAGTTTCTATAGTGGTGTGCTGATTGAACTTTTCGAGGGGCAGAAGCGAAGGCAGCGGATGGTATGCGCTGTGAATCTGATAGTGAACTTCCTAATCTTAGGAGTATTTAAGTATTACAATTTCTTCGCGGACAGTTTGGCGCAGTTGTTCTGGCATGTGTTCCACTATCAGTTGGACTGGGTGACACTGAACGTAATCCTGCCCGTAGGCATCAGCTTCTATACTTTCCAGGCACTCAGCTATACGATCGATGTTTATCGGAAAGATGTGCCTGTCACTAAGAATATCGTGGAGTTCTGCGCCTTTATCAGTTTCTTCCCGCAGTTGGTGGCAGGTCCTATCGAACGGGCCAAGAACCTGTTGCCGCAGTTCCAGCGTGACCGTCATTTCGATTATGAACTGGCTGTGGACGGTTGTCGTCAGATGTTGTGGGGATTCTTTAAGAAGGTTGTCATTGCGGATAGATGTGCAGCGAATCTTAATCCGCTTTGGGATTCATACGCCGACTATTCTGGTATCAGCCTGTGGGGACTTGCGCTCCTGTTTACTTTCCAGATTTATTGCGATTTCTCAGGTTATAGCGATATTGCCATAGGTTGTGCACGTCTGTTTGGTATCCGACTGTTGAGCAACTTTAATTATCCTTACCTGTCGAGATCGATACCGGAGTTCTGGCGTCGGTGGCATATTTCGCTGATGACGTGGTTCCGCGACTATGTCTATATCCCCCTTGGCGGAGGCCGTTGTGCCCAGTGGAAGGTCATCAGGAATACGTTTATCGTGTTTGGTGTCAGCGGCTTGTGGCACGGAGCGAATTGGACATTCGTGTGCTGGGGCTTGTATCATGGCACTCTGATTGTGTTATACAAACTGTTGCATATCAACACCAAGGACAAGGACATTCTGGCTGCTGGCAGACTGCTGCCCTCATTGAAGGATCTATTCAGAGTGGCAGTCACGTTTGGTCTGGCTGTCGTTGGATGGGTTATTTTCCGTGCTGAGGATATCAGTCAAGCATGGGACTTTGTATCACGGATGTTCCTGACGGCCTTTGATGATTTCAACTTCCGTTTGGGAAGTACCAATACTTTTATTGCAATCTTGTTGCTGATGATTGTAGAGTATCTGCAGCGCAACAAGGTACATGTACTTCAGTTCCCTGACAACAGGGTGTTCCGCTGTTCTTCGGTCCGTTATTCGCTTTATGCTTGTATCGGGCTTCTGATGTTCTTCTATGCCGGTGAAGTCCAGACATTTATATATTTCCAATTCTGAGTATGAAGAAATTCCTGATTAAAATCTCATATATCGTCTTGCCTATATATATAATAATGTTAGGGCTTGTGGCTTATGTTACATTGTACATTAGTCCTCGGGCTGATAGTGATCTTGGCAGTCTGGCCCTGATACCGTTTGGGGTGGAGTATAGCCAATCGCTTATGAAGTATGGAATGGAGGACACCTTATTTATAAAGGTCAATCATACAGAAGAGCTGCGTAACATCCATGTTAATGTGCTGACTGTGGGTGATTCGTTCTCTCAACAGGGAAATATTGGTTATCAGAACTATATGCCTGGGGAGGGACTTGCTGTTGCCAATTGTAAGCGTAGTCTTTATGAGAATCCTATACAGTATGCTTGCAACATTCTTGACTGGGGCGTTGTGGATTCCACCAATGTCGACGTGCTGGTTGTCGAAGTTGTGGAACGTGATTTAGCCCTTAGGATAAGTGATTTCAAGGAATCCAAGGTGGAAGTTCCAGAGCCAGAGTCAGCCCCTGATGGTGAAAAGCGCAATGCCAACGAATGGTCGCTCCTCCGGGCCCGTGATTTCATCCTGTATCGGTTTGCTGGCCGTAGCCCTGTCTATGTGGTCAACCTGAATAGAGATTTCTTTAGCAGTCGTGAACCAGATAAGCTGTATTTCTATGACGGAGACATTAAAAATGGCCTGACGATTGGTGAGGCTGTTATTCCGAAGGTGAAGAACGTCTTTGATTTGCTGACGCATAAGGCGCATGAGCGAGGCATTCAGCTGATGCTGATAGTGGCTGTGGATAAATACGATCTCTATCAAGACTATATAACGGATAATCCGTACCCTCCAAAGCGGGTCAACGAGGACGTGCGTGATATTTTCGGAGATATTCCAGAGGTCATGTTGTGTAAATACTGTCTGCTGCCTCTCTTGGAGAAAGGAGAGAAAGATGTTTTCCTGTTTGACAATACCCATTGGAGCTATAAGGGCTCCGAGGCAGTCGGTAAGGAACTCAGCAGGAGGGTGAATCTTCTTATGAGACAATGAGAACAATTATTTTATTTCGTTTTATTTTATATCGTTTAATTTAAATTTTACTACAATGAGAAAAATTAGATTTTTAATCATGATGGCAGCCATGCTGCTAAGTTGTGGAATCGCAAACGCACAGGGTTCTGAGGCTACTGATGGCCAGACTACTACGTTGAAGGGCGATCTTAATGAGGATGGCAGGGTGAACGCCGCAGACGTGACGGTCCTGGTCGGTATTATTATGAATACTGACTACTTCTTGCTGGGTACTGATACCGAAATGCCCAATAGAAGCAACTACACTACCATTGGTGGCGTAGTCACCACCTATAAGTCTATAGACGATGTCCTGAAAGCAGCCCCGAAAGTCAGTCTTAAGGCCGACCAGAGAGGTACCCTTCTCTGTCCCGAAAGTTGGGATGTGACAGATTTGGTGCTTCAGAATGAAGGAGACGGCGCCTCCTACGCTTTGAATGCTGCAGATACTGACATCAGTGGCTACAATCTTTTCCAAACAGAAAAGGTCGCCGATGAAGCAGAATATGTATTAAAAACGAAGGCTGAGGCAGAAGCTTATAAAATAAGCATCACCGACTTTTTCTATCTGGGTACCGAAGAACCTACGAAAGACAATTACACTACCATTGAGGGCGTAGTTACCAACTATAAAAATTTCCCCGAAGTCTTGGAAGCTGCCCCAACAATCAAAGTGACTGCCGGAAAGGCAGCCAACCTCCTTTGTCCATCGAGTTGGAATGCGAATATGGTGGTGTTTGTGTTTCAGAACGAGGAAGACGGTACCATCTACAATACAGGAAAAGTAGAAACTGACATCAGCGAATATACTCTCTTCCGGACAGAAGTCATGGCCGAAGAAGTTACGCTAAAACTTAAGCTGAAACTTGATGCTGAGGCCTATGAAGAAAGCCTCCATCCCAACGTTCCTCAATACTTCTGGCTGGGAAACACTTTCCCGACAGAGAACAATTTCCCAATGTTAGGTGGAAAAGAAGTTGATGGAATTTCCACTACTTATACATCTCTTGGTGAAGCTATGGAAAAGGCATCTCGTAATTATACCGCAGGTGAACAAGCTGTTGTCTTGTATCCCAAGAGTTGGGGTAATCCCGAAAGTCTGGGTATTTCAGATGAATTGGTATTCCTTGACAGTGCCAACAAGAAATATTATGAAACAAAGCAGAAATCTCCTTCTGATTTCCCTGACTACTATTATTACGAGTCAGTAGAAAAGATAGGTGCTAACACTACGATTAAGCTGTCAACAAAGAAGACTGCAGAGGATGCAGGAGCAACCTTATATGTTAAACCAGCTGACTCTGGCACAGGTACAGGAACAGGCACAGGTACAGGAACAGGCACAGGTACGGATCCAGGCACAGGTACAGGCACCGTTACTCCTCCAGTGGATAATCCAGTAGTGGTACCAGGTCAAGCAGTGTATACTGGTGGAAACGGAATTAAATTCGTCATAACGAATAACACCGGTGTAGAAGCAAGATTCTCTGGCAAAGTCATTCTTAATGTATCAAGAAATCCTACTGACTGGGCAAATTCAACGCAAGTCAATGCCAATATGCATGGACCAACTTCAGGTACAAGTTGGGCATATAACGATATTATTATACCAGCCGGCCAGTCTTATACCTCGCCTGAAATAACAACAATTGATGGTATATATATGCCTGGTGTTAATTTTACCGACGGTAGTTGGTATCTCATGAATTCAGATAACGGTGTATACGTTCATGCGTTCTACCTATATACTAGAATATGGAATACCAGGAAAAATGAAAGCAGTGGATCAAATCATATGTATGTTGCAACTCCACTTCAAAACACGAAATTGCTGAGAGGTTATACATATTATCTGAATCTGCATTGGAAGAATCCCGAGGCAACAATAGATCCAATAAAAACTGGCCACTATGTAATTTTGGGCTATGGGAAAACACATCTATGATAGTTGACGTAAACGCATTAAAGGGCAGGAGTCTCATCCATGAGGCTCCTGTTTTTTTTTTGTCTGAAAATTTCAAAGCATGTACAGCAATTCTTTACAGCCATGTATAAGTCTGATAATCAGGCGGTTATGATTACTTTGGTTTTAGGCTAAGGAAACTCGGACTTTAGTTAGGGTAAACTCGGACTTTCCCCTAACGAAACTCCCACTTTGGACTATCCAAACTGCCAGTTTTCTTGCTGTTGATTTGGAATGTAAAATATTTTTTCCATTGCAAGCATTTTGTAAGCACTTTATAGATAGGTGCAAACACAACGACTACGCTGTCAACAAAGACTGATGCGGAGGCTGCAGGAGCAACCTTGTATGTAAAACCAGAACCTACTCCGACGCCTACTCCGACACCAACTCCTACACCAGTGGATCCTGGCCAAGCTGTGTATACTGGTGGAAACGGAGTTACATTTGTAATATATAATATTAAGTTATGGAAAAACAGGTTTATAATAATTGTCGGAAACACGAGATCGTGAAGTAAGAAACGCGATTCTTTATATCCTCAACAGGCAGGAGTCTCAATCACCGAGGCTCCTGTCTTTGTTTGCACAAACTTGTATGTGATTTGGTTTTATAAAGAGAATACTTTTCTTACGTATGGTATCTTAGGTATAATAAGCGCGAAGAACACGCACCATACCATTCTGACAAAGAAAACGGAATCAACAGCTTCTGATGTGAATAACGTTGCTGCTATTTTACTTGAGATGCCCGTATATAATTCAAACATATGAAAACATAATATGATGATCGTGTTCTTCCCTAACCACGTGAAGATCCTACATAGTAACTTAAACCCTTCAAGCAATTTTGAAAGTAACAATACAACGTAACAAGCACAGCATGATACGATGATAGAAATCACGTCAACATCACAATTGACGAGAGTCATATAACCATAATTGTTAAAATACCCAAGCACCCAAATCAGCAATGAAAACACAAGGGGTGGTAAATAGAACTTCTGTAACAGGCCATACTTATGAGCAAGGAATCCAATGAATAAATAGAGAAGGCCTATGCAACCAGTTTGAATTTCAAGCGGTAAAACAAAACGGGAATAACTATAAACACCCCAATATGCTAATAATGCCACCAAAACTAAGACTAAATACTCAGGCAGATGAACGATATAGTTTAAAATGATCTTCGCCCAAAAAAGAGCCAAAAGAAACCATATAGCGCCAACCCCCTTAATATAGAAAGGTGTAGAATAACTTAAGCCAGAACCGTATATACCTCCCCAGATCCAGTCCCTGCTTTCATCAATATGACCTGTTGTTAAATAGAATACAACAAACAGAAAAATCGTGAAATAGAAAGGTACAGCCAGCCTTTTGAACAGAGTATAAATGATTTCATTTCCTTTTTTTCTAAAACAAAGACCAGATATAATAAAGAATAATGGCATGTGGAATGTCCATGCTATACCTGATAGGAGCCTAAGAATATGGGAATGAACAAATTCACTATGTCCTAGAATAACGAATATGATTCCAATTCCCTTTGCGATATCTATATAATTAATTCTTTTTTTCTCTGTAGTACAAACTTCCGTCATTTGCAATTTAACACTAAAATAGATAACAGGCTGTAAACAGCTGCAAATGTACATAATAATTCTGAAACTATCAAGGATTCCAGGAGATTTTTCTGTTATTATGCGAAAATCACATAGAAGGAACTGCCTTTTTGTACGTGTAGATGTGGACAACAATTGATTTAAATATTTCCATTTCGGTACATCTTTTATCGATTTCTGCCGTATTATTTGCTTAGATGATATATTATTTGTAATTTTGCACCCAAATTAAAGATGTGTTCATATATGTTGGCTTATAAGAAGTTCATATTGGTATGGGTCGTTTTCATGTTGATACCGCTTTCTGCTATGGCGGGGGGAACGGAGCTTGGCAGGCAATACTGCTCTGGCACGCTGCCCATTATGTTTATCAATTCAGAAGCCCCCATCACAACCAAAGAGTATTACGTAAACGCTACTTGCTATATTGATGCCCTTGGGCAAGAAGGGTATGAGTCGTTGGGTACGGCAGAGTCTCCGTTGGTATTGGAAATCAAAGGACATGGTAACCATACATGGAAGGAATATGCCAAGAAACCTTATCGTCTTAAGTTCCAGGATAAAGTGAAACCGTTGGGGATGAAAAAGAACCGCCATTTCACTCTGTTGCCCCATGTTGATGACGACATGGTATATCTTCGTAATACTGTTGGTTTTGAATTGAGCCGATTGATAGGAATGGCATATACGCCAGCACAGGAACCTGTGGAGGTGGTCCTCAATGGTGACTATGTCGGTCTCTATATGCTGACGGAGAAAATCCGTATTGGCAAGAATCGGGTAGAGATTACAGAACAGGCGGACATGTCGGAAGACCCAGAAGAGATCACGGGGGGATGGTTGTTGGAAATTGACAATTATGAGTATGATGACCAGATATTTATAAGAAACGAAATCAGAGATCAGGATTGTTTGAATATGACAATTCATGAGCCGGAAGTGTTGTCGCGTGAACAAAGAAGTTATATTACTTCATTCATTAAAGATACGGATAAAGCCATCTATTCCCCCAATAAATCCAGTAAGATCTGGGAGAAATATATTGATATGGATACGTTGGCGCGTTATTATATTGTCAGGGAGATTGTTGATGATGCAGAATCGTTTCGTGGCAGTTGCTACATCCATAAGGAGAGAGGACGCGATACCAAATTGATCTTTGGCCCCGTGTGGGACTTTGGGAATGCGTTCCATCGAGGGTACGACAAATATGTATGGCAAGATCCGCCTTATGGATCCGTCTGGATAAAGGAAATCTATCAGTTCCACAGATTCAGGGACTGCGTTATGGATATTTGGCAGCCTTTCCTTGGCATGCAATATCCTAAGTTGGATAAGGCTATCGATGACTTCATTGAACGTATTCGCTACGCAATAGAGAGCGATATAGCCCGTTGGCCGGGAAATAATCCAGGTTCCATAGATGGCAGAAAACTGTTGATGAAGCAATGCCTTGCTGAAAAGGTGGCGTTCTTGACAAGCGAATGGGGCGAAGGTATTTATATTGATGACGGTGTTTCATCACCTGTCATGACTCAGGACAACGATCCTTATTGGTACACATTGGAAGGACGGCGACTCAATGCGCGACCGTCAACACCGGGCTTGTATATCCATGGGAAGAAGAAGGTGGTGATTCGATAACGGTATTAAATTGCTGATTGAGTTCAATGAATCCAAAGCGTGTTCTCTCGTTTGACGTGATGCGTATCGTGGCTGCTTTTGCCATTGTGGTGCAGCATGTGAGTGGACAGTTCTGGCATCTGCTTTTCCCTTCCGCAGAATGGGAAATCAGAAATATTTATTCGTCACTGGTTCAATGGGGTGTGCCAGTATTCTTCATGATCTCTGGCGCTTTGTTTCTTTCTCCCGACAAGCCCCTGATCATCAGACGCCTCTTTGGAAAGAATCTGCTACGTATTGTCTATGCATTCCTCTTTTGGTCAGCCATATACATCTTGGTCACTGAGGGGCTGGGTCAAGGACTGAAGATTTTCTTCTTAAGCGTGCTTAAGGGTCCACCTCATTTCTGGTTCCTGACGGTGATGATAGGTATTTATCTGACGTTGCCGGCATTGAAGGGCATCGCAGGACAGGAAAAGGCGTTTAACTATCTGGTGGGGTTAGCCATCGTAACCACATTCGTCATTCCTTCCGTATTCAGTCATTTGGAGCTGTTCAACCCGTTGCGGAAGCAGGCACTGGCTGACTATTACGACGGCTATGGCCTGACGTCGCTCTATTTCATCACCTATTTTATTATAGGACATTGGCTCTTTTCCCATACGATCTCCAGTCGTATGAGGAGGATTATCTATTTGTTGGCGGCCTTGAGCATCGTGGGTTCTGCCCTTGCTACTCGCTGGTTGTCATGTAGGTTAGGCTTCTGCCATAGTTTCTTTTATGAAGACCTGCATCCCTTTGTACTCATTCAAGGGGTAGCCGTGTTCGTATTTCTTAAAGACCGCTTTGGAAACCTTTCTCCACAGCGGAGTCGTATCGTCGTCAATCTCTCTAATTATAGTTTCGGTATATACTTGGTGCATCCACTCCTGATTTACTTGTGTACAAATTTCCTTGGATTCAGTTCTTCTACTTTCTCAGTGGTATGGTTTGCTCCGGTTTATAGCGTATTCATTTTTATCCTCTCTTACCTCTTAGTAAAGTTGATCAGCATGATTCCCTTCATGAGAAAGTTTGTAATGTGACACCTATTTATATATATATGACTGTTTCATGACGAACGAATATCAGATACGGGTAACGCCAGAAGTGGCTGCACAGGAAGATAGGTTGAAAGGATGGTTGGCGGGTGAGCAAGGCATCGACGAAAGGACGATTTATGGGGTGAGGATCCTCAAACGAAGCATTGATGCCCGACAGAGACAGATATTTATCAACCTGAAAATCAGAGTCTACGTCAATGAGCAACCACATGATGATGAGTATGTCAGGACGGAATACCAGAATGTGGAGGGACGTCCTCAGGTGATTGTCGTGGGGGCGGGTCCTGGTGGCCTGTTTGCTGCGCTGAGACTGATAGAACTGGGGTTGCGGCCTATCGTGCTGGAGAGAGGAAAAGATGTTCATGAACGAAAGAAAGATCTGGCCAATATCACCAAAACCCAGAAGGTGGATGCAGAGAGCAACTACTGCTTTGGTGAGGGTGGGGCAGGCGCCTATTCTGATGGCAAGCTCTACACCCGTAGTAAGAAACGTGGTAATACGGACAAGATCCTGAATGTCTTCTGTCAGCATGGGGCGTCGACGGCTATTCTGGCTGATGCCCATCCCCATATAGGAACAGACAGGCTCCCCAAGGTGATTGAGGCCATGCGTAATACGATAATCCAATCTGGTGGCGAGGTACACTTTCAGAGCAAGATGACTCAACTGATTATCAATGGTGATAAGGTCATTGGTTGTATAGCAGACAAAGAGTATCTTGGACCTGTCATTCTTGCCACAGGCCACTCTGCCAGAGATGTTTATCGCTATCTGGCTGAAGCAAAGGTGGAAATTGAGGCGAAGGGCATTGCTGTAGGTGTCAGATTGGAACATCCGTCTCATTTAATCGATCAGATTCAATACCATTCGAAGCGGGGTAGAGGACGATGGTTGCCTGCTGCAGAGTATTCGATGGTGACGCAGGTGGAAGGACGGGGCGTGTATTCGTTCTGCATGTGTCCTGGCGGCTTTGTGATTCCTGCAGCCACAGACAAGGAGCAGATCGTTGTCAATGGTATGAGTCCTGCCAGCCGTGGCACTCAATGGAGCAATAGCGGCATGGTGGTAGAGGTGAGGCCAGAGGATATTCAGACCACCCCTAACCCCTCCTACTCAGGAGGGGAAGAGGATACTCTTAGAATGATGTACTTCCAAGAGGAACTTGAGAAAATGTGCTGGCAGCAGGGAAATATGAAACAGACGGCTCCTGCACAAAGAATGGCAGATTTCGTTAATAACAGGCTAAGTTACGACTTGCCGAAATCGTCATACGCTCCAGGACTGATTTCAAGTCCCTTGCATTTCTGGTTGCCAAAGATGATCTCCAACCGTTTGAAGGAAGGTTTTAAGACGTTTGGCCGACAGGCACATGGCTTCCTGACAAATGAAGCAACCTTAATTGCTGTTGAGACCAGAACGAGCAGTCCTGTACGTATTGTCAGAGACCACGAAACGTTGCAACATATTCGTATTCAGGGACTTTTCCCTTGTGGGGAAGGTGCTGGCTATGCTGGAGGAATCGTCTCTGCCGGTGTTGATGGAGAGCGGTGTGCAGAAGCTGTAGCACAGTATATTATGAGTTTATAGTTTAGTGTTTATAGTTTATAGTTGATTACCGTGCAAGCCGTTAAATCTTTAGTAGTAATCATCTATAAACAATAAACTATCAACTATAAACAAAAAAAATCTCCGAAAGCTTTGGTGGTTTCAATATTTTTTCGTAACTTTGCCAACAAGAAAATAGTTTAACTAAAAGATAACGCTCTATGAATAGGGAGGAAAAATTCGTGATTACAATCAGCCGCCAGTTCGGAACAGGCGGACATGAGATTGGCGCAGAGTTGGCCCGCAGGCTCAATGTGAAGCTGTTGGATAAGCAGATTCTTAATGAGGTGGCTAAGCGTAACAGAGTCGTAGAAGAGGCTATGGAGAAGATTGAAGCCAGAAATCCGCTCTGGCGTGATGACTTCACCAACTTCTACCAGAATTACATGAGTAAGGCCGAGTATGACGGAACGGAACACGACCAGACGTCACATGAACTCTTTGATGCTCAGGCAGAAACCATTCGGAAGATTGCTGCCAAGGAGTCGTGTGTCATCGTTGGTCGTTGTGGCTTCCACATCTTTGCAGACCATCCGAATGCGCTGAAGATCTTCATCCATTCGACAGAGGATTGCCGGAAGCGCAGGATTGCCGAGAAGTACGGTCTGGACATGCGGGATGCTGCCGCAATGGTGGTCGATAATGACTACAGCCGTGAGCTCTACACAAAGACTTTTACCGGCAAGGACTGGACTGATGCTCGGAATTATGACATCTCGATAGATGTCCGTAAATTCGGCATAAACGGCGCTGTAGATTTCTTAATGAACTGTATTGAGTAGTTTTCTTGAGAAAAATTTGTGTATATACCGATTTTTTAGTACCTTTGCACGCTGAAATTTCACAAGTTGGTAATTACTAAAAAATCGGTATAATGAATATTTCCTACAAATGGTTGAAGGAATACGTGGATTTCGACCTGACGCCCCAGCAGGTATGTGACGCTTTGACGTCAACAGGTCTTGAAGTCGACGCATTGGAAGAAGTACAGAGTATCAAGGGTGGCCTGAAGGGTCTCTATGTGGGCAAGGTGCTCACTTGTGAAGCCCATCCCAACAGTGACCATCTGCATGTGACAACAGTAGACTTAGGCAAAGGTGAGCTTTCGCAGATTGTCTGCGGTGCACCGAATGTGGCAGCTGGCCAGAAAGTAATCGTGGCTGACCTCGGTTGTGTGCTCTACGATGGCGATCAGGAGTTTGTCATCAAGAAGTCCAAGCTGCGTGGTGTGGAGTCCAACGGTATGATTTGTGCAGAGGATGAGATCGGTATTGGCAATGACCATTCTGGTATTATCGTTCTGCCCGAGGATGCCGTGGTAGGTACGCCTGCTGCAGAGTACTATCATCTGGAGAGCGACTGGCTCATCGAGGTGGATATCACCGCAAACCGTGCCGACGGTCTCTCTCACTGGGGCGTAGCTCGTGACCTCTACGCCTGGCTGATGAGCAACGGCCACGAGACACAGATGCATCGTCCGGACTGCTCGAAATTCAAGGTGGACAATCACGACCTGCCTGTTGAGGTGGTTATTGAGAACCAGGAGGCCTGCAAGCGCTATGCTTGTGTCAGCATCACGGACTGCGAGGTGAAGGAATCTCCTGACTGGCTGAAGAACAAACTGACCACTGTTGGTCTGCGTCCAATCAATAACATTGTCGATATCACCAACTATATCATGATGGCCTATGGTCAGCCGCTGCATTGTTTCGATGCCGATATGGTAAAGGGACATAAGATTGTGGTGAAGACGATGCCGGAGGGTACTCCTTTCCAGACACTCGACGGTGTGGAGCATAAGCTCTCAGACCGTGATCTGGCCATCTGCAATGCCGAAGATCCAATGTGTATTGCCGGTGTGTTCGGAGGCAAGGGTAGTGGTACTTATGAGACCACAAGGAATGTGGTGCTCGAGAGTGCCTATTTCCATCCTACATGGATCCGCAAGTCTGCCCGTCGTCATGGTCTGAGCACAGACGCCAGTTTCCGTTTTGAACGTGGCGTCGATCCCAATGGTACTATCTATGCGCTGCAGCAAGCTGCCATCCTCTGTCAGGAATTGGCAGGCGGTAAGGTGTCGATGGATATCTGCGATGTCTATCCCGAACCAATCAAGAATGCAGTCGTCGATCTCAGTTATGAGTATGTGAATAATCTGATAGGCAAGGTCATCACGCCAGGCATCATCAAGTTCCTCTGTCGTGCACTCGACATAGAAGTCAAGTTTGAGAATGCGCAGGGGCTCACTCTTGAGATTCCGGCCTATCGTGTCGATGTGCAGCGTCCTTGTGATGTCGTGGAGGATATCCTGCGCATATACGGATATAATAATGTGGAGATCCCCACACAGTTGAAGAGCTCATTGGTGATTAAGGGCGAAGAGGATCAGAAGCACAAGCTTGCTAACCTCGTCAGCGAGCAGCTGGTAGGAGAGGGTTTCAATGAGATCCTGAACAACTCGTTGAGTAAGTCGTCGTATTACGAAGACAAACAAGACACGTTGGTGCATATTATGAATCCGCTCTCAAGCGACCTCAATGTGATGCGCCAGACCTTGCTCTTCGGCGGTTTGGAGAGCATCCAGCACAATGTGAACCGTAAGCGTCAGAACCTGCGTTTCTTCGAGTTCGGTAATGTTTATACCTTCAATCCTGAGAAGCAGAACGACGATGAGCCGATGCAGGCTTATAAGGAACAGTATCATGCCGCACTTTGGGTGACGGGTAAGCGTGTGGAAGGCTCTTGGGCTCATAAGAACGAGGATTCTTCCTTCTATGAGTTGAGTGCCAGTGTGGAGAACATCCTCCGCCGTATCGGTGTGAAGCCGGGCATGATTGTCCGCAAGAAGTCAGAGAACGATATCTTCTCTGCTGGTTTGACCATCGAGAACCGTGGAGGTAAGACACTCGTTGAGATGGGTATCGTCACTAAGAAACTCCAGAAACAGTTCGGTCTCGATAATCCTGTCTATTATGCAGAGCTTAACTGGACGGCCCTGATGAAGGTTGTCAAGAAGAACGAGGTGCTCTATACTGAGATCTCCAAGTTCCCGCCTGTCAGCCGCGACCTTGCCCTGTTGGTGGATAACAGCGTCGAGTTTGCACAGATTGAGCAGATTGCCCGTCAGACGGAGAAAAAGTTGCTGAAGAACGTTGAACTCTTCGATGTCTACGAAGGTGACAAACTGCCCGCCGGCAAGAAGTCATACGCTGTGAACTTTATCCTCCAGGATGAGGAGAAGACGATGGGTGACAAGCAGATCGATGCCATCATGCAGAAACTCATCGCCAACCTGAAGAAACAGCTCAATGCAGAGCTTCGTTAATTAAGCATTATGAATTATTAATTATGAATTAAAATATGGGAAGAGCATTTGAATATCGTAAGGCTACAAAGCTGAAGAGATGGGGCCACATGGCCAAGACATTTACAAAGATCGGTAAGCAGATTGCCATTGCCGTGAAGGCAGGCGGTCCAGAACCAGAGAACAACCCCGCACTCCGTGCATGTATTGCCAATGCCAAGCGTGAGAACATGCCGAAGGACAACATCGAGCGTGCCATCAAGAACGCGATGGGTAAGGATCAGAGCGAATACAAGGAGGTGACCTACGAGGGATACGGCCCTCATGGCATCGCCATCTTCGTGGAGACCTTGACTGACAACACCACCCGTACGGTGGGCGACGTGCGCAGCGTCTTCAACAAGTTCAACGGTAACCTGGGCACTCAGGGCTCGTTGTCGTTCCTGTTCGATCACAAGGCTGTGTTTACCTTCAAGAAGAAGGACGACCTTGATATGGACGAGATGATCCTCGACCTGATTGACTACGGCGTGGAGGATGAGTACGACGAGGATGAAGAGGAGAACAGCATCACCATCTATGGCGACCCTTCATCGTTTGGTGCTATCCAGAAGCATCTGGAGGAGAACGGCTTCGAGGTGACGGGTGCAGAGTTCACTCGCATCCCCAACGACCTGAAGGATGTGACAGCCGAGCAGCGTGAGACCATCGACAAGATGGTTGAGAAGCTGGAGGACTTTGATGATGTCCAGACGGTCTATACGAACATGAAGCCCGAAGAGGTTGAAGCTTAATACAGAATGATCCCCGCCGGTTCAAGGCGGGGATTATTGTTTAATAGTCTTTATCTGTGAAGACAAAGTCGAGCAGCACCTTCTTCGGATCTTTCTCCGAACGATAGGTGTAGGCGAAACGATAGTGGTTGTCTTTGTAGAGCTTCAGCGTCGTGGTATTGCGCAGCTCGTTCTTCAGGATATTCCCAGCGTCCAATTTCTCCACGATACTGTCATTATCGGCAAAGCCTGTCAACCTATAATAATAATGTAGGGTGTGGGTCTCCCGTTCAAAGGTCAGACTGTCTAAGATGGAATTATTGTCCATCTTGGCAGGACAGTTCTTCCTCGTATATTCTTTCGTCTCCCTCGCACAACGGTCTTCAAGCGACTCCTGACAAGCCGTCAATAACAGCAAAATAGCTGATAATACCCATAACTTTTTCATAATGAATGCTATTTTTGGGTGCAAAGATACAAAAAAAAGCAAAAATATCCATAATCCGACGATTTTTTTGTACCTTTGCACTTTAAAGACGCATAGAATTAATGGATCATATCAGGAATTTCTGTATCATCGCACATATCGACCATGGTAAGTCAACCCTGGCAGACCGTCTGTTGGAGTTCACCAAGACCATTCAGGTGACGGAAGGACAGATGCTGGACGACATGGATTTGGAACGTGAACGTGGTATCACCATCAAGAGCCACGCCATCCAGATGGAATATATGTATCAAGGTGAGAAATATATCCTGAATCTGATTGATACCCCGGGACATGTAGACTTCTCTTACGAGGTGAGCCGCTCGATTGCCGCCTGCGAGGGAGCGCTGCTGGTGGTGGATGCCACCCAAGGTGTACAGGCGCAGACCATCTCGAATCTTTATATGGCCATCGACCATAATCTCGAGATTATTCCCGTTATCAATAAAATCGATATGCCGTCGGCGATGCCAGATGAGGTGGAGGACGAGATTATCGACCTCATTGGCTGTGACCGTTCGGATATCATCCGTGCCTCAGGCAAGACAGGTGAGGGTGTCGAGGATATCCTGAATGCGGTGGTCGAGCGCATCCCTCATCCAGAGGGAGATCCTGAGGCGCCGCTCCAGGCACTCATCTTCGACTCGGTGTTCAACTCCTTCCGTGGTATCATTGCCTATTTCAAAATTGTCAATGGTGTAATCCATACGGGCGATCTTGTGAAGTTCTTCAACACAGGCATGGAGTATGATGCCGATGAGATCGGTGTGCTGAAGATGGATATGATACCCCGAAAGGAACTGAGGACGGGCGATGTAGGCTATATCATCAGTGGCATCAAGAACTCGAAGGAGGTGAAGGTCGGTGATACCATCACGCATGTCGCCAAGCCCTGTACTGCGGCTATCGAGGGTTTTCAGGAAGTGAAGCCGATGGTGTTCGCAGGTGTCTATCCCATCGATCCCACGGATTACGAGAACCTGAGGGCCTCTTTGGAGAAACTGCAACTGAATGATGCCTCGTTGACATTCACGCCAGAGTCTTCTGTAGCATTGGGATTTGGTTTCCGTTGCGGATTCCTTGGCCTGCTCCATATGGAGATTGTGCAGGAACGACTCGACCGTGAGTTCGATATGGACGTGATTACCACGGTTCCCAACGTATCATATATGTGTTACACCAAACAGGGTGAGGTGAAGGAGGTGCATAATCCCTCTGGTCTGCCGGATCTGACGATGATAGAACATATTGAGGAGCCCTATATCCGGGCCTCGATTATCACGGCCGCAGACTATATTGGTCCTATCATGACACTGTGCCTTGATAAGAGAGGTGAGCTGATTGATCAGCAGTATGTCAGCGGAAATCGTATCGAACTGCATTTCATGCTGCCGTTGGGAGAGATCGTTATCGACTTCTACGACAAACTGAAGTCCATCTCCAAGGGCTATGCCTCGTTCGACTATCATATTGACGGCTTCCGTCCCTCGAAATTGGCTAAGTTGGATATCCTGCTCAATGGAGAACCCGTGGATGCCCTCTCTACACTGACGCATCAGGACAATGCCGTCACCTTCGGACGCAGGATGTGCGAGAAACTGAAGGAACTGATTCCCCGTCAGCAGTTCGACATCGCCATTCAGGCTGCCATCGGGGCAAAGATCATTGCCCGTGAGACAGTGAAACAGGTGCGTAAGGATGTGACCGCCAAATGTTATGGTGGTGACGTCAGCCGTAAACGTAAACTGTTGGAGAAACAGAAGCGTGGTAAGAAGCGTATGAAACAGATCGGTAATGTGGAGGTGCCTCAGAAGGCCTTCCTCGCTGTTCTGAAACTCGACTAATCATTTGAAATCTAAATAGTAAATCGAAAATCCGTAAATTACAATTACTCTATGCCGAACATCGCTATTACAACCAGAGACGTGGCTCGTGAATTAGCCAGACGCTACAGCACAATGACTCATGACGAGTTGGATTTACTCGAGAGCATCCTTGTGCCGATGAAATTTGCCAAGAACGAACTGATCCTGAAAGAGGGTGAGACGTGTACGAACATCTATTGGGTCGTCAAAGGTCTCGTCCGTCAGTTCTATTTCAAGAACGATAAGGAACTGACGGAATACATGGCGACGGAGAACAGCATCGTGATGTGTATCGAGAGCCTGTTCTTGGAACAGCCCACTCGTTTGCAGATCAAGGCTATAGAACCTACCGTCATGATTGCCATGCCAAAAGCAGAATTGGAGGCTGTGGCTATGAAGAGCGTGAACATCCAGATCCTCTATCGTAAGATCTTGGAGGAATCACTCATCCTCAGCCAGCACCATGCCGACATGCTCCGTTTTGAGAGTGCACAGGACCGTTATCAGAAACTGGTCAAGGATCAACCCCAACTGGTACTTCGTGCCCCGTTGGTTTATATTGCCAGCTATCTTCAGATGACGCCAGAGACACTCTCCAGAGTTCGTACGGCAGCTCTCCTGGAAAAATGAAATCATCCCGCCAGTCGGGCGGGATGATTTCATTTAGTGTCTTTCCAAATAGAGAGCGTGGTCGATACAGCGTGGCAGCTCTTCCTGATAATGCGTCACATAAATCAATGTCTTCTCAGGATCCTGACAGTACTCATCCACTCGGTTTTTCACCATCCTGCGGTTCACATCATCCAGACCATGCAAGGGCTCGTCGAGAATCAACAGACTGGGTTCCTTGACAAAGGCTCGGGCAACGAGGATTAGTCTCTGTTCTCCACTCGACATCTCGCGGAAATTCCTATCTGCCAGATGACCGATACCAAAGATGTTGAGCCATTTCCTGCACTGTGCTTGTTCTGCCTCGTTGGGCTTGACATACAGTCCGACGGTATCTTTCAGACCACTGGCCACAATCTGTATCGCAGGGATATTCTGCTTATAGCTGCGGTGCATCTCTGGTGACACATAGCCGATATGTTTCTTGATGTCCCAGATGCTCTCGCCGGATCCTCTTTGATGTCCGAACAATGAAATATCACAGGCATAACTCTGTGGATTATCTGCACAAACCAGCGAGAGTAGGGTAGATTTTCCGCTGCCATTCTGTCCGGATAGCGACCAGTGCTCTCCCTTCCTCACCGTCCAGTCAAGGTCCTTCAATATCGTCCTTGTCCCATACCGTATGGTCACCTTGTTGAATTTGATGACCTCTTCTGGCGCAGCCGTCGCACATGGGGACTGTCCCTGCTGTGAGTAAGGAGCGTTAGCGACTGGATTACAGAGGGACTGGCCCCTGTGTGCGACCTTAGGCATCACCTTCATCTCTTTCACCTCTACGATATGCGTGATAAACTCTGGTATCTCGTCCGTCTTGGCCAAGACAAGGATGATCTGCAGTCCCTGCTCCTTCGCCAGCATCGTTAGGAGCTCCTTCAACTGGTCACGGGTCTGAGCGTCGAGGCCGATAAACGGATTGTCCATGATCAGCACCCTTGGATTCGTAAACAACGATGCCGCGAGTTTGTATTTCCTCAGTTCCCCGCTCGATAGGAGGATGATATATTTGTCCAACAGACCTTCTAAATGGAACAACTCATAGAGATGCTTTTGCAAGGCACGCCTCGCTGGGGTGTCCTCACCAGCCAACTGATACGCCTCTTCGAGTTTCTGGCCGACGGTAGGTGTTTCTTCGTCAATCTCCATCTGGTTCCAACGCTGTTGCAGGAAGTACGTACGGTCGTTATCCCCACCATAAGTATCTCTGAATGATATGTATTTCAGGTTGTCGTAAGGCTCGTCGAAACCATATCTCACCATATCAGGGAAAGCAGGATGACGACCTGTCAACAGATCGACGAACATGCTTTTTCCTGCCCCGTTCCTGCCTACGATGGCGATATGCTCACCTTCCTCCATGCAGAAGTTCACAGGTTCCGCCATACTCCACTCCGGCTTCCTCGCCCTCGCATTAATCAGTTCAATCGTCTTCATTCTTGGTTTATTCTTTTGCAACGGACTACACGACTTTAGGACTTTTCTCAGTATAGTCCTTTAGTCCTGTAGTCCGTTGCTAAATTATTTCTTCACTTTTTCAGGATTCTTGTTCACGAAGTCCTTCCAACCGCGGTATTTCACGTCACTCTCAGGCTTCCCGGCCTGCATAAAATGGCAGTAGGCCGCAGCAAGTGCATCCGTCGCATCCATGAACTTCGACATCTCCTCATTGGGTATTTTTAACAGCCGCTGCAACATCCCTGCCACCTGTTCTTTCGAGGCATTACCATTACCCGTCAGCGCCATCTTGATCTTCATCGGCGCATACTCATGGATAGGTACCCCATGATGGATGGCAGCAGCAATAGCCACACCCTGGGCACGCCCTAACTTCAACATCGACTGCACATTTTTTCCGAAGAACGGTGCCTCGATGGCCATTTCGTCAGGCAGATAACCATCAATGACACCCGTCACCCGCTCAAAGATATGTCCGAGTTTCAGGTAGCCGTCAGCAAACTTCCGCAGGTCGATGACACCCATCGTCATCATCTGCGCCTTGCCGTCCTTCACCTTCAGCAGCCCATAGCCCATCAGGTTCGTACCTGGATCTATGCCCAATATGATCTTCTCCATATCGGGTGCAAAGATACGAAAATAACCGCAGATTACGCAGATTATACAGATTTTTTTGGAATCAACCGATAAAGATTCTGCCAATCTGGAAGACTACTGCCGATGCGATCCACGCAACGATAGTCGTATAGATTGCAGCGAAACCAGCCCAGCGCCACGAGCCTGTTTCATTCTTGATGGCAGCGATGGTGGCGATGCAGGGGAAATACAATAATATAAATATAAGGTACGCGTACGCGATAAGCGGCGTGATGCCCTCCTGCAGCATGACCTGTCTCAGATGCGTGTATTTCTCGTTATCATCACTGAACGCTTCATCGTCTCCAAAGGAGTCATCACCAGAGTAGAGCACGCCAATCGTTGAGGCCACAATCTCCTTGGCACCGATACCAGCTATCAGACTGACATCGAGTTTCCAGTTGAAACCCTGTGGCGAGAAGATGGGTTCAATGGTCTTACCCATACGGCCGATATAACTCTGTTCCTGTTGCTGTTCGCGACTAAGGCTCTCATTATGAGGAAAATAGCCAAGTGCCCATACGATGCAGGAGGCCACGAGGATAATGCCACCCATCTTCTTCAGATATTCTTTGCCCTTTTCCCACGTGTGGCGCCAGATAGCTTTGGGGGTAGGCCAACGATAGGGTGGGAGCTCCATCACGAAAGGCGTTTCCTCACCCTTGATGACCAGCGAGGAGAATAGCTTACTGATGATGACCGACATCAGGATGCCGATGGCGTAAAGCGACAGCAACACCCACGAACGGTATTGCAGTGAGAAGAACGTACCTGCAATCATAATATAAATAGGTAGGCGTGCCGAACAACTCATAAACGGCAGGATCATCATGGTGATAATCCTCGACCTGCGACTCTCGATGGTACGGGTGGCCATCACAGCAGGCACATTACAGCCGAAGCCCATGATCAGTGGGATGAACGACTTGCCGTGCAGTCCCATCTTGTGCATCAGTTTGTCCATGATAAAGGCTGCTCGTGCCATATAGCCGGAGTCTTCCATCAGCGAGATGAAGAAATAGAGGATGAGAATCTGTGGCAGGAACACAATAACGCTGCCCACGCCTCCGATGACACCATCCACGAGCATTGCTTTCAATGGCCCGTCTGGCATTGTCGTGCTGACCTTATCACCTACCCATCCCACAAACCATTCAATCCAGTCCATCGGATACTGACCTAAAGAGAACGTGGTCTCAAACATCACGTAGAGCAACAGGAAGAAGATGGGGAAGCCGAAGTACTTATGTGAGAGTACCCAGTCGATGCGGTGGGTTGTCTTATAGGTGTCTTCCTTCGTACCCGTCTTGAATCCAGCCTCTTTCAGGGCACCGTTGATAAAACCGTACTTGGCATCCATGATGGCGGTCTCCGAGTCATCACCAGTCTCTTCCTTTACACGGGTCGAAGCCTTATCGCGAGAGTTCGTCAGGTTGTGGAAGTCCTTTATACGGTTCTCACCGGCCATGTGCTTGCCTAAGTAGTCGAGTACCTGACTGTCATGCTCCAGCAGTTTGATGGCCAGATAACGGGTAGAGTAGTGTTGGGTGATATGCTCATCGGCCTTCAGATATTTCTGGATGTGGGCGATACCGTCCTCTATCTCATGACCGTAGTTAATATGCAGGTGTCGCGAGGCCTTGCTGGTTCCCTCGTACACCTGGATGACGGCCTTGAACAGTTCCTTCACACCCGTACCGTTTTTAAATGAAGTGGGAATCATCGGAATACCGAACAGACGGCTCAGCGTATCGAGATTCACTTGGTCACCGCGTCGTTCAAACTCATCGTACATATTCAGGGCACAGACCATCCGGATGTTCATGTCCACGAGTTGGGTGGTCAGGTAGAGGTTACGCTCCAGGTTCGAGGCGTCAATCACGTTGATCACCACGTCGGGCATTTTCTCCGTCAGGTGCTCTCTCACATAAAGTTCCTCTGGTGAGTAACAGCTCAGCGAGTAGGTGCCGGGCAAGTCTGTCAGGTTGAAATCATAACCGAACATCGAGGCGTGGGCCTCAGTGGCATCGACGGTCACACCTGAATAATTACCCACATGACCATGGGCTCCTGAGGCATAATTGAACAGCGAGGTCTTGCCGCAGTTGGGATTACCCACCAGTGCCACATTGATCGTTCGACGCTCCTTCATAGCCTCATGCCGTATATAGTCGTCCTCATGGGTATGGGCTTCTTCTGTAAAAGCAAAGTGCGTGGCTTCGATGGGCGTGTCGGTGGAAACCACTTCAATGTGGTCTGCCTCCTGGTGTCTCAGGCTCACCTCATACCCCATCAGCTTATACTTCACAGGATCCTGCAGAGGTGCATTCAGCAGCACCTCCACCTCCTGTCCCTTGATGAATCCCATCTCGATGATCCTTTTCCGGAATCCACCATGTCCTAACACCTTGACGATAATGCCTTTCTCGCCCGTCTTCAGCTCCGATAGTTTCATTTTCTTATCTGCGAAATCTGCGGTTCTTTTCTATTTCTGCGGCAAAGGTACACAAAAAAACTTGCAACTGGGTTGCATCCAGTTGCAAATTTACTAAAATACCTAAAAAAGAGGATAGATTATACTTCTGTCTCGAAATAGTTCTCGAGTTCCGTCTTGGCACTGCCTTCGACATTCGACAGGTCCTTGATCACCACACCTTTTTCCAACAACGTGATACGGGTGGAGATGTCGATGGTATGCTGCAGGTTGTGCGAGGAGATGAGGATGGTGGCACCAGTCTCCTTATTATAATCAGTGAGCACGTGCTTGAGGATGTTCTGTGAGGAGGGATCGAGGAAGTTGAAGGGCTCATCGAGAATCACCAGTTGGGGCTTGTAGAACAATGCCGCAATAATACCCACCTTCTGCTTGTTACCGGCCGAGAGGTTGCGGATGAGTTTCTTCTGTCCGAAGATCTCTCCTGAGGCAAAGCGCTCGAAGTGTTTCAGACGATTGTCCACCTCTTCCTGACTGAGGCCACTGATCTTGCCTAAGAAGGCGAAATACTCTTCTGGCGTCAGGAACTCAATAAGGAAACTGTCGTCGATATACGCCCCTGTCTTATCCTTCCAGGCCTCTGACTCCGCAGGGTTGATACCATCAAGGGTCACCGTCCCTGCATCAGGCTTCAACAGGTCGAGGAGCATCCTGAACAGCGTGGTCTTGCCGGCACCATTATTACCGACCAGTCCCAGTATCTCCCCGTCTTTGATCTCCAGTGCCTGTATGTCACAGGCAACGGTCTCACCAAACTGCTTTTTCAGATTGCTGATAGTAATCATCTATAAATTATAAATTAAACTATAAACAATAACTACACGATGCCTTTGCCGTGGCAGTTCTTGAACTTCTTGCCGGAGCCACAGGGACAGGGATCGTTACGTCCGGGCAACTTGTCCTTGATGATCGGGGTACGAGGCTGCTGGGCACGGGTGTCCTGTTGGGCGGCAGCCTGTTGGTTGCGGTCCACAAGCTGCTCCTCACCGATCTGCTGCTTCGACTCCGTATATTGCTGACGCTGGGTGCGCTGCTCTGGGGCAGCTTCCTGCACCTGCTGCTGCATCTCTGGAATCTGGACACGGGTGAGGATCGAACAGATACGGTTGTACATGTCATTGATCATCGCATCCCACACCTTCGCTGACTCAAGCTTGAAAATCAGCAACGGGTCTTTCTGCTCATACGAGGCGTTCTGGACGGAGTGCTTTAACTCATCCAACTGTCTCAGGTTCTCCTTCCAGGAGTCATCGATGATATGCAGCAAGATGCTCTTTTCAAACTCCTTGACCACAGACTTCGACTCGGTATCATAGGCCTCCTTGAGGTTACAGGGGATGTTGAACATACGACGTCCGTCAGTCAGAGGCACCATAATCCTTTCATACATGTGTCCCTGAGCCTCATAAACCTGTTTGATGATAGGCTGAGCAACAGTCTGTACACGTTCCGTACGACGGTTGAAACTCTCAATCACAGCCTGGAAGGCATTCTCGGTGAGCTGCTCTCTCGGCTGGTTGATATACTCCTCACTGGTGAAGGGCACCTCCATCGACAGCACATGCAGGAACTCCTCCTTACAACCCTGATAGTCTCCTGAGTTCTCGATGATGTTCACCACACGGTCCCAGATGATATTGGCGATATCCATGCCGATACGTTCTCCCATGAGGGCGTGGCGGCGCTTCTCGTAGATGACCGTACGCTGCTTGTTCATCACATCATCGTACTCAATCAGTCGTTTACGGATACCGAAGTTGTTCTCCTCTACCTTCTTCTGGGCACGCTCGATACTCTTCGAGATCATCGGACTCTCAATCATCTCACCGTCCTTGAAGCCCAGACGGTCCATCACTGAGGCGATACGCTCAGAAGCGAACAGACGCATCAGCTTGTCTTCGAGTGACACGAAGAACACGGAACTGCCCGGGTCACCCTGACGACCTGCACGACCTCTCAACTGTCTGTCCACACGACGGCTCTCATGACGCTCGGTACCGATGATGGCCAGACCACCTGCAGCCTTCACCTCAGGCGACAGCTTGATATCGGTACCACGACCTGCCATGTTCGTAGCGATGGTCACTGCACCCTTGCCATTGGTGGACTGACCTGCCAGTGCCACGATGTCTGCCTCCTTCTGGTGCAGCTTGGCGTTCAGCACCTGATGGGGGATACCCTCTCGCTTGCCGGTCTCCGGATTGACATACATATCGAGCATACGGCTGAGCAACTCAGAGATCTCCACAGAGGTGGTACCGATCAGTGTCGGACGTCCGGCATTCCTCATCTTCACAATCTCCTCAATGACAGCACGGTATTTCTCACGGGCAGTCTTATACACACGGTCATCCTGGTCGTTACGGATCACAGGACGGTTCGTGGGAATCTCCACCACGTCGAGCTTGTAGATATCCCAGAACTCACCTGCCTCGGTAGAGGCGGTACCGGTCATACCGGCCAGCTTGTGATACATACGGAAATAGTTCTGCAACGTGATGGTGGCGAAAGTCTGCGTGGCAGCCTCTACCTTCACGTGCTCCTTGGCCTCCACAGCCTGATGCAGACCATCACTCCAACGACGGCCTTCCATGATACGGCCAGTCTGCTCGTCGACAATCTTCACCTCACCGTCAATGACCACATACTCGTCATCCTTGTTAAACATACAGTAGGCCTTCAGCAACTGCTGGAGGGTGTGTACACGTTCAGACTGCACGGCATAGTGTCCCAGCATCTCGTCTTTCTTATCGACACGCTCCTGGTCGCTGAGGCTGGTATCGGCTTCAAGGGCAGAGAGCTGTGAGGTAATGTCTGGCAACACGAACAGTTCGTCGTTGTTCACCTGCTTGGCTAACCAGCCTGTACCCTTGTCAGTCAGGTCACAGGAGTTCAGTTTCTCATCAACCACGAAATAGAGAGGTTCGATACACTCCGGCATACGACGGTTGTTGTTCTCCATATACACCTCCTCGGTCTTCAGCATACCGGCCTTGATACCTTCCTCAGAGAGGTATTTGATCAGTGGCTTGTTCTTTGGCAGGGCCTTATGCGAACGGTAGAGCGAGAGGAAACCCTGGTCGAGTTTCTCCTGACCATCTTTCTTGTTACCAGCCTCGATGAGGCGGTTTCCCTCCGTGATGAGGGTCTTGGCATCAGCGAGATACTGGGTGGCCAACTGACGCTGTACACCCACCAGACGCTCCACCAGCGGCTGATACTCCTCAAACATCTGGTCGTCACCCTTGGGCACAGGACCTGATATAATCAGAGGTGTACGAGCATCGTCGATCAACACGGAGTCCACCTCGTCGACGATGGCATAGTTGTGACTGCGCTGCACAAGGTCGGCAGGCGAGATGGCCATATTGTCACGCAGGTAGTCGAAACCGAACTCGTTGTTCGTACCGAAGGTGATATCTGCCTGATAGGCCTGACGACGGGCCTCGGAGTTCGGCTGGTGCTTGTCGATACAGTCCACACTCAGACCATGGAACATATACAACGGTCCCATCCACTCGGAGTCACGCTTGGCCAGGTAGTCGTTCACGGTCACCACATGTACACCATTGCCTGTCAGGGCATTCAGGAACACAGGGAGGGTAGCCACGAGGGTCTTACCTTCACCAGTGGCCATCTCGGCAATCTTTCCCTGATGGAGTACCACACCACCAAACAACTGCACGTCGTAGTGAATCATCTCCCATTTCAGGTCATTGCCGCCAGCCGTCCAGTGGTTGTGGTAGATGGCCTTGTCACCGTCGATGGTGATGAAGTCCTTTCGGGGATCGGCAGCCAACTCCCTGTCGAAGTCCGTGGCAGTGACGATGGTCTCCTCGTTCTCGGCAAACCTTTTGGCAGTCTCTTTCACAATGGCGAACACCTCCGGCATCACCTCATCGAGGGCTTTCTCGTAGATGTCGAGGATTTCTTTCTCAATCTTGTCTATCTGTGCGAAGATGTCTGCACGTTCGTCGATGGGCGTATTCTCGATGGTGCCCTTCAGTTCGGCGATACGGGCTCTTTGCTCAGTAGCCTTTGCCTGTACCTGTTCACGGATCTCCTTCGAACGCTGACGCAGTGCATCATTATCCAGCTGCTCAATTTGTGGTGAGACGGCCTTCACCTTCTCTACCAACGGCTGGATGAGCTTCATGTCGCGGGTGGACTTATCACCAAACAACGACTTTAAAAACTTGTTGAAATTCATATCTATTTTGTTCTTTTTACTTCTTTATTATTTCACCTTTTTACCTTTTCACCTTTTTACTTTTTATAAAGCGGGTGCAAAGTTACGAATAATTTTCGTAACAGCCAAAGTTCTTGCTTTAATTCTGTGAAAATCTGTGCAATCTGTGGCTTAGAACAATGGCTCTGAGCTACAGGCATTGGGGGCTCTGATGTGGATAGCCCTTGACAGGGTGGGGGCTATACGGTCTGTCGTGACAGGCTTGTTGACCTGTTCAGGTTGGATGTTGGCACCATACAGGATGATGGGGAAGGGAATCGCAGACGCCTGAGACACCCGGTCCTCACCGGTGTCTTCATTCTGTAGGTGCCATCCGGGATTCACCTCAATCAGGATATCCCCGTTATGCTGGGGATGGAACCCGTTCCTGACCTTCGCAATCTGACTGTTGCTCTCGCTCAGCAGTTGCAGGGCGGTATATACGTTCCTCACACCCTCCATCTGCAATAGGAACTCACGGGCTCTCTGGCCAAAGTCCGTCAAGGCTACTCGCTTCTGTTCCAACAACTTACGGTTGACGTACAGTTGGTTGTCAGTACAGGCTTCGATATATCGTCCTTGTCCCCATATCGCCCCGAAGTACATATTCAACAGGCCTGCAGCCCTGTTGATATAGAATGTTCCTGTAGGAATCCGGTAAACCGACAGATCGGTCAGTTCGGGGTCACTGTATCCAGTACTGGTTATCACAAACAGCACCTCCTTCTCGCCAATCTTCTCCTCCAACTGACTGATGAGTGTTCCGATGCTCTGGTCCAGTCTGAGATAGGTGTCTTTCAACTCCAACTGACATTCTGACACGGGCTGATGCTTAAACGTCCCGGCATAATAGGTCAGGCAGAGCAGGTCGGTGATGCTGTCTGCACCCAAACCTTTCTGACTGACGTAGGCCAATGCCAAGTCGGTCACATGGTCATTGATGAGCCCCGACGTCTGGTATTCCTGGTACTTTTTATGACCTTTGAAGACGTGTCTGAAATCAAATATTTTCTCCTGTCCAAGGGGTACCCATCGGAGCTTGTTGATATATTTATTTGGCTGGTTTAATTCGTTGAAACCCAGTGATGTGATAGGTTTCTCGTTCGAGTAATACTGCGACGTTACCCATTGTCCGGTTTGTTCATCCATCCACAAGGCTCCGTCAGCAGCATGACCGGCAGAGAGCACTGCTGCATCTGCAAAGGGGGCGATGGCGAAGACCAGGGCCTTCCCACCACTGGCCACCTTCATCTCGTCGCCTAAGGTCGACACCGCAAGATGATGGGGACCGACTATGCCATTCTGTCGGTTGTCCTCCGTACAATACTGGGGTCTGAGCGTCTCCCTGTTGATCCAGCTTTGCCCTACGATACTATGGTAATAAGGTACGGTACCTGTCAGGATAGTCGAGACGGCTGAGGCTCTGTCTGTCTGTATCAGGGGGTACGAGGCGTTCCCATACACCCGTCCCTGGGCCATCAGCTTCTTGAATCCCTTCTCGCCGTAGAGTGGGGCATAGGCTTCCAGGAAGTCACTGCGCAACTGGTCGATGGTAATGTTCACCACCAACCTTGGTACCTGTCTGGTCCCGTTCTGTGCAGTGCTTTCGGCATTCCATCCCAGCACCGCCAACAGCGATATATATAGGTATTTATTTTTCAACTTTCACCTTTTCACTTTTTCACCTTTCACTGCTGTTCTCAACAGCAAACATAGTGCCACAATCATCATGCCCTCAGCATACACCTGGAAAATCCTGCCAATGGCGAAGAGGGCGACCATGCACAAAAGCACCAATCTCCATCGTCTGGTCTTTCCTTTCAGCACACTGGGGATAAAGAACAGCGGCAGTGGATTGAACAGCAACAACTGCAGGTTCAGGCTCGTCGTGGGATGTTGTGAGAAGATCATCACAAACAGCACACAGCCTGCCAGTCCCTGCATCAGCATCAGCAAGGCGTCCCACCACTTATACCTTTTTTTCTGTTTCCACTCTATCAGCGCGATTCCCAATGACACCACCAACAGGATCCATGCACACTGCATGGGTGTCAAGGGGAAGTCCTCCTCAATCACCTGAACCCCGGCAGGAAGGGCGATCCTTCTCTCTTTCACCAATGGACGATATTCCCCATCGGCATAGATGGTAGCCCGGTCGAAGTCGTACATCAGGTTCTCTGGCAGGAACTCCTGTTGTCTCTGATTCGTCTTCAGATCAGCCTTGAGTCCCAACAGCATGTCGTTACCAAATGCTGCCCAGGGGTGATTTCTCACACAACTGTGTACCATCTCCCTGTATGTCGGCTGATAGTCCTCCCTCGGAGCATATTCCACTTTTCCGGCAATACAACGCTCAATCAGGTCTCTCGGACGCATCGAACAGTTGTCGTAGAAGTAATTATAGCGGTACACCTTGTTCTCTGGCTTCAGATTCTCCACCAGGGCCTGTTTCAGGGTCATCTTCTCCTCTGGCGTCAGGTTCAGCACCTGTTCGGTGATGCTGCTGCCACAGCGTTTATATTCCTCTCTGAAAAAAGGGTAGGGGTATGCTCCCAGTTCATAGTCGGTCAGTCCGAAGACAAACCTTCCCACAAAATACGGTTTCTTGAAGTCAAACACGCCCCAGTTGAACGCGATATCCTCTCCTTTCGCCATGTCATGCCACCTCAGGGCCGTATGGCCGTACAGACTGTAAATCTCCTCATGCGGCGAACACGTCAGCAGACTCACCTCGATGGAGTCGTTCGCCAAAGATTTCATCGGGGTAAACAATAAAATTACCCCGATGAAATTCCTAAAAATGTTATTTTTTTGTTTCACGATGCAAAATTAATTGATATTTTTCAGTAAAAAGCGTTTTTCTGCTTTTTTTTTAATAATTTTGCACCCTGAAAATGAAATTCTTAGGAAATAGAAGGATAAATATGAATAAATTCATCGGTTGTCTGGTGCTGTCAGCCCTGACGACAATGCCTGCCTTTGCGCAGAGCGGCACGAACTCCCCCTACAGTCAGTATGGCCTGGGTGACCTGACCGACGAGGGTGTCGGGTTCAACAAAGGCATGGGTGGTGTGGGCTACGGTTTCCATAAGGGAAACGAGGTCAATCCCCTGAACCCTGCCTCCTACGCATCCATCGACTCCGTCACGATGATCTTCGACGGCGGTCTCTCCGGACAGATCACGAACTTCAAGGAGGGTGGACGGAAACTCAATGCGAAGAGTGGTGGCTTCGACTATATCATGGGAGCCCTGCGACTCTTCCCTCGTGTGGGTCTCACCTTTGGCGTGAAGCCATACTCGAATATCGGATATGACTACACTACCACCATGTCCCTCGACGATCAGTCTTCTAAGATGACTGGTATCTACAAGGGTGATGGTGGTCTCAACCAACTCTTCATCGGTGCCGGCTTCCGGTTGTTCAAATCCCTCTTTGTCGGTTTCAATGCCGCCTATCTCTGGGGTGAAGTGAATCGTACGGTCAGGACGAGCACTACCTCGTCTGTCAACACGCTGCTGAAGGACTACGAAGCCTCCATCAGCAACTATAAGCTCGATTTCGGTGTCCAGTACACCCAGCCCCTCAATGTGAAGGACGAACTGACCATCGGTGCTGTGTTCAGTCCGGGGCATCATCTCAATTGTGACCCCTCCTGTCGGATCATCTCCTCAAACGCTACCATTGCCAAGGCCGATACGACCACCTATACCATCTCCAATGGTTACAGCATCCCCACATCCTTTGGCGTGGGTGTGGCCTACAACCACGACCAGAAGCTGCGGGTGGGGGCTGACTTCAAGTTCCAGAAGTGGGGCAGCATCGACTATCCTGCCTTCGAAAACAACACTTACACTCTGCGCAGTGGTCTGCTCAAAGACAGTTATAAGTTGAATGTAGGTGCGGAGTGGATCCCCAATCCCCGAAGCACGCGTAGTGTTTTCCATCACATCCGTTACAGGGTGGGAGCGGGCTATACTACACCTTATTATTATATAAATGGGCAGGACGGTCCGAAAGACCTCCAGCTGAGTCTGGGTCTGGGTATCCCCATCATAAATGCCTACAACAACCGTTCCATCCTCAACATCAGTGCCCAGTGGCAGCATCGTTCAGCGGATAATCTCATCACCGAGAATACCTTCCGCCTGAACATCGGCATCACCTTCAACGAGCGCTGGTTCTCGAAGATGAAGATCGAATAGAACCGCGGATTACAAGATGGATAGAGAGCCACAGATTACACCGATTTCTCAGATGATTTGCAGACAGTATCGGATATTTATCCTTTTCTTCTGTGTAATCTGTGGCCTTAACATTTCCTGTGATCAGGCCCAGGAACACACGGCCCCTGCCATCTACGATCGTGACTCTGTCTCGATGATGACCTCCTACGGTGTCAACACCCTCATCAGCGACTCTGGCGTCATCAAATACCGTATCGTCACCGAACGATGGGACGTGAACACGGTCCGACAGCCAACCCGCTGGACCTTCGAAAAAGGCGTCTTCTTCGAACAGTTCGACGAGAAGTTCCACGTCCAGGCCTACATCCAGTCAGACACTGCCTGGTACTTCGACCAGCAGAAACTCTGGCATCTGCGTGGTCGGGTTCGTATCCGTAATGTCAACGGTCTCGTTTACACCAGCGAGGAACTCTTCTGGGACGGTGTTCGCCACGAACTCTACTCCAACGTGTTCTCCCGGGTGGTAACCCCAGAACGTCAGTTGGAAGGCACCTATTTCCTCTCCGACGAACGGATGACGCACTACACCGTCAGCAACTCCAAAGGCTCTTTCGAGAAATCGGACATGACGGGCGAAGACGACAAGAAAGACGAGACCACCTCGCCTGCTGACACTACTCGTGCCCCCGAGCCCATCCTCCGTCCCAAGCTCGAGAAGTCCCGCCGTCACTCCACTCCCTAATTTAAATTCGTGTAATTCGTGTAATTCGTTGTTTTTAAATAAAATACATGTCTAATCTCATCATTGGTCTCATCGTCGCGATGCTCTTCTCCGCCTTCTTTTCTGGTATGGAGATCGCCTTTGTCTCGAGCAATCGGCTCCTGGCAGAGATGGACCGTGAGAAAAACGGTCTGTCCCAGAAGGCCATCAGCGTCTTCTATCAGCACCCGAACAACTTTGTCTCGACCATGCTTGTGGGCAACAACATCGCCCTCGTCATCTATGGCATCCTCTTCGCACGTATCTTCGACGCCACGCTGTTCCAGCCATTCAGCGACGGCATACGCGTCACCCTCGATACCCTCCTCTCCACAGTCATCGTCCTCTTCACAGGTGAGTTCCTTCCGAAGACCATCTTCAAGAACACGCCCAACACGATGCTCACCGTCTTTGCCATCCCGGCCTGGCTCTGTTACGTCATCCTCTATCCCATCTCCCGTCTGGCAACCCTCCTCTCCAAAGGACTCCTCCGACTGGTGGGCATCCGTATGACCAAGGAGAACGAAGAACGCGAGTTCACGAAAGTCGATCTCGACTACCTCGTGCAGACCAGTATCGATAATGCCGAAGATGAAGACCAGATTGGCGAGGAAGTGAAAATCTTCCAGAACGCCCTCGACTTCTCCGAAACGAAGGTTCGTGACTGTATGGTGCCCCGTACGGAGATTGATGCCGTTGAAGACACTGCCACTATCGAGGAGCTCAAACAGACCTTCATCGAGAGTGGCCACAGCAAGATCATCGTCTATCACGAAGACATCGACCACATCATCGGTTACATCCACTCCTCCGACATGTTTACTATCGGTACCAAGGATGCAGAACCAGGTAATCATAATTCTCAATTCTCAATTCTCAATTCTCAATTTATTAGGGAAATCTCTTTCATCCCTGAGACCATGCTCGCCTCTCGCCTGATGAAGCAGCTCATGCAACAGAAACGCTCCCTCGCCATTGTCGTCGATGAGTTTGGAGGTACCAGTGGCCTCGTCTCTCTCGAGGATATTGTGGAGGAGATCACCGGTGAGATTGAAGATGAGCACGACAGCACCAACCACGTGGCTAAACAGCTTTCCGACCATGAATACATCCTCTCCGCACGTCTGGAGATCAGTAAGATCAACGAACAGTTCGACCTCGAACTCCCTGAGAGTGATGAATACATGACGCTCGGTGGACTCATCCTCCATGTCTACCAGTCCTTCCCCAAGCTCAACGAGGTGGTCAAGTTTGACAACTATGAGTTCAAGATCGTCAAAAACACCGCGACAAAGATTGAACTTGTCCGCCTCACCGTGCTCAAATGAAAAACCACAGATTTCGCAGATTATGCAGATTTTCTCATAAAAATTTTGCCGTTTCAAAGAAAAGTCGTAATTTTGCACGCTGATTTCATAGAATCATTGGAGATTTCCCGCCACTGGCGGGAAACTCCCCTCTCAAAAGCCCTCCTTGATAGGAGGGTTGGGTGGTAGAAATTTTAAAACTAAAAAATAAATTCATCAAATGGCAGCATTAGGAAAAATCAGAAAAAGAGGCGTGGCCCTTGTGATCATCATCGGCCTTGGCCTTTTCGCCTTCATTGCTGAAGAAGCCTTCCGTTCTTGCGAAGCAACCAAGAACCAGCAGCGTCAGCAGATAGGCGAAGTGTTAGGTAACAAAATCAACGTACAGGAGTTCCAGTCTCTGGTCGACGAGTACCAGGAGGTCCTCAAGATGTCTCAGAACGTCGACAACCTCTCTGAGGAGCAGCTCAACAGCCTGAAAGACGAGGTTTGGAGCTCTTACGTCAACGAGCAGATTGTCGCCAGCGAGGCTGGTAAGATTGGTCTCACCGTCACCGACGAGGAGATGCAGAACATCATGAAGGAGGGTACCAACCCCATGCTTCTGCGTTCACCCTTCGTCAACCAGCAGACAGGTCGTTTCGACGCCACCATGCTCACCAAGTTCCTGGCAGATTATAAGAAGAATTCTTCCAATCCCCAGCTGGCAGAGTCTTACCAGAAGATCTACCAGTACTGGCAGTTCATCGAGAAGCAGCTGCGCACGCAGACCCTTGCCCAGAAGTTCCAGGCCCTCATCGCCAACAGCCTGATTTCTAACCCCGTCTCAGCCAAGATGGCTTTCGAGGGTCAGACGCAGGAGAGCGATGTGGAGCTGGCCTCTATTGCTTATAGTACTGTCAACGACAACGACGTGCAGGTGACGGAGTCAGACCTCAAGGCCAAGTACGACGCTCAGAAGGAGATGTTCAAGCAGACCGTGGAGACCCGCGACATTAAGTATGTCGCCTATCAGGTTCTCGCTTCTGCTGCTGACCGTCAGGCCCTTATGGCTACTATGAAGGAGGCCTCTGAGAAGCTGCAGAGTGGTGCCAGCCCCGCTGAGGTGGTGCGCAAGGCCCAGTCACAGTTCCCTTATACTGGTATCGCTGCCACTCGTAAGGCATATCCCTCTGACATCGCAGCCAAGCTCGACTCTATGTCTGTCGGTCAGACTTCAAGTGTCTTCGAGACCAAGTCCGACAACACCCTCAACGTCGTGAAGCTCCTTTCCAAGGTCCAGATGCCTGACTCCATCGAGTATCGTCAGATCCAGGTGGGTGGTGCCACCATCGACGAGGTCCGCAAGACAGCCGACAGCATCTACACCGCCCTCAAGGCCGGTGCCAACTTCGAGGAACTCGCTCAGAAGTACGGTCAGACAGGTGACAAGCAGTGGCTCACCTCTGCCATGTACGAGAACTCCAACGCGATGGATGAGGAATCGAAGAACTACCTTAACAGCATCAACACCCTGGCAGTCAACGATGTGAAGAACCTCGAGTTCTCTCAGGGTAACATCGTGCTCCAGGTTACAGCCCGCAAGGCCATGGTAGACAAGTACGACGTCGCTGTCGTCAAGCACACCATCGACTTCTCCAAGGCTACCTACTCTGACGCTTATAACAAGTTCAGTCAGTACGTTAGTGAGAACAAGACCATCGAGGATCTCGAGAAGAACGCCGAGAAGTTCGGCTTCAAGGTGCAGGAGCGCAAGGATATGTTCAACTCTGAGCACAACGTCGTGGGTCTTCGTGCCACCCGTGAGGCCATGAAGTGGATCTTCGACGCCAAGGTCGGTGAGGTCAGCCCCCTCTACGAGTGCGGCAGCAACGACAACCTCCTTGTGGTGGCTCTGACAAAGGTCAACCCCATCGGTTACCGTTCACTCAGCGACGTTCAGGAGTTGGTGAAGCCCGAGGTCATCCGCGACAAGAAGTTCGAGCAGATCAAGGCTAAGTTCGCTGGTGTTGCTGACATCGCAGCAGCCAAGGCCAAGGGTGCCCGCATCGACTCTGTGAAGCAGATCACCTTCTCTGCCCCTGCCTTCGTTCAGGCTACCGGTTCCAGTGAGCCTGCCCTCGCAGGTGCTGTGGCAGCCCTCAAGCAGGGTGACTTCAGCAAGGCCCTTGTCAAGGGTAATGGCGGTGCCTTCCTCTTCCGTGTCATCAAGAAGGCCCAGCGCGAAGGTGCCAACTTCGATGAGAAGGCCATGGAGCGTCAGCTCAGCCAGCGTGCCCAGCAGGCCGCCGGTCGTTTCATGCAGGAGCTCTACCAGAAGGCCAACGTCGTCGACAACCGCTATCTGTTCTTCTGATAGACATACACCTTATTAATAATATAATAATTCCCGAAACAGCAAAACGTTTCGGGAATTTTTTTGCTAATAACAAGAAAAAGTGCGAGTTATTTGGTAGTTATAAAAATAATGTGTAACTTTGCCGATGAATGCATATTAAGGGAATGAAAAAACTGTATTTTATGATAGTGGCACTTTGTTGTTTCGGAACAACAAAGGCCCAGTTGTTTGAGCCGGGGGATGAACCAGGTTCAGTGCGTACCGATGGTATCTGGGATGACTTCTTCCTGCAGATGGACCTTGACATGACACTGCAGAACCCTTATGGCTATGACTTCTCGAAAGTCTTCCCCAACGGCAAGACTTTCGGTCTCGATATCGCTGTGGGAAAGTGGTTCACCCCACAGGTGGGCTACCGCGTGAAGTTCAATTGGGAAAATAAACTGCCGCTGCTGAAGAACGACCACGCCAACTGGGTGGCACCGTTTTATGAGCCTGGCGTGAATAGGGAAAAGGGTGGCTATGTGGCTTTATATTTCGATGAGCTGTTCAATATGCACAACTTCTTCGGGGCCTATCGTCCTGACCGGACCTGGAACCTGAGTGTCTATCCGCGTGTCGGTGTAAACTATAACTTCGGCGTGAGCAAGGGCGCTTTGCTGCTCGGATTCGGTGTTCTGAACACCTATCGCCTGAGTAACCGTTGGAGTGTGTACCTCGACGCGGCCTATATCATGACTGGCAGTGGCTTCGTCGGCAGCGAGAAGGTGGAAGGTACGGGTACCGGTTCAAACAGCAACGGTTATTTCTCCCTCGGCATCGGTGCCCAGGTGGACCTTGGTAAAATCCGCACACAGCCTGATCTGGCCTCAGTGAGCGATGGGGTGCTGACGAACGGGATTTGGGACAACTGGTTTTTGCAGGCCGGTATCGACATGAGCCTGATGAACCCCTATGGCTGCAATTTCTCGAAGGTAATCCCCAAGGGTATGACGTTCGGACTGAATGCCGCTTTCGGAAAGAGATTCACACCGGAGTTCGCGCTGAGAGCCCGTGTGCAGTGGGATAACGGCCTGATCGAGAACAAAAATCTGGAGTGGGTGGCCCCCAGGGAGGATCCCTGTCAGAATTATAAGAAAGGTGGCATCGGAACGGCCAGGCTCGATGCCATGTTGAACCTGACGAATGTCATAGCCGGCTATGACCCGGAGAAGAAATGGCATACATCTTTATATATGGGCGGTGGGCTGATCACTCAGTTTGTTGAGAGCTCTGCCTCTCCTTTGTGGGGTGCAGGCCTGGAGCAGACCTATCGGCTGTCGGATAAGCTGAGCCTGTTTGCTTCTGCGGGTTATCAGGTATCGACGAGCGAGGGCATGGGCTATAGTACCACGGGCATGCAGGTGGCTGCCGGCAGCAATGGCTTCTTCGACATCGACTTCGGTGTGGTGTATGACCTCGGCAGAAACAGGTTCTACAGGACTACCGAGGAGAAGCAGAAAGCTTATGCAGGACCTATGGGACGTCACAACTGGTCACGGTTTATCTTGAACACAGTGGCATCAGTGGGTGTGGCTTATGTCGGAAAGACAGCCCTGAAAGCTGTCACCAAGGAGGAGCGTCCAGACCATTCGGATAACAAGTCATTCCCTTCAGGCCATGCCGCCATGGCTTTTGCTGCTGCACGGTCGATTGACAAGGAGTTCCGTAAGGAGAGTATCTGGATTCCCATCACCGGCTATGCCGCTGCTACGGCCATTGGCGTGGAGCGTGTCGTGAACGACAAGCACCACTGGTATGATGTCGTTGCAGGTGCTGCCCTCGGTGTTGCCTCTACAGAACTCACTTGGTGGCTGACGGATAAGCTCTTCCCCAAGTCGCAGGTTGCCATTGGCACCTCGGGTAACACCCTCGATGTCACCGTCGCTCTATAATTATTTTGAAATAATTCCCGAAACGTTTGGCCGTTTCGGGAATTTTGTTTATTTTTGCAGCCAAATCAACTAAACCCTATCTGCCTATGCGGTTGGTAAGAATGGCTATCATCATGATCATGCAGATTTCTGCGGTTGTCGCTTTCGCTGACGAAACCACGGAAATCAGTCGGCTTGATTCCATTCTCCGCAAAGCACGCCAGCAAGGAGACATGAATAAGGAGGATGAAGCCTTGGTGCTGAAAATGACCTTCTTCTATAATAATGAATGGGATGACTCCCTCAAGAAAGAACTTCCGCAGACGATGGAACTGTTGAAGAGTCATAAGTCGTGGAAGTCTTATTATGATGTGTGGACGCTATTGGTGAACCTCTATAATTTCTCTGGAGATACCAGTGCCGGACTCAAGGAGGTGAACGACATGTACCATGATGCCAAAGACCGTCAGGACCGTTTCGGGATGGGTATGGCCTATTACGCCATGGGAAATGTGTATTCTAACATGTACAACCCTGACGAGGCGCTCTCCTCCTATCAGAAGAGCGTGGACATCCTGATGGAGCTGGATTCGCTTCCCGTACAATTGTCGGATGTGTTCTCTTATTATGCGGAGGAACTGGTGAGAACAGAGGACTTCCGGACCCTGGAACATGTGACAGATCTGTGGCAGAAGTTCCTGACCACCTATTATAAGGATGAGCAAGCCACATTTAAGGAAAGTGAGATTGCCAACCGCTGGCGATATTACTATATGTCTTGTGCCCAGGCAGCCCTCGGACTGGGAAAACTGGAACGGGCGGAGGAGATGCTCAATAAGGTGAAGGAACTGGGAGCGGAGGATGAGGTCTATATCCAAAGGTTGTGGCTTTACTACCAGGCCAAGTTATACCAGAAACAAGGGCGTTATCAGGAAGCGCTAAAGCTGAACGACCAGAGTGTCAGCTTGATGATGGACTCCGACGATAAGTCGGTGCTGATCCAGACGCGTCAGCAGCGGGCAGAACTCATGGAGGTGTTGGGACGCTATCAAGAGGCAGCCCAGCTCTATCATGAGATGTATAACCTCAATGATTCCATTAATTCCCACGATGTGAAACAGCAGCTGACGGAGATGAATGCGCGTTTCCATGTGGGAGAGCTTGAACTGGAGAAGCAGCGGGCTCAGTACCGCAATACGCTCATCATCGTGGGCATCGTCATCGTTGCCCTGATCGTGTTCATCCTCTTCAGGTATATAGCAGCCAGGCGTCTGAAGGCTGCCCACAACAAACTGGAGGACGCTCACCAGCAGTTGCTGACGGCCTACGACCAGTTAGAGGAGACCACGACGGCCAAAGAACGTATCGAGAGCGATCTCCGCATCGCCAGGGATATCCAGATGGGCATGGTGCCACGGGTGTTCCCGCCTTTCCCGGAACGTACGGATATCGACCTCTTCGGCTCTATCACGCCGGCAAAGGCTGTCGGAGGAGACCTCTACGACTTCTTCATCCTCAATGAGAAACTGTATTTCTGTCTGGGGGATGTCAGTGGCAAGGGCGTTCCCGCCTCGCTGTTCATGGCTGTTGCCGTGAATATGTTCCGCGTGGCATCTAAACAACAGCTGCAGCCGGCAGAGATTGCCACCAGACTGAACGGGGTGCTGGCTGATCATAACGAGAACATGATGTTTGTCACGATGTTCATCGGCGTGGCAGACCTCAAGACCGGCAGGCTGGAGTTCTGCAATGCCGGTCATAATCCCCCTGTCATCAAGGATGCTGAGGGACATGCCCGTTTCCTGGATATGCTGCCCAATGCACCCCTGGGCTTCTGGCCCGATCTGGAGTATCAGGGTGAGTGTGTCGAGGATATCAGCATGATGCCCTTCCTGGTGTACAGCGATGGTCTCAATGAGGCAGAGGATGCAGATAAACAACAGTTCGGCGATGAGCATCTGCTTGAACTGATGGAACAGCTCGACTATGAGAGTGCGGAGCAGACCATCGGTATGCTGAATGTCGAGGTACAGAAGCATGTGAAAGGGGCAGAGCAGAGCGACGACCTGACGATACTCTGTCTGCGGATACAAGGCAATCAACAATAGTCAATCATATTCAAATGTAATCATTTATGTCAAATTATCACTACTCAAAAAACTGGAGGGCATTCATGTTGGCTCTGCCCTTATTGCTGAGTTCGTTGACAGGCCAGGCCTCAGAATATACTATCGGCTTTGGCACTCCGTCAAAAGGCAGCATCATGAATGCAAATGGTGCCATAGTGTGGACTTACTCCGACACAGGAACCGTCGGCAATTTTG
Source organism: uncultured Prevotellaceae bacterium (assembly GCA_900316445.1). GTDB lineage: Bacteria > Bacteroidota > Bacteroidia > Bacteroidales > Bacteroidaceae > Prevotella. Next base: position 62,002 of record ONCZ01000002.1, on the reverse strand, counting down.
GCTATTCTGAAGATGCCGATGCTCTTTACTTCTATCTCAGTCCTTCTGACGTCGCAGAGAGTTCACTGACACTGACGTCCGCACAAACTTTTTCTGGCACGATTAAGAGTGTCAGTGTCACATGCGATAATGCTTACGGCTTGGAACTCAAGGCGTATGTCGGTCAGACAGAGTTGGGAGAACTGGTTTATAATCAGAAGACAATGGATTACGGTATTACACAATTATCCTATGGCATGCTGTCAGAACCATTGTCCCTAAAGTTTATCGCATCACCTCAGTCAGCAACGAATGGCGCGTCAGTCTCTGGGCTAAGGAGTGTCACGGTCTATATTGATGATGCAGTAGTTCCTCTCGAAAATGATAAAACTGTGGCCTTTGATCCTTCGGAGTTGTCGTCAGCAGACCTGTCTAACTATTCTTATAGAGGCATTCTCTTTACATTGGACGGGTCGAATGATGATGGTTTTGAGGATGAGGATGGCGAGGGTGTCATTTATATTGGGTCGCTACTTACTGACGCTGCTGTCGATAATGTGAATAATGCTGTTAAAAATCATAGCTATTCTCCTGGAGATGGTGGCTATGCCATTGACTTTGCCGGAGGTATCACCATGATGGTGAGCAAAGGTAAGGGCTTCATCAAAATAGAAGCAGAGAATGAGTCAGACTTTGCCTTCCATGTGAAGGTTGGCGACAATGCCCCAGTCCAAATATCCAGTACGACACGCAAATGGCTGTCAGTACCATACGATGTAAATGAAGACACCTATGTATATATATATATGGTAGAGAAAGCCAGTGCTGTCCGGGCTGGCACCAGAATCGGAAGACGCGCCACGGCTCATGGCAAGATCTACTATGCCAAGTGTACCGGTAGTGTTGATCTCCCAGGCGATGTCAATGGCAACGGTATTGTTGACTTGAATGATGTAAATGCCATTGTCGATTATATCATGGGCGCACCTCCCGTTGTCTTTAATTTGACACTGGCCGATGTCAATGGAGATGGTACTGTCAATGTGGCTGATTTGGTGAAGGTAATCCAGATTGTGAAGGAGCACACCATAGCAGAATAAAGGGGGAAAAAAGAAAAATCATACTATTTTTGAAAAAAAGTCCCGAAATGTTTGGTCGTTTCGGGATTTTTTTTTAAATTTGCAACCAAATAGTATATAAATGTGTAACTAATAATTAATTTAAAATATTAAATGAACATGAAGAAACTATTTACGATGATGGCTGTCTCCCTTTGTGGAGCAATGGCTTATGCCCAGTCGGCAATTAGTGTTAAAGATGTTACCCTTACTAAAGGCGGTACGGGTCAGATGGAGGTCACGATTGACAAACCTACGAGCAACACGGCTTTCCAATTCGATCTGAAGTTGCCTGCTAAGGTGAGTGTCAAAAGCGCAGGCATGAAAGGCTCATACGGTGCCGGCCGTGAGTTGAAGTTCCAGCAGGTTGATCCCAGTAACAATATCTATCGTTTCTTGTCATACGATAATGAGAATGCTACTTTGACAAGTGACGGTGATGGTGTGCTGATTACCTTGGAGGCTGAAAATGAAGCAGAGACTGGAAAAGTTTCACTCAATGGTACTGAAGACCAGAACCTGGTTGTTGATCCCGAAGGCACCTCTACAAAGCAGGCTGGTGGCGATGTTGCCACTGTCACGATTGCTGAGGGCGTTTCAATTACTATTGGTGATTCTAAGGCGACGACGTTTATTTGTGACAAAGATCTAGACTTCACAGATAATAAAGATTTGACCGCTTACCTTGTAACAGGTATTGACGAGGACGGTATTTGGTCGGCACGCATTAGCCAGGTTCCAGCTGGAACGCCAATTTACGTCAAAGGTAATGAGGCCGGAACCTTCGCTGTGGCTACGACAACACTGACAAAGACTTATTTCAAGAGCTTCCTGATTGGTAACAATACGGATGAGGCTATTAGTGTTGATCCTACAGGAAGTGAAGACAAGTTCTATTTCTTGGGAACCAAGGGCTTCACGCCGTTTACATCTGCACGTAACATTGGTGCTCATAAAGCTTACATCCGTGTAGCTGCTCTGCCTGCTGCTAAGGCTGGTACAGATTGGGCATTGTCGATAGGTGAAGCAAATCAGACTTCTCTCTGTGCTAATGTTGACCTTGATTTCACCGACCAGAAGTCAGTGACTGCCTATACCGTGATAGGATATGAGAATGGTTCACTTTGGATTACACCTGTTAAGCGTGTATCAGCTGGTACTCCGCTTTATATTAAGGGTCCTCAGGGTGATTATACGATTAAGTCTGCTGCTGTTCAGGCAAACTATGCCAACATGATGGTAGGCAATAACACCGATGAGGCAATCACGATTCAGCCGACAGACGGACTCTACTCGAATTTCTACGTTGGTAGCAAGGGCTTCACGCCGGTTACAAAGGCTCGTACGACAGGTGCACATAAGGCATATCTCCAGATCTTGACTTCATATACGGCTAAGGCTTCTGTCCGTGGTTCCGAAGATATCGTTCTTAACGAGAAAGTTGCCGAGTTGAGCAGAATTCTTTTTGATGGTGATGAAGAGAGTGCCACAGGTATCAGCCGTATTGCTGCAGAATCTGGCAACGACGCTTGGTACAACCTGAGGGGTCAGCGCATTAGCACTCCGACCAGAAAGGGTCTCTACATCAAGAATGGTAAGAAGGTCGTGGTTAAGTAAGTGATGATTGTTAAGTGAGTAAATTGACAAAATATTGCACTAAATCGTAAAATAAATCCCGAAATGTTTGGTCATTTCGGGATTTATGCTTAAATTTGCAGCGCAAAAGTGTAATTGCAACTTAAAAGATATTAATATTTTAAACGTTTAAAAATAATTGAGAAATGAAAAAGAAGTATTTTGCTCCCGAAATGGAAGAAGTAAAGGTTGATGAGGTTGTTGTATTGGACAACGTTGTTGAGCCGAGTAAAGAGAAAATTGCTGATGAATGTGATGATGATGGTGAAGCATAATCTTCTCACACACATCTGAAATTTAATGGGGAATGACAATCATGTCAGTCCCCATTTTTTGATATTGCTTATTTAATGTCACTAAATCAGTCCTTTCTCCTGTAACTTTTCTGCAAAGGCTGATACGTCTTTTGTGACTAATTCCAATGGCGCTTCATACATCTCTGCTATTTCCTGAGCAACAGTTGCCGCATCCTTATCCTGGCAGAAGAGCCTGAGCATATCTGTGCCACTCTCGTTGAGCGTGAAGGTCTCAACCAGATCGCCCGTTTCCTTATCCTTGACGGCGATGACATAGTAGTCGAGCAAAGGTGCTATCTCAATCTTGTGCTTCATCTTGTTTTTCTTCTTGCTGGTCTTTATAATTGTTGAAGGCTCTCAAAATGCTTTGACGTAACTTGCTGTGCTTGTGCTCACGTTCCTCCTGATAACAGTTGGGATTATCCTTACACAGTTTCAGCCTGATGCAGTCCGGATAGTTGAAACAGGTGGCACAGGCAGTGATCTCGTCACGTGTGTCCCTGAAATGATCCAGCATCTGAGCGTCCCATTCCTCTTGTCCAATATGTCCGACGAAATGATCCTCTGAGTAGTGCTCACATTTCCCGATATGTCCGTCTGGAACAATGACAACGCTATGGTCGTTGTCAGCCATACAGCGGTTTGTCTTGACTTCTCGTTTCAGTTGGCGGGGTTTTAACAAGCCGTAATCTGCCAGCCGACTCTCGATGTCGTTGATTTGGTCGAAGACGAACTTCCTTTTCTCCTCATCGTGTATGGCCTTACTTCCTTTCACTTCTTCAAACAGCGCATGTATATAGACCGAAATACCTTTGGAATCGTTGAATTCCCTGTGAAGTTCATCTGCCAGTTCCGACAGGTTCTCGGCATTATGCATATCGATGTTGAGTCGGATGCTGACGTGGATGCCGGCATCCTGTAGTTTGTGGATATTGCCAATCACACGGCGGAAGGCATTCACATCTTTATATATATAGGCCTTACAGCGGTTGTAGGTCTGCTCTGTACCGTCAAGCGTGATCTGCACCTTTTCCAGACGCCATTCTTCCTTGGCCTCAGTGACGATGCTGTCATCAAACAGATAGCCATTTGAGGTCATCGTAGAAGCGTATTGGATACCTGCATCCTTAAGTCGTTGACAGATCTGCGAGATAACGGGCTTGTTGTATAGAGGCTCTCCGCCGAACCAGTGTATTGAAACTTTTTCGCCCTTGCAATGGTTGATGATATAGTCTGCTGTCTTTATGGCGGTCTCCTCACTCATAGGAACTCTTGGACGCCCCAACTCATAGCAATAGAAACAGCGGGCATTGCAGTCGGTGGTGGTGAGGATGGTGTACGAAGTGATGGCTCCCGTTTTCTTCTCAAGCATCCTGGCCACGTCTCTGATCTGACGGCTCAGCAGACGGTCGTCATGCGACTCTGGCACCAGAAACCACTGCTCAACCAGTTGGGGTAGGGCAGTAGGGCTTGTCCTGTACGTCTCCGCTTCCTCAGGAGTGAGCAACAGCATCGCCTTTGTCATCGTATGGTAGAGCAGCAGCCCCTCTTCTACGGGCTGTTCCACCACATAATACATCGGCCTATACGTCTGCCCTGCCGCCATCATTTGTTTCTTCAGGAGCTGGTCGAAGGGTTTGGCTGTCTGATAGATCGTCTGCATGATTCGCTATTTTGCCTGCAAAGTTACAAATTTATAATGATATAACCAAGAAAGTCTATAATTTTCAATGGTTTTAGACTGTCCTTGGTCTTATGCAGTTTAGGCTAATGAAATGAATTTCCCAACATTTTTCTTGGCAGTTTAGAAAATAATGCTTAACTTTGCACAGTTTGAAGAAAGTAACTTCTAAATTCGATGGATATGAGAAAGAAACTGTTAATTCTGTTTTTTGCGTGCTTTACGCCGTCGGCTATGTTCGCAGGATCGGGCGATGCCAACAATGACGGTAAGGTAGATGTCGCTGACATCGTGGAGATTGTATCAGAATACATCTTAAAGACTCGTTCTGACTTAGACAACTTATGGACTTCTGTCATTGTCGATGTCAAGAAGATCTGGGCTGATGCCAATGTCGATGGGAAAATCGATATGGAAGACGTGAAGACCATTGCTGACTATCTGATGATGAGTGAGGCAAAGCGCCAGAACCGTGGCAAGGCGTTGAGTGAAGCCACAGCAGAAGATCTGGGCAGTGTGATTGCCTTGGACGGCAAGGTCTATCCGGCAGGAACTATCGGCATCACGCCGATTGCCATGATCGTGTATGTTGGTTTACCAGGATCGGCTGACAAGAATAGCGACACCTATCGCGGATTGGCTATTGCCCTGTCGGATTTGGAAATTACAGATGGTAGTAAACATATCAACAATAAATCCTCTGGATATGAATCCATTAACAAACTCTTTGAAATTGATGCCAGGAATGGTCTTGAGGTCCCTATTTCTTATGATGTTCCCGTTCCTCCTGGAAATATTACCAGTGGTTGGTTCATGCCCAGTGCAGGACAGTATATAGCCTTCTACCAGTCATTCGGTCTCACATTTGACGAAAGTATTGAACTTGACTGGAGATCTTTCGCTCTATTTGATGGATATAATGCCAATGGGAAACCGATCTATAATGGCTCCAAAGCTGGAGATCTGATTTTGGGTGACTTGAGAAAAGCGGGCGATACAACGGTCAATATCAATAACTATAGATTTTGGACATGTTCTCCTGAAAAGACATATCCCAAAACAACCCGAGTCATTCTTACATATTTCTTGGCAAATTCTGGTTTCCAAATAACTCATATCATTTCCAAGAACGATCTGCGCATCCGCCCATTCCTTGCATTCTAAAGAAGAAAAGACAATGAATATACTTACTTTTAAGGATATAAGAAAACAACTGATAATGGTATTGATGCTGGGCTTAGGTCTGACGGTTCAGGCTCAGCGTGCTACAATTGACGATGTTCAGGCATTGGGATTCATGCCGGAGTTTGACGAGATGGGTCCCACGGGAATCAATCTTGTTGCTGGAGTCTGCCCAGACATATTGTTTCGGTAGTGAGGATCTTGAAGCTGCCACGACACAGAAGACCTCTGAGGTGGAAGTGCCATATTCATAGATAACGAAAAGCTAAATGGCAAGGAAGAGATTCTGCATGCCCAAGTGTTCGTGATGTATGATGAAGTTAATCCCAAACTGCTGGCCAGAAGCGGTATCATCGACATTAACCCCAAAAAGCTGAAATCGCTGCAGGAGAAAGTTGACTATGAACAGCAGGAGGAAGACATGAAACGGCATCTGATTGGCGGCATTTTGGGTGAAATTGCCAGCAATCCCATGTCTATCGACGAGAATGGTTACAAGATATGCTCATCCTGTCACGGAAGCGGAACTATCAGTGACGATTCATGGAACCATGCCGAGGAACGCGAGTCAGGAAAGCAACGTGTGATTACAACAACAACTTGCGAAGCCTGTGATGGGGCTGGAAAAGTAAAGGCAACAGAGGCAGATTATGAAATGAACCGCGCTTTCAAAGGTGCTCATGATGCCGGAGGTATTGATAACGATGCCATGTATGACTTTTTTATGAATAATAAATCGTCAAATAGCAAATCGTAGAATCAGGGTAAAGTAAAAAAGTCTGCTAATAAAACTGCAGGAAAGGGCAGTAAGTCCACAAAGCAAAACAATGCTGTCGATTTGAACAAGATTCTTGACGGTTTCCTTGGCTGGTAACATGAAAACAGAAAAGATTAAAAATAAATCCCGAAATGTTTGGTCGTTTCGGGATTTATTTTTTACACTTTCCGCATCACCCAATAGAGGGCACCGGCGTTGGTGTGCTTGCTCTGGAACTTGTATTCTGAACGGCTGAGGTAATTGCCGATCTTGCGGAAGGTGCCTTCATCTTCCTTGTAGCCTTTGAAGTGGGATTTGAGCATTGAGGAGAGATCATTGAGCGATAGCCACTCGCCTTCCTCATCGTTGCGAGGTCTCTGCACAACGGCCATCAGCATCTCGCCAAGACCGTTGAGGCGCTGGTACTGCAGGTTGTGCTCCATCAGACTGCGCTCCTCTTCTTTCGTCAGCCAGTAACGCTCTCCCTGGCGGATCTCCTGCACGAGCTGGGCATAGAGCTGGTCGTGCTGCACAGGCGTCAGGAAGTCGATGTCGCCGTCGATGCCCACACAGACGAAACGACGCGAACCCGTCGGGTCCGTCAGCTGCATCTGCTCGTTGGTGGTGCCGATGAACGAGGCATAGCGGCGGTTAGAGGTGTACGCCTTGCCGTAAGGCGGACGGTATTTCAGGTCTGCCGTCGAGACGAGGTACTTCAGCACGATCTGCTGGCGTTGCGTCACACGGTCGAACTCGTCGAGGTTGATCAGCGCAAACGACGACAGACCGAGGTTCAGGTCCTGCTCGTTCTTGAAGTTGATGCGGTCGTTGTAGTAGTCCATCAGGTCGCGGGGCAGCAGGATACGGCAGAACGATGACTTGCCGCAGCCCTGCCTTCCTATTAATAAAGGTACGAGGGCGTTTCCCGTCAACTGGCCCTTGCCTAACCACATCGCTACCATCGAGCGCATCCAGATATGGAAGAGGTGAGTCCAGTCCGCCCATTCCGTAGGAACTCTCTCTGCCATCGCCGTCACTCTGTCTTTTTCATCCCACTTCGGCAGATGCTCCAGATAGTCATTCACAGGATCGTAACGCTCGATGTCGTCGGAGTTCACATAGCGGCGGATGTCCTTGTCCCAGCAGCGGATGCCCTGTTCCAGGGCCCGCATCGTAATGGAGTTGCGGGCCTCCTCCGTCAGATCCTGATAAGAGAAGCCGACGCCCGTCCTCATACGGTACTCGGCGACACCCCGCATCACGTTCTTCCGCAGTTCGTAGTTCGCGTTGAGGAAGATGTTGATCTTCATCGTCAGCAGCGTTTCCGGCGGGATGGTCTTCGTGCGCTGGATGCCTTTCTTCTCCATGTATTTCCTGACATGCTCCTCCCGATAGGCGTTCTCAAACACCTTCTTCACCAGCTGCTCCTCGCCCCAGAATGCCGACTGCATGATGGCCTGCCGCTGGGCGACGGCCATCGGGATGCCCGTCTCCTGACAGTACTGTGCCAGACGTTTCAACGTGGCGTGACGGCGTTCCTCCTTGTCGGCGATGCCCTCCGTGTCGTCGTAGGCCTTCGTGAGGTTGAACTCGAAGATGACCTGCTGACTGCGATAGAGGTCACGGTCAGAAATCTCCGTCCTCTGGCTGTAGGCGGTCTGATGGGAGATTGAAGCAGTCGGCTTCTCGGCCTTGGCATAAATAGGCGTTGCCAACGGATTATAAACTAATCTCGGATCTGAACTCATGTAGCAGATGCGCTGTGTCAGCGGCTCCAGCTTCTCGATGGTGACGCCTAACTGTCCATTATAAATCAGCCTTGCCCGCTCATAGAGGTTCTCATGGAACAGAGCAATCTGTTCAGCGGAAAGTGGTAATCCCTTCCCCTCCTGAGTCAGGAGGGGTTGCCCGTAGGGCGGGGTGGTCTGAACCGCCTCTACCTGAACTGCCTCTAACAACTCCCCCCTACATACAATCTTCACCGACATTCCGTCGGCCCCCACGAACGCCATCAGCGTCTGGGGCATCTCTCCGGCACCGCGACGCACAGCCTCGGCCTCATCGTAGCTGGTCAGGTTGTTTACCTCTAATAATACGAGCCCTGTGTATCCTCGTGTCACTAACTCGTGGTTGCGGTTCTCCTGTTCCAGCGCAAAACAAATACGCGGCAGGTCCTTCGGCCAGTTCTCGTAGCCCTCAAGGGTGCCGTTGTTGCTGACATGGGCATACCGCATCGTCGGCAGGTCCCTGCGGAACGTGCTGACCTGGTCTTCGTACTCGCCCTGGCTGATGAGTTCTGCCACTTCCCGCTGCTCCATCAGCCGCAGGGTTTCCTTGTTCCGGTAGTTCTTGATTAACGTGATTCTTGGTGCCATAATGCCTTCGTTTGTATTCTCTGCAAAGGTACGGAAAATATCTGAAATGTGCAAATAAACTTTTTGAAATTTTTTTCTTTATTTTTGGGTTGAAACGTCACTTTTTGACCTTTCTTATTGATTTTCAGGATATTAGACTATGACGTTTACTGTTTTGTAACGTCATCGTAACGTCACTTTTCGGTCAAAAACGCCCATTTTAGGCCATTTAGAGTCAGATAGAGGAAAATAGTTTGCGAAAGTTTAGACAGCCTAAACTGTCAGTTTACATAGCCTAAACTATCAGTTTACTCTTTATAAACTCATAGTACAAGCCATATATACTATTGTATAACTATATGGTTTTCAGTGGTTTAGTCTATCTTTTAGGTGATTTTTACATAGGAAAACAGCAAATATGCGGCAAAAGTGACGTTAATATGACGTTTCAAAATACATAACGTCATATTATAATCCTTTGATTATCAGATATTTAGTCATAAGAGTGACGTTATATGCCATTTTTGTAATAATTTTCTTTTGAAAAGTTTTGCAGTATCACATTTTCTTTGTACCTTTGTCCCCATGAATACAAAGAAAGAACAACAAAAACAGGCGACGCCGTCGCAGGAAGAGGTCTTTCGTGGGAAGATCCACAACTACTTAGTGTGTTTCATCGAGCGTTGTCCGCTCAAGGAGCAATGTCTGCGTTGGCTCGTGGGACAGTATGCCGACACGATGCCCTATGCCCAGATATCCATCAACCCTCGTAACCCGCAGGTCGGAGGGGAACAGTGTGTGAAGTTCCGCAAGAACATACGTGTCGTAAAGAAACAGGGCATGACCCGTTTCTACTACGACATGCCTGGTCGTATCGAACATGCCATCCGTCAGGAACTCATCTGGCACTTCGGCCGTACCCAGTATTTCGAGATGCGTAAGGGTAAGCGCCTCATCACCCCCGAAGACCAGGAAGTCATCGCCGCCATCTGCCGCTCTCACGGCTGGGACGGTCCTCTCGTCTACGACGGCGAGCAGGAAGACTGGCTGTGGTGACAACTTACACCTTATTTATAAATAATTCCCGAAACGCTTGCTCGTTTCGGGAATTTGTTGTATCTTTGCAGACAAATCATTAACAAGAAGACAACAATAACAATGAGAAAACTATTATTACTATTTCTCCTCATCATCTTACCGTTGGCGGCAAATGCAGCGGTTGAGATTGATGGCGTTATGTACAACATAAGCGAAAACAGGGAAGCTGAAGTGGTAAGTAATCAAAACTATTACTCCGGCCATGTAGATATCCCTCCGTACTTTACTTATGAGGGCGTCAACTATAGTGTGACGAGCATAGGAGAATATGCTTTCCAAAGATGTTGGGACCTTACCTCCGTTACGATTCCCAATAGCGTGACGAGCATAGGAAAATTTGCTTTTGATGGCTGCTGGAGCCTTACCTCCGTTACGATTCCTAACAGCGTGACAAGCATAGGAGACTATGCTTTTGCTGGTTGCAGGGGCCTGACTTCCGTCACGATTCCTAACAGCGTGACGAGCATAGGTAGCGGTGCTTTCTATAGATGTAGCAGACTGACCTCCATTACGATTCCTAACAGCGTGACGAGCATAGGTCACGGTGCTTTCGAAGGCTGCGGTCTGACCTCCATCACGATTCCCAATAGCATGACAAGCATAAGTAATAGAATTTTTTGTGATTGCACGAACCTGGTCTCCGTCACGATTCCCAACAGCGTGACGAGCATAGGATACGATGCTTTCAATAACTGCAGCAGCCTGACCACTATCTCCATTCCCAAAACCGTAACGAGCATCGGACACGGAGCTTTCTCTGGCTGCAAAAGTCTGACATCCATCACGATCCCTAACAGCGTGACGAACATAGAAAACGGTGCTTTTGCTTATTGCAGCGGCCTAACCTCTATTACGATTCCCAATAGTGTGACAAGCATAGTAGACGATGCTTTCTCTTATTGTAGCGGCCTGACCTGCATCACGATTCCCAACAGCGTGATAAGCATAGGAGACGATGCTTTCTCAGGTTGCAGCAGACTGACCTCCGTCACGATTCCCAACAGCGTAACAAGTATAGGAGAGTCTGCTTTCAGTGGCTGCACCGGTCTGACTTCCGTCACGATTCCCAACGGCGTGACAAGTATAGGTAGTAGTTCTTTCGAAGGATGCAACAGTCTGACCTCCATCACGATTCCTAACAGCGTGACAAGCATAGGAAAAGATGCTTTCAGTTATTGCAGTAGCCTGACCTTCGCCACAATTGGCAACAGCGTGACGAGCGTAGAGAACTATGCTTTCATGTATTGCAGCAACCTGAGCTCCGTCACAATTGGCAACAGCGTAACGAGCATAGGAGAGGGGGCTTTCATGTATTGCAGCGGCTTGATCTCCATCACGATTCCCAATAGCGTAACAATCATTGATAGATATGCTTTCAGTCATTGCAGCGGCCTAACCGACTTTGTCTGTTTAGCTACAGAGGTGCCATCAACAGATACTTCTGTATTTTCTAGTGTAGAGCTTAAAAATGTCATCCTCCATGTACCAGAAGAAAGTATAGACAAGTATGCGGCAGTAGAACCTTGGAATAAGTTTAAGAGCATCGTTGCAATAGAAGGAAATAACGTTTCGCCTGTCGAATTGAATATGTCTGCAACTGAAGAGAACGGCCTGGTTCGTTTGAAGTTCAATGTTGTTCCTGATGAAATCAGCTACCGCATCACTCGTACAGATATCAATGGTGTACAATTTGATTACAATGATCAGGTAAGACATGATTCTGGCAATCTGGAATATGTTGACTATCCGCCTGCTGCTGGCACATACACCTATTCATTAATGATGGCTTATTATGATGAAAATGGTGAGAAGCAGGTGGCTAAGTCGAACACGCTGACAGTGACGGTGTCAGAGCCTCTGGACGAGGAAAAAGCTGCTTTGGAGTATGGTATGATCACAGGACGTATTGAATGTGACAAGTACCCGCCGGTAAGAGGGCTGAAGGTGAAATTCTCTGATAATGATGTGACCGTCAATGCCCGTGGTACCATCTTCTCCCGCCAGAGGATACCGGTAGGAACGAAAGTGACCATGACCGTACTGGGAGACGAGTCACATGAGTATGAGTCTGCAACAGCCACCATACAGCCGGGATTGAATACTGTGACCATCCATGGTACATTGAAAAAGGACTATACACCTAACGAGGGTGAGTATGATCTGCAAAAATCTTCCGACATGCAATTCTACGTGGAGGACGGGAAGCATCATCTTAGGTTTACCATCGTTAATCCCAATGAAGAATACGCCTGGGTTGGATCGGTCATCGCAGAGCTTGTCCAGCAAAACCATCTTACATATTTCGATACATGGAAAGACATTTTGAATGGAGAAAAGCCTGTCTTTCGTGGTGAAGTGTCTGACATCAGGATTTTGAATAAAAAGCCCCAGGAGATAGATATTGTTTTTGATGACATGGAGCTCAGAAGAGATACTGAATTCAAACTGTATCTCATATCCAAGGGCAGATGGGATAGGAGCGGTATCCAAGAAGAAATCACTGAAAAAACAATCGTTACGATGTCGGGTTGGAAGTTGGCTGGAGAGGAAGTCTTAATCAACAAGACACACCCGAACAAGTGGGACAGTTGGAATCGTGAAGCCAAAGAAGACTTCAGCTATCTGATGATGGGATTGAGCAGCCTGACACCAGGAATGGATGGTGTGTTCGGTGACTTCTCCAGCTATCAGTATAAAGACAAGATGATGGAGTTCGCCCAATTATATACTGGCGAGCGTGACAAGTTTGAAGCAGTAAAAGTCTTTTTTGAATATGTGAATGAATGGGTGGGTGGAAAGACTGCCCTGGAAACCTTGAACGAGATAGGCCCGGCCAATAGAATATACAACGGCTCTTCTACGATCAAAGACATCGTCATGGAACTAAAGAATATATTCCTGCCAGAGAAATCCATCTTGCAGAAATTCAGAAAAGACATGATCGTGAACATTGATGATATCCATTATGCCAATGCGATGATGGGCAATGTAGTAAGTGCGTTTAATGCTGCCAAAAGCGTTCAATTCGGTAGTACCTTGGAGCAGGTGATGACCTGCGCCAGCACGCTGTACGGGCTGACTGCAGATACTTACTTGCCATTGAAGAGTATGATGTATACTTATATGGAAGCCGGCCAGACCTTGGTGAATGCCGCAAAACAACTGCAGCAAGTCATGCATGACGCAGAACTTCCTGACCGTCTGATTGCAAATGACTCCCGCTTAAATGCCAAGAACGGTCTGCATGAGAGTGGCGATCCGAGCTATAACACTACTTGCGATTTCAAGTTAATGGTTAAAAACAGCTTGGGAATCAAAATGAACTTTCAAAAAGAGAAACGTAACAAACAGATAAAAGACATCACGATTAGCGCATCCAATGATCCTGAAAAACTGTTTGTTGCGACGTATCACTTTGATATGCAATATCTTGATGATGGCATTATGCTGAAGCTCAAGCGATATGATACGCTCTTCCCTAATGCTGTCAAGCCGATGACAGATAAAGAAAAAGGTGGTGGTTCGAACCTGACGCAATTCTATATGACCATTTATTGGGCCAATGATCGCATAACCATTATCCCGCTTAATCAGGAAACTAATGGTGTAGAAATAACATGCGGAACCCTAAGGACTGGTGATTTCAAGGGTGAAGACCTGAAGCCATCGCTTTATAGCGTTACCCTTGCCACTAAGTCGGGAATGGATAATATGGCAGACGACATTTATTTAGGATCAAACAAAGACAGAGAATGAAAAAGATAGCAAGTATAGCAGTCCTCATGATGACTGCATTGGTGGCGCAGGCCCAGAAGGTGACTTTTTATTCGCCTGAGTTTGAAAATGGTGTACGGCATCATATTGGTCTTGGTGAATCAGACGATGTGCTGCAGACCCAAACAGATACCATCACTACGCTGAACCTGTCAGGACTGGAGATTACGGATATCCGTGATGTCGCTAACCTGACAGCAGTATCCAAGCTCGACCTCAGTTATAACGATATCAGCGATGTGTCGCCATTGGTGCCGTTGGAATCACTGCGTGAGCTCAACCTGAGCAACAACCATTTGGAGAACATCAATATCCTGGCATTTATACAGTCCGAAAGCCTGAAGTTGGATGTCAGCAACAACTACATCAGCGACTTCTCTTATTTCTATACACCTGGTCTGTGTGATATCACATTCTATGGAATGGGCTCGCAGATGGAGAAGGATGCGCCCTACTTTGACATATACCAGTTCTATGCGAATATTGATGGTAGTGGTCAGCCAATGATCAGCTATCGGGGTTATACAAACATGTCGGCTGCCACCAGCATAAAATGTGGTTCTGTCAGTGAGGCAGCTCAGATAGACGGAGATAGTCATACGGCTATTCTGGGAACAAGGCTCACAGAAACGACAGAGGTGACACTTACTAACGGAGAAAAAACCATAACTACTTATGCCATACCGCCCAAGTACTATAGGGTAGAGGCAGGAAAAACGGTGTCACTGGAAACAGGACTTCCTGAGGACTATTCTTTGACTTCGGCATACGCATCGAAAGGTACAGTGGAGATTGTCGGTAAAACGCTGAACTTTACGGCTCCTGAGGAAGTTTTTTCAGGCATCATCTATTTCTATTATTATGAGGGGTCTACACTCAAGGGTATCTCTCGCATTTGTCTGAATAAAGGCGACGTGAATGGTGATGGAAAGGTAGACATCAATGATGCGCATGCGGTGGCAAACTATATCGTGAACCCAACGGAGGACTTCAACAAGGATGCTGCCGACATGAACGGTGATCAAAAAGTCAATGCCACCGACATTGTACTCATCGTGAACATGATTGAATAGGATGTGACAAGAAATACCTAAAGCAAAATAAATATGAAGAAGTTGCTATTAATATTTTTGGCCGTCATGGTGACGGTGGCCGTGAATGCTGAGAGAGTATCCTGGCAGGAAGCCTTGCAGAAGGCCCGGCAGTTTATGCCAGGCAAGCTGTTCAAGGAGACAAAGGCTTTCTCCCGATCAGAGCGTCCAGACAACAATGAACCTTTCTATATCTTCAATGCTGAGAATAATGGAGGCTTTGTAATTGTTGGTGGTGATAACCGTATGAAGTCCATCTTGGGTTATGCAGAACACGGTAGCTTTGATCTTGGCAGAATGCCTGAAAATGTCCGCTGGTGGCTTGGAGAGTATACAAAGGCACTCGAAAACCTTGGCAAATCCGATACAGCAGTACGAGCCAAAAGGTCAGCAACTCGTGGAACGTCAGGAGTCAAGGAGGCCATTGCTCCTTTCATCACCACTACTTGGGGACAGGATTCTCCCTATAACAACCAGTGTCCGACCTATCATGGCAAAAACTGCCTGACAGGTTGTATTGCTACGGCGATGGCACAGGTCATGAACTATACCAGATGGCCAGAGGGCCCGACAGGTGAGATTGCTTCATATACCACAGAGACCCTGAACCTCCAGGTGCCCAAACTGTCGGCCACGACCTTCAACTGGGACAGCATGACTGATGATGAAATCGCCAGCCTGATGCGCTATTGTGGCCAGTCGGTAGGCATGGACTATGGCCTTGATAATTCTGGTGCTTACGATGCCCGTATCCCAGGAGCCATGATTGGAAAGTTCGGCTATGACAAAGGCCTGCGCATTGTCTATCGCAATGGCTATAACATTGAGAACTGGGAGACGATGATCTACAATGAACTGAAGGCTGGGCGTCCAGTCATCTATGGTGGAAAGTCGATAACCAGTGGTCACTCCTTTATCTGTCATGGCTACCAGGATGGTATGTTCTACATCAACTGGGGCTGGGACGGCTTGTTTGATGGCTACTTCACTTTGACGGCACTCAATCCTGACGGCACAGGTTCTTACGGTCAGGACCAGACTGCCATCATTGGCATCCAGAAGCCAACGGGTGATGCTGCCGTCAGTAATTCTTTGGTGACTGTGACAAAGTTGGAACTCCTTTCGAATGAGACGGTCACAAGAGCATCTGCCTCTGCCGATTTCACGGACATCACCATCAAGACCATTCTTCAGCATGCTTTCATGGAGGAGGGGACAGCCCAGATTGGCTTTGCACTCTATCGGGGTACGGAGTTGAAAAAAGTGCTGGGATATGGTAATATAGACATCACCCCTGGATTCAATATCACCTTTAATGCCATCTTCTCATTCGGCAGTGGTTTGGCTGAAGGCGTTTATCGCATTGTTCCTATCTATCGTGAGAGTGAGACTGCAGATTGGGTAGCAGATGAAGGCTCAGACTGGCGGTATGTTCAGGCTGTCATTAGCGGCAACAGTCTGATACAGAAAGTGATGCCCGATGCTGCGCATGATGAGAGGCTGAAGTTTAATCCTTATACTACGGACGAAGTAGAAGTAAGTGCAGCCAATCAGGAAATAGAAGGAGACATTGTTATACCAGAAGCGGTCGAAATAGAAGGAAAACTGTATAAAGTAACAGCAATTGCAGCCCACGGCTTTAGCTATTGTAAAAATGTGACATCAATAAAGATGCCTTCTTCCATGAAGTATTGGTTCTTAGGAGCCTTTGAGGGTTGTTCTCAGATAAAGACTCTGACCATTCCCAAGTCACTGAAACTTAACACCTTGAATGGAATGTGGACCATGGAATACTGCATCTCTATGTGTGATAACTTAACAGAATTGATTGTTGAGGAAGGCAATACGGATTTTTGTGTTGAGAATGGGGCATTGCTGACAACAAATAAGGATCATCTTATGGGGTATGCTGGAGGATTGACTCAGAAAGAATACACGCTTCCTGAAAGTGTAGAGAGTATGGCTTGGGGTGCTTTTATGGGGGCAAAATACCTTGAAGTCATTCATTGGAATTCAAAATTACCGGGATTTCCTATTCAAGCATTTTCATGTTGTTCTTCCTTGAAGGAAATACATCATATTGATCATATAACAATCATTCAAGAAGGAGCATTTGATGGAACAGGACTTGAGAATCTCAAGTTGCCACCCAATCTCAAAGAAATCGGAAAGAGTTCTTTTGTAAATTGTGAGAAATTGAAATCCTTGGAAATCCCCCAATCTTTGATGAGCATCGGAGATTATGCTTTTTACAATTGCACTCAATTGGAATCGATTGTGGTCCGTAAGGGATATCTTCCTATCAATGCGAATATTTTCTCAGAAGAAACCTATCAGAAGGCAACCTTATATGTTCCGAAGGGTCGTGCCAGAATATATAAAAACTCTGCAGGATGGGAGAACTTCAAGAGCATCGAAGAAATAGACATGCCAGATGTGATAATCAGCGACAACCCTTTCGAAAACATTGATGAAAGCCAGATGCTTTTTGGTTATTATCGTTCTGATGAATATAGCGAATTGTTTGGTTATGGAGGCCAGGCTGCTGGTACATATAAGGCATTCATCAGTTTCTCAAAAGAGTCAATACAGTCTTTTGTCGGTGCTTCAATCAAACATTTCCGCTTTGCCCTGATAGATAAGAATATTTCGGATGTCTATTTCTGGATTGGATCATCTCGCGACAAGAAGGACATTTACAAACAGGCCATAGGAGATGTGAAGTTAGGTTGGAATGTGTTGTCTTTGGAAAAACCGTATGTAATAACAGGAGATAGTATCTTTATGGGTATTGAATACAACTCTGAAGGATATATTTATCCGATAAGTTATATTTTGGGAGGCACAAATAGTAGTGGCTCTCGTGCAGCGGAGCCAGGGAGTGCTTGCTTATATGGACCATACGGAGAGAACAACGAATACGAATGGCTTGAAGAAGATGACAATTGCCTGGCCATGCAATGTATCTTGGAGGGGGATCATCTTCCTTTATATGATATCCATGTCACATCCATGGTACTCAATGATCCTGACCCTTATTATTATAAATATGATAGTCATGCGCAATTACAGTTTGCATTGTTCCTGAAAAATTGGGGTAAAAAGTTGATAGGTAATGATTTCCACATCAAGGGAGAAATTGATGGGAAAGATATTATAGGCGGAGACTATTATGGTCTGGAATTGGATCAAACGTCTGCAGCATATAAGATATATTCTTTTAATCTTCCTGACAATCTCTCAGTTGGACTTCACAAAGTGAAAATCTATGTTGACGAGATCTGTGGTGAGAAGCCTCTTTTCCCCAACGATGACTTTGGCACATATACTTTTAGAGTATATAAGGAGGGCATGACCAGACAGAAGATACTCGTCGAGAATATTACATCAACATGGTGTCACGATGCGCTCAATACTAATAATCGTCAGGATGTGTTGTTAGAAGAAAATGATGATTTGGCTCTTGTTGCCTATCATTGTCGGGATGAACTGACATCAAATGCCAGTGAAGAGTTTTTCAAGAAATATGAGTGTGGTATTATCGGTTTGGTGTTAGATGCCAATAGACATTTTGGGGCAGATTCATATTATTTTGCTAAGCTTCGTGAAATGCCGTCATTTGCTGATGTGAATATTGATGTGGAGTACGATAAAAATAAACGGTTACTGAAAATAATCGTAGAAGGAGATAAGAATAGTGAATTTGATATTCTGCATGCTACATCAAAACTAAGTGTATATCTTACGGAAGACAATCTTGTGGCTCCCCAGTATGATGAAATGAATAATACTTGGATTGCCGATTATAAACATAAGGGTGTTTTACAAGATACCGCTTCAGATTTATGGGGAGATCCCATCATATGGCATGGTAATCATTATAAAATGAGTTATTATATGCGTCTTAATCAAGAATGGAATACAGATAATATGCATATTATTGCTTTCATAGAAGAGGATCTGGAAGGTAAGACGACAGGGAAACCTGTTATTAATTGTAATAGTTTCGATCTTAAGAATGCCAAGATTGTTGACGTGGGTGAACTATTGAGCGGAGATGCTGATTGTAATAAGGTCATTGATCAAAAAGACGTTGATGCTGTTACTGATTTCATTATGACTGCCGAGGAACCCGAAAGTTTCAATTGGTGGAATGCCGAAACGAATAATGACCGGAAAGTGAATGTGATAGACATTGTAAAAATTTTGAACCAGATCAAATAAGGGAATGACAAAAAAGAAATAACTAAAAAGCATAAAAAGTATGAAGAAGTTGCTGTTAACACTTTTGGCCGTCATGGTGACGGTGGTTGTGAATGCTGAGAGAGTATCCAAACAGGAAGCCTTGCAGAAGGCCCGGCAGTTTATGCCTGACAAGCAGTTTGGGGAAACAAAAGCCTTTGCCCGTTCTGGAGGAATAGCTGAAGTTGAACCGTTCTATATCTTCAATGTAGAGAACAAGGGTGGTTTTGTGATCATCAGCGGTGATGACCGCATGCCTGATATCCTTGGCTATTCTGATCATGGATCCCTGGACCAGCAGACGGCTCCCTGCAACGTGAAATGGCTATTGGGCTATTATAAGAAGGTGGCCAACTCTTTAAATGAACAGCCCAATAAGATAAAGACACGTTCTTTGGACAGGTCTTCCATGTCGGCTATTAATCCATTGATCACGACGACATGGGATCAGGGTACTCCCTATAATGATCTCTGTCCTGTGTATAATGGACACCGTTGTGTTACAGGTTGTGTGGCGACGGCCATGGCCCAGGTGATTTACTACAACCGTTGGCCTCAGGGACCAACGAATAGTGTGGATGCCTACACGCCACAGTCTATAGGCATAGAAATGCCTCAACTTGAACCGACAGAGTTTGCTTGGGATAATATGACCAATGCAGACATTTCGCGGCTCATGCTCTATTGTGGACAATCTGTCCGGATGGAATATGGCGTTGGTGAGTCTGGTGCTAACTCCTTTCTGATTGCTCCTGCGTTGATCAATGTGTTTGGCTATAGCCAGACCACTCACCGTGTGGAACGCAGTAGTTATCAAGATGATGACTGGGAATTACTGTTGTACAATGAACTGGCAGAAGGTCGTCCCATTATCTATGACGGACAGGGCAGTGCTGGAGGCCATGAGTTTGTTTGTGACGGCTATGATGGAAATGGTCGTTTTCATTTCAATTGGGGCTGGAGTGGTAGTGAAGATGGCTTCTTTGCGCTGACGAATCTTAATCCAGGTGGCAGTGATTTTACTTCAGATCAATCTGCAACAATCAGCATCCAACCTCCTACTGGCAATGTGGTGGACAGGCCTAAGGCTGTGGTCAAGGAAGTCAATTATGGTGGCAGCCGTATTGTGCCTCGTAATGCCAGTGGCTCATTTACCAACATCAATTTGTCGTCAGCACTTGTCAGCGACTTGTCTGAAAGCATGTCCATACAAATTGGATATGGTCTTTATGACAGTGACGGATTGCAACAAGTGCTATATGAAGAGAGTCATACCTTCCCTGTTGGCGAGGAATACCGTATGGATGCTACATTTGCAATACCCTCTACCATCTCTGACGGAACCTATCGTGTTGTGCCCATTTGCCGGACAGATGAATCAGCCAACTGGTTGGCAGCAGCCAACTCGTCAGACTATTATCTGGAGATTAAGATTGATGGGCAGTGGATGCGTTTACGTACCTTTATGCTGAGTTGGGAAGAACGTTCTATTGATGATGTGGGAGTGATGACAGTCGATGGCATCACGTATTCAGTCTACAATCAGTACGACAGAGGCCGGGCCTCCATCATCAGCTTTGGTGACAGCAAACCTAAGGGAACATTAAATATCCCCAGCCAGATATCATACAAGTCCAAGGATTATTATGTCAGTAAATTTGACGAAAATCTCTTTTCCGATTTCCCAGACCTGACATCCCTTTCGTTGTCTACCACTTATTTCTCATATATGAGCGGTTTCCCCAAACTTTCAATGTTAGAACTGCGTGAGGGCGTATGCACGTTGAAACAGATCTCTGGTTGTAATCTTCTTGAAAGTATCGAGTTCCCAAAATCTTTATCAACGATAGATCATGGTATAGAATGGTGTTCCAAGCTCAAGACCATCCGTTTCAAGAATCCACGGCAGTTTACTCTCTATTCCTACCCTCACTGGGATACCGAGTCTCTGCCTGCCTTGACGGATGTCTATTTCGCATCCCCAGAACCACCAGTCTTTACTTGGAAAGACGGAGAGTTTGTTGTGAATCCAAATACCACCATCCATGTGCCCAAGGGTGCCAAGGCTGACTATGAAACGGCAGGCTGGAAGGGGTGGAATATCGTGGATGACCAGCCCGTGCCAGAGGTTAACGGTATAGAGTGGGGCTATTGCAATGGTGATGAGGTGTCTCCTTATTCCGTTTATGACGAGTGTGGTGACAACGATGGTGAGTATGCCATTCATGTTCCCGCTGAGGTACTGGTTCCATACATAGGAAAGTCCATCAGCCATATACTATTCTATCAGCCGACAGAGGCTTGCGATTATGTCTTTATCACCAAACCGGGTACTGACTATATCGTGAAGCAGAACGCTGAGATCTTGGAGAATGCCTGGATGGATATAGAACTGTCAGAGCCATATACCATCACGGGTGACGAGCTGTATGTGGGTGTAGGCCGTCATGGTTTGATATCTACTTATATGTCAAATATCGAAGTGAGTGCTCCTGACGGTTTTTGGTACAGGACGATGGGTGATGATCATAGTCAGGGTATGGAGCCCGGAACATGGAAGTATATGCCGGATCAGACTATAGATTTTGAGCATCCCATCCCTTTGAAGTTTGTCATCAGTGGTGATAATATGGCACTCGATGTGGCAGTAATGGATATCCAAGTGGAGAAATCTGATGTGAAAGAAGACCATTATGATGTGAAGATGACCGTGCAAAACCATTCGCAGGAAATTGTAAAATCGTTTGTCTTAGAATGGGATGTTGACGGCAGTCACCAAGGAAGTAAAATGCTGGAGGCAGATTTGCGCCCAGGACATTCGATGGAAGCAGGTTTCAACTTTGAAGCTACCTTCTCTGACAGGTACCATAAGTTGATCTATCAGGTTACAAAAGTTAATGGTAAGGATGACGCCCTGGCTGCCAACAGCTCTGGAGCTATTCCTTTCGCTTCATCGGATACACCCATTGATGATGGTGTACAGATTGTCAATAATGTGGAGCTGAAGGAAGGACAGATGTGGTGGAGCAATCATGATGAAGTGGAAATGTATAATAGCGAGGGTGAAAATACTAATATCATTGGTAAGGAACGGGTTGGCATACGATATCATGTAGCCGTTTATATCCCCTTCAACTTGGTGGGTGGACAAGGTACGACTATTGATGGTATCAACATCTACAGGAATACTCTTGCGATGCAAAATGTTACCTTATGGGTATCTACTCATTTGCCTAAGTCTGAAATGGATGCTGATGTAGAGATTTTGGATGTTCCCAATAGCCAGTTGGCTACAGAGATGTTCCGAGACCATCAAGTAGCATTCAAACATTCTCATGTGATACCTGAAGAAGGTCTCTATGTAGGCTATTCCTTTGATATCACAGAGGGCGGTATGAATGCGGGTTATCCTTTGCAGTGTGTAAGATCTGAGTTGAATCGCGAAGGCGCTTTCTGGGTAAGACCTTCATTTCAGTCCAATTGGGAGAATTTGGTTCCCCAATGGGGTAATTTGAGGGTTTATGTGTTGTTTGGTGGTGGCAATTACAATCAGAATGCCGTCAGAGTCCTTGGGTTTAATCACGCTTCTGCAATTTTGAATGGAAAGGCTCAAGCCGAACTTGTGCTCGTTAATGACGGTGGTAATAATGTCAATAGTATCAGCTATAAGGTATCAGGTAAAAAAAGTGGTTCATACGAAAAAGAAGCTACTCTCTCTATTCCGGCATTTAACAAAAGGGCTGTTACCCTTGAGTTAGATTCCGACCCTGTTCAAGGTTATGACGAGAAGACCATCACCATCACGAAAGTCAATGGCGTAGCCAATACTGCCCAGAAAGATATCTCGGATACAGGTACTTTGTTTACTTTGACTAAAAAACCAGAGACGAATGTCGTCTTTGAGGAGAAAACAGGAGTGGTATACAATTATAGCCCTATGGGGATATCCGTCAGAGAGAAACTATGTGAGATGTATGGAGATAAGATTATTCCGATAGTCATTCACCATCTGGATATCATGGAAATTGATGATTATCATGAAATTTTGACACTCACTAATTCTTCTGTTACATATGTTAATCGTAAGAAAGCGGTAGATGTTTACATTGGTTCGAAACGTGAGTATTTAACATACTGGATGTCAGATCGCTTTGGAATTGATAGGGATGTACAGTATGCCTTGAATATGGTTGTGCCAGGTTCTGTCAACGTACGTGCTGTTTGGGCAGATGAGGATCATAACAAGATTGACATTAGTGCTGATACCCAGTTTGAAATGGATGCCGACAATCTGCCATTCCAGTTGGGCTTTGTCTTGTTAGAGGATGGTTTAAGCGGGACAGGCTCTGCATGGGCTCAGGTCAATGGCTTTGCAGATAATAATCCATATCCAGAAGATCCTATGTTTGACAAATGGTGCAATATGCCCAGCAAGATTGAAGGCTTGAAATATGACTACGTGCCAGTGGCTGCTTGGAGCCCATATAAAGGCATCGAAGGAACCATCCCGACCAGTGTCAAGGCTGGCCAGGCGAATCCCTATACCTTGAGGGCTGACATCACGGACAACAGCCATATCCAGGACAAGACAAAGCTCTCTGCTGTCGCACTGTTGTTAGACAAGAACACGGGTCGGATTATTAATGCCGGCCAGGCGAAAGTCGTACAGGAAACTGACATTCCTGGTGATGCCAATTGCGATGGGGTGGTGGACTCCAAAGACATTGATGCTATCTCACAATATATCATAGAAGGCAATGCCAATGGCTTCAACTTCAAGAATGCCGATGTGAATGGTGACAAGAAAGTGAATATCGTTGATATTGTGCTCATAAACAAGATCAAATAAAGGAATGACAAGATAGAATAATCTAAAAGCAAAATAAGTATGAAGAAGTTGCTGTTAACACTTTTGGCCGTCATGGTGACGGTGGTTGTGAATGCTGAGAGAGTATCCAAGCAGGAAGCCTTGCAGAAGGCCCGGCAGTTTATGCCGGGGAAACAGTTCGGGGAAGTGAAAGCCTTTGCCAGAGGTGAGAAAGCTGACAGCCCTGCGGAATATGAAGCCTTTTATGTCTTCAATGCTGAAGGCAAGAAGGGCTTTGTGATTGTCTCAGGTGATGACCGTACAGAGCCCATCCTCGGCTATTCAGACCGTGGTAGCCTGAATGTTGACAGCGTTCCTGACAATGTAAAAGAACTTCTTAACTATTACGAGAAGGTCCTCACTGCTATTGCCAACGACAAGAACTATATCCGCCCTGCCAGAACCCGTGGAGCAGAAGGACGTGCAAAAGTAGAGACACTGATGGCAACAGAATGGGGACAGGATTTCCCATATAATACCAAATGTCCTATTTATAATGGGCAACGCTCTGTGACCGGCTGTGTGGCAACTGCTATGGCTCAGGTTCTGAATTATAACCGTTGGCCTAAGGATTACACGTCTACAGTCCCCGCATATACCACATGGTCTAATCAGATATACATGCCTCAGTTGGAGCCCATCAAATTCGGCTGGGGAACTGAGAGCCTGCAATTCCTTGGCAATCTGATGCTCTATTGTGGACAAGCAGTTCAGATGAATTATGGTGTAGATGAGTCTGCCGCAGATACTTCAATCATACCAGAGTTGCTAAAGAATATCTTTGGATATCCAGATGGTGCGCAATTTGTCGTTAAGGAAGAATATACAGACGAAGAGTGGGATAACCTGATGTATGCTGAGATGGCAGGAGGCCGACCTGTGATATACTCTGGCTTCGGAGAATCTATGACAGGTTATGGAGGACATGCTTTTGTCATTGACGGATATGACTCTGGGCGCTATCATGTGAATTGGGGATGGGATGGTCAAAGCAATGGATTCTTCATGCTCACAGGTCTCAACGTCACAGGCAATTCTTTCAATGATTATCAAGATGCAGTCATAGGAATTCAGTCACCTGAAGGAACATCTGGGATTGTTAAGCCTAAGGCACAAGTTTATTCCGTAGTTTATAATGGCGAAAAAAAGTATTTTTGGCGACGGGATGATGGGACGTTTCCAAAATTTAATATGTTCGCGAATGTATATAGCACAACTGGTGAGAAGGAAAAACTTCAGTTGGGCTGGGGTCTCTTTAACGAAAAAGGTTTTGTTACAGTCTATGCCCAAGAACAGCATGAAATTGGATCTGACGAATCTGAAAGCTATGGTTATTTTGCTTCTATTGTCATAGATGACAAAATTGCTGATGGTGATTATTGCCTATTGCCAGTATGTAGGGGCAGTGATTCAGAAGAATGGTCTGCTGATGTTGCGAATTTATATGGAAGTGGATTGCGGCCAGATTATTATACTGAAATACGAATATCCAATAATCTGATGAAGCTTATTTATGATGGTACTTCAAAGTCTTTTGAAAGAGATAATCATGGATACTTGATTAAAGATGGTATCGCTTTTGATTTATGGCAGGATTTAGATGAGAAACATTACGCAACAGTGATTACACCTCAATCAGGTCATTATTCAGGAGACATAGTAATTCCTGATGTGATTTCACATAATTCTAAAGATTATAAGGTCTATGATGCCGACCTTACAACTTTTGAGAATTGTCAGGAGCTGACATCGCTGTCCATTTCTATGATTCAAGGTCCTCGTATATGGAATTGTCCGAAATTGAAGACCATAGAATTTCGTGAAGGTACTACTGATTACCCTGATAAAAACAGGATATTCTTGTGTGACAAACTAAAAACAATAAAGTTTAACACCATTAATCAATTGCTGTTTCAAGGCTGCCCGTTTGAGGATTATCTGCCAGCTTTGACAGATGTGTATTTCATGTCGATATATCCGCCATCTCAGCCTCCATTTTATGGGGAGGATAATTTCTCGGTAAAAGAAAACGTGACACTTCATATTCCAAAGGGAGCCATGCCTGATTACCAAAAATCTGGATGGAAGAGCTGGAACCTGTCTGATGACCTGGTTGTAGAAAACAAGGCAGTAAAATGGGGATATGTTAATGATAATAATACGGGACACTATAATTCGCCAGAAATAGGATCACTCGAGAGATGTGATGTGGATCTTGCCATTCATGTACCTGCCGAGATGATTGGCAAGTATAAAGATCAAAAAATTACTGGCATTGAGTTCTTCTGTATAAATATGCTCAACTCAAACTTTCCTGACTACGTGTTTATCACCAAACCTGGTACAGACTATCTGGTAAAGCAATCAGTAACTGTTTCTCGGACAACAGGGTGGAAGAGCATAATTTTATCCGAACCATACATAATAACTGGCGATGAGCTTTATGTTGGAATTGGAAGGTATTATGTGCATGATTTTGGTATATCCTCATTTGAACCCCATGATTACGATGGTCAATGGTGCAGAATTATGGGTGGGGATAAGACTTGGGAGAATCGCTACAATGAAGAAACAGGTCATCCATTGACCCTTCGTTTTATCATTGAAGGTGAGAACCTACCAAAGGATTTGAGATTATGTCAGCCGAAAATGGTAAATGAAGATTCTACAAACAAGATTCAGGTATCTGTTGTCAACAGATGTGCTGATCTTCTTACATCTTATGCCATAAAATGGGACTTCGATGGCAAGGTGAATGGAACAAAGACCATCGAGACCTGCTTGGCCTCATGTTTGGCAGAGACTTTAGAAATTGATGTCCCCACAGAGTTGGAAGGCTACCATCATACACTCACATTAGATGTGGTCAGTGTGAATGGAATAGAAGATGCCATACCAGCCAACAGCCACTTAGTCTATGAATTTACCAGTTCTGCTAATCATTATCCTCGCAAGATGGTCTTGGAAGATTTTGTTGGCACATGGTGTGGATGGTCTCCACGTGGTTATGTCGCTACCGAAAAAATGCATGAGAAATATCCCAACAACTTCATTCCAATTGAAATACATGAGAATAGTTGTTATGGAGCAGCTGACGCTGTGGGAGAACCTTACAATTATGGTAAGTACATAACAGAATACTCATCCACTCCAACTTTCCTCATCAACCGGCTTAAAACAATTGATTCCACTCTTGATGAAGCAGCCAAAGCATACGAGGAACAAAAGGACCATGCCGACGCTATAATTCAATCTAATGTCGTCTTTGTACCAGAGGACAATACTTCGGTGACGGTGAAGACTTCAACTACTTTTGGATTCACGGATGAAGGGCATACCGATTTCCGTATTGCATACGTTGTAGTAGAGGACAACGTTGGCCCTTATAGTCAAGCTAATTTCTACAGCGACTCTTCTATGCCAGACAACCCTGATGACTATATGAATGAATGGTATAAGAAAGGTAGTCCTGTAGAGATGAGGTTCAACGATGTGGCCCGTGGAATTTATCCTGATCTGAACGGAATGGAGGGCAGCGTACCGACATCGGTCGTGGCTGGGCAAACGTATGAATACGAATACACCTTCGACCTTCCAGACAACATTCAAGACAAGAAGAACATCCGCATCGTGACGTTACTGATAGACAACAAGTCGGGCGAGATTATGAATGCAGACCGTACAAATGTTATTAAAGAGTCAGAAATGTTGGGTGATGCCAATAATGATGAGAAAGTAGACAATAAGGATATTGAATCCATAGTCCGTTATATCATGAATGGCGACATCAATGGCTTTAATATCAAGAATGCCGATGTGAATGGTGATAATAAGATTAATGCCAAAGATATCGTAACCCTTGTGAACATGATTAAGAAGATGTAGTTATTACACCTTAGTTATTAATAAATAATTCCCGAAATGTTTGGTCGTTTCGGGATTTATTTGTATCTTTGTAGCCTAAAATAAGAAATGATAACTAAAAAATAAAGAATGATGAAGAAAGTTCTATTAACTCTATTGGCTTTCATGGTGACGGTAGCCATGAATGCAGATCAAATTTCTAAACAGCAGGCACTGCAGAAAGCGCAACAGTTTATGCCAGGTAAGCAGTTTGGCGAGGCCAGAAGTTTCGCTCGCTCCGCCAGTTCTTCCGAAAGAGAGCCGTTCTATGTGTTCAATGCCGATGGCAATCAGGGCTTTGTCATCGTTTCTGGCGATGACCGCACGACGGAGATTCTTGGCTATTCCAATACAGGCACTCTCGATATGGAACAGTTGCCAGAGAACCTGAAATGGTGGCTCGACAATTATGCCCGTCAAATAGGGACATTGGGCACCTCGGCAAAGCCTGTACAAAAGGTCAAGACCCGTGGGGTAGACAGTTGGAATGCTGTCGATCCGCTGATTAAGACAAAGTGGAATCAGAATTACCCATATAATATGATGTGTCCCGACTGGAGTGGAAAAGACTGGCGGGATGCTGGCTTTGACACAGACCATCTCATGACAATTGATCAGACAAATTATCACTGCGTCACGGGCTGTGTCGCTGCCGCAATGGCTCAGGTGATCTATTATTGGAAATGCCTCGATGATTGCCCGGCTATTACTGACTATAAAACGAGTACGTATGGATGGACAATGAAAGCGTTGCCTGCAACAACCTTCAAGTGGTCTCAGATGAAAGAGACGTATCGTGGAGATGAGACAAACGAATCGGCAGAGGCCGTCGCAGAACTGTTCCGTTATTGTGGTCAGGCTGTCGAAATGGATTATAATTTAGGTGGATCGTCTGCCGGTATAACTCCTGTAGATATGGCCTATTATTTTGGGTTTAGCAACAATGCGAAACAGGTAATAAGATCCATGTATTCATCGTCAGAATGGGAGAATATGATCTATAAGGATATTTCTGAAAACCGTCCAGTGCTCTATGGCGGATCAAGTATGAGCGGTGGTCACCAATTTATCGTCGATGGTTATGATGGCAATGGGCTCTTCCACATGAACTGGGGATGGGGCGGCATGAGCGATGGTTACTTTGTACTCTCTTTGGCCAATCCCGATGAATTGGGAGCTGGAGGCGGTACGAGTACTGACGGCTATTCCATGGATCAGCATGCCATCATCGGACTGAAACCCGGCACAGCTGGGGAAGTTGAAATACCTCAATTTTATGGAAAGTTTAAAGGGAATCTGGTGAACTCTGAGTTTAGCCGTGTATCGGCCAATGAGGATTTCACGGATGTAGTCTTTCCAGGCCTCGTTTTCTTCCAATATGAAAATACAGACCAGACTGACGGCTGTACTTTTGAGACGGGATGGGGTTTGTATAAGGATGGCAGTCTGCTGCAAGTGTTGGGTGTCTCAGAACCCGTTACCTTGGATTTTATTAATAGTAATGCCGTCTTAAATAGTCCCACAATCTCCTTCGGTAAAGACCTAGATGACGGCCGATACCAGTTCCGTCAGATGTACAGACTTCAAGGATCGACAGAGTGGCAGTTATGCAAGACTCCGTATGATTATTATGGGTCACCGACGATTACCTTTATAGAGGCCGTCGTATCTGGCAATAACCTGACACTGAGAAAGTCTGAACCAGATGAATATACATCAAAGATTACTGTCAATAGTGTCAGTTTCTACCCAACATCGTTAGAGTATGGAAAGCCTGTAGAAGTGACAGTGAACCTGACGAACAATGGCGACTCCTATCAGGAATTGGTGTACCTCTCGTTGGGAAGTCAGAAAACTGTCGTTTGCGGTTCTGTGGAGGCTGGGCAGACCGGAAACGTCAAGTTGCATTTGACACCTGCTCAGGTGGGCACAATGACTCTTAAGATATCAACTGATTATTATGCTTCGAACGAGGTCTGGTCTGAACAAGTTACGGTGGAAGCGGCTAAGCCGCAATTGTTGTCGGCTACGGCAACGACGCCTGGTCTCGTGAATAATGTACTGACAGGTACGACACTGAAGGTTAATGCCATTGTTAAGAATGAAGGCTCGAATACGTATGAGAATGGCATAAAGCTGCAATTGTGTAAGATCACATGGGAAGATCCTAAGACAGGAAGCTATGGTTATTCGTACGATAAAACAAAGTCCGTGATGACCACTATTCTGCCAGGAGAAACGATGGAAGTCAACTTCGAGGTTAAGGATCTTGACCTTGACGGTAAGTATTTCTATTCTATCTGGTATTACTCGGAAAACATGGGTGTGGAGTTAATCCCTGCTGAAACGTCTTTTATTTTGAAGGAAGAGCCGGTAGATCCAGAAGAACCGGAAGATACACCTATCTCTGGTGATGCTGACGGCAATGGTAAGGTAGAAGCTGCAGACATTGATGCCGTTGTAAAATATATCATGGAGGGAGACTTCGAAGGCTTTAACCTCAAGAATGCCGACTTGAACGGTGATAATAAGGTGGATGCCGCAGACCTTGTACTCCTCATCAAGATGCTTCAGTCATAAGAAATACTATACCTCATTTGTAATAAATTATTCCCGAAACGCTTGACCGTTTCGGGAATAATTATAAAAATTTTATACCAACTCCAAACAGTCGGCGGGGACGTAAGTGATGGCAACGGCAGCCACACCGTCGATCTGGATGAGGAAGTATTTGTTCTTCTTGATGCGCTTGATGACCCCTTCGATACCCTTGAAACGCCCAGCGGTGATGCGAACCCGGCGGCCCATGTTGGCGGAGTCTCTGGCGTCAAGAAAAATGATGTGGTTATCTTGTACGGATGCAACCCTCATGAAGTCCTCCATTTGACGGTCAGGAACGTAAAGTAAATTGTTATGTCCATCGGATGAGGTCTTTGTCATATATCTCATAGGGTCAAATTCTTTCCGATGCATTTTCAGATTTGTCAATACCTCTTGAGAAGCGTGGACAAAGATGAGATTGTGGATGGCAGGAACAAGCGTTTTACGTGGACCTTCAGACGAGTCTGTCAGGTCGTAGTGCATGGGCACAAAATTCTCAATGCCCATGAGATCCAACTGTTCCTTGATCTTCAGTTCGCGGTGGTAAGTGACCCGCATCGGGTACCATCTGATGATGTCGTTACTTTCCATTTCGAGGGCAAAGGTAATGCTTTTCTTTCAAAGAAAGAATAATTAGGAGGCTTTTTCTTTGTTTTTCGCTATTTTTTACGTATCTTTGCACCCAATTATATGCCATATCAATGTTTGGAATGCGTAATGTGGCTGGGAATCAGTGCATTATGAGGGTAAAGGACATTGAACTGTATATGTCAGCCACTCTGCAGAAACAGGGTGACCCTCTCTTTTTGTCTTCACTCGCAAACAAATTATCATCATTTATGAAAAAGAACCATATCCTATTGTTCTTGGTATTTGCGGCAGTTTGTCTGCTGACATCATGCGCCTCACCCAAGAATGTGACTTACTTCCAAAATCGCGAAGCGATAGAAAAGACTGTACAAGGTTATCTCGCAGATGCCCGTATCATGCCGAAAGACGTGTTGACCATCACTGTCAGTACTACGACGCCTGAGGCTGCTAAACAGTTCAACTTGGTGACGCCGACCTCTCAGACCCAGCTACAGACCTATCTTGTGGATAATGATGGAATGATCAATTTCCCCATCGTCGGACAGTTGAAAATAGGTGGGCTGACAAAAACAGAGGCGGAAAAGCTGATTACCGAGAAGATCAGTCCCTATCTGAAGGAATTAGAAAAACCAGTTGTGAACGTGCGGATGTCGAGTTTTTCTGTCTCTGTGTTGGGAGAGGTGGATCAGCCTGGAACGTTCCAAATAGAGCGTGAGAAAATAAATGTTCTCGAAGCACTGGCAAAGGCTGGAGATCTGACTATCTATGGTGTCCGAAACAATGTGACCCTCATCAGAGAGGAAAGTGACGGAACCAAGAGCTACCATACTCTGAATCTGAACGATGCCAATATCGTTAATTCGCCTTACTACTATCTGCAGCAGAACGACATTCTCTATGTGGAGCCGAACAAAATCAAGGCACAAAACTCCACCATTGGTAGTATGACAACACTTTGGTTGTCGGCTACAAGTATCTTAGTGTCAGTGGCTACACTGCTTGTTAGTATTTTGAAATAAAACTTGTATGAAGAAACAAAAAATATATGATGTCCACCAGATTTGGATGGATTTTAAGTTAAATAGGAGATGGTTTGCATTATCGGTTGTTCTATGCCTATTATGCGGTCTTTTATACATTTACTTTGCCCATCCGGCATATAGTGTGACAGGTAAAATCTTAGTGACGGAGAAGAAGAGTAACTCGAGTTCTTCCAGTGCCGCCCTGTTGTTATCAAACCAACTTCCTTTAGGTCTTGGAAGTAGCCTCGGTGGTGCGAATGGTGTCGAGAATGAGAAGGAGATCCTGGGTTCCAAATTATTAGCCAGAAACGTTGTTAATCAACTCGGACTTCATACTGAATATCGCATTCATAAATTCTTAAAGGACCGATTGGTGTATAAGAATCAACCTATCAATGTGTCCGTCAGTCCTGAGATGATTCAGCTGATGGATGACGACCTGCCAATGACTGCACATCGTATCAGTCTTTCAATCTATAAGTCAGACGAAGGTTTCCGCGTAGAGGGAATCGTGTATTCTGGTAAGAACAAAACAGAACTATCTGAGCAACATTTTTCTCAGTTCCCATTTACAGTTAAAACCAGTATCGGCAATCTGGTGCTTACAGAGAATAAAGATCTGACATCTGAACAGATGAAACCTTATCGGGAAGACTATCAGCTGAATGTGTCTGTCATTCCACCGACCCTTGCTGCCCAGCAATTCTCCAAGAGGATTGCTATCAGCACTGCCTCTAAGAAAGCGACGAGTACAGTCCTGTTGTCGATGAAGGACGAGAGTATCTTACGGGGATATGATTACATTAATAGCTTGGTAGATGAGTATAATACATTCTCCACGGAAGAGAAGCATAAAGAAGTCAGCAAGTATGATCTGTTTGTCAAAGAGCGTCTGACTATGGTAGATAAGGATCTTGGACTAACCGACGAGAATTTGGAAAGTTATAAGAAACGTTATCAGGTGACCGATGTGAGGGTGGACGCTGAAGAGGTGATGAAGAAGAAAAGTAGCTATGAGTCGCAGATTGTAGGACTTGGCATTCAATTGCAACTTCTGAATTATATGAAGGAGTATGTGGATGATCCTGCCAATGTCTATGAAATCATACCTGTCAATCTTGGTGGTCTTGTTTCTTCGTCTGTAAGTTCTTCGGATGCTGTTCCTGCCTCTTCTTCAAATGCCACTCTCGGGGATGTTGTCACAGTCATCGTCCGTCATAATAGTCTGGTGACAGAGCGGAACCTTCTGTTGAAGAGCGCTACAGAAAAGTCTCCTCAGGTGATGCGCGTCACAGCGATGCTTGATGAGCTCCAACCTGTGATTAAGAATGCCCTGAAGCGTGACATAGAGTCTCTTCGTCTGCGCAGTAGCAGTCTGGAACGGGAGTATAATAAGTATATGGGCCGTGTCGCTGACGCGCCGGAACAAGAACGGGCCTTAACGGAGATAGGTCGTCAACGTAAGATCAAGGAGGGTGTGTTCCTGTCATTGCTGCAGAAGCGTGAGGAGAATGCCATGGACTTGATTAATACGGTGGATAAAGGTCGTTTCATAGACATGGTTCAATACGACAGGAAAGTTAAGCCTAGAACGAAGATTGTCTTACTGTTAGCTTTGGTAATAGGCATATTGCTGCCATTTATCACATTACATCTTCGTAGATGGTTGAAAGGCACCATCAGTGATAGTCAGGATTTGAAAGGATTGACCAGTCTGCCTGTCTGCGGTGAGATCCCTTCAGAAGGATCTCTGACAAAAGAAGCATTCGTCAATTGCAGGTCAAGTCTGCTGCATCAAATGGAAGAAGGGCAAAAGACCGTACTTGTCACCTCAAATGCAACAGGTGATGGAAAGACATATATGGCCATCCATCTTGCAGAATCCTTAGCCGAGATGGGTAAGAAAGTTTTGTTATGTGATATGGATTTCCGCAATCCTTCAGTGGCGCGTGCTTTTAACCTCCAGGAAGAGAAGGGTTTGTGCAGCATATTAATAAATGGGGAGAGTGATATCAATCAAGTTATGGACTTAGTGAAGAAATCCTCCGTTTCTGGTGTACCAGACATTCTTGTAGCAGGTAGGATTCCTTCTGTTCATCCTGCCGATTTATTGGCACACAAAAATATGATGAAGGTTCTGACTATCCTGAAAGAACACTACGACCTCATCGTGCTTGATACATCAGCAGTTGGTCAATATGGTGATATTCTGATTGACGGTCTGGCTGATATGACCTGCTATGTATGCCGTTCCGGGAAGACCCCCAAGACTGCCATCTATCATCTGAACGAGTGGGCTGAGAGCCAGCGCCTTGCGTCGCCTGTTATCATTTTCAACCATAAATAAATGAACTAAGATGAAATACCTTCGTAAGATTCTGAAGGAGCCAGAGATGGCTGGTATCTACTTTATGGTGCTGACAGCCAGGCTTTGGCCGGCGGAGTTGTACATCAAAATTTTCTATTACCTGCATTTAAAGAAATGGCCAGATTTGAAGACCCCCCATACATTTAGTGAAAAGTTGAATTGGCTGAAACTGCATGATAGGAATCCGCTATATACGAAGTTGACAGACAAATATGCGGTTAAAGATTATGTGAGTAGAAAAATAGGTGTAGATAAAGTCGTCCCTCTGTTAGGTGTATGGAACTCTTTCGATGAGATTGACTTTGATCATTTGCCAGAGCGGTTTGTCTTGAAGTGTACTCATGATTCTGGTGGGTTTATGATCTGCAAAGACAAGAGTACATTCAGCAAGGTTAAAGCCCGTTCTTTTTTCAATAGAGAGCTTAGAAAGAATTATTATTGGAATAAGCGTGAATGGCCCTATAAGGACATTCAGCCAAGGATAATCGCGGAAAAGTACTTGGAAAATGGGAATGGTGATGCTTTGACGGATTATAAGTTCTTCTGTTTTAATGGAGAACCTAAAATGATGTATATTTCAAAGGACGTGTCAGCAGACCCAAGAACAGATTTTTTTGATATGGACTGGAATTATCTTCCTTTTAAATTTAAAGATCCTCATGCAGAAGTAAGACCATCCATGCCTGATAAGTTTGAGGAAATGAAAGAAATTGCTCGTACGCTTTCAAAAGGAATTCCTCATGTCCGTGTTGATATGTATTTAATTAATAATCACATATTCTTTGGTGAAATGACTTTCTTCCATCTTTCTGGTTTCTTTAGTGTGACACCTGATGAATGGGATGATATCATAGGCGGTTGGTTGGACTTGAAAAAGTATGATGCTTAAGATCAATACAGAAAGAAACAGAACACTTGTACAGAACACATCATACATAACGATTCTTCAAGTATTCAATGTGATAGCCCCTCTAATTACCTATCCGTATCTGGTCAGAGTCATCGGGCGTGATATGTATGGCGTGTTTATCACGGCCCAGGTGCTGGTATCATATATCTCTTTGTTTGTAATCTGGGGTTCAGACAGTGTTTGTGCCAAATATATCTCCATCTATAGAGACGATAAACAAAAATTGTCTGAGATATTCAGTTCTGTTTTTGTAGGAAGAGCAGTCGTCTGGCTGATAGGCTTAGCCGTTTTTCTATTGATTGTATTGTTAACACCAACCTATCGTGAAAGCTGCCTGATATTCACGCTTACCTATGGCATGGCCATTTATGACGTATTATTTCCACAATACCTGTTCCAAGGTTTGGAGAAAATGAAGTATGCCACTTTCGTCGTGGTGATGGTTAAGTCATTTTTCATCGTGTTGATTTTTGCATTGGTTAAAGATTCATCAGATCTTTATCTGGTGCCGCTTTTATATTCTATAGGTTATCTTTTGGGTGGCCTTTTCTCTTTGTATATTGTTTTTTGCCTATTGGGCTTGAGATTGAAGAAAGTCAGTAGCAGGGCAGTATTCTCATTGATAAAGGAGTCTTTGCCCATTTTTGCTTCTGATATGATAACGGCAATCAAGGATCGCTTTAATATCTTGTTAATGGGTGGACTTATTGGAATGGGTAATGTTGTTATCTATGATTTGGGTATGAAAATAAATTTGTTGGTATCAAAGCCCACCGAGATCCTCCGGATTGCAATGTTCCCCCGTGCAGCAAAGGACAGAAGTATTCCAGAGGTTAGAAAGACTATCATTGTATCTGTCTTCATATCATTCATATTAGTTGTCGTTGTTAATATAACCCTGCCTTTTATTGGTCGGTTCTTCTTGAATGAAGAAGTTGATCTTCTACCTCTCAGACTCTTCACAATGGCACCAATGTTGCTATCGGTCAGTGTACTGATCGCTTTTAATGTTTTTGTCGCATTCGGGTATAACAGATATGTCTTAAATAGTATTCTGATTACTACAGGCTTTTATTTGGTATTACTCATTTGTTGTTATATGACTCATCATATGAATTCTCTCATGGCGTTTGTTATGATTTCCATGGTAGCATATCTTGTTGAGTTTATCTATCGTGTGCTGAAATTTAAGAAGATAGCAAACCAAATGTTATCAGAAAGATAGTCATGCATCTTTTTTATCTTCTTTTTATTATTGAAATCGTTATCGCCATTACAGCATTCACCAATGTAGTGGAGTATACCTTTATGCCTGTGAAAGAACGGACATTGCGATATCTTTCTGATGAGCGTTTGAATGTGTATCTGCTCCTATCATTAGGTGCTATTTTTATTTTTCATGCTTTTAAGAATCCTTTGACACTTGATGATATCCCTTTCTATGTGGATGCTTTTTATGAATCAGATAATGTTTCGTGGACAAGAGTTATTGGTTTGGGGTATGAGTCTTTGAAAACGGAAACAGGATTTGCATTAGTTATCAAGGCTGTTTCAAGCTTGTTCAGTTCTGACCAGATCTTGTTTATACTGACGAGCGTTTTTATTCTCTATGCCGTTTATTTCTCTGTCAGGCAGTATTCTCCAATATTATGGGTTTCAGTATTTGTGTTTATGACAGATTCATTCCCTCAGTCCCTATTTATTCTGAGGGCATTTTTGGCCATTAGTATTTATCTGTTTTCTTTTCCGTTTATCATCAATAGGAAGGTCATTCCTTTCCTCTTGCTCAGTGGTATCGCTTTTTCGGTACATATGTCGTCTGTCATTTTCTTACCAGTTTATTTCCTATATGGGATAAAGAATTGGAGATATTTGTTATTGTTATTGCTGTTTTTGACAGTGTTGTTGATTGCCGGTTTCGATACTCTTTTGCCATGGTTTGTGGAGTACGTCGTTCCAGAATATGCCTATTATATAATTAATGCTGATAATTATGAAGGAGCTAGTTGGAAGATGCCTGCATTATTATCTGCCATTCTCCTTTTCAGGATAATTGTGATGAAGGAACATTTTTATGAAGAAGGTATCAACCGCCTCTTGTCCATTGTCATGATACTTGCCGTCATCGTCTATTCGGCGGGTATGGGATTCGGATTTGGACTGACGAGTCGTGTGGCGATGTTTTTTACTAATATGACATTTCTGATTATACCTAATACACTCCAATATCTCAAGTCGTCATCATGGCAGTTCGCATGTGCTGTTATATATATACTTTTCAATAGCTTCTTCTTCTTTAAGAGTGCTTCTGATATCCTGTGGGTAAACTATCAGTTGTTGGAAATCTGACATGAACAGGTTTGTTGTCTATACGGCGATATTTAATAACTATGACTGGCTGAAAGATCCTGTTGTGGTTCCAAAAGGAATAGATTTCATCTGTTATACTGATTCAGATAAGGTTCGTTCAAAGATTTGGAAGATTGTTAAGGTGGATACGAATGGAGAGTCCCCATCTTTATTAAACAGGGAAATAAAACTGTTGTATCCATATACAGTATTGAAGGAATATGAGTATTCACTCTATATTGATGGTTCCATAATGATAAAAGGTGATATCAGCGCATTCCTTCATAAATACATATCAAAGGATCTGGTTATGATGAACTTCCGTCATCCACATAATGATTGCATATTTGTGGAGATAAAGAGGTGTCTAAGGCGTAGAAATGCCGATCCCGCACTATTAAAGAAACAGTTTGAAGATTACAAAAAGGCAGGAATGCCCGAGCATGCAGGAATCTCTGATAATAAAATTATCTTGCGTAATCACCATAGTGAGTTGGGAAAAAAACTGATGGATGACTGGTATTACCATGTTGTCAACTATTCTGGTAGAGATCAGACATGTCTGTCGTATGTGCTTTACCTAAACCAGGTGAAGTATTCTTTCTTTGAAGAAAACATTGAGAGAAATCCTTATTTTGAGACTTGGCCGCATAATACAGTTGAGTGGTATATCCGATATTGGAGACATTTCAAATGGTTTTGTGAAAGGCATCGTCTCTTGGGAGGTATTATCAATTGGGTGGATAGAATCATAAAACCATGGCTGTTAGCGAGAATCAAATAGAAAAGCCATACTACGAGCTGGTCTTTGTGGTGTTGGTATATAAGAATGTAGAAGTGTTGCAGCAGTTCTTTGCTTCTTTGGTATTGCCATATAGCTATCGTGTTATTGTTGTCAACAGTTTCTGCAATCAGGAAACAGAGGAGGCCTGTCGGACGTTGTCTTTAGGATATGATGCGGACTTTATTTCAGTACCAAATAAAGGGTACGGGGCAGGTAACAATATTGGATCCAGATACGCTATGGAACATTATCAATATCGCTTCCTGGTCCTTTCCAATTCAGACATCATTATCAGGGATATAAATTTTTTGAACCAAATGGATGATTTAAAGGCTGTATATGCAGCAGATGTCAGAATGGAGAATGGTCATCGTCAGAACCCTCATCTGCCATTTAAGGTTGGGCTATATTTGAAACTTCTTGATTTGTCATACCGGTGGAAGAGTAACCTGTTGATGAACGTAGCGTTTGCTTTTAACCGTATTATGAGGGAATTATTGGTAATCTGGACCAAATTGAATGGAGGTCGAAAGGTGAAGGTGTTTTCTGCTCATGGCTCATTCATCATACTGACGTGTCAGGCTTCACAGGCACTAAGTCCTATTTTTCATGAAGAAATGTTCTTATACAATGAGGAATTATATCTGGCTTATCGTTGTCGCCAGTTACAAATTCCTGTATATTATGTACCAAAGTTGGAAGTCACACACTTGGAGGGAGCCAGTTCGACTATTCAGAGTAATTCATGGGAGAATCACGAAGAATCGTACAGCATCTTGTCATTGTGGATACGGCAACAGCAATTAGATTGAAATATGTTATCACTAAATACACCTATATTATCATTTCTTAGAAGTACCCTCCAGGGTAAAAGTGCCACTAAGGGAACTATTCAGTCGATGGACTGGTCAGAACTTAAGGTTTTTGCAGCGAAGCAGGCTATTGTAGGAGTGGTTTTTGAAGGTGTGAAGCTGTGTCGTCAACAGTATCCTGAATATGTGGAGAGACAGGAGGTGATGAGGTGGCTTTATGCCACGGAAAAGAAAAGACGACATTTCGAAGTGGTTAATCGCAGAGTTGCGGATCTGTCAGAAATGTTTGCACAGTCAGGTCTAAGGTCATGCATTCTGAAAGGGCAGGGGCTTGCATTGATGTATCCAAATCCTGAAGGTCGTGCTGCTGGTGATATTGATATTTGGGTAGAAGGTGACCGTAAGACCATTACGGATTTCGTACATTCGAAGACACCGGGTACATTTGAGCAGTTTCATCATATAGATTTCCCCATATATAAGGATGTGGACGTTGAAGTTCATTATCTTCCTTCGCAGATGGCAAGTCCTTTGCACAACAGACGGTTGCAAAACTATTATAAAAGCCATCAGGCTGAGCAGTTCGCAAACAACAATCCTGTGTTAGGTAAACATGTTTGTACACCAACGAATGGTTTCAATGCCATTTTCTTGTTGTCGCATATGATGCGTCATTTCTTTAATGAGGGAATCGGACTGCGGCAGTTCATAGACTATTATTATCTGTTGAAACAGGGCTTTTCTGATGCTGAGAAGGAAGAATTCTGCAAGGCGGTCAATTATCTTGGGATGAAGAAGTTTGCCGGAGCTGTGATGTGGATTCTTGAGAAGGTGTTGGGCTTGGATCATCGCTATTTATTGATGCAACCTAATGATAAAGCAGGAGAATTCCTTGCAGAGGAGATCTTCGAGACAGGAAACTTTGGAACGATGGATACACGATACACCTTCAGGGAACACGGTGCTTTAGCTACGGCCTTGACAGATATTTATAGAGATTTCCTGTTGGCGCGTATGTTCCCGTCGGAGGCGCTATGGAAGCCTTTTGCAAAACTGACTAATCAGCGTTGGAAGATCAAGGATCGTTTTGACGCTAAGAAAAAAGCGTAAATGGAAAGAAAGAGGGTGTTGTTCGTTTGTGGCGTGTTTTACCCGGAACCGGTTGTGTCAGCACGACTTCAGACCGATTTGGCAATCAAGCTCTCAGAGAATTGTCAGGTAACAATCCTTCGGCCTCATCCGACAAGGCCGAAGGGATTTGCTTTTCCGGACTATGATTATACAGGCCTGCCATTTGAGGTAATAGAATTTGATGCCTATACATGCCCAGCCTCCTCTCCAATAGGCAGAATGCGTGAGAGTCTCAGTCATGGACGGTGGTGTGCCAAGTATATTCGTCAGCATCATGAGGAGATTGACTTTGTCTACAATGACTCCTGGCATTTGTTTGGCGTCTATTTGGTTGCTAAAGCTGCATGCCAATATGAGATACCTTATATCACCCCTGTTCAGGATATCTACCCTGAGTCTCTGACTTCTAAGCTGCCAAACTTAATACCTTTGAAATGGCTGGTGATGCATTTGTTGCTTCCTTTAAATAAACACACCCTTAGCCATGCTGCTTGCGTTCAGACAAATTCAGAGAAGATGGCTGATTATCTGTCAGAGAGTCGGCAAATAGACAGGAATCATTTTGTGGTTGTCAGGAATTGGCAGGACGAAAAGCCATTTCTTGAATATGCCGAGAAAAATGGGCGTCTATCTGAGAAAACTCCTTTTACCTTTATGTATATGGGGAATGTCGGGCCATTGGCAGGAATAGAGTTGTTGTTTGATGCTTTTGCCATGGCTGATTTGAAGGATGCGCGGCTTATCATTGCTGGCTCAGGACCTTCAAAGGCAGATTTACAGCGAAAGGCCAAGAACTATTCTTGTCAGATAGAGTTTTGGGATGTGCCAACGGGAATGGTTCCTGAGACGCAGGCGAAGGCGGATGTCATGCTGCTCCCTATTAAGAAAGGCTATGCAAGGTATTCTGTTCCCAGTAAGTTGATAGCTTATATGTTTTCAGCTAAGCCTATTATTGCTTCTGTAGATCAAGACAGCGATACGGCTGATTGCATTAAGAAGAGTGGAGCTGGATGGACTGTAAAACCAGAGGATTGTAAGTCGTTGTCAGAGGTGATGAAAAGAGCTGCTTTTGAGTCATCTGAGAAGTTGAAAGCAAAAGGGATGAAAGGATTAAATTATGCTATAGAAGTTTTTTCAAAGGAAAGGAATAGTAATTTATTATGCAAAGTTATAAAGCAAAGATTGATTATGTGTTGAAACATCACAGTTGGATCCTAAAAGTAATTAGGATAATTGCCAATGCTGTGACGCGGTGTTGGGGCTTTTTTGTAAAGACTGATGATAAAATGGTGTTGTTTAGTGCCTTGAGTTGTAAATACAATGATAGTCCCAAAGCCATTTATGAGTATATGGTTCGTCTGCCGCAATTTAAGGATTTTACGATGGTTTGGGCGCTGGAAGATTTGGATATAGAGATTCCGGGTCCGGCATTTAAGGTTAAAGTGGATACGTTTCATTATTTCAAAACAACTCTGAAAGCCCGTTATTGGATTACGAGTGTCAATATCGAACGCGGTTTGCGGTATAAGAAGAAGGATTGTATCTATCTGAATACCTGGCATGGCTGTAGCCTGAATGCAGTTGGTAACGATGTTCCGGGACGTAAAGACTATGATTTCAGTCATCTGAACTTCTTTTGTTATGAGAGTGAGTTCCATAAGAAAGTGCTGATGCGGAGTTTCAAAGCACCAGAATCCATCATGCTGCCCAGTGGACTTCCTCGGAATGATATGTTATATCAGGTGTCTGCTGATGACGTGATGACCAAAAAGAAAGCTTTGGGATTACCTCTTGACAAGAAAGTAATTTTGTATGCTCCAACTTGGCGTGACAGTGATGATCATGGTAAAACTTATTCTATCAAGCCCCCTATTCAGATGGATAAATGGGAGGCAAATCTAAAAGATGAATATGTCCTTTTGTTCCGTACTCACCATTATACCACGAAGTTGTTAGGCATAGAATTCAATGATTTCGTGAGAGACTATTCATCGTATCCTGTTATTAA
This sequence comes from uncultured Prevotellaceae bacterium, assembly GCA_900316445.1. Classification (GTDB taxonomy): domain Bacteria; phylum Bacteroidota; class Bacteroidia; order Bacteroidales; family Bacteroidaceae; genus Prevotella. The sequence continues at coordinate 19,449 of ONCZ01000002.1, read as the reverse complement.
TGACTTGTTTGTCGTCAGTGATATTCTGATTTCGGACTATTCTTCATGTATCACTGATTTCTCCATCTTGGAACGGCCAATTATTTGTTTTGCCTATGACTATCAGACTTATGCCAAACGTCGTCATTTGAATATTGATTTTGAGAAAGAGATGCCAAGTGGTGTACTCTATACTGAGGATGAAGTATTGAATCACATTCGACAGATGGATTACGAGGCAGAATGCCTGAAAACGCGGGATATGATTAAGAATAAATTCACCTATATAGGTGGACATGCCACTGAGATTTGTGTAGAAAAGATGTTCGGAACAAAAAAAGAAGCTATTTAGTTGAGGATATTACCGTTTTTTTTAGTAACTTTGCACCCTTGAAAGAAATAATGGTGAATTAATGAGTGAGAAAAGGACTGATAACGATGCGGAAATACGGTTTATTCCAGACGGCATGAGTGCTTTCGAGCGGAATACTAAACGTATTCTCGATTGTCTGGCTGCTCTGGTAGCCTTGATTCTTTTTTCTCCTCTTTTTGTGTTCTGTTATTTCGCTGTGAAACACGAAGACGGTGGTCCTGCGATTTTCAAACAGGAGCGGATAGGACGTTTTGGACGTCCGTTCACTATCTATAAGTTCCGTTCGATGAAAATGGATGCAGAGAAAGAAAAGCCCATGTTGCTACAGGAAGGACATAAAGATCCTCGCCTGACCAAAATCGGACGTTTTTTAAGAAAGCATCATCTTGATGAGCTTCCGCAATTATGGAATGTTTTTATAGGTGATATGGCATTTGTGGGTCCCCGTCCGGAACGAGCTTATTACATCAAATTGATAGAGAAGGAAGATCCTCGCTATTATATGCTTTATCAGATTCGGCCGGGTGTGACGAGCTACGCTACGCTTTATAATGGTTATACGGACACGATGGAGAAGATGCTTGTACGTCTTCAGTACGACCTTGACTATCTGGAGAATCGTTCGTGGGCATTGGATATAACCATTCTATTAAAAACTTTCCTGTTTATTGTGTTTGGAAAGACTTTCTAAATTAATGATCAAATTGTAGGTTTAAAAAAGTCTGCAGCACGCTGCAGACTTTTTTATTCTAAGATACCGGACTCTTCCCATTTGGCTACGATGCCTTTCACATCGTGAAGAGCCTGTTCCTTTGTTACTTCAAATTCCTCGAAGAGGGCTTCAGCAAGTCCTTCAACGGAAAACTCTCCCATCTCAGATGCTTTCTCCCAAAGCCAGGCTGCTGTGTCGTTCAAACACATCAAACGGCCGAAGTCGACAGCTTCCAATCCTTCTCCAATGATTACTTTCTCGCCACATACGTCGCGAAGTACAAGTCCTTTCTTTTGTCTCATATGATAATAATCTATTAATCTTTGTTAGTGATAGTCTTACAGCATAATTCTGCCGCTTCTTGGTCTGGCAGACAGGACAGATGCCATACAGGAACGGTTGCCGTCAACTGATTCTCTGTCTGATGCAGCCCGTCGCCCATTTGTTTCTTCCAGCGCATACCCGATATGCTCATGGCAAGGGCGACATAAGCTTCAATGGGTTTCATACGACGGATTTCATTGTGTGGCGTCTGTTTCAGTTTGACGATACCGCCAATCGGGTAGTCGACATTTCTATAGCACGGCGTCTTGCCACTCCAAGGCGATCCGTAGACCCGGGCCTCGCCATCGATGATGCGGACAACGGGATTGTCATCGTTGACCAGTTCCGTTCCTTCGATATGCTTAATCCAGAGCTGAGAGTGGGTACTCTTGCCAGTTCCGCTCTTGCCAAGAAACATATAGGCCTTGCTGTGATAGCTGACCACGGAAGAATGGAAGAGAGTCGTTAACTTGTCGGATGTGGCAAAGGTGTACATCATCATCAGTGCACCATTGATCACAAATAACCTTTGCGGGCCTAAATAATAAACATCTCCTTCCTTGTAGTCATGACTGCATACCAGCCAACCCACGATTTTGTTTCCAAGTTGGTATTCAAGGATATTATTCCCCTCGGGAGTTTCCCCACAAATTATCGACTGGCCTTCTTCCTCCTGCCTATGATACTCTTTATATATAATAGGTGTATCTGATTTGTGGATACGGAAGGTAAAGAGAGTGGTACCATCGTCTTCATCCATGAAAGGCTCGTACTGCTTCATTTCTGTGAATATAGCGTCTTCTGCATCCACAATGAAGCCGTGTCCAGCAACGGTATAATGCTTCCTCATTATGAATTACTATTTTTTGAGGGCGGCAATCGAGGCTTGGAGAGAAGCGATTTTCTCTTCGGCGTCGGATTGCTTTTTACGTTCGAGGGCGACGACTGCCTCGGGGGCGTTGGCGACGAAACGCTCATTGGAGAGCTTCTTCTTGACACCAGCGAGGAAACCTTCGAGATGCTGCAGCTGAGCCTCCATCTTCTGGATCTCTGCCTCGACATCGATCATATTGCCCAGGGGCACTGCAAATTCGTCTGTACCGACCATAAAGGCAGATGCCGTGGGATCCTTCTCTGCCACGACGTTGATGGCACTGAGGTTAGCCATCTTCGTGATAATGCTGTTGAAAGCCTCAAAGTCGTTCTGGCCAATCACCTGCAGTTCGAGCTGTTCCTTCGGGGCGATGTTCTTCGATGAACGGACCATACGTACACCGGAGACAATCTGCTTCACACTCTCAATCTGGGCGATGAGCTGACTGTCGGCTGCCGTAGGAGCTGGAATCTCCAACTTGTCGCGCATGATGCTCTCGCCGTCCTGACGGTCGTAGAGGTGCTGCCAGAGCTCTTCGGTGATGAAGGGCATGAAGGGATGCAGCATCTTCAGCAGCTGCTCGAAGAAGGAGAGTGTCTTATCGTAGGTCTCACGGTCCACGGGCTGTGCCTCACCATTGATATAGGCGGGCTTCACCATCTCTAAGTACCAGGATGAGAACTCATCCCAGAAGAGCTTATAGACTGCCATGAGGGCCTCGGAGATACGGTATTTCTTGAAGAGGTCGTCTACCTCAGCATTGGTCTCACGGAGCTTGGCCTCGAACCAGGAGGTGGCAATTTTGCCAACCTCCGTCTGTTCGTTATCAGCCACTTTCCAGCTCTTTACGAGGCGGAAGGCATTCCAGATCTTGTTGTTGAAGTTACGTCCCTGTTCGCAGAGAGCCTCGTCGAAGAGGATGTCATTGCCTGCAGGGGCAGAGAGCATCATACCCATGCGCACACCGTCGGCACCGAACTTCTCGATGAGTTCGATGGGGTCGGGGCTGTTGCCGAGTGACTTAGACATCTTACGACCGAGCTTGTCGCGAACGATACCTGTGAAGTAAACGCTTCTGAAAGGCATGTCACCCACATACTCGTAGCCGGACATGATCATTCGGGATACCCAGAAGAAGATGATGTCGGGACCAGTCACGAGGACATTGGTGGGATAATAGTATTTGAGTTCCTCGTTGCCGGGGTTGTTGATACCGTCGAAGAGGGAGATGGGCCAGAGCCATGAGGAGAACCAGGTGTCGAGGGCATCCTCTTCCTGTCGGAGGTCAGCATCGGTGATCTTCGGATCCTTCTGCTGAGCCAGTGCCAGGGCCTTTTCCCGTGTCTCGGCCACCACGAAGTCTCCTTCCTCATTATAATAATAGGCCGGGATGCGGTGGCCCCACCACAGCTGACGGGAGATACACCAGTCCTGGATGTTCTCCAACCAGTTCTTATAGGTGTTCACGTATTTCTGCGGATAGAATTTCAGTTCGCCGTTGAGCACCGGTGGCAGGGCGATGTCAGCAAAGTGCTGCATCTTGAGGAACCACTGCAGGGAGAGACGAGGCTCGATGGGGGTGTCGGGGTTACGCTCAGAGTAGCCCACCTTGTTGGTGTAGTCCTCTATCTTCTCCATGAGACCGGCCTCCTGCAGATCCTTGGCAATCTGCTTGCGGCAGTCCATACGGTCCATACCCACGTAGATGGGTGACTGGTCGGAGATGGTGCCGTCGGGATTGAAGATGTCGATGGTCTCGAGGTTGTGCGTCTTACCGAGCATATAGTCGTTGGTGTCGTGGGCCGGTGTGACTTTCAGACAGCCTGTACCGAACTCGATGTCCACATAGCGGTCTTCGATGACGGGGATGACACGGTTCACCAGAGGGACGATGACCTTGCGGCCCTTGAGCCACTGGTTCTTCGGGTCCTTGGGGTTGATACACATGGCGGTATCGCCCATGATCGTCTCAGGACGGGTGGTGGCCACGACAGCGTAGTAGCCACGGTCATCCTTGTGGATGACATTGCCATCGGCCTTGAGGGCTTCCTCGTTATCGAGCGTCTGCAGATCAGCCACGTAATATTTCAGGTGGAAGAGGTGGCTCTGCTCCTCTTTGTAGATGACCTCCTCGGTGGAGAGGGCGGTGAGGGCCTTGGGATCCCAGTTCACCATACGCAGGCCACGGTAGATGAGCCCTTTGTTATAGAGATCGACGAAGACCTTGATGACGCTCTCGGAACGCTTCTCGTCCATGGTGAAGGCAGTGCGGTCCCAGTCGCAGCTGGCACCTAAGCGACGCAGCTGCTGGAGGATGATGCCGCCGTGCTCGTGGGTCCAGGCCCAGGCATGCTCAAGGAACTGTTCACGGGTGAGGTCGTGTTTCTTGATACCCTCACTGGCGAGCTTCTTCACCACCTTGGCCTCCGTGGCGATGGAGGCATGGTCAGTGCCAGGTACCCACAGGGCGTTCTTACCCTCCATACGGGCACGACGCACCAGGATGTCCTGGATGGTGTTGTTGAGCATGTGTCCCATGTGGAGCACACCCGTCACATTGGGCGGGGGGATGACTATCGTATAGGGTTCACGTCCGTCGGGTTTGCTGGCGAAGAGTTTGTGGTCAAGCCAGTACTGATACCATTTCGATTCGACCTCTTTTGGGTCGTATTTACTTGCAAGTTCCATGCTTTATGTTTAATTATTTTCAAAAATCGGTGCAAAATTACATAAAAATTCTAATTTTCAATTCTCAATTCTCAATTATTTTGTATCTTTGCCCCAATTATTAATGTATTATGCATACAAAAGAGGAAAAAATGAAGGCTTTCGGTCGTTTTCTGGACGTGCTCGACGCGTTGAGGGCGAACTGTCCGTGGGACAAGAAACAGACGAACGAGAGTCTGAGGCCCAATACGATCGAAGAGACCTACGAGCTCTGCGACGCCCTGATCAAGAACGATATCCACGACATCTGCAAGGAGTTGGGTGACGTGCTGCTGCACATTTGTTTCTATGCGAAGATCGCAGAGGAACAGGAACAGTTTGACATGGCGGACGTGTGTGACGCCCTGACGAAGAAGATGATCACCAGGCATCCGCATGTGTATCATCCGTCGCAGATTGATGCCGAGGACCCCAAGCCGCTGCCATACGTACCCGATGATCTTTCCCCCGTTGCCAACGGGGAAAAGGTCACCACCGTCACACAGGTGCTGCAGAACTGGGAGCAGATCAAGCTGAAGGAGAAGGACGGGAATGAAAGGGTACTGTCGGGTGTGCCAGCTGCGCTGCCCAGTGTCATCAAGGCGTACCGAATTCAGGACAAAGCCAGGAACGTGGGCTTCGACTGGGAGAAACGTGAGGACGTGTGGCAGAAGGTGCGTGAGGAACTGGACGAGCTGGAGGCTGAACTGAACAAGGATGACAAGGAGCGTTCGACGGAGGAGTTGGGAGATTTCCTCTTCGCCGTCATCAATGCTGCGAGACTGTATAAACTGAACCCTGATAATGCGCTGGAGATGACGAACCGGAAGTTTATCGAACGGTTTAATTATATCGAGGAACACAGCATCAGGGTAGGGAAGCCTCTGACGGAGATGACACTCGAGGAAATGGAGGAGCTGTGGCAGGAGGCAAAGACAAAAAGATAGTTTATTAAGACAACGGATTTCACGGATTAAACGGATTTTTAAGACAACAAATATAACGAATTGATATGAAGAAAACAGGATTTTTGTTGATGGCGGCTGCGGCAATGGTATTGGGCAGCTGTGGTGGTAAACAACAGACACAGGTTGAGGAAACAGAGGAAACCGAGAAGACCGATGTTTCCATGTTCAGAGACCAGACCATCTATGGCGTGTGTACGGATGGAACGGCCATGAACACGTTGGAGTTGACGACCGACAACGGTGACACCCTGTCGCTGAGTCTGACCAAGGCCCAGGAGGCCGGCAAGGTGCTGGGTGGTCTCCAGGTGGCAGACCGTGTGGCCGTGCTGGCTGACTCGCTCAAGAAGAACGCCCTGCTCGTGATCAACCTGAACACGCTCATGGGTGATTGGGTGATGCCAGACCCCATCGACGGCAGTGCTGAGATCGGCATCCGCATCAAAGAGGGTGGTGTGGCAGAGAGCATCGACCAGTCGGTGATCGTCTATCGCACCTGGAAGATCTTCAACGGTGAACTGGAGATCGAACTCATGCGTGAGGGTGGCGGTGATGAGGAAGAGTTGAACCGCTACGAGATCCTCACCCTCGGTGCCGACACGCTGGCATTCAAGACACTGGGCAAGCCCCGTGACGAGACAGAGACCTTCGAGTACAGCCGCTGGAAGCCGAAGCCCAAGGTGGACCTCCACGGACTGGAACTGGAAGATACCGGCGACGAGTTCAATAAGATCTAAACGTCGTGGAACCTTTCAGGGTACATATCTTAGGGTGTGGAAGTGCGCTTCCCACCCTTCGTCACAATGGCTCCTCACAACTGGTGGAGGTGAGGGACAGGCTGTTGATGCTCGACTGTGCGGAGGGAACCCAGACGCAGATGCGGAAGTGTCATCTGCACTTCGCGAAACTCAGTCGGGTGTTCATCTCGCATCTGCATGGCGACCACTGTTTCGGTCTGATCGGGATGATCTCCACCTTCGGACTGTTAGGTCGTACGGCTCCCCTCCATATCCATGCCCCGGAGGCGCTGGGACCCATGTTGAACGACCAGATTGCCTTCTTCACCCATGACCTGGGTTATGAGGTAGCGTTCCATCCTGTGGATACCTCCAAGCAGGCCATCGTCTATGAGGACAACAGCATCACCGTGGAGACCATTCCCCTGGAGCACCGTATGCCTACCTGTGGCTATCTCATCCGTGAGAAGGCCCTGTTGCCCCATATCCGACCGGAGATGCTGAAGGCCTACGGGGTGCCACGCAGTCAGATCAACAACATCAAGATGGGGGCAGACTGGACCACAGAGGACGGTGATGTGATTCCCAACGAGCGACTGGTGGAACCTGCCGATGCGCCCAGAAGCTACGCCTATTGCAGTGACACCCGTTATATCCCCACCTTGTATGAACGGATAAAGGGTGTGAGTACCCTGTACCACGAGAGCACCTATGGCGAGGACAAGATCCAATCGGCTGAGAAATACTGTCACTCTACTGCCCGACAGGCTGCGATGGTGGCTAAGGAAGCAGGTGTGGGACAGTTGTTGCTGGGCCATTACAGTTCGCGCTATAACGACGAGAACGTGTTGCTGGAAGAGGCGAAGGCCGTGTTTGAAAACACCCGTCTGACGAACGAAATGGATATCATTGACGTGTAAAAATACTCCTTTTTAGGTAAAAATTGCATTTTCCGTCGAAAAAGTTTTGTGGTTTCAAAGAAAAATGCTAACTTTGCACCAAACTATATATGCATGCGTATGATTAAACGTTTACTCATTCTTACCTTCTCCGTGGCTGCCCTCTGGCTGGTACCTGTGACCGCCAGTGCTGCTCCAGCGTATTTCGCCGGGGTCATGGAACTGACGGACGAGCAGGAGGTGGACGTGGTTTACAGTGAGGGCACGCTGACCATTACAGGGGCAGATGGCCTGGTGCTGCAAATCGTCACCGTCACCGGCAATGTCGTGCTGCACAAGCGGATAGACAGTCCGGAACAGAAGATCGAACTTAATATCCCGAAGGGTTGCTACATCGTCAAGGTAGGCAAGGTCGTCCGCAGGGTCTACGTCCGTTAATCACAGGACTTGCGACGGGCCTCATGCTCCTGGCTTCCTGTGTGAACGGAAACCGTGAGTATGACGAGGCCGACTCTTCCGCCTTTGGAACATTCGTACATGCGTTGGATACCACCGAACAAGGGAAGTATCTGACGCATCTTTTAGATGCCGACACGTCGAAGTGGGAGGCAGACAAAAAGACAAAGGCGTATTATCAGACAGCTGTAAAACAACTGCAGACAGGACGGATATTTGAGCCTCTCTGGTATAATAGGGCAGGGGTGACGGATCAGGCAGACACCCTGTTGGCACAGTTGCAAAGAGAACTGCCGAGACAGGGACTGGATCCGAAGGCGTTCTTCCTGCCAGAGATTGCATCAGACCTTGAGATGGTGCATCAGCTCAGTTTTGACTCCCTGGGACAGAGCATCAACGAGGTGCTTCCCAGACTGGAATACCATCTGACGAAGGCGTATGTCAGATATACCGTCGGACAGCGCTATGGGTTTATGCGGCCAGACCAGGTGTTTAACCACATGGATTATAAGACTGACGGCACGGGCTATGCCAGACTCTTCGACTACGAGGTGAAGACCCCAGACTATGAGGAACCCCTACAGAAGCTGAAGTCGCCCGACAGAATGACCTATCTGCAGACCTCAGTCCCTACCAACAGCCTCTATCAGACATTTGTGAAACAATTGGAACAGACCACTGACAGTGCCAAACGAGAGACGCTCATCGCGAACCTGGAACGCTGTCGCTGGCAGATCGTCAGACCGGATGGCAGAACCCATCAGGTGGTGGTGAACATCCCCGCCCAACAGTTGTGGGCCATCTGTCCTGACAGTGTGATGCCCATGAAGATCTGTTGTGGGGCGATACCGACGAAGACACCGTTGCTGAACAGTGAGATCTCCTATATGCAGGTGAATCCCGAATGGATCATCCCCCCGTCAATCGTGAAGGGAGAAGTGTCTGCCCATGGCGGGGACTCTGCCTACTTTGCCAGAAACCGCTATTATATCATAGACCGTGCGAAGGGTGATACCCTTGACCCAAAGAAGGTGACGAAGAGTCAGCTGATGGAAGGTGGTCTGCGTGTGGGCCAGAGGGGTGGGGCAGGCAACTCCCTCGGACGTATCGTGTTCCGCTTCGCCAACAACTTCGGTGTGTATCTGCATGACACGAACAACAGAGGGGCCTTCAACCGCGAAAGACGGACGCTCTCACATGGTTGTGTGAGGGTGCAGAGACCCTTCGACCTGGCTCGTTTCCTGTTGCAGGGTGCTGACGAGTGGACCATCGACAAGATCCGTATCGCCATGGATTTGAAGCCGGAGACCGATAGAGGCCTCGAGTATATGGAGGAGCATGAAGAGGACCCCAAGCCACTCAAGGTCATCACTTATCGGGATATTATTCCGCGCGTGCCCGTGTACATTATTTATTATACTGCCTATCCAGATCCGGAAACGGGAGAGGTCAAATACTATCCGGACCTCTATGGTTATGACAAGGTCATCCGTAGGAAGATGGGGGAATATATAGTTGACAGTTTATAGTTTATAGGTGATGGACGACCAGCAGATCACACAGATGCTTTTGAACCCCGAGACCCAACGTCAGGGCTTCGAGGCTGCTGTGCGTCAGTATGGTGAACAGCTCTACTGGCAGGTCCGAAAGATCGTGCTCACCCATGATGATGCCGACGATGTGGTGCAGAACGCTTTCCTGAAGGCCTGGAACGCCCTCGATACTTTCGGAGGCGATTCGAAGGCGTTCACCTGGCTCTCACGCATCGCCATCAACGAGGCGCTCGATCTGCTGCGCAAAAACAAACGGCGAATGACCGTTAGCGAGGATGAATATTCGGTGGCCAGCTCTTTATTGGCAGACCCCTATTTCGACGGTACGGAAACCGAGGCACTGTTGCAGGAGGCTATCGCACAACTGCCTGACGTTCAGCGTACTGTGTTCCAATTGCGCTATTTTGATGAACTGAAATACAGCGACATCAGTCTGATGTTGGGTACTACGGAAGGGTCGCTGAAAGCCTCCTATCACATCGCCGTGAAGAAAATCTCTGAATTTTTTAAGCTACGTGATTAAACCAATTGAATACTTATACGTCAAACATTCGATGGAAGAAGAAAAGTACATATCAGACAAGCTTGGCCGCAGGAATCCTTTTACGGTGCCTGAGGGCTATTTCGAGCAGTTGACAACGAAGGTGATGGAACAGATTCCCGACCGTCGTCCTAAGGCTCGGAGGGTATGGATGCGTCCCGTGTGGTGGGCTGCAGCAGCCGTCTGTGCGCTGTTTGTGTCTACCGCTGCCTGGCTGGTGATTCCCGGTGAGTCGCAGCAGAACCAGGGACATGTGGCAGAAGTCATTCAGCAGAGTCAGCCTGACGATGCCTTCTTCGATGAAGCTGCCGACTATATGATGCTCGACAATCAGGATATCTATGCCTGTCTGGCATCTGAGTACTAAATTAAGAATTAAGAATTAAGAGTTAAGAATTAAGAGGGAAGAGTGATGAAGAGATATCGTATGATAAGGTGTCAGGTAAAAAGTGTCTGGATGAAGGCCTTGTGGCTTTCACTCTTTCACCTTTTCACCGTTTCACCGTTAATGGCTCAGGAAACCAGGAAGTTCTCTCCGGAGAAGTTCCAGGCAGAGATGGAGCAGTTTATCACGAAGGAGGCCAATCTGACCCCTGAGGAGGCAGCCAAGTTCTTCCCCCTGTTCAGGGAGATGCAGCAGAAACAGCGTGCCATCTTCGAGAAGGTGAGGAAGGAAGGCTTTGTCAAGCCTGTCGATGATGCCAGCTGTCGCAAGCTCGTGGAGAGGCGTGACGCCAATGAGTTGGAACAGAAGAAGATCCAACAGCTCTATCATCAGAAGTTTTTCAGTGTGATTAGTCCATCTAAGGTATTTGATGTTTTGATTGCCGAGGAACGGTTCCACCGTCGGGCATTCAGGAATTGGGGACAGGGTAACAACAACAAACATTAGAGAGGCCACACTTTTCACAGTGTGGCTTTCTTGATGTACATACATAACGGCCATGCAACAGGAGCCAGTGGTGGGCGCGGGGAATATCCTCAGCCGGGATACACTTCGTCAGTTCCATTTCCACTTTATAGGGGGTGTTGGCACGCTGTGGGACCAATCCTAAGCGATGTGCCACGCGATAGACATGCGTATCCACAGCGAGGGTGGGCTTCCCGAAGGCAACGCTCTGGATGACATTCGCCGTCTTCCGACCTACACCAGGGAGATCGAGAAGCAGGTTCATGTCTGAAGGCACCTCACCATGATGCCGCTCCACCAACAGACGGGCCATCTTCACAAGGTGGTCTGCCTTCGCATTGGGATACGACACGCTGCTGATATAGACCAACAGATCCTCGGGCTCTGCCTGAGCCATCGAACGGGCATCAGGATAGTGGCGAAACAGTTCGGGCGTCACCTGATTAACCCGTTTGTCGGTACACTGGGCACTCAATATCACGGCCACCAACAACTGGAACACACTGCCGAACTCCAGTTCGGTGTTCACCTCCGGCATCTGCTCCCGGAAATAGGCGAGAACCCTCGCATATCTTTCTTCTTTTCTCATAATAGTTATTTGTTCAGGTGTTGCACATACTTGACGGGCTCTCCGTCGCGATGAAGCACGTCAGCAAAGTCCTGAGGACGGATGGTGACAGGACCGCGCATGAACTCGGGGATGTTGTAGCACTTCATGAACTGACGGTGGTAGTCCGGATCGGCACAAGGCAGTTCGAAGGGTTTGGTGGCTCGTCCATGGGCATCGATATGGGCGATGAAAGGACGGGTGTAGTTGCCGTCATAGCGACGACTGCTGAACACCACCCAACGGCCATTGGAAGACCATGCGTGGTAACTCTCCGTATCGTTGGAATTGATCTCCTTCACCGATCGTGCCTGGCCTGTGGCGAGATCCAGGAGCCAGAGGTCTGCATCGTGGTGCCAGATGTGGAACACACCGTATTCTGCCAGGGTGAACATCAGGAACCGTCCGTCGGGTGAGATGCGTGGCAGGGTGGCACTCTTGTTGATGGCTGCCGCATCGAACACCAGTTCCCGTGGACCGAAGGTCATCGTCTCCATGTCGAAGGCTTTCTTATAGAGATTGTATTTCACCTCATAAGTCCGGACCATAGCCTCTCGTCCATGGTCAGTCGTGTCGTTGTATTCAAAGTGGGCACTGCAATAGTAGAGTGCCTTACCGTCGGGTGCCCAGAAGGGGAACACCTCGAACTCCGTGGAATCCTTCTCGATGTTCGTGACCTCGTTCTTCACCACGTCGTAGGCGATGAGGTCGCTCTGGGTGTCGAACACCTCGATCTTATTGGGATCGGTGATGTGGAAGGTCTGTTGCGTCTTGTTTGTGGAATAAACGATGACGGGCAGGGTGGGGTGCCAGGCAGGATAGACACCGGCGGAGAGCAACGAGTCGTTTCTCATGTTGATCTTCCGTATCTGACCGTCGTAGGCTATGACGGTGCCCCCCAGGTTCTCACGGGCATGGAACTGCATGCGCTGCGGATTGTACTGCTGGTAGTTGTGACAGTTGATGCACTGTCCCTCCGTCGCTGTCGTACAGAGCATGTTGTTGTAGATGATGCTCTCGTCGTAGTTCTCCAGACAGCGCTGGTTGATGGTCAGTTCCTCGTATGACACATATGACGGCGAGATGAGACGGTAGCTGATGTAGGGGTCAATCGAGTCGTTGGAAACATAGATGGAGAAGGGCTTATAGCGCATCCACTGGCCGTCGTTCTCCGCAAACACCTCCACGTTGATGGCCTTTCCCTTAGCCTTCTCCTTCAGTGCCTGCCACTCATCGAACGAGGGCTGTGCCTTCGTGCCGTTGCAGACCACCTCCTCGTCTCCGGCCTTGAAGCGCACGGCCATCTCCGTGTTCTTCTTTTCCATCTCAAACGTCAGCGGCGCAATATTGATGGGCACGGTGACATTGGTATAATCAGGATAAATCTCCGGCAGCTTATTCACCTCCTGATACTCCGTCGGAATCCCACTGCCGCAGGCGGTCAATAAGAGGTAAGATGTCAGAGGTAAGAGGTAAGAGAAGACGATGGTGAGTACCGATCGTCCTCTTGCCCTCAGCCACTTTTCTACGTTTATCTTAGTAATCATAATTCTCAACTCTCAATTTTCAATTCTCAATTACATATACGTAATGTCCTTTAGGAAGAAATACTCATAGAAATAAGTATTCCCGAAATAGGGATAGAGGACTGTCTTCGCCTGTACCAGCGTCGCTCCGTCGTAACGCTGCAGCTGTTGCATGAAGGCCTCATAGCTTCGTATCACGCCCTGGTCGAAGGGCAGGCTCCTGACGTCCTTGTTCTGCATGTCGGCAAAGAGATAGGCCGCCTCCTGGAAGATGCGTGGCATCGTGGGGTGAGGGCGCAGCGAGACATACTTTTCGAACCGTTGCCAGAAGTCGTCGGGATTCCTCGTCCAGAGCGTGGCAAGGAGAGCTTGCTCCTGGAAATAGGGATCGTTGGCGTCGTTCTTCGACAGGTGCATCATGAGGTGTCGTTCCACGTAGCCCTGATCACCGCCCAGACGGTTCTTGTAGTGCATCATATGGGTGATGGGACCCGTCTCTTGGGCCTCGGCCATCTTCTCCGGATGACCGATGAGGGGTTCCATCTGATCCGCCCACTCGCCGTAATACTGTGTCTCTCGCAGCAGGTCGAGGAACTTTCTGGCGGCCTGGTCCTCGTTCATCAGGATGGAGCATCGCGCCATATACTGCAGCAGTTCCGGTCGCCAGCCGTATTCCACGCCTTCCTCCATACAGATGCGGTGACAGTCGTTGAGCATGCCGTACTGGTAATAGATGAGTCGTCCGGCGATGTGGTACATATAGACGGGCAGTGGGGTATTGGGTTTCTTCGAACCTTTGGGGAAGTTGTACATCTCGTCTAACTGGCGTCCCAGACGGCTCAGGGCGAGGTTGTGCATCATCACGATGGCACGGGTGGGCTCCCCGTCCTGTTTCTTGCCTTCACGGATCACGCCTTCCCAGTCGCACTGTTCCACACAGCGCTCCATCGCCAGTTCGCGGTGGAAGTTCTTGTCCTTATACCAGAAATGCCAGGTGCAGCCAGCCATCACGGCGAGCAGGAGTGCCTGCGCGCCCCAGTACTTATAGGGTGCCAGTCGTTTGACCGACCATTCCTGACGATAGGTTGCGGTGAGGATGAGGAAGAACGCTGCCAACAGGTAATAAGGTGCGTCATACGCCGGATACTTTTCCCGCATGGCGAAGACAGGCAGGGCTGTTGTCCAGAGGTCATCTATATTGGTCTGGTTATACACCAGCCTAAAGTAGATCAGCGGTACGGCAATGATCGTCAGCAGGGCGATGAGGGTGAGAATGCTGTTCTGCGTCTTGTTCCCCGACAGCCGCCAGGTGAACACGCCCATCAGCAGGACGGCTGCCAGCGCATAGGCTCCCATCAGCGGATAGCCTGCAACGGCTGTCAGAAGCATCAGAAGACCCCTGCAGAGCAACTTCTGCGGCAGACTCCGGAATGCCCACAACAACCCTACAACGGCCGTCGTACCTATCGTCGCCACGAAGAAATAGCCTCTCAGCTTGATGGCGTACAGCCAGTAGCCCAGACACATGTCCGCCACGAGCAGGATGACGATGGGGATAAGGGTGAGGACGATCCATCTGTCGGTGATGCGGAAGGTGCGTTTCGTCATCCACATCAGCAGCGCCCACCATCCGCAGAGCAGCACGACGCCCAGCCAGGCATGGTAGAAATGCTGTGTGAAGAAGCAGCCTGCATACGAGAGCAAGCCCCCCGGAACGAGCATCTGCTGCAGGAAGAAATGCTTGGAATAGAGAAACAGATTATACTGCTGCACCTTCCAGAGCAAGTCGCTTTCCCCGATGAGCAGGCACAGGGCGATGACGAGGAGCACAGCAGGCCATAAGGCCGTCGGTTTGATTCTTTTCATTCTCGAGTTGATAAAATTTGTTGCAAAGTTACAAATATTTCACAAATAATTCGTAACTTTGCCGAAAATATTCATCAATCATCTCTAACAAACGTATGATCAGACAACTAATTCTATCTTTGGCCGCCATGGCCATGGTATCGGCTCATGCCCAGAAGACACCCGTGTGGCAGGATCCGCAAGTGAACCAAGTGAACCGTGAGGCGCGCCACGCCCACTTCTTCGCCTTTGAGAATCAAGACCTTGCCCAGAAAGGTGACAAGGCGAAGTCTGCCCGTTTCCTCTCGATGGAGGGTATGTGGAAGTTCAATTTCGTGAAAGACCATCAGAATGCCCCGGAAGGCTTCTATGCGCTGAAGTATGACGATTCGCAATGGGTGGACTTCCCCGTGCCTGGCCTCTTCGAACTGAATGGCTATGGCGACAAAATCTACAAGAACATCGGCTATGCCTGGGGAACGACCTTCAAGAGCAATCCCCCGTATATCGGCGAGACGAACAACTACACCGGTTCCTACCGCCGTACCTTCGAACTGCCTGCCGACTGGAACGGTCAGGAGGTGTTCTTCCACGTTGGTTCTGCCACGAGCAACCTCACGCTCTGGGTGAACGGCAAATACGTGGGCTACTCCGAGGACTCGAAGGTGGCTGCTGAGTTTAACATCACGAAATACCTGAAGAAAGGCCAGAACCTCATCGCCATGCAGATCATGCGCTGGTGCGACGGCTCCTATCTCGAAGATCAGGACTTCTGGCGCTTTACCGGCATCGCCCGCGAGGTGTATCTCTATGCCCGTCCGAAGGCCCACATTCAGGACATCTTCGTGCATCAGGACTGGCAGGACGGCAACGGCCTGCTCGATGTCGACGTGAAGGTGGCTGGTAAGGCTCAGGTGGAGGCGAGACTCTACGATTCCGCCGGCAATCAGGTCGGCGACCATATCACGGCGGCAGCAAATTCTTCACTCTTCACTCTTCACTCTTCACTCCCAAACGTCAAAGCATGGACAGCCGAGACGCCCAACCTGTACACCCTCATCATGACCTTGAAGCAGGGCGACAAGGTGCTGGAGGTCATTCCCCAGCGCATCGGCTTCCGTCATATCGAGATCAAGGGCGGACAGTTGCTCGTCAACGGTCAGCCTATATTAATAAAAGGTGCCGACCGTCATGAACTCGATCCCGATGGTGGTTATGTCGTCTCCGTGGAGCGCATGATTCAGGACATCAAGATCATGAAGTATCTGAATATCAATGCTGTACGCACCTGCCACTATCCCGATGACCCCCGTTGGTACGACCTCTGCGACGAGTATGGCATCTACCTCACGGCTGAGTCGAACCTTGAGAGTCATGGCATGGGTTATGGCGAAGGAACGCTGGCAAAGCGTCAGGACTACGAACTGGCTCACTTAGAGCGTCAGTATGGCAATGTGCATTCATTCAAGAACCACCCCTCCATCATCGTCTGGTCGTTGGGTAATGAGGCTGGCTATGGCCCCAACTTTGAGAAGGCCTATGACTGGATTAAGTCTTACGACCAGAGCCGTCCTGTGCAGTATGAGCAGGCTCGCCACGATGGGAAGACTGATATCTTCTGTCCGATGTATATGGGCTATGAGGACTGCGAGAAGTATGCCCAGACCGACAATCCCCGTCCGCTGATCCAGTGTGAGTATGCCCACGCCATGGGTAACTCCATCGGCGGTTTCAAGGAGTATTGGGACATCATCCGCAAGTATCCGAAGTATCAGGGCGGCTATATCTGGGATTTCGTCGATCAGGGCCTGCGCGACAAGAGCAAGATCACAGGCAGGGAAATCTTTACCTATGGTGGCGACTATGGCCGCTATCCTGCTTCTGACAACAACTTCAACTGCAACGGCATCATCGCCCCAGACCGTCGTCTGAATCCCCATGCCTATGAGGTGCGCTACTATTATCAGAATGTCTGGATTACGGACAAGGGGCTGAAGGACGGCAAGATTGAGATCTACAACGAGAACTTCTTCAAGACCCTCGACGACCTCGAACTCGAGTGGTTCGTAGGCGGTGCCTCTGGCGGTCACCATCATGACAATCCCGGCCGTCCTGAAGGCATGACCTTCGGACATGGCGGCACCATCGCTGTCAACGGCATCGCTCCTCAGCAGCGTAAAGTCATTACCATCGAGGCCATGAAGCAGGTCATCGAGCGTGTCCTTGGCCATCACGGCGATCAGGAGATCTTCGTCATCTTCCAGTTTAAGTCCCGTGAGGCCCAGCCCCTCATCGACAAGGGTCAGATCGTCGCTCGTCAGCAGTTCGTGCTCAATCCCTACCAGTTCCCAAATCTTTCTACGGCGGCAGCAAATTCTTCACTCTTCACTCTTCACTCTTCACTTAAAACAGAGGAGACCGAGAGTTACGTGAAGTTCGATGCTGCAGGTACCACTTTGACCGTTGGTAAGTGGAGTGGTTGGATTGACTACCTCGACATCGACGGCCAGCCGATGCTCATCGACCGTGAGTCTCTGACTCCCGAGTTCTGGCGTGCTCCGACTGACAATGACTATGGTGCCTGGCTGCAACGTCGTTTCGAGGTGTGGAAAGCCCCCCAGATGAAACTCAAAGACTGCCAGGTAGGCGACAATAGTGTCGTGGCACAGTTCGAAATGCCTGATGTTCAGGCTACGCTGACCATGACCTATACGCTTCAGCCGAACGGCGAGGTGGTGGTCAACGAGCACTTCGTGCCCAATCCTCCCAAGGAAGGAAAGGATGCCGTGAGGATCCCGCCGATGTTCCGTTATGGCATGCAACTACAGATGCCTCGTCAGTATGACCAGGTGTGCTACTACGGTCGTGGCCCGGTGGAGAACTATTGCGACCGCAACAACTCAGAGTTCATCGGCGTCTATAGTAATAAGGTGTCCGACGAATACTATCCCTACGTCCGTCCGCAGGAGTCTGGCAACCACACCGACGTGCGCTGGTTCCAGGTCGTCGATGCAGAGGGTAGGGGACTGGAGTTCTACTCCGATGCGCCCATGGAGGCCAGCGCCCTGCGTTTCCTGACAGAAGACCTCGACGACGGGGTGGTCAAGGACAAGAAGATCGGCCGTCACTCCGGTGATCTCATCGAACGTCCCTTGACGCAGGTTCACATCCAGCAGCGCCAGATGGGACTCGGTTGTGTGAACTCCTGGGGAGCCTGGCCGCGTCAGGAGTATCTCGTGAATCCTGAGGAGCACAACTTCACCTTCGTCATCCGCCCCCTGCGAGCAGAATAAGGTAATCTTTTCCCCTCCTGAGTTAGGAGGGGTCTGGGGTGGTCTGAACAGTCGCATCATTCCCTTGTTCAGACCCCCTCTGGCTCCCCCTAACTTAGGGGGAGAAACATTACATTTTGACATGATTTCTGCTTGATTTTTGTCAAAAACGTCACCCTAAACGGCTTTTTTATATATTTTTTGCCAAAAAGACTTGGTGCGTATCTTAATATTTGCTACCTTTGCACCCAGAAAGATTTTTTGAGATAACGATAACAAGATGAAAGAGATGAAGACATTAAAAAAGATGATGCTCATGGGCATGATGATGCTCGTGGGTGCTACAGCAATGTATGCAGAAGAGACGAACGTCAACAACGACGTAGATACCACCTATATCAAGCTCGATGAGAACATGGAGCCCATCAACTACGTGAACTCCACCAAGGAGGAACTCGAGGCTGCCGTGGGTGAACTGGAGACCATCCTCGAGACGGAAAACTTCCAGCTCTATGCCTCTGGCGATTACACCTACAAGATTGAGAACGGCGTGGTGACCTCGATGGCCATCCAGATTGCCGATGACAACAACGACAAGAAGGTCTATAACCAGATCCTCAACGCGCTGGCCAAGAGTAAATCCCTTAAGGACACGCACAACACGGGCGGCAACTACTACCAGTATGCCAACTTCCAGGTGCAGTTCGATGATTTCGAGGGTTACGAGAAGCTCACCTTCTCCGCCATCACTGAAGAGTAATTGAGAAAATAACTACATGATAAATCCCGACCGATATTGGCCGGGATTTATTTTTTACTGATGGCTCAATTATAAAATTGAGAATTAAGAATTAAGAATTAAGAATTTAGAATTAACCGCCCTGGTTGTTGTCGGCGGGATGCTCCTGGTTGAGCTTGTAGTCCGCCAAAGTGAAGAACTCACGCACCACCTTCTTCTTGTTGCCGACGGTGATGTTGCGCTTCGTCCAGACGCCGGCCAGCTGAAGCGTACACTGGTCACGGAACTTGCGGGAGGTCAACTGCTCGCCCTTGGTGTTCTCAGGGATGAAACGGATGTGGATGCCCTTCACGTTGACATTCACGTCGTACGACTCCACATCGTTGGTACCCGTCGATTCCACGTAGGGCGTGAACGTGCCGAGGCCGTCC
>ONCZ01000018.1 GCA_900316445.1 uncultured Prevotellaceae bacterium | reverse complement strand
GCTTTCTTCTCTTTTGGAAATCTTGAATGTAAAATTCTCATACGTTTAACACATTTATTAAGTTCTTAAATGTGTCAACCTATATCAGTATAAGACATCTTGTCTAGAAAAAGTTGAATGGTTTTTACTTTAACCCTGCCATAGGTTGAATGTTTGTTTTGTACCTTAATCCTTATCCCTGGCAAAAGTTGAATCATCATCATCATTGAATATGCTTTGGGCCCGCATCGCTGCGAGCCCAAAGCAATCATAACTAATCAACTAAACCAATAACTAATAACCAAAAGCAATATGAAAAAGGAACTATCTCTAACTAACTTATGCGTGAATCTTAAATCTGATGCAAAGTTACGCCATATTTCGTCCCATTCCAAACTTTCTCGCATTTATTTCTCCAACTTGTAGCGACAACCGTTTCCTAAGGTGACAAATCGCGCCAACTCCCTCAAAACTTGACCTGTCATAACGATTATTTTATCTTTTTTCTCAAAATCTTCCTTGGTTTCCAAAATTCTTTGTACCTTTGCAATCGCATTGTTGCTTTAAACTCTTAATACAAGATGGAAACAAGTACCTTTGAACAGAGAATTGAGAAACTGAGGAATAGTAAGACTATCATTTCCTCAGGCCAGGAATATGTTGGCCTGTACGAGCTGAATAACAGATCTGCCGAGAAATTCATCCGTGCAAATCTACGCGGGAACTATGTTAAAATGACACGGGCGACATTATCAGAATCACGCGAAAAGGTGCAGAGAAAGTTACTCGTCATGATGCAGAAAGCTTGGCTCATCTGAAATCCCTGGCAATAATCCCCGAATTAATCAGGTCTTCCATCTTCATTGGCGAGGTTGTCAACGAGAAGGACATCAATGATTATGACTCTTTTCGTTATTACGTTGTGGGCTTGCAGATGGAAGGCGTTGACTATACCGTGAAATTGGTGATTGGTGTTAAGAATGGCACCACGTACTATGACCATGCCCTCACGCCAATAGAAAAGGAAAACTCCTCAGAAGTATTGACGAGATAAAGCGCCCGTTTGCTTCCAAGGAGTCTTCTGATAACGGAGAACTCGCCTCCGATGTTCTTTCTGAATGCAAAGATAAGCGTTTAATTTCAATTCTCCAAGGAATTTCAGTAGTTTTTTAAGTTTTTAGCACAAAAAAGACTCAAATTACAGATTTTACTTTAAGGTAAGCTAAGGACTAATAATATCTAGCTCATGGATCATATAATGTACAAATCATTAAAAAAGTAATCAAACGAATATGGAACAATGCTGAAATTGTGGCAACGCCATTGCCACAATTGGAAAACAATTATAATTTGACTAAAAATGCAACCATCGGCATCTTGTTATGCATGTTACCAAGTGAATTACCGCAAAGTTACCAAGTGAAATGCCACAAAGTTACCAAGTGAATTGCCACAAAGTTGCCAAGTGAATTGCCACAAAGTTACCAAATAATTTGGTGGTTTGGAAATAAAGTATTTTCTTTGCATGCAAAAAGTATAAGTATGGAGACTCCCCCCTACTAATTGATGAATGGCAGGATGCCCCAATGCTATGGGATGCTGTCAGAACTGCTGTTGACAAAGAAGGTGGAATTCCTGGGCAATATATACTGACTGGCAGCAACAGAAGATTATTCCCCTCGCCTGTTTCAAGGATTGATAATCTTTTTCGTGAGGATACCCACAGCCAAAAGTGCGCATAGTCCTTAAAACATGAAAAAAGCCCCAGAGACGGGGCTTTTTATATGTAATGGTTCTACACCTTATTATATATATTATTCATCGAAGGTGAAATAGAAATCTAAGAGGGTGCAGAGGGATTTGTCTTTGGTGTCGGACTTGAAGACGAAGAAGATGGCATGCTTGCCGGCGAGGTAGTTGTCCTGAGCCTCCTTGGAGATGCCGATGGCAACGTCGGTAGAGGCCTGATTCATACCGGCCTTCAGCTCTGCCTTACCGATCTGCTTGCCGCCCTGAGACTCCCAGGGGCGGTCCATCCAGACCTCGATGGTGCCGTCGACGCCTTCTGGGATGAGACGCACGACGAGCATCAGGTCATCTCCCTCTTCCAAGGCCTCGGCATCGAAGTTGAAGTACTTGTAGCCCACGATGGAGCCGTCGACGTTGTTGATGATGCGGTTGGTGTTGTAGCGGAGGTCGTAGGGTGCGTCGAACTTCGCCTTTGAGGCGAGGGCTTCTTCTTTCGTCATGCCATCCTCACCGCCGTAGCTGGCCTCGATGTAGGAACCGTAGTAGGTGTTGTTGGGCCATTCGTGGACGGCGGGCTTGGGACCAGTATGCCAGCAGGCAATGCCGGCGGAGTGAGGCTCGAAGGGATTGAGGCCGTTGAGGGCAAAGCCCTCGGAGTTGTATTCGCCTTCGGAAATCTCCACCTTGCCGCCCTTGCCTTCCTCGACCTTGACGGTGATGGGAGCGACCATAGCCTGACGGGCGTATTCGTCGGTGCCGGTCTGACGATGGTAGAACACGTACCACTGGCCGTTGACCTCGCAGATGGAGCCGTGGGTGTTGCCGTCGGGTGTGGCAGAGGCGATGGTGTCGCCCTGTTCGTTGATCTCACGTCCGCGTCCGTCGATGATGGTGCCGCCGTAGGTCCAAGGCCCTAATGGCTGGTCGCTGTAGCAGTAGGCGAGGGTGTAGTTGGATACGGGCAGCCCGAACTCGCCATCTTTGGTGAAGCGGCTGTAGATGAACACATATTTATCTTTGATCTTACGGATGCTCGATGCCTCGAAGAAGCTGAAGATGCCAGGTTCGTTACGGCCGGAGATCATACCGTCGACCACCTTTGTACCGGGCTTGACAGTACACATCGTGGCGGGATCGATCTCAGCGGCCATCGAGTGCTCGAAGCCCCAGTAGCCATAGACGCGACCGTCGTCATCGACGAAGACGGCAGGGTCGAAGCCATAGATGCCCGTCACCTGGTTGGGATTGTCGTCTTTCCAGTTGCATACCTCGAAGGGACCGTCGGGACGGTCGCTCTTGGCGATGAGACCGTTGCGATAGCCTGTCTGGTCGTTGGGGAAGAGGTAGTAGGTCTTCTTGCCCGTCGAGTCGGTCATCAGCGTGACATCCGGTGCATAGAGCACATCGGCGGTGCCGGCAGAGTCGAAGGGCTCGCCCTTGGCGTTCTTGTTGACCACGAGGATCTCTCCGTCGTAGCGCCACTGGCTGAGGTCTTCCACAGGGGCAGACCACACCACCTGGTCACGTCCGCAGTAGGCTGTTACAAGATCGTCGTGCGAACCATAGATATAGACGCGCTGCTTGCCTGGGTTGTCGGGATCGTCGAACACGTAGGGCTCGCCGTCGGGAATATGCTCCCACAGCGGCAGGTAGGGGTTGCCGGGAGTGGACAGTTGAGCGTTGACAGTTGACAGTTTTTTCTGCTGGGCGCAGGAGAGCGTCAGCAGGGCGCAGCAGGCGGCTGCGAGGGCTGTTGTAAGCGTTTTGGTTTTCATTTCCGTTTGTCGTTTAGAGTGATTTCTGCCTGCAAAGTTACGAAAAAAAGGCTAAAACTTGAAAAAGTTTATGGTTTATGGTTTATAGTTTATAGTTTTTTTGTACTTTTGTAGGCAATTATGGAAGAAGCTAATAAAATACCACAGGAGTGGAATAAATTCTATCTGAAGGATGTGTCGTTCGTGAACCTGATGACACGCCGCATCTTCAACGTGCTCATCGTGGCCAATCCCTACGACGCCTTCATGCTCGAAGACGACGGCCGCATCGACGAGAAGATCTTCGACGAGTATATGGAACTGGGCATGCGCTATCCGCCGTCGTTCACCCAGGTATCGACGACGGAGGAGGCCAATGCCGTGTTGAAGACCACGGACATCGACCTCGTGATCTGTATGCCCGGTACGGCAGACAATGATGCCTTTGCCGTGGCGCGTGAGGTGAAGGCTGCCCATCCGGATATCCCCTGCGTGGTGCTGACACCGTTCTCGCACGGTATCACGAAGCGCATCGAGAACGAGGATATGACGGTGTTCGACTACGTGTTCTGCTGGCTCGGCAACACGAACCTCATCATGAGTATCATCAAGCTGTTAGAGGACAAGATGAACATCGAGCACGACATCAACGAGGCCGGTGTGCAGATGATCCTGCTCGTGGAGGATAACATCCGCTTCTACTCCTCTGTGCTACCTAATTTATATAATTATATCCTCGCGCAGTCGAAACGTTTCTCGACTGAGGCACTCAATCCACACGCTGCTGCCCAGCGCAAACGCGGACGTCCGAAGGTGGTGCTCGCCACGAACTACGAGGAGGCGATGGCGATCTATGAGAAGTATCACGAGAACACGCTCGGCGTGATTTCCGATACCCGCTTCCCGATGCACATCACCCAGGGACGCCTCTCGCATGTGGAGGAGGGCGACCCCGAGGCTGGGCTGAAATTGTTGCGTGAGATCCGTCGCCGCGATGAGTACGTGCCGCTGATCCTCGACTCGAAGGAGACCGTCAACCGCGAGAAGGCCAAGGCCGAGGGTTTTCATTTCATCGACAAGAACTCGACGACGATGAACCTCGACCTGCACAGGCTGATGGAGGAGCATATGGGCTTCGGCGACTTCATATTCCGCGATCCGGTTACGAAGGAGGAGATCGCCCGTGTCTCGTCGCTTAAGGAGTTGCAGGACAATATCTTCAAGATTCCTGCCGACTCGTTAGGGCGGCATATCCGCCGCAACCATATGAGCCGCTGGCTCTGTGCCCGTGCTATCTTCCCCGTGTCGGCGTTCCTGAAACACGTTACGTGGCACAAGCTGCAGGATGTAGATGCCCACCGTCAGATCATCTTCGACGCCATCGTACAGTATAGAAGGATGAAGAACATCGGCGTGGTGGCCGTGTTCGACCGCCTGAAGTTTGATGCCTACAGCCACTTTGCCCGTATCGGTGAGGGTTCGCTGGGGGGCAAGGGCCGTGGTCTGGCGTTCCTCGACAATATCATCAAGCGGCATCCTGAACTGAACCAGTATGAGAATGCGCAGGTGTCGATTCCGAAGACCGTCGTGCTCTGTACCGACTTCTTCGATGAGTTCATGGAGAAGAACAATCTCTATCCGATAGCGTTGAGTGATGCTCCCAACGAAGAGATCCTTCAGCACTTCATGCGGGCACAGCTGCCCGACTCGCTGATAGCCGACTTCTTCACGTTCTTCGAGGCCGTGAAGTCGCCGATTGCCGTGCGCTCGTCGTCGCTGTTGGAGGACTCCCACTACCAGCCCTTCGCCGGCATCTACTCCACCTATATGATTCCCTATCTCGACGATAAGTACGAGATGCTGCGGATGCTGGCCTGTGCCATCAAGGGCGTGTATGCTTCGGTGTACTATAAGGACTCGAAGGCCTATATGCTCGCCACGCAGAACGTGATCGACCAGGAGAAGATGGCGGTGATCCTGCAGGAGGTGGTGGGCAAGCGCTACGGTGACCTTTACTATCCCAGCTTCTCGGGTGTGCTCCGTTCGCTGAACTATTATCCCATCGGCGAGGAGACGGCAGAGGAGGGTATTGCCTCGCTCGCCGTAGGATTGGGCAAGTATATCGTCGATGGCGGACAGACGTTGCGCGTCTCGCCCTATCATCCCACGCAGGTGCTCCAGACTTCGGAGATGGAGACGGCCCTGAGAGATACCCAGACGCGGTTCTATGCGCTGGATATGAGTCATGTGGGCGACGACTTCCAGGTGGACGATGGCTTCAACATCAAGAAACTGCGTGTGAAGCAGGCCGATGCCGACGGCTCCCTGAATTATATAGCCTCGACCTTCGATCCCATCGATCAGGTCATTAGAGATGGTATCTATGAGGGCGGCCGCAAGGTCATCACCTTCTGCGGTGTGCTCCAGCAGGGGGTGTTCCCGTTGCCGGAACTGTTGCAGATGGCACAGAAACTGGGTTCGGAGGAGATGCGTAGGCCTGTGGAGATTGAGTTTGCCTGTAACCTGTATGATTCGAGGAAAGAGGAAGGAGGAATGAGGAATGAGAATACACCAGGGTCGCCAGTGTATGGTGAGCTATACCTGTTGCAGGTGCGCCCCATCGTCGATTCCAAGCAGGTGCTCGACGAAGACCTCCAGCAGATTGCCGACGAAGCGTGTCTGTTGCGCTCCAGCAATTCCCTCGGGCACGGGATCTCAGAAGATGTGCAGGATGTGGTGTATGTCAAGACCGACGAGAACTTCACCGCTGCCAACAACCCCACGATAGCTTATCATATCGAACGCATCAATCAGAAGTTCCTCGATGCCAACAGTTCCTACGTCCTCGTAGGTCCTGGACGCTGGGGTTCGTCAGATCCCTGGCTCGGCATCCCTGTGAAGTGGCCGCATATCTCCGCAGCGCGTGTGATTGTGGAGACGGCGCTGAAGAACTATCACGTCGATCCCTCGCAGGGTACGCACTTCTTCCAGAACCTCACCTCGTTCGGCGTGGGCTACTTCACCATCAATACCGAAGCGGGCGAAGGCATCTTCCAGAAAGCCCTGCTCGATGCGATGCCCGCCATAGAGGAGACGGAGTATGTGCGCCACGTGCGCTTCGAGCGTCCGATGAAGATTATGATGGACGGCAAGAAACAGCAGGGTGTCGTCCTGTTGCCGAAAAATAATCAAGAAGATGGAGCAGAGTAATCCTTATATCAAGCAGTTCCCCGAGTTGATGAAGGGGAAGAAGATTATGTACGTCCACGGCTTCGGAAGCAGCGGACAGTCAGGCACTGTCACCCGTATCCGTGAGGTGTTCCCCAATGCCATAGTCATTGCACCTGACCTCCCCGTCCGTCCTCAGGAGGCCATAGACCTCTTGCGCGAGACTTGCGACAAGGAGCAGCCCGATCTCATCATCGGCACCTCGATGGGCGGTATGTATGCCGAGATGCTTTACGGCTACGACCGCATCCTCGTGAATCCTGCCCTCCAGATGGGCGACACGATGAAGGAACACGGTATGATTGGTGCCCAGCACTTCTCCAATCCCCGTCAGGACGGCGTGCAGGACTTCATCGTCACCAAGGCGCTCGTCAAGGAATACAAGGAGATGACGGAGCAGTGCTTCTCAGGGGTGACACCCGAGGAACAGGGACGCGTGTGGGGACTCTTCGGCGATGAGGATACGACGGTGAACACTTATGACCTGTTCCGTGAGCATTATCCCACGGCCATCCGTTTCCACGGGGAGCACCGTATGAACGACAATTCCTTTATGCATTCCATCGTGCCCGTCATCCGCTGGATCGATGATATGCAGGAGGGTAGGGAGCGCCCTATAGTATATATAGGTATAGAGACACTGAGGGACGGCTATGACGAGGCAAGAAGTTCGGCGCAGAAGACCGTCAGGTGGTTGATAGAGACTTATCAGGTCTACTTTGTCGCGGCAGCACCCTCTGATGAGGTCTACTATGCCGATGTGAACGAGTGGCTGTATGAATATGTCAACGTGCCTGCGTGCAATCATACCGTCTTTACGGTCCGTCGCGATCTGCTCTACGGCGACTACTTCATCGGTATGGAAGAGTCGTGGTCTGGTATGGCGACGCATCTCCAATTCGGCAGTGACACCTTTAAGACCTGGGACGACATCGCCGAGTACTTCTCCCGCCTCGGCGGACAGTAAATGAAAACTTTTGTCGAAAAAGTTTGGTGGTTTCAGGGGTATTTTGTACTTTTGCAGCGAAAATCGTTATTATTAATCATTAAAACTAAAAGGTATGAAAAAGTATTTAGCAGAGATGGTGGGCACGATGGTGCTCGTGTTAATGGGCTGCGGCGTCGCCGTCAGTCTGGGTTGTGATCCCGTCAACAACATTCCCGCTGTGGTAGGAACAGCTTTCGCATTTGGTCTTGCTGTGGTCGCTATGGCTTACACCATCGGCGGTATCAGTGGTTGCCACATCAATCCGGCCATCACACTCGGTGTGTTCCTGAGCGGAAGAATGAGTGCCAAGGACTGTGGTATGTACATCCTGTTCCAGGTGATCGGTGCATTTATCGGCAGTCTGCTGCTCTTCGTGCTGACACAGAATGTGCCTGGTCTGGAGGGTACGGGTGCCAACGACCTGCAGGCTAATGTGAGTGTGCTCGGCGGTCTGCTGGCAGAGATTATCTTCACCTGTGTGTTCGTGCTCGTCGTGCTGGGTGCTACCTCTAAGACGAATGGCGCTACCAACAACTTCGCAGGTCTCGCCATCGGTCTCTCACTGATCCTGGTACACCTCGTCTGTATCCGTTACACAGGCACATCAGTGAATCCAGCCCGTAGCATCGCCCCTGCCATCTTCCAGGGTGGTACAGCTTTGGAGAACCTTTGGATTTTCATCATCGGTCCGTTCGTGGGTGGCGCCTGCGCTGCCGGTATCTGGAAGCTCATTGACTCGAAAGAGTAGATGGACTTTGTTTATAGTTTAATGTTTATAGTTTATAGATGATTACCCTGCAAGCCACTCATGCTACCTGCCTATAGAAGTTTCATCTATAAACTATAAACATTAAACTATAAACAAAATAAGAGTCAGGGGAAACAGCCTCTGACTCTTATTTTGTTGTAATAACTGTTAATCTTATCTATTTTCTTTGGAAGTTTGCGATAAACTACGTATCTTTGCCGACGAATTTTGAAATCATATAGATTGAAAGAATATAGTTTTATGAGAAAAGTATTATTAATAGGTGTAGCGATGCTGGGAACGGTCCAGATGTCGGCCCAGAAGCAATGGACGCTTCAGGACTGCATCGACTACGCAATGGAAAACAACATCACGCTGAAGAAGTCGCAGTTGCAAAAGCAGAGCGCGACAGAAGACCTGAAAGGTGCGAAGGCTGCCTTGCTGCCTACCGTCAGTGCCTCGACGAATCAGAGTCTGGGCTATCAGCCCTGGAAGGATACGGGTATGGCGTATGTCACCAATGGTACGGTGAACACGAAGGTGGACAAGACCTCCTACAACGGTTCCTATTCGCTGAGCGGACAGTGGACCGTCTGGAATGGTGGCCGTAATACCAATACCATCAAGCTCGACCGTCTGGCAGAACAGGAGGCTGAGCTCTCTTCCCGTGAGACGGCGAACAGTATTCAGGAGCGCATCGCCCAGATCTTCTCCCAGATACTCTATCTTGACGAGAGTGTGAAGGTGAATGAGCAGATGCTTGAGACCAGTAAGAAGAATGAGGAGCGTGGTCAGGAGATGTTGAACGTGGGTAAGATGTCGAAGGCGGATCTGGCGCAGTTGTCTGCCCAACGTGCTAACGATGAGTATAGCATCGTGGAGGCCAAAACTCAATTGATGAACTATAAGTTGCAGATGAAGCAGTTGTTGGAAATCACCGATGAGACGGAGTTTGAAGTGGCTGTGCCAGAGATTGGCGACGAGATGATCCTCGCTGCTATCCCCGCCCTGCAGACTGTCTATGAGGAGGCACTGCTGAGTCGTCCGGAGATTGAGCGTTCGCAGTTGGCCGTCAAGGGCAGTGAGGTGAGCGTGAGTATCGCCAAGGCTGGGTGGATGCCGAATGTCAGTGTGACGGGCGGCGTCTCTACGTCTACGAACTCTCTGAGCGGTACTGGCTGGGGCTCGCAGTTCAAGAGCAATGTGAACACACAACTTGGTCTGGGCGTCAGTATGCCCATCTATGACGGACGTTCTACGAAGACGGCTGTCAATAAGGCGAAGATCCAGCAGTTGCAGGCAAGGCTTGACTTGCAGGATCTGCAGAAGACGCTTTATTCAGATATCCAGGGTTATTGGA
Source organism: uncultured Prevotellaceae bacterium (assembly GCA_900316445.1). GTDB lineage: Bacteria > Bacteroidota > Bacteroidia > Bacteroidales > Bacteroidaceae > Prevotella. Next base: position 56,748 of record ONCZ01000018.1, on the reverse strand, counting down.
TAAATGCTGTGAATAATCAGGAGAAGTACAAGGCTGCCAAGAGCAGTGTGGAGAGCGCCCAGCAGAGTTATGACCTGTTGTCGGAGCAGTTCCGTCTGGGACTGAAGAATATCGTGGAACTGCTGGCGGGCAAGGACAATCTACTCAATGCCCAGCAGAACCAGTTGCAGTCGAAGTATCTCACGCTGTATAACCAGCAGATGCTGGCATTCTATCAAGGAGGAGAAATAAAGTGAAAAGTGAAGAGTGAAAAGTGAAAAAATAAAGGATATGAAAAAGATCGGAAAGAAAGGTTGGATCGCCATCGGCGTTATTGCCGTGATCCTGATTGCGTGGTTCTTCCTGAGAGGCGGGAAAAAGGAAGAGAAAATCACGTTTGAGACCGCCAAGGTGGAGAACACGAGCATCCATACCAGCATCACTGCCACAGGTACGATTGAGCCTGTGACGAGTGTGACCGTTGGTACGCAGGTCTCTGGTATCGTCAGCCATCTCTATGTGGATTACAACTCTGTGGTAAAGAAAGGTCAGGTCATCGCTGAACTCGATCGTACGAACCTCATCAGTGAGCTGAATACATCGAAGGCCAATCTGTCGAGTGCCCAGAGCACGGCTGCCTATGAGCAGGCTAATTATAATAGGTATAAGACTCTGTACGAGAAGGGACTTGTGAGTGCCGATGAGTTTGAGAGTGCTCAGCTTTCTTATCTGAAGGCCAAGGAACAGGTGAACACGTCGCGTGAGAGTGTGCAGAAAGCCCAGACGAACCTCGGCTATGCCACGATTACCTCGCCCATCGACGGTGTGATCCTCTCGAAGGCAGTGGAGGAAGGTCAGACGGTGGCTGCATCGTTCAATACCCCTGAACTCTTCGTCATCGCCCAGGATCTGACGGATATGCGCGTAATCGCCGATATCGATGAGGCTGACATTGGCGGTGTGAAGGAAGGACAGCGTGTGAGCTTTACCGTCGATGCCTTCCCTGAGGATAAGTTTGACGGAACTGTGACACAGGTGCGCCAGGAGGCAAAGACCGAGAGCAATGTCGTCACCTATGAGGTGGTGATTTCTGCCCCCAATGCCGACCTGAAATTGAAACCCGGACTCACGGCTAACGTCACGATCTTTACGATGGAGAAGGACAATGTGCTCGCCGTGCCTGCCAAGGCTCTGCGCTTCCATCCCAGTGAGGCCGTCCTGCAGGAGGGTGAAAGCATCAGTGACTGCGAGGGTGATCATAAACTTTGGACGAAGGAAGGTTCTGTCTTCAAGGCCCATAAGGTGGAGGTAGGCACCAGCAATGGCGTGATGACTGAGATTACTGGAGGTATCGCTGCCGGAACGGAGGTACTCGCAGATTTCGAGATCTCCGGAGGTGCTGCTCCTGAGATGAGTCAGCAGGGAGGCAACCCCTTCATGCCACGTCCGAGAAACAATAGACAGAGCGGTAGTCAAGGCGGCAGCGCCAACGGCGGCGGTAATGCCCAGCCCAGAAGGTAGAGAATTGTATTATGGATGAAAGAAAAGTAGTCATCGAGCTGCAGAATGTGAAGCGGTACTTCCAGGTGGGCTCCGAAACGGTGAAGGCGCTGCGTGGTGTCTCGTTCAAGATCTATGAGGGCGAGTTCGTCACCATCCAGGGAACCTCGGGCTCCGGCAAGTCTACGCTTCTGAACCAGCTCGGCTGTCTGGATACCCCTACGAGTGGAGAATATCTCCTCGACGGTATCAGTGTGCGGACGATGTCAAAGACCAAGCGTGCCCGTCTCCGTAACCGAAAGATCGGCTTTGTGTTCCAGAGTTATAACCTGTTGCCGAAGACCACGGCACTGGAGAATGTGGAACTGCCGCTGATGTATAACTCTGAGGTGTCCGCTTCAGAGCGTCGCGAGAAAGCCATTAAAGCCTTGCAGGCAGTAGGATTGGGGGATCGTATGTATCACAAGTCAAATCAGATGTCGGGAGGTCAGATGCAGCGTGTGGCTATCGCACGTGCTTTGGTTAACGACCCTGCTGTGCTCCTCGCCGACGAGGCCACAGGTAATCTCGATACCCGTACATCGTTCGAGATGCTGGTTCTGTTCCAGGAGTTGTACAAGCAAGGCCATACTATTATCTTTGTGACCCACAACCCTGAGATCGCCGAGTATTCGAGCCGTAATATCAACCTGCGTGACGGAAAGATCCGCGAGGATACTATCAATACGAATATCAAATCGGCAGCTGAGGCTCTGGCTCTGTTGCCAGCCCCACAGGATGATTAAGAAAAGAGAATTATGAACATATTAAATTTGTTTAAAGTGAGCCTGAAGGCCGTGGCCAACAACAAAATGCGCTCGTTCCTCTCGATGCTCGGTATCATCATCGGTGTGGCGGCCGTCATCATTATGATGAGCATCGGCCAGGGCTCCAAGGAGAGCATCCGCAAGGAACTCTCCACGATGGGTACCAACCTGCTGACCATCCGTCCAGGAGCTGATATGCGAGGTGGCGTGCGTCAGGATCCGTCGAGCATGCAGACACTGAAGATGGCTGACTATGAACGCATTATGCGTGAGAAGAAGTTCGTGACGAAGGTGTCTCCTGAGGTGACCGCCAGCGGACAGGCCATCTATGGTAATAACAATACTAACGCCTCAATGTACGGTGAGTCTATCGATTACCTCGATATCAAGCAGTGGCCTGTGGAAGAAGGCGAGTGCTTTACCGAGGAGGACATCAGGAAGGCCGCCAAAGTTGTTGTTGTGGGTACTACCATCGTGAAGGATCTCTTTGGCGAAGGTGTTGATCCCATCGGTAAGACCATCCGTTTCAAGAGCATCCCCATGCGTATTGTGGGTGTGTTGAAGTCGAAAGGCTATAACTCGTGGGGTATGGATCAGGACAATGTGATCATCGCCCCTTATACGACGGTGATGAAACGTATTGCTGCCCAGACCTATTTCTCCAGCATCGTCTGCTCGGCCGTGACAGAAGAACTCTCCGATGCTGCTATTGAGGAGCTTACCCAGATCCTGCGCGACAATCACAAGTTGAAGGATGAGGCTGAAGATGATTTCACAATCCGTTCTCAGGCGGAGATGATGGAGACGATGTCGTCGACGATGGATACAGTGACCATCATCCTTGTTGTTGCTGCAGCTTTCTCACTGCTCGTGGCCGGTATTGGCATTATGAACATCATGCTCGTCTCGGTGACAGAGCGCACGAAGGAGATTGGTCTCCGCATGGCCGTAGGTGCCACTGGACCTGTCATCTCCCTCCAGTTCCTTATCGAGTCGGTGCTTATTTCTGTGACGGGAGGACTGATAGGTGTCCTGGTAGGGTGTGGTGCGAGTGCTGCCGTTTCTGCCGTCGGCATGCCGTCGAGCGTGCCTGCCTGGAGCATCTATGTGTCATTCCTCGTCTGTGTGTTTATTGGTGTCCTCTTCGGTTATATCCCCGCCCAGAAGGCTGCCAATATGGATCCGATAGAAGCTATCCGACACGAATAAGACTGAATAGAAAAAACTATGTTGGACAAAAGACTAAAAATATTCCTGCACATCGTGTTCTGGGCGTTTATGTTCCTGTCGCCCATGCAATACATGAGAGGTACTGGCATGACGATGCTACAGTATCTGATGAACTGTATGCCGTCGTTGCTGTTGATGGTGGTGTTCTACGCCAACTACAAGTGGCTGACGTACAGGTACTTCGTGGAAGGCAAGCATCGCTACTATACGATCATCAATTTCATTATGATTGTGAGCTTTGCCGTCTTCCTGCACTACTGGATGGATTTTACGCGTGAGTTGTTCCAGCCTACTGGGGCTGGTTCTCGTACGCCAGATGCGCTTGATGACTTCCTGTCCTTTGTCCGTGACTGCGTCAACTTCTGTATCTTTGCTACCGCTGCCACCTGTATATCGTTGGCACAACAGTGGTACTGGGCAGATAAGGCCCTAAGGAATGCTGAGGCGGCAAGGGTAGCAGCGGAACTGGGTAATCTGCGCTCGCAGATCAATCCCCACTTCTTGCTCAACACCCTGAACAATATCTATGCGCTGACAGCCATCGATCATACGAGGGCACAGAGTGCCATCCAACAGCTCTCGAACATGCTGCGCCACCTGCTTTACGACAATCAGGAACAGCTGGTGTCGCTCGCCGACGAAGTGCAGTTCATTGAGAACTACATCAATCTGATGAAGATCCGTCTGCCTCAGACGGTCGACGTGAAACTTGAGAAAGATCTGGAGAATCCCCATACGAAGGTGGCTCCATTGTTGTTTATCTCACTCGTCGAGAATGCCTTCAAGCATGGTATCAGCTCTACGGAGCCCAGTTTCATCTATATGTCTATGACACAGAAGGGCAATACTCTTTGTGTCATCATCGAGAACTCTAATTTTCCGAAGTCAGAGAAAGACCGCAGCGGCCACGGTATTGGCCTTCAGCAGGTACAGCGACGCCTGGATCTCGCCTATTACGAACACTATGAGTGGAAGAAAGGCGTCAGCGACGACGGAACTGTTTATTCATCCACAATTAAAATTACATTATGACTATCTCATGTGCCATTATCGACGACGAGCCTCTGGCAGCAGGTCTGCTGGAGAGTTATGCCCGTAAGACACCTTATCTGCAACTCGTAGGAACCTACAACAGTGCCATCCTGGCTATGAAGGACCTGCGTGACAATCCCGTTCAGCTGCTCTTCCTCGACATCCAGATGCCTGAACTCAGCGGTGTTGAGTTTGCCAAGATCCTGCCCAAGGACACGCGCGTCATCTTCACTACTGCCTTCCCGCAGTATGCCGTCGAAGGTTATAAGGTCAATGCCCTCGACTATCTGTTGAAGCCGATCTCCTATGAAGACTTCCTAAAGTCCACCGACAAGGCCTTGGAGTGGTTCTCCATCATCCAACGGCAGGATGCCTACCGTCGCGACCGCTTTATGTTCGTCAAGACTGACTACAAGTTGCAGCGTGTCAATCTCGACGACATCCTCTTTATTGAGGGCCTGAAAGACTATGTGCGCTTTTATCTGAAAAACGGCGAGAAGGTAATGTCGCTGATGTCGATGAAGAAACTTGAGGAGTATCTGCCCAGGCCAGAGTTCCTGCGCACCCACCGCTCATACATCGTCCATATGACGGAGACACCCCTCGTAGACCGCTTCCGTATCGTATTCGGAGAAAACTACATTCCAGTCTCTGAGAACTATAAGGACGACGTGCAGAACTATTTCGACATACATACGCTCGTGTAAAAAACGTTAAAAGCAGTGTGTCATATGCTGCTTTTAGCGCTTTTTTCGTATCTTTGCACTCGCTAAGATAATTTCTCATTTTTAAAAATTATAATTAATATGGTAAACTACAAGGATTTGGGTCTCGTTAATACCCGCGAGATGTTCAAGAGAGCAGTAGCCGGTGGCTATGCTATCCCCGCTTTCAACTTCAACACAATGGAGCAGATGCAGGCCATCGTTATGGCTGCTGTTGAGACAAAGTCACCCGTCATCATGCAGGTGTCTAAGGGTGCCCGTAACTATGCTAACGCTACTATTCTGCGTTACATGGCTGAGGGTGCTGTGGCTTACGCTAAGGAACTGGGTTGTGAGCATCCTGAGATCGTGCTGCACCTCGACCATGGTGACAGCTTCGAGCTCTGCAAGGACTGTATCGACATGGGCTTCTCTTCAGTGATGATCGACGGTTCTTCACTGCCTTACGAGGAGAACATTGCTCTGGCAAAGAAGGTTGTTGAGTATGCTCATCAGTTCGACGTGACCGTTGAGGCTGAGCTTGGTGTGCTCGCTGGTGTTGAGGATGAGGTCAGCGCTGCTGAGTCTCACTACACCAAGCCTGAGGAGGTCATTGACTTCTCTACCCGTACAGGCTGCGACTCTCTGGCTATCTCTATCGGTACCTCTCACGGTGCTCACAAGTTCACTCCCGAGCAGTGCACACTGGTCAATGGCGTGCTCGTTCCGCCACCATTGGCATTCGACATCCTGCATGAGATCGAGAAGAAACTCCCTGGATTCCCCATCGTGCTCCACGGTTCTTCTTCAGTCCCCATGGACGAGGTCAACACCATCAATCAGTATGGTGGTCACCTAGAGGCCGCTATCGGTATCCCCGAGGAGCAGTTGCTCCTGGAGACTTCGATCCTCGTCAGTATCTGAAGCCCGCCCGTGAGAACATGAAGAAGATGTACATCCACAAGATTGTGAATGTGCTCGGTTCTGACGGCAAACTCGCTCAGTGCTAATTTGGGGTTAGACATCTATTACAAATCCTCTCACTTCGCTAAAAAGTGAGGGGATTTGCTGTTTTTTTACTTATTTCTTGTTTAATTCAAAAAAAGTGCGTAATTTTGCAGCAATATCGGATTAATCACTCTAACCAATGCGCATTTATGAGAAAGGAGCTTCGTATCAAGAATCAGATGGCAGAACTGGAGAAGGTCAATCAATTCATTGAGGAAATCAGTGAAGAATTGGGCTTGAGCATGGAGTTGACCATGAATCTGAACCTTGTCGTGGAGGAGATGGTGGTAAATGTGATTTCCTATGCTTATCCTGAAGGCTCTGATGCAGAGATTGAATTGTTGGCCAAGTCTGACGGCAAGGAATTGACCCTTGTACTCAGTGATCAGGGACGGGAGTTTGATCCGACGATGAAAGAAAGTGCGGACATGAACGCCAATCCTGCGGAGCGGGATCTTGGCGGCATGGGCATTTTTATTGTGAAGAACATCATGAACAAGGTGACCTATCAGCGTATGGAGGGAAAGAACCTGCTGACGATGACGAAGAGTATTAATGATTAAAAAATGAATATAAACATTAAACGTTAGGATTATGACACAGATTTTAAAAGAAGGTGGTAAGACCATCATCAAGACAGGTAGTCGTATTGACACGATGAATGCAACTCAGTTTGAGCAGGATATTCAGCCTGCACTCAAGGACGGTGGTGTAGACCTGGAAATGGACTGCACGGATCTTACTTACATGGCCAGCTCAGGTCTGCGTATCATCCAGAAGACCATGCGTACGGTGATGCAGCTACGCGGACAGTTCAAGATGACCAATGTCAGTCCCGAAATCTACAAGGTGCTCGCCATGACGGGCTTTACTCAGTTTATGAAGGTTGAACAGAAAAAAGGTTGATGGTTATGACAATACTTGAAATTATACTGGTTGTAATAGTAGCGGGACTTGCTGTAGCCCTCTTCTATCAGATGAAGGCCGCTAAGAAGCAGGCTGAGGAAGGACAGCAGTTGCTCAACGACTATCAGAAGCGTGTAGACGAACTTCAGCGTCTGTTGGAGGACTACAACTCTCTGTCCAAGAACTTCGAGAACATCGGTAAGGGTTACGAGCAGGCATTACTGCTCTTTGACAAAATGGCTGATATTCGTCACCATCTGGAGTTGATTGCCCAGAACGACAAGGATCCTGACAGCGTAGCCCGCTTGCAAGATGTGTTGAAGAAGTTCGATAAATTGTCGTAAGAAAAATCTGAGATCATAGAAAAATCCCACCGCGTAGGTGGGATTTTTTATTTGGGTAATTCCGCATCCAGGCGGTCGATGGCGCCGGAAAGGGAATTGAGACGGAGGCGGGTGGTATAGCGCTTGTTGAAGAGGGCACCACTGAGCAATTCTACGTTACCGAACTGACCGGCTGGAAATTCATCTGTCGCAATGATTCCTTGGGCGTTGCTCAAGGTAGAGCGCAGACGGCCTGGGATATTGACGAAGATACCGTAAACGGGCTTCAGTTTCTTCTTGGGATCGACGGGTTCGGGTTTAGGAACGGTCTTAAGATCCTCTATTAATATATAATAAGGTACGCCCGCGAGGTCATCCGCGTCTACAAGTCCCAATTTCTCAGAGAAACGGAAGACTACTTCGCGACGATCGGATTCAGAGGGAACGATAGTGAATACCTTTTGGATGGTGTCCTTGTCATAAGTGCCGATAAAGAGGCTGGTAAGTGCACGATCCTGCATGTCGAGTTGTTTAAGCATGAGGCGCAGCTGCTCACCGTCTTTGGGCATGTTGTCTGCCTGTCCACGGACGAGGAGGTTACGACTCTCACGTATTTCATAGATATCTTGGGCTGTGAGTTCAGCCATCTTGGCGGTGCTGCCAGCAGCTAGTGTTTCCTCGTTCATGTATTGGCGAGGGTTGGGTTTGTTCGAGGAACGAGGAATGAGGAAGGAGGAAGGAGAATACCCCCGTTGTAGTTTCTTGTTGTCTGTGTAATCTCGTTCCTCGGTATTAATAGCCATTAGGATGCCGTCGTCAGAGAGACGTACATTGGTGGCGGAGGTCTTGGCATCGAACTTCACAGCATAGCGTTTGGTAGTGTCTGGCACAGCCACGGCATCCTGACGAATGGCTGTGATTCGGTAGCTGACAGAAGGGGTGGGAGAGACTTCCTTGATGCGGAGGAAACGCTCGGCATACTGGCAGAAGTCACCTGGGGTGTAGGTAGTCTTCTCAACCTGCACTGTGACAGTAACAGCCGTTTTAGGCAGGAAATAGATTGCTCCCTCTGTAGTAACTCCTGGCTGGTAAACGCTGCTCACTGTCTGCGCAGCTAAAGGTGAAAAGGTGAAAAGGTGAAAGAGAGAAAGCCATATAGCCCTCATCCTTACCCCTTTTGCCTGACACCTTATCATACAATATAGTTTCATAATTCTTTTACCATTTCACTTTTTTACCTTTTCACCTTTTGTTCATTCTTTGATTCGTTTAAAGGCGTAGGGCAGATACTGGATCAAGTCGCTGGCGATGACGCTTTCCTGACCTAACTCCTTGGCGGCGATATCGCCTGCGAGTCCATGCAGATACATACCCACGATACAGGCATCTTCTTGTTTGTAGCCACGGGCGAGCAGACCGGTAATGATGCCTGTCAATACATCGCCACTACCAGCGGTAGCCATACCGGCATTACCTGTGGTGTTGAATACGATATGCCCGTCTGGCAGACACAAGGAAGTGTGATGCCCTTTCAACAATATATAGGCTTGCAGACGCTCAGCCAGATCGCGAGCCTTCATCAGACGCTCGAAACTGTCGCTGCTGGGACCTTCAAGACGGTCGAATTCCTTCGGGTGTGGTGTCATGATGATGCCCTTGGGCAGCTGCTGGAGCCACGCCCGATGGTTGGCGAGGATATTGATGGCATCAGCATCAGCCACCAGCGGACACTGGGTGCGTCGCAACTGGGCGATAATGGCGATGGCAGTCTGTTCGCTGGTACCCAATCCGGGACCGATACCCACAGCCGTGAAGTCCTCAGTATCGACGGCCTCTGAGAAAGTGGTCTCCTCACGGTCGAACTGCAGAACGGCCTCTGGTACGCTGATCTGCATGATCATATAATTGCGCTTGGGGGTGTGGGTGGTGACGCGTCCGGCTCCTATCCGCAGGCAGGCTTTCGTGGCGAGAACGGCTGCTCCTCCCATGCCATAACTACCTGCGATGATGAGGGCATTGCCCATCTTCCCTTTATGGGCAAACGGGTCGCGTGGCAGAAGCCTTTGGCGGATATCGCTCTCTTCAAGCAAGGTGTAATTGGCATCAATCTTGTCGGTACCCTCCTTGCTGAGTCGGATGTCAAGCACTTTCAGCTGCCCGATGAACTGCTGGTTCTCTGCGAAGAGGAACGAGAGCTTCTGATGTTGGAGCGTGAGTGTCATATCGGCACGGATGATATTGGCACGGACGTTATAGGTATTGTCCTCTGTCATCAGGCCGGAAGGAATGTCGATGCTGACGACCTTCGATGGTGAGGCGTTGATATATTTCACCAGTGATGCGAAACCACCAGCCAAGGGCTTGTTCAGTCCAGAACCGAAGATGCCGTCGACTACAAGCGTGTCGGCTTCCAGCTGTGGGGGCTCAAACTCCTGGATCACCTCAATGAGTGCTTTCGACTTCTTCTCCTGCAACCGCTTCTTGTTGGCGGCACAGTCTTCGGAGAGATGTCCCTGGATATTGAAAAGGTAGACAGTGACATCATAGTTGCGATCCAGTAACAACCTGGCCACGGCGAGTGCGTCGCCACCATTGTTTCCTGGTCCGGCGAAGACGATGACACGTGTGGCACTGCCCCACACTTCTGTGATGGCCTGGGTGATAGCCTTGGCTGCACGCTCCATCAGATCGATGGATTTGATGGGCTCGTTTTCAATCGTGTATTTGTCCAGTTCGTGGATCTGGGCACTCGTAAAAATCTTCATAATGGTGCAAAGGTAGAAAAAAGATTTGGTGATTCCAAAAATTTTTCGTACTTTTGCACAAAAATAACGTATTCGACCTATGGACACAGTAAAAATCAAGGACAAAAGCTTCCGTATCTCCATTCATGAGGCGGAAATCAAACGGCGTGTGAAGGCTTTGGCTGAGCAGATGAGCAAGGACTTGGAAGGTAAGAATCCCATCTTTTTGGCTGTGCTTAACGGTGCGTTTATCTTTGCTGCTGATCTGTTAAGGGAGATGACCATCCCTTGTGAGATCTCTTTCGTTAAACTGGCATCTTATCAGGGTACCACTTCTACAGGTAAGGTAAAGGAAGTGTTTGGTGTCAACGAAAACCTGAGTGGACGGACTGTCGTCATTGTGGAGGATATCGTAGAGAGTGGCCAGACGATGAAGCAGATGATAGAGTCGTTAGGGACGAGGAACCCTACCTCGGTTCACATCTGTTCGCTGTTCTTCAAACCCGAGAAGCTCAAGGAAGAGTTGACGCTTGATTATGTGGCATTCAGCATTCCTGATGATTTCATTGTGGGCTATGGTCTTGACTACGACGGCCTGGGACGCGAACTGAAAGACGTGTATACCATTGTTGAGTAAACAAATTTTTAAGGATATGAAGAATATTGTGATTTTCGGTGCACCGGGCTCAGGCAAGGGCACACAGAGCGACAAGATGATTGAGAAGTACGGTCTGAACCATATCTCCACGGGCGATGTGCTTCGGGCAGAAATCAAAAACGGTACGGAACTCGGCAAGACCGCCAAGAGCTACATCGATCAGGGACAGCTGATTCCCGACGACCTGATGGTGAGCATCCTTGCCTCAGTTTATGACTCTTTTGGTCGTGAGCACAAGGGTGTCATCTTCGACGGTTTCCCCCGTACCATCCCACAGGCAGAGGCCTTGAAGAAAATGCTCGACGAGCGTGGCGACAAGGTGGCTGCTATGATTGAACTCGACGTGCCTGAGGATGAACTGATGAAGCGCCTCATCCTCCGTGGTCAGCAGAGTGGACGTGCCGACGACAACGAGGAGACCATCAAGAAGCGCCTCGTGGTGTATCATTCCCAGACGCAGCCGCTCATCGAGTGGTACAGCAAGGAGGGCGTTCACTATCATATCAATGGCCTTGGCGAACTTGACCGCATCTTCGCCGATATCTGTTCAGTACTTGACAAGATTTAATTTTAAAGACAACGGATTGAACGGATTTGACGGATTATTATTTTGTCTCAATCCGTGTAATCCGTGCAATCCGTTGTTAGAAATATCTGTATGGAGAGTAATTTTGTAGACTATGTGAAGATCTTGTGCCGGTCTGGTAAGGGCGGTAGGGGATCTATGCACCTGAAGCATGTGAAATACAATCCCAACGGCGGTCCCGACGGAGGTGACGGCGGTAAGGGAGGCAGCATCATCCTGCGTGGTAATCATAACTACTGGACGCTGCTACACCTGAAATACGAACGCCATATCTTCGCAGAGCACGGTGGCAACGGTGGTAAGGACAAGTGCCACGGCACCGACGGCAAGGATGTGTATATCGACGTGCCCTGTGGAACCGTGGTCTACAATGCCGAGACGGGCAAGTATGTCTGCGATGTCACTTATGACGGACAGGAGGTGCTGCTCTTGAAAGGTGGTCGTGGCGGACTGGGCAACTTCCAGTTCCGTAGTGCTACGAATCAGGCACCCCGTTATGCACAGCCAGGTGAACCCATGCAGGAGATGACCATCATCCTCGAGCTGAAGCTCTTGGCTGATGTGGGTCTCGTGGGATTCCCCAATGCCGGCAAGTCCACGTTGGTGTCTGCCCTCTCCAATGCCCGTCCGAAGATTGCCAACTATCCCTTTACCACGATGGAGCCCTCCCTCGGTATCGTGGGCTATCGCGACAACAAGTCTTTCGTAATGGCCGATATCCCAGGTATCATCGAGGGAGCTTCGGAAGGTAAGGGCCTCGGCTTGCGCTTCCTCCGTCATATTGAGCGCAACTCGCTGTTGTTATTCATGGTGCCGGGAGATACGGATGACATCAAGCGGGAATACGAGATCCTGCTCAATGAACTGAAACAGTTTAATCCCGAGATGCTCGACAAGCACCGTGTGTTGGCTGTGACTAAATGCGACCTTCTCGACGACGAACTCATCGAGATGCTTAAGGCTGACCTCCAATCTCACAATGGGGACAGTCCCCTTTGTGAGATTGTCTTCATTTCCGCTGTCACAGGCTTCGGACTGGATGAGCTGAAGGATGTTCTTTGGCGGGAACTCAATGCCGAGAGCAATAAGTTGGCAGCCGTGACAGCAGAGGATACCCTCGTGCATCGTGACAAGGACATGAGCCGTTTTGCGGAGGAACTGGCTGACGAGGGCGAAGATGAGGATATCGAATACATCGACGAAGATGAAATCGAAGACCTCGAAGACTTCGAATATGAGGAAGATGAAGAATCCTGAGCCCCAACTCCATTATTATGATATAGTTCCCAACGTGACGGCTTTCAGCAGCACGCGTCATGGTGGTGTGAGCGAGGGTAACTATGCCTCGTTCAATGTTAACCCCTATTTTGGCGATAATCCGGAGCATATCGCCCAAAACAGAAAGTCTCTCTGCAAACATCTCCACATCAAGCCAGACCGTCTCATCATGCCCCATCAGGTGCATGGCACGGGTGTCACCCAGATCAGCAAAACCTTCTTCCTCTTGAACGAAGACATCCGCCGCACTGCCCTTGAAGGCATCGATGCTCTGATCACCAACGTGCCGGACATCTGCATCGGAGTCTCGACGGCCGATTGTATACCTATTATTATATATGACCCCGAGCATCATGCCGCCGGCGTGGTGCACAGTGGTTGGCGTGGAACGGTCGCCAACATTGTTGAGGCGGCAGTCGCAGCGATGGTGAGGTCGTATCATTCCAAGCCCGAAAGTCTGCTTGCCGTCATAGGCCCCGGTATCTCACGACGGAATTTCGAGGTGGGCGACGATGTCTATGAGCCTTTTGCCGCTGCCGGATACCCTATGGATGCCATCGCTGAGCGGATGGATAAGTGGCACATCGACCTGCCCAATTGCTGTCGGCTACAACTCGAATCCACAGGCATCCCCTCGGCAAATATCCGCCTGACAGATATCTGTACCTACGACCAGACCGACGATTTCTTCTCTGCCCGAAAGTTAGGAACATTGTCTGGGCGAATCCTTACGGGAATTGTCCTAAGATAATAAATCGCAATAATTGTTCATTTATATTAAAAAAAGTTCTTCATTTATATCTTTATATCGAATCTTTTTCCTAACTTTGCAGCGAAAATTGGAAATCAGTCGTTTTACGACATATTAATTAATTAATAACTTTACCAAATTTATGCAGAAAAGATTGTTTTTGCTGGTTGTTACATTGCTGACGCTTTCGTTATCAGTGGTGGCCCTTACGAAGTCGAGGTTTCTTACATTGGTTATCAGACGAAGAAATTCACTGAGATCCAATTGGCCCTCGGTCAGAACACTGTTATCGACGTGACCCTCTCAGAGGGCAGTGAGATGTTACAGGAGGTGGAGATCGTTGCTGCTGCTCGTAACACGATGCGCTCCGACCGTTCTGGTGCTGTGACAAACTTGAATGGTGCCCAGATGGCTGCCGTGCCTACGATCGGCCGCAGCATGACTGACATCATGAAGATGACCCCGCAGAGTAGCTCTGCCAGCGGCATGGCTATCGGTGGTGGTAACTACCGCCAGTCAAGTGTCACCGTTGATGGTGCTGCTTTCAACAATGCCTTCGGTCTGGGTTCCAGCCCGCTGCCTGGTGGCGGCACGCCTATTTCACTCGACGCTCTGGATCAGATGACCATCTCCATTACGCCGTACGACGTTCGTCAGAGCGGATTTACCGGTGGTGGTGTCAATGCTGTTACCAAGAGTGGTACCAACGAGTTCAAGGGTAGTCTCTATACCTATATCACCAGCACTTCGCTGAAGGGTAGTCGTGTAGGTTCAACATCATTACCTGTAGACGATGGTCACAATGACACTTATGGTCTGACCTTCGGAGGCCCGATTATTAAGGATAAGTTGTTCTTCTTCGTCAACGGTGAATACGAGAATAACGTGGTTACAGGTCCTACCGCCCGTGCAAATTCTGATGGCAGAACCAAAGATTTTGCGCCCACAAACCGTCGTCCTGCACTTGAAGAGTTGGAGAGCCTGTCTTCATATCTGGGTAGGACCTATGGTCTGACCACTGGTCCCTGGCAGGGTTACAACGTGGAAACTCCTGCTTATCGTATTCTTGCCCGTGTGGACTGGAACATCAATGAGAACCATAAGTTCAATGTCCGCTTCACGAAGTCTAACCGTAAGAGTTCCAGCGGTGCTTCTGCTTCGCGTTCCGTTCCTTCAAACAGAGCGACCGATATCTATGGTGGTAGCCAGAACGACTACGGAAGCAATAGTAACTATGGTATGAGCTCACTCTCCAGCCGTTACTATGCTGAGTATAAGTTTACTTCAATTGCTGCCGAGTTGAACTCTAAGTTTGGTAAGTTCAACAACACCCTCCGTGGTACTTATTCTTTCCAGGATCAGCCCCGTTCTACAGAGTATAACGATGCCGCTCCCGTGGTGGAGATCGTGATGAACGACGGTCAGGATCACTTCCCCACTTGGGCTCTGACTGGTGATATCTTCACCTACGGAAACCTGGCTCAGACGAAGACCACCGTCATCACCGATGAGGTGAATGCTACCTTTGGTAAGCACAATCTCTTCGCTGGTATCCAGTTCGAGCACAACTTCGCAGCCAACGGTTACGCTCAGGCTGCTGCCGGTTACTATACCTTCGAGGCTACTCCCGAGGAGGCTGCTGCCGGCGACTGGGCTTCGGTCTTCAATCGTGGTCCCCGTACCTTCGGTATCACCTACGGCAACAATGATGCCCACTCGATGTTCACCTCTGAGATGAGCACCAACCAGTGGTCACTCTATCTTCAGGACAATATCAGCTGGAGCGAGCGCTTCCGTATGTCTGTCGGTGCCCGTCTCGAGTTGCCCTCATATCCCTCATTGGCGAATAACTTCAATCAGGGTTACTACGACCTCGACTTCGGAGGCCGTCATTTCCGCACGGACAACGTTCCCAGCGCCAGTGTCAGCTTCTCACCGCGTATCGGTTTCAACTGGGATATGACAGGCGACCGTAAGTACATCCTCCGTGGAGGTACAGGTCTCTTCGTTGGCCGCATGCCGTTCGTATGGCTTGTCTCTGCCGTTGGTAACTCAGGTATGGGCCAGACCTCTTACTGGGCTGTCCAGTCGAAGGGCGATAAAGTGCCTTCGTTCACGATGAGTCAGGAGGATATGCTGAAGCAGATCGGTGCCACCAGCGCTACGTCTATCCCCAGCAGCCCCACCATCCTGAGTGAGGATCTGCGCATGCCGAAGACTTGGAAGGCTTCGCTGGCCTTCGATGCTAAGCTGCCTTACGACATCGATTTCACCCTTGAGGGTATCTACAACTGGGATTTGAACCCCGTAGTTGTTTCCAACGCCAATGTTTACTGGGATGTTGACCCCAACACGGGTGTAGGTCCTACCATCGACCTCGGTCATGGCGACGTCCGTCATAAGATGTCTACCTACAACAAGCAGAGCGCTTACCTGCTGGAGAACGCCGGAAGCAAGGCTCACTACGCTTCTCTGAGCTTCCAGTTGCACAAGAACTTCGACTTCGGTCTTGATCTGAGTGCCAGCTACACGCTCTCAACCGCCAAGAGCTACAGCGAGGGTATCGGCGACCAGGTGTCATCGGCTTACAACAACTATCGTAACTCCATCCACGCTGTCAACGACAATGAGACCGGTTACGCTACCTACGTGGCTCCCAACCGTATTCTCGTGTCGGCCAGCTACAAGCTGAAGGAGTCTGCCAACTCTTCTTCTACGTTCAGCCTCCTCTGGGATGCTTATCAGTACGGCTACCTCGGAAGCTATTCCTACAGCCGCTACTCTTACATCTTCGCCAGCAACGTCAACAACGACCCGTCTGCTCCCGGCAACCTGATCTACGTGCCTGCTTCACGTCAGGAACTCAACAATTGGGAATTCAAGGAGGGTAAGGTCGGTGGTGAGACCTATACCGCAGAGATGCAGCGCGACGACTTCTGGGCATTCATCCAGCAGGATGACTACCTGAAGAACCGCACCGGTCAGTATGCTGAGCGTGGCGGTGCCAAGATGCCTTGGCATCATCAGCTCGACTTCCGTTACATGCGCGACATGAGCTTCAAGGCTGGCAATACTAAGCACACCCTGCAGCTCGGCCTCGACATCGAGAACCTGCTGAACTTCTTCTGCAAGGACTGGGGTCTCTACAAGCAGATCACTGGTAACAACCTGCTGACCTACGATTCAAAGACCAATCAGTATCAGTATAACCTCGTGAACGGTGCCCGTCACCTCTCTACTTCACAGAACTACGAGACGACGGCTTCTACCTATCGCATCCAGTTCACCATCCGTTATCTGTTCAACTAATAAAGGTTAAACCCCTAAAAGATAATCCTCGCCAGTCTTGGCGGGGATTTTCTTTTAATCCGTAAAATCCGTATAATCCGTAGGCTATTTATTTTTTTTACCAAAAACCTTTGGTGGTTTCAGAAATTCTTCGTACCTTTGCACCCGCAAACGAAAGTTAGGGGCATAGCCCAGTTGGTTTAGAGCGCTGCAGTCACATTGCAGAGGTCCCCGGTTCGAGCCCGGGTGTCCCTACCAGGAATCCTCGCCGTAAGGCGGGGATTCGGCGTTTCTTACGGTCGTTGACTTCATGTCAAATGGTTCGTTGACTGGTGTCAAATGGTTCGTTGACTTATGTCGACGAATGCGTTGACTCCAGTCAACGATCGTTTTAGACGGCTATAGACATGAGAAAGCTCCGAGGAGAGTATGAGTTTCCTCGGAGCTTTCTGTCGCTTTCAAGCCTTCGTGCTAAGTGCGGTTGGCGTGAGGCCAACGGGTTTAACGGCGGTAAAATATTCGCACGTTCGCCACCTTCTCGAATCTGAGATAGGGCGGCGCCTGGGTACATAGCTCATCGAGCCACTTGTCGGCCATGTATTGCGTGAGGCCGAAAAGCCCCCTCATGTCTCTGCTGAGCAGGCGGTCGTGGGTTTCAAAGAACTGTTCCAGCCGGGCGATGATCTGCTCTTTGGTCACATCGGCGGAGTGTCCCACTTTTCCGTGCCCCGTAGCGTTCACGTAGTGGTAATCCTGTTTGAATAACTGTTTCAACAATTCCTCGTCGGCGGTAAAGCCGATGTTTACCGCCACTACGTCGTTGCCCGTGATCTGCGATGGGTCGGTGAAGTGGGGCAACACGGGCTGCCCGTTCTCGCCGGTGCGCTCCCTAAAGCCGAGCTTCAGGTAGAAGTTGCCTATTCCCTCGATGTGCATGTTGTGGTTGTCCGTCAGAATCTCCACGATCTGCTCTCTCAGCACGCCGATGACGGGATTGATGTGGCTGGCTTCAGCCGCATTGTAAGTCTTTACCTGACTGATGATGTACTCTTGATTGAGTGCGAAGTCGGTTTCATGTCTCACGTGGTAGGTATCCCTACCTTTTGCATCCTTCTGCGGATTGCGGTGTACGCCGAATTTGATTGTCTTTGCCATTGTCTTTCTCCTTTTATTTGCAAAAGTAAACAAAAGATTTGAATCTTGCAATGTTTTGGCATAAAAGTTCATTTTTAGCCTCAATGACCATTCAGCCGGTTGGTGGAGATTTTGTATAAATTATCCTAAATTGGATGGCCTTGATTTGGATAATTTGAATAAAAGATATATCTTTGCATCGCGGAAATTCCGTGACGGAAAATCCGTGACGGGAAATCCG
Organism: uncultured Prevotellaceae bacterium; assembly: GCA_900316445.1. Lineage (GTDB taxonomy): Bacteria > Bacteroidota > Bacteroidia > Bacteroidales > Bacteroidaceae > Prevotella. Next base: position 38,580 of record ONCZ01000018.1, on the reverse strand, counting down.
CCACAGATTTAATGTAAAAAACAGATATCGATATGGCAAAGAAAACCAACATCCAGTTAAGAAATCCCTTTGTTTATCAGGGATATGTAAGTCCTGACTATTTCTGTGATCGTATTGTTGAGACGGAAGGATTGATTGGAAATCTGCAAAACGGACGCAATACTGTGCTTGTCTCACCGCGAAGAATCGGCAAAACGGGATTGATAAAGAACGCATTTTATAAGTTGAAAGAGGTAGAAAAGGATGCCATATGTGTCTATGTCGACATCTATTCCACCAAAAATCAGCAGGAGTTTGTTCAATTCCTTGGCACTGCCATCACTCAGGATGTGCTTTCTCGCGGGCAAAAGGCTATGAAGCGCTTGCTTGAGTTTTTCGGTTCTTGGCGACCCGTTTTTGGTCAGGATCCATATACAGGAGCGCCTACTGTATCTATCAGCATCGAACCCAGTCAGTCAACAGTGTCTTTAAAGACAATCTTCGACTATCTTAATTTGAGCAAACGTGAGGTCTATATTGCCATCGATGAGTTTCAGCAAATCACCAAATATCCGGAGAATGGCATAGAGGCTCTGCTGCGTTCCCACATCCAGTTTGTTCCCAATGCTCATTTCGTCTTTTCCGGTAGTAAGCGCAGTCTGATGTCTCAGATTTTCAATTCACCAGAGCGTCCTTTCTATCAGAGCACGGTGTCAATGGGGTTGGAACCACTGAACGAGGAAATATACTACGATTTTGCACGTCGCTTTTTCGAAGGAAAGAAAGGGTGTATCAGCCAGGAAATATTTCATCATATCTATCAGCTGTTTGATGGAGTAACCCGCAACATCCAACTTATGCTGAACAGACTTTACGAGACCGAGAAAAAAGTCTGCAGTGAATCACAGATCAAGGAGGCGATTATCCATATTGTCAATCAGAGTTCTATGCAATACGAAGAACTACTCAATCTCCTCTCTGATAACCAGCAGGCCCTGATGAAAGCCATTGCCAAGGAAGGCAGTGTGGCTACTCCTCAGGGCGATACGTTTATCAAACGTTATAATCTCCCCAGTAGCAGCAGCGTCAAGACGGCACTCGATGTGTTGCTTGACAAGGATCTGATTTATCGTACACAAACGGGCTATATCATTTATGACTACTTTTTCGCAGTCTGGCTCAATCGCCTGTGCTGATTTGGAAGGACATCGCAGCAAGTTTTTATGGAAATGCTTGGCTGTTTCGGGATTTTGTCGTACCTTTGCAGCCGTAAATTCGAATTTATAATATATTATGGCACAAGAAGATGTATTTAAGAAGATCGTGAGCCACTGTAAGGAGTACGGTTTCGTGTTTCCTTCAAGTGAGATTTACGATGGTTTGGGCGCTGTGTATGACTACGGTCAGAACGGCGTGGAGTTGAAGAATAATATCAAGCAGTACTGGTGGAAGGCGATGACGATGCTGCACGAGAACATCGTGGGCATCGACTCGGCCATCTTCATGCACCCGACGATATGGAAGGCCTCTGGACACGTGGATGCCTTCAATGATCCCCTCATCGACAACCGCGACTCGAAGAAGCGTTATCGTGCCGATGTGCTCATTGAGGATCAGATTGCCAAGTACGACGAGAAGATCCAGAAGGAAGTGGAGAAGGCCCGCAAGCGTTTCGGCGACTCGTTCGACGAGGCTAAGTATCTGGAGACCAGTGAGCGTGTGAAGGAGACGAAGGAGAAGCGCGACGCCCTCCACGCCCGTTATGCTGCTGCCATGCAGGGCCCGGATCTCGACGAGCTGAAGCAGATTATCCTCGACGAGGAGATCGTCTGCCCCATCAGCGGAACCAGGAACTGGACGGACGTTCGTCAGTTCAACCTGATGTTCTCTACGGAGATGGGTGCCTCAGCAGATGCTTCGATGAAGATCTACCTGCGTCCTGAGACTGCTCAGGGTATCTTCGTGAACTACCTGAACGTGCAGAAGACGGGCCGCATGAAGATCCCCTTCGGCATCGCTCAGATCGGTAAGGCTTTCCGCAACGAGATTGTCGCCCGTCAGTTCATCTTCCGTATGAGGGAGTTCGAGCAGATGGAGATGCAGTTCTTCGTACAGCCCGGCACGGAGCTGGAGTGGTTCCCGAAGTGGAAGGAAACGCGTATGAAGTGGCACCAGGCTCTGGGCTTCGGTGCTGAGAACTACCGTTTCCACGACCACGATAAGCTGGCTCACTATGCCAATGCCGCTACCGACATCGAGTTCAAGATGCCGTTCGGCTTCAAGGAGGTGGAGGGTATCCACAGCCGCACGAACTTTGACCTGTCGCAGCACGAGAAATACAGTGGAAAGAGCATCAAGTATTTCGATCCTCAGACCAACGAGAGCTACACCCCGTATGTCATTGAGACGTCTATCGGTGTGGACCGTATGTTCCTGAGCATCATGTGTCATGCCTTCGAGGAGGAGAAGCTGGAGAACGGCGAGACCCGCGTGGTGCTGAAGTTGCCTGCAGCCCTGGCTCCTGTCAAGTGTGCTGTGATGCCGCTGGTGAAGAAGGACGGCCTGCCTGAGAAGGCCCGTGAGATCATCGACCAGCTGAAGTTCCACTTCAACTGCCAGTATGATGAGAAGGACTCTATCGGCAAGCGCTATCGTCGTCAGGATGCCATCGGCACGCCGTATTGCGTCACTGTCGACCACGACACGCTGAACGACGGCTGTGTCACCCTGCGTTTCCGCGATACGATGGAGCAGGAGCGCGTTGCCATCAGCGAACTCAACGGCATCATCGAGGATAAGGTGAGCATCGCATCCTTACTGAAGAAACTCCAGTAAGGCGGGCTTCGCCCTAAATGATAAATGATGAATGATAAATGATAAAGATATGTGGGGTATTGTAAAGCAAGTGATGAAAGGCAGTACGATGAGGATGATTGGTTTATCATTCATCATTTGTCATTTGTCATTTAGCGTATGCGCCTGCAGCGAGGAGAACAACGAAGTGGACGAGTATGCCAACTGGCAGGAACGCAACGACGCACAGACGGACCAGTGGGCAGCGGGAGCCAGCAGCGGTATGTATCGCAAGATCCTGACCTATGCCAAGAGCGAGTCGGCATCTGGTCTGACGAACAGCGACTATATCTATGTGGAAGAAGTGGAGAAGGGCAGCGGCACGGAGAGTCCCATCTATACGGACAACGTGCGTGTGGCCTATCGTGGACGTTACATCCCGACCACGAGCTATCCCGAAGGTTACGTGTTCGACCAGACCTTTGTTGGCAACTTCGACTGGAAGACTGCGGGTATGACAGACGTGACGCCGGACGGTCTCGTCGAGGGTTTCTGCACAGCCCTGATGCACATGCATAAGGGAGACCGCTGGATCGTGCATATCCCCTACAAGTTGGGTTATGGCACCTCGACGTCGTCGGGCATCCGAGCCTATAGCGACTTGACCTTCGATATCGCCGTGTTAGAGATTTGGCCCCAGGGTGAGGAAATGGAACAATTCAAGAGCCGATAGCATCCAAACGACAATAAAATCCTAAGCCTATGCAAAAGTATGCTGACTATATCCGAAGGATTGAGATCGACTCGCTCTGGAGCGGGAAGAAACACGTGGTGTGGGAACTGAACCGTCAGGTGAATATCCTGAGCGGCATCAATGGTGTGGGAAAGAGCACCATCCTCAACAAAATCATCAAGAGTGTGAACACCAACGGCGACATCATCAACCATCTGCTGAAGGGGGTGCATATCGATGTGGAGCCTGCCGATGCCACGCATATCCGCTTCGATATCATCCGTTCGCTCGACTCTCCCATGCTCGACAACGAGACGCTGAATATGGTTGACACCCGTATCCGTTCGGCGCTCGACTTTCAGCTCTTCCACCTGCAACGGAAGTACCTCGACTATCAGGTGAACATCGGCAACCGTATTATCGAGCAGTTGCAGCAGGGGCATGCCGATGCCGCCCAGCAGCTGTCGCAGAAGAAGAGCCGCTTCCAGGATATCGTCGACGACTTGTTCACGGATACCGGCAAGACGATCGTCAGGACGGAGAATGAGATACGGTTCTCGCAGATCGGTGAGACGTTGGTGCCTTATCAGCTGTCGAGTGGTGAGAAGCAGATTCTGGCCATCCTGCTCACCGTGCTGGTGGAGGATAACCAGCCCTACGTGCTCTTCATGGATGAACCCGAAGTGTCGCTCCATATCGAGTGGCAGAAGCGTATCATCGACCTCTGTCTGGAACTGAATCCGAATGTGCAGATCATCTTGACCACACACTCTCCTGCCGTCGTCATGAACGGTTGGGTCGATGCTGTAACAGAAGTTACAGATATTACTGTATAAATTTAGCAACGGACTACAGGACTTAACGACTGAATAGAGTCCTTTAGTCCTGTAGTCCGTTGCAAAAAGATGAACTGATGGCTAACCGACTGAAGGATAATCTGAATAGCAGGTACTTCGAGGCGGCTAACGCGCTGACATCGAAGAAGGCAAGGCATAGGATTGTAGCCTATGTCGAGAGCTATGATGATATCTATTTCTGGCGCACGGTGCTCTCGGAGTTTGAGGACGACAAGCGCTACTTCGAGGTGATGCTGCCGTCGAAGGGCAAACTCACCCGTGGGAAGAAGTCGGTGCTGATGAACTTTCTCAAAGGCGAGCCACTGGGCAGGGATATGATTGCCTGTGTGGATGCCGACTACGACTACCTGATGCATGGGATGACGATTTCGTCTAAGCAGGTGCTGGATAGTCCGTATGTCTTCCATACCTATGTCTATGCCATCGAGAATTTCCAGTGCTACGCCCCGTCGCTCCATAACGTCTGCGTCTCCGTGACACTCAACGACCATCGCATCTTCGACTTCCGTGAGTATTTCAGATTGTTCTCAGAGGCCATCTTCCCGCTGTTCGTCTGGTCGGTTATGATGTATCGCAACGGCAACTATCCAAAATTCACCATTACGGACTTCAACCGCATCGCTGATCCCGGAGGCTTCAACGTGATGACGCCAGGGCCGTCGATAGAGAATGTGAAGCGCAAGGTGCGAACGAAGATCAACGAACTGCAACGCCAGTATCCTGATGCCAAGGAGGAATACCTGGCCACGAAAGACAGTATCAAGGCGTTGGGCGTGACGCCGCAGACCACCTATTTATATATACAGGGGCATCATCTGTTCGACACTATCGTATCGCCGATGCTCTCGAAAGTGTGTAATCTGTTGCGACAGGAACGGCAGACGGAGATCAACCATGCCAGAGCTCATCAAACCCAGAAGCAGAATGAGATGACCTGCTACGAGAACTCATTGCAGGACATTAAGGTGATGCTCAAAAAGAACAGTGGCTATATGTCCTCCGAACAGTTCCGCCGCATACAGGAGGATGTCCGGAATTATTTAGAGGGCGCTTGATTCTCCCCCTAAGTTAGGGGGAGTTAGAGGGGGTCTGAACAAAGGATAACTCTACGCTTGTTCAGACCACCCCTGACCCCTCCTAACTTAGGAGGGGAAGGGATTACACATAGGTTTCCAGGAACTTGACGGTGCCTTCGACCTTGACTTCCTTCGTTATGGCAGGAAGGAGGACGGTGTCACCCATACGGAACGTCATCTCTTCACCTTCGCAGATGAGCTTTCCCTCTCCCTTGACAGCAATCAGAATAACAAACGAATCAAGCTCGGAGTAGTCGAGTGTCATCGGCTCCGTCAGGTCATAGACAGCTGTTGTGAAGAAGGGGCACTCCACTAACTGCACACCTTCATTCTTTTGGGGCTCGTAGCCGGTACGGTAGTTAGGCAGTACCTTGTAGTCGATGCTCATGGCAGCCTCTTTCGTATGGAGCTCACGGTAGTTGCCGTTCTTGTCCTTGCGCTTGTAGTCGTAGATGCGATAGGTTACATCAGAGGTCTCTTGGATCTCTGTTACAAAACAGCCAGAGCCAATGGCGTGGATGCGTCCTGCAGGGATGAAGAACACGTCGCCCTCCTTTACTTCGTAGCGTGCCAGGGCATCGGTGATGGTGTCGTTCTCCACCATCTCCTCGTACTCCTCAGGTGTAATCTTCTTCTTCAGACCATTATAGAGCGTGGCTCCTGGTTCTGATTCCAGTACATACCACATCTCAGTCTTTCCACGAGGCTTGCCCAGGCGATGGGCAGTCTCGTCGTCAGGATGTACCTGAATGCTGAGATCCTGGCAGGCGTCGATAAACTTGATGAGCAGGGGGAACTCATCGCCAAAGTGCTCGTAGTTGTCCTTACCAACAAGTTTCTCCTTTTGTTCACTAACCAGTTGGTTAAGGCTCTTGCCCTTGTCTTGACCTGTTGCCACAATGGTCTCACTGCCGTTGACGCCTGAGATCTCCCAGCTCTCGCCAACGTGCTCCATCTGTGTGTCTAAATGTTTGAAGGGGATAATCTTGTCACCTCCCCAGAGTGTCTGCTTCAGCAACGGTTCAAACTTGTACATATCTGTTTGGGTCTTTTTTTGTAGTTCTTACCTATTTCTAATTTCGACTGCAAACTTACATAATTATTCTGGAATATCCAAATCTTTATGCCTGCATTCCATTAAGAATTCCAAGATAGTGTAGCATTTACGTAAGAAAGTATAATGCTATTACAGATTAATTCTCTTTCCAGTAACTCCTTGTGAAGAGCACAAGCACCGTCATGATCTCCAGACGTCCCATGAGCATCAGCGGACAGAGGGTCCATTTCACGAAGTCTGGCATCCCCGACCACGAGATATTCGCGCCGATGTCCGTACTCAGTGAGGGACCGATATTGCTGACGCAACTCAGGGCGATGACGATACTGTTGATCATGTCGATGTTCGATAGGAGCATGATGCCAGCTGTGACGAGGATCATCAGTATGAAGAGCGTGAAGAAGGCGAACAGGGCTACCATCCTGGCCTGTGGCACACTCTGGCCGTTGATTCTCACGGGCAGCACGGCGTTGGGGTGGAGGATCTGACGGAAGTTGTTGCGGAGCGACTTCAGCGTCATCACCGCACGGATGCACTTGAATCCGCCGCTGGTACTGCCGGCACAGCCACCGATGAACATCAGGGCACCGAGGATGATCCAGGTGATATGAGGCCACAGCGCCACATCATCGTTGAACATGCCTGTAGTGGTCATGAACGATACCACATGGAACAGACTGCTGCGTATGGCGGGCTCCAGATCATAGCCTGACTGGAGGTAGAGCACGGTGGCGATGCCCGCTGTCGACAGCAGTAGGATGCTGATATAGAACTTAAACTCCGAGTTCTTGAACAGATCGGCGAACTTTGCCTTGAAGATCGAGGCATAGAGCAGCGTGAAGTTGATTCCTGCCAGGAACTGGAAGACGATGGCGATATAGTCGATGGTGGGGTCGTGGAAGAATGCCAGAGAGTCGTTGTGGATAGAGAATCCACCTGTGGCCGTGGTTGTCATCGAGTAGTTCGTGGCGTCGAACCAGTTCATGCCTGCCAGCCAGAAGGCAATGCCGCAGCCAATGGTCAGCAGCAGATAGATCGACCAGATCCACTTCGCCGTAGTCGTCAGCCTCGGGTGCATCTTCGCCTTCACAGGCCCCGTCGCCTCAGCAGCGAACACCTTCACACTTCCTCCCACCAGCGAAGGCAGGATGGCGATGGTGAAGAAGACGATTCCCAAACCGCCGATCCACTGCATAAGCGACCGCCAGAACAGAATGCCGTGGGGCAAGACCTCCACATCGTCGATGATTGTGGCACCCGTCGTGGTGAAGCCAGACATTGTCTCGAAGTAGGCATCGGTGAAGTTGGTGATGCTGCCGTGGATGAGGAAGGGGAACGTTCCGAAGAGGGAGAAGATGACCCACACGGCTGTCACCAGCAGAAAGGCGTCTTTTCGGCTCAGCATGTTCTCGGCGTTCCGTCCCCACAGCAGGAAGAGGAATCCGCTTCCGAAAGTAATCAGCAGCGACATCAGAAAGGCGATCTGGTCTTCCTCGTGGAAGTAGAAGGCTATCGCAGCGCACCAGGTCATGAAGAAGGCCTCGATGAACAACAGCGAACCGATGATCTTGCAGATGATGCGGAAGTTGATCATATTGACGACTGACGGATTGACGATTTTAAAATAGTGCCGATTTCTTGAAGAATTTCTCAATCTGGCTGATATTATGTTCGTGGCAGAACACCATCACACAGTCGCCTGCCTGTATCTGGGAGTTACCGTTGACGAGTATGCCGTTGCCGTTGCGTACCAGTCCGCCGATGGTGGCACCGAAGGGCAGTCCTAAGTCCTTCACGGGCTTCTTCGTCACCTTCGATCCTTCGGCAGCTGTGAACTCTGCCACATCGGCATCCACAAGCATCAGCGAACGGAGGTTGTCAACGTCCGCCTCGAGCATCATCTGGAAGATATGGCTGGCGGCGATGGTCTTCTTATTGATGATCGTGCCGATATCCAGCTCTTCGGCCATACTCACGTAGTCGAGGTTCTCGACCATCGCAACGGTCTTACGCACACCGAGTTTCTTCGCCGTCAGACAGGCAAGAATGTTGGTCTCGGCATTACCCGTCAGCGCCACGAAGGCCTGGGTATGGCGGATGCCTTCTTCCTCGAGTAGTCCGAGGTCGCGGCCGTCACCGTGGATCACCATCGCATCCTCACGCTCGAACAGCTCGTTGAGCTTCTCACAGCGCTGGGCATCCTTCTCGATGATCTTCAGATTCATATAGTTAGGGATGGTGAGGGCCGCACGGACAGCCGACTTGCCACCACCCATGATGATTACGTTCTTTACGTCGGCATAGTGCTCCTTGCCCACGATCTTACGGATATAGGGGATGTACTCCTTGGTGGTCATAAAATAGACGAGGTCGTTGACGCGCAGTTCGTCAAGACCGCCTGGAATCAGCGTGTCGCCGCCACGTTTGATGGCTACGATATGATAGGGATCGTCAGGACCACAGAGGTCTTTCAGCGGCTGGTTCAGGATCTCTGCCGTCTCACGGAGCTTCACACCTAAGAGGATGAGGGCGCCACCGTGGACGTCCCACCGCTGGCGCACCCACGACAGCTTCAGACTGTTCGTGATGTCCGTCGCCACTAAGACTTCGGGATAGATGAGGGAGTCGATGCCCAGTTTCTTAAAGAACGGCTGCAGATCCTGCGACAGGTATTCGTAGTTGTCTATACGGGCCACGGTCTTCTTCGCTCCTAAGGCGTGGGCGAGGATACAGGCATTGATGTTGATGCTCTCCTCAGGCGTCACACCGACGAAGAGGTCTGCATTCTGTGCTCCGGCTTCCTTCAGGGCCTTGATGCTGGTGGGTGATGCCTGATAGGTCATCACATCATATTCGCTGAGTGCCGCCAACCGCTCATCATTGTCGTCGATGAGCACACAGTCCTGATGGCCTCTTGACAACAGCTTCGACAAGTGAGTTCCTACGGCACCTGCGCCGACAATGACTATCTTCATGATATAATGGCTTTAGCGATACTTTCAGGATCGAGGCCGACGATCTTGTTCAACTCGCATACCTTGCCATGCTCCACGAACTTGTCAGGCAAGCCTAAGCGGATGATCTCGGGTTGATAGCCGTGATCGTTCATCCATTCTAGCACGGCAGAGCCAAGACCACCCTGCTTCACACCGTTCTCTACGGTGACGATGCGCTTGAACTTCCTACCCACCTCATCGAGGATCTGCTCGTCGAGGGGTTTCAGGAAGCGCATGTCGTAATGGGCGATAGACGGGGGTACGGAGGTGCGGGGGGGCGGGAGTACGAGATTACTTCCTGCGCTGAGACTATTCTCGCGCCCCCGTGCCTCCGTACCCTCGCGCCCCCGAACAATATTAATCGCCTCCGTGACATTATTACCTATTGGCCCGATACTCAGCACAGCCACATCGTCGCCGTCTTTCAACTTGCGGCCTGTACCCACCTTGACTTCTTCCAATGGACAACGCCAGTCTTGCAGCACGCCGCCACCTCTTGGATACCGTATCACAAACGGTCCCTTGTTTGGCAGCTGGGCTGTGTACATCAGCCTCCGCAACTCATGTTCATCCATGGGCGACGAGATGGTGAGGTTAGGAATCGGCCTCAGGGCGGCGAGGTCGAAGGCTCCGTGATGCGTAGGTCCGTCTTCTCCCACCAGTCCTGCACGGTCGAAGCAGAACACGACGTTCAGGTTCAGCAGCGCCACATCGTGGATGATATTGTCGAAGGCCCTCTGGGCAAAGGCGCTGTAGATATTACAGAAGGGTAGCAGTCCGTCTTTCGCCATTCCACCAGAGAACGTGACAGCATGACCTTCGGCAATACCGACATCGAAGGTGCGGTCGGGCATCTCTTTCATCATAATGTTCATCGAGCAGCCGGAGGGCATAGCGGGTGTCACACCTACGATCTTCGGATTCTGTTTGGCCAGTTCCAGAAGGGTGTGGCCGAACACATCCTGATATTTCTGGGGTTTGTTGGGATCGTTGTCCACGATACGCTCACCTGTATCCGGATTGAACTTGCCAGGGGCGTGCCAGATGGTCACATCCTTCTCTGCAGGGGCATAGCCGTGACCCTTCTGGGTGTGCAGGTGCAGCAGCTTCGGACCTTTCATATCCTTGATTTGTTTGAGGATGCGCACCAGTTCCTTCACGTTGTGTCCGTCGAAGGGACCGAAGTAGCGGATGTTCATTCCCTCGAAGATGTTCTGCTGGTGCGAGATGGCACTCTTCAGGGCGTTCGACAGACGGATGAGCCCCTTGCGCCTCTCGTCGCCCAGCATACCCTTGCGGTTCATCCAACGCGAGGCCTTGAAGCGCAGGGCGTTGTAGGTCTCGTTGGTGCTCAGGTTCAGCAGATACTGCTTCATACCGCCCACCGAGCGGTCTATCGACATATTATTGTCGTTGAGGATGATCAACAGGTCGTTGGGACTCGACGAGGCGTTGTTCAGACCTTCGAAGGCCAGTCCGCCGCTCATGGCTCCGTCGCCGATGACGGCCACCACATGACGGTCCTTCTTCTCTTCGAGCTTGGCTGCAACGGCCATACCCAGGGCTGCCGATACCGAGTTGCTCGCATGTCCGCAGGCAAAGGTGTCATATTCGCTCTCGGCAGGTGAGGGGAAGGGCTTGATACCGCCCAGTTTTCTGTTGGTGCAGAACTGTTCGCGACGGCCTGTCAGGATCTTATGGCCGTATGCCTGATGCCCCACATCCCAGACGATGCGGTCTTCTGGCGTGTCGTAGACATAATGCAGCGCCACAGTAATCTCCACCACGCCGAGACTCGAAGCCAGATGGCCGGGATTGACCGCCACCTCCTCCACGATGTCCTCGCGTAACTCTTTGCACAGCTGCGGCAAAGCGTCCACCGGCAACTTGCGTAAATCCTCAGGGTATTGGATCTTATTGAGTAGTGTAAATTCAGTCTTTTCCACTTTGATTAAGTTATTTTGCTGCAAAGATACAACATTTTTTAGATATAGTATCTTTTTTTAGGAAAAAAAGACTACTTTTGCAGCGCGAAAGCAAAAAAATGTCAATCGTCAATCAGTAAATCGTAATAAAGTATGTTGCTTTACGGAGTCATTGGAGTGGGAGCCATCGGCGGCTATTACGGCTGCAAGCTGGCGCATAGCGGACAGGAGGTACACTTTCTGTTGCATAGTGATTATGAGTTTGTCAAGGAGCGTGGCATGCAGGTGGATTCCTGCGACGGTTCGTTCCATCTCGATTAGGTCAATGTATATCAGCATTCGACGGATATGCCGAAGTGCGATGTGGTGATTGTCGGATTGAAAACAACCAACAATCATCTGCTCCCAGAACTTCTGCCGCCGTTGCTTCATGAACATACCGTCGTAGTGCTCATCCAGAATGGCATTGGCGTGGAGGCCGATGTACAGCAGATGTTCCCAGACGTACCGCTGATAGGAGGACTGACCTTCATCTGCTCTGCCAAGACGGAGCCCGGCCGCGTGAATCATCAATGTTATTGCAGCATCAATCTGGCCAACTACTCCTGTAAGGATGAAGTGACCTTTGAAAACATCCTAAAAGATTTTACAGATGCAGGCATTCCTGCTGCCTCAGTTCCTTATGACGAGGCCCGATGGAAGAAGGCCGTCTGGAACATGCCGTTCAATGGTATGACCGTTGCCCTGAACACCCGTACAGACCTGTTGCTGAAGAATCCTTCCACTCGCCAGCTCATCCGCGACCTGATGATGGAGGTGGTCGAGGCCTCACGTGCCCTGGGCATCAGCGGCGTAGACGAGGCCTTTGTGGAGAAGATGATTCAGATGACGGACGAGATGACGCCCTACAGCCCCTCGATGAAGCTCGACTTCGACTTCTATCGTCCGATGGAGATCCATTATCTCTACACTCGTCCCATCGAGATCGCCCGTGCTGCCGGCTATCGCATGCACAAGCTTGAGATGCTTGAGGCCGAGCTCCGCTTTTTATCGGTATAACAATAACCCCCGCCGGTCTGGCGGGGGTCGTTGCTTTACTTGAAAAGAAGTTGTGCGAACTGGTAGAGGCTGCGACGCCAGGTCTGCCACTCGTGGGCTGTCTCGGGCGAAATGTAGCTGTGGGCATTGATGCCGATGGCCTTCAGGTCCTCGGCTGCCTTGCCTACGCTGTTCTCACCTTCTGCCATACCTGTCTCCCTGCCACCGGCACTCATGAAGAGCACCTTGTTGGTCTTCTTGAAGTCGGCTGCATCCGTCAGCTCGTCAGCACCGATGGTGCCACCGCTGAAGATTCCTACGTAGGCAAACGTGGTGGGGTTGTTGAGCGTGATGCCGTGGGTCTGCATGCCACCCATCGAGAGACCGGCCATCGCACGGTGCTCGGTGTCGGCAATCACACGGTAGTTCTTCTCGACCATCGGGATGATGTCCTTGATGAGCACTTCCTCGAAGGCACCGCCCATGCGACGGGCCATACGGGCGAAGTCGGCACCTGCCATACGGGGACGACCGCCAGGACCTCCCTGAGGACCACCGGGACGCTGACCACGAGGACCACCCTGAGGTGCTCCCTCCGGACGGGGACCGCCAGGACGGGGACCGCCGAAGCCCATCGGCTGCTCACCAGGACGGCGGGCATTCAGACCATTGTCCATGAAGATGATGAAAGGAACGGCCTTGCCGTCGGCAATCAGGTTGTCCATGATGATGCCCGTCTTACCCTGGGCACTCCAGCCGGTTTCGTTCTCGCCCATACCATGCTGCAGGTAGAGCACGGGGAACTTCTTGTCAGGATTGGCATAATACTCGGCGGGCAGATAGATAAAGCCGTGACGCATCGACTCGGTGACCGTCGACCAGTAGTAGACCTCGTTGACAGATCCCTGAGGTACGTTCTTCACCGTGTAGAATTCCTCGTCGGCAGCGGGTACGTCGATACCGCTTCCCCAACGGCTGGCACCATAGTAATACTTGCTGCCCGGATCAGGCACAGAGGCGCCGTCGATGTTGAGCTGATAGTAGTGGAATCCCTCGTCCTGAGGAGCGGAAGTGCCAGTCCAGATACCGTTCTCGTCCTTGGTCATGGCGTAGATTTTACCGGCAATGTCAAGGCCTACGAAAGTGGCCTGAGGTGCCGTGATCTGTGCCCGGACCATGCGCTGAGAGTTCACCATCGGGTACTGCTTGTTCTCCTGGTTGGTTGATGCAGGCTTGAAGTCTTCAACCACATTTTCTGTTACTGACGGAACCGTGGGGTTCTGAGCAACTGCTGCGAGGCTTGTGAGGGCCATCAGCGAAAGAAAAAGTCTTTTCATAAAATAAAGTTTGATGTTAATGAAATTATGTGATAATTGTTACTTTTACACTTCTACATTCTTTGACACCATTGAAGCCCAAAAGTAAAATAGAAGTTTAGTTTCTTATGGAAGATTAACATTTGCAGATTGGATATTACATAAAAAAGTAATAAATTTGCACCATGAAATACGTAAGTCTGCCAGAGGAACCATTTCGTCCGCTGTCGTTTTACTTGGCGACGGAGGACTATTTGGCTCAGCACATGGAGGGTGACGACGAGGACTACCTGTTCATGTGGCAGGTGGAACCCAGCGTGATCTATGGCCGTAATCAGGTGGTGGAGAATGAGGTGAACCTGGACTACTGTCGTGAGCACGGCATCCAGGTGTATCAGCGGAAGAGCGGAGGCGGCTGCGTGTATGCCGATCAGGACAATCTGATGCTGTCGTATGTGACGAGAGAAGAAAATGTGGGCTTTGCCTTCAACCGTTTCGTGACGATGGTGCTGCTGGTGCTCAGGAAGATGGGCATCGAGGCGACCGGCACCACTCATAACGATATTATGATCGGCGAGAGGAAACTCTGTGGTACGGCCTGCAGGAGGACCGCGAAGGGTTGCATCGTGCATTCGACTATGCTCTACGACACGAATATGGAGCATATGCTCAACGCCATCACCCCCGGTCCGGAGAAGTTAGAGAAGAAAGGTATCCAGAGTGTGCGCCAGCGCATCACCTTATTAAAAGACTATACGTCGCTGAGCCTCGACGAGGTAAAGACGCTCATTCGGGAAACTCTCTGCCATGGAGAGAGGATTCTGACGGAGAAGGAAATATGTATAATAGGTGAAAAGGTGAAATAAATTGTAAATCGTAAATTCGTAAATCGTAAATAAATCTATGAGTATTAAACAAGAATTAGGAAAAAAAGACAAACGAACCTGCTTGTATGACAAACATGTTTCGCTGGGTGCCCTGATGTCGCCCTTCGGTGGCTTCGAGATGCCCATTCAGTATGTGGGTATTGCCCAGGAGCATTATGCAGTCAGAGAGCATGTGGGCCTCTTCGATGTATCCCACATGGGAGAGGTGACGGTGAAGGGCAAGGATGCTGAGCGCTACGTGCAGCATATCTTCACCAACGACATTGCTAATGCACCCGTGGGGAAGATCTATTACGGTATGATGTGCTACGAGAACGGTGGAACGGTCGACGACCTGCTCGTTTATAAGATGGGCGAGAACGACTTCTTCCTCGTGATCAATGCTGCCAACACCGACAAGGATTGGGCATGGATGCAACAGCAGGCCGAAGGTTTTGATATCGACTTGCAGAACCGGTCGGACTTCTATGGTCAGATTGCCGTGCAGGGGCCAGAGTCGGAGCATGTCGTCGAGACGGTGCTGGGGATTCCGTGTAAAGAGATGGTGTTCTACACTTGCAAGATGATACAAGATGATGTCATTATTTCTCGAACGGGTTATACCGGTGAGGACGGCTTCGAGATATATGCCTCGCACGACTATATCCGTGAGTGCTGGGACAAACTGATTGCCGCAGGTGTCCAGGCTTGTGGACTCGGCTGTCGTGATACCCTCCGTTTCGAGGTAGGCCTGCCGCTCTATGGCGACGAGCTGTCGGAAGAAATTTCGCCCATCATGGCAGGACTGGGCATGTTCGTAAAACTCGACAAGGCTGAGTTTATTGGCAAGGAGGCTCTCGCCAGACAGAAGGCCGAGGGCACGGCCAAGAAACTCGTGGGCATCGAACTTGCAGACAAGGCCATCCCCCGTCACGGCTATACCGTCCTAAATATGGCTGGCGAACCCATCGGCGAGGTCACCACGGGCTATCACACCCTGTCCTCGGACAAGAGTGTCTGTATGGCTCTCGTCGATGCTGCCTACGCCAAACTCGACACCGAGTTGCAGATTCAGATCCGCAAGAAGGTCTTCCCTGGCAAGGTCGTAAAAAAGCAATTCTACAATAAAAGTTATAAAAAATGAGTAAAGTAATTGAAGGACTCTACTACTCGGAGTCGCACGAATTTGTAAGAGTAGAAGGTGACTTTGGTTTCGTGGGTATCACAGACTATGCCCAGAACGCATTAGGCAATGTGGTGTATGTCGATATGCCCGAGGTGGATGATGAGGTGGAAGCTGGTGAGGAGTTTGGTGCCGTGGAGAGCGTCAAGGCTGCCTCCGACCTGATCTCGCCCGTCAGCGGAAAGGTTGTTGAGATCAACGAGGCTCTTGAGGACCAGCCCGAGCTGATCAATCAGGATGCCTATGAGAACTGGATCATCAAAGTGGAACTCTCCGACAAGTCCGACCTCGACAATCTCATGGATGCCAAGGCCTACGAGGCTTTTTGCAATAAGTAATAATTAGGCACGGATTACACGGCTTTATAAATAAAGACGCGGCTGCTGCGCGTAGAAAAGCAGTGTCTCTCATAAGAGAGCCGTGTAATCCGTGCCAAAAGAAAGATTTATGTATAAGTATTTTCCGCATACAAGTGATAACCTGCAGGCGATGCTGGCGAAGGTGGGGGTAGAGAGTCTCGACGGACTCTATGCCCAGATACCTGAGAGCATCCGCTTCAAGGGCGACTATGAGTTGCCGAGGGCCGCCAGCGAGATGGAGGTCAGACAACTCTTCGAGAAACTCGGAGAGGAGAACAAACAACTGACCTGCTTTGCTGGTATGGGTGTCTATGACCACTATACCCCCTCCGTCATTCCCAGTCTGTTGCAGCGCTCGGAGTTCCTGACCTCCTATACACCGTATCAGGCCGAGATCTCCCAGGGCACGTTGCATTATATCTTCGAGTTCCAGAGCATGATGGCCGAACTGACGGGTATGGATGTCTCCAATGCCTCGATGTACGACGGTACGACGGCTTGTGCTGAGGCGATGATGATGGCTGTGGCTGCAGGCAAGAAAATGAATAAGATATTGGTGTCGGGCTGTCTGAACCCCTTGACCTTTGATGTGCTGAAGACCTATGCCCTGCATCAGGGTATAGAAATCGAAGTGCTGCCCGTCAAGGATGGTGTTACGAGTCTCGACGATGTGAAGGCTCGTCTCGCTGAGGGTGGCGTGGCTGGTGTCATCGTGCAGCAGCCGAATGTCTATGGCATCGTGGAGGACTACACGGGCTTTGCCGATGCCTGTCACGACAGCAAGGCCCTCTTCATTATGGACAGCGTGGCTGCAGACCTCGCCGTGTTGAAGACTCCGAGCGAGTGGGGGGCTGACATTGCTGTGGGCGATGGCCAGTCTTTGGGCATTCCTATGCAGTTCGGTGGCCCGTACGTGGGCTATATGTGCTGTACGGAGAAACTCATCCGCAAGATGCCGGGCCGTATCGTCGGTATGACGAAGGATAATCGCGACCAGCGTGCCTTTGTGCTCACCCTCCAGGCCCGCGAACAGCATATCCGCCGTCAGAAAGCCACGTCCAATATCTGTAGCAATCAGAGTCTGATGGCGCTTTGGGTGACGGTCTATATGTCGCTGATGGGTAAGCAGGGCCTGAAAGAGGCTGCCCAACTGTCCTACGCCGGAGCCCATTATCTTTGCGACGAACTGTTGAAGACGGGTCGTTTCTCACTCGGACATGACAAGCCCTTCTTCAATGAGTTCTATGTGAAGTACGATGGTGACACCAACACCCTCTACCAGCGCTTCATCGAGGCTGGCATTATGGGAGGTCTGCGGTTTGAAGAGGGATTCCTCTTTGCCGTCACTGAGAAGCGCACCAAGGAAGAAATTGATAACCTCGTAAAGATAGCTGCCCTATGAACAATCGATTATACGGAAACTTGATCTTTGAACTCTCAAAGGAAGGCCGCAGAGGATATAGTCTGCCAAGAAATAACTTTGGCGATTACGAGATTCCACAGGAGTTGTGCCGTGCCGAAGATGCAGCGCTGCCAGAGTGCGATGAACTGACGGTGGTGCGACACTACACGAACCTCTCTAATAATAATTTCGGTGTCGATACGGGCTTCTATCCCCTCGGCTCCTGTACGATGAAGTACAATCCGAAGATCAACGAGGAGATGGCTGCCCTGCCGCAGTTCCAGAACCTGCACCCCTTGCAGCCGGAACATACGGTGGTGGGTGCCAGGGCGCTGGTAATCCTCTTGGAGAAGTCGCTCTGTGCCCTCACGGGACTGGATCACTTTACCTTTAAGCCCTATGCCGGAGCCCACGGGGAGCTGACGGGTCTGATGACCATTGACAACTATCACCGCTCACACGACGACCTGCAGCGCAAGAAAGTGATTGTGCCCGACTCTGCCCACGGCACGAACCCCGCTTCGGCAGCTGTCTGCGGACTGGAGATCATCGAGGTGAAGTCGAAGGCAGACGGTACGGTCGATGTCGATGACCTGAAGCGCATCGTCGCTGAGCAGGGAAATGAGATTGCCGCCATGATGATGACCAATCCCAATACTCTCGGCCTCTTCGAGACGAGCATCCCTGAGATTGCGGAACTCATCCACGACAGTGGCGGTCTGATGTACTACGACGGCGCGAACCTGAACCCCATGCTCGGTGCCTGTCGTCCTGGTGATATGGGCTTCGACGTGATGCACATCAACCTCCATAAGACCTTCTCTACGCCTCATGGCGGTGGTGGTCCCGGCAGCGGTCCTGTCGGTGTGCGTGAGGGATTGCAGGAGTTCTTCCCCAACGTGTCGCCCTACAACGGCAACTTCGCCGTGATGATGCGGGCCTACGCCTATATCCTCTCGTTGGGTCGTGAGCATATTAAAGAGGTGGGACCGTTAGCCACGCTCAATGCGAACTATATCAAGGAGTCGCTGAAGGATGTCTATGAGTTACCCATCGACACGACCTGCTGTCATGAGTTCGTGTTCGACGGCTTGAAGGACAAGTCAACGGGAGTCACTACGATGGATGTGGCGAAGCGTCTGCTCGACTACGGCTATCATGCGCCCACCATCTACTTCCCCTTGCTCTTCCACGAGTCGCTGATGATTGAACCGACGGAGAACGAGTCGAAGGAAACGCTCGACGGTTTCATCGCTGTGATGCGTCAGATTGCCGAGGAGGCGAAGACCGATCCGGAGATGGTGAAGTCTGCTCCCCATACGACACCTATCGGTCGTGTTGATGATGTCCTCGCCGCGAAGCATCCCGTCACAACGTATAAACAAATGCTCAATGACAACAACTGATCTTATTATCATTGGCGCAGGCCCTGGTGGGTATCGTGCTGCTGAATATGCCGCTAAGCAAGGCCTGAAGGTCACGATCTTCGAAGGCTCCGACGTCGGAGGCACCTGTCTTAATGTCGGCTGTATCCCCACGAAGACTTACGTCCATTCCGAGACTTTCGAAGAGGCCCGTGAACGTATGGCTCAGGTTGTCCCTCAACTCCGCGCTGGGGTAGAGGGTATCCTCTCGCACCCCAACATCACGCTCATCCGTGAGAACGCTTCGTTTGCCACGACTCCACTCCTACAGGAGGGGTTGGGGGAGGTCCCTATCATCATCGCAACCGGTTCAGAGACGAAATGGTTGCCCATCAAGGGTAAGGATGATCCCCGTGTGGTTGATTCCACAGGACTCCTTCAACTCGACACGCTGCCCAAGCGCCTCACCATCATCGGTGCCGGCGTCATCGGTATGGAGTTTGCGAGTGTCTTCCATCGTTTCGGTTCTGAGGTGACGGTCATCGAATATTTGAAGGAGTGTCTGCCAGCCCTCGATAGCGACATTGCCAAACGTCTGCGCAAATATTTGGAGAAGCAGGGCATCACCTTTAAGATGAAGACGGCTGTAGAGGATATCGCCGATCTCGATGCCGATGTCGTCCTCATGGCCACGGGTCGCAAGCCTCGTACCGATGGCTTAGGAGTTGAGGCGATAGGCGTAGATCTCGCCCCTAACGGCGCCATCCCCGTCAATGATGACTTTGAGGTAATCACAAAGCCCAAAGTCTTTGCGATTGGCGACGCCAATGGCAAACAGATGCTTGCCCACGCCGCAGAGGCCCAGGCGATCTACGTCGTCAATCAAATCGTAAATCGAAAATCTGTAAATCGTAAATGGTTGGACATCATGCCTGCTGCCATCTTCACAGAACCCGAGGCTGCCTGCGTAGGCCCCACGGAGGATCAACTTAAGGAACAGGGCATCCCATATGTCTGCAAGAAGTCCTTCTGGCGCGCCAACGGCAAGGCCCTCGCCATGAATGCGACCGAAGGAATGCTGAAACTATTCGTTTCCCCTCCTGAGTCAGGAGGGGTGCCCGAAGGGCGGGGTGGTCTGAACAACGGCTTGATCTTAGGCTGTCACGCCTACGGTGCCCATGCTGCCGACATCGTCCAGGAAGTCTCTGTCCTGATGTGCAAGCATACTACTCTCCACGAACTCGCCGACATGGTCTATATCCATCCAACCCTCTCTGAGATCCTAAAAAACGCTGCGGAAAATTAATCCGCAGCGTTTTTAATAATGTCCTCTACAACTTTGGGGAAATATTCCATCTCGAGTTGATGCTCTTTCTCCGCGATGTCATCCACCGTATCGTCGGGTGAGAGGGCTATGCGGTACTGGGCGATGATCTCTCCCGCATCGCAGACGGGTGTCACCCAATGTACAGTCATACCCGTCTCCGTCTCTCCCGCAGCCTTCACGGCCTCATGCACATGGTGTCCCCACATACCCTTGCCACCGTACTTCGGCAGCAGGGCAGGGTGGATATTGATGATCTTATGCGGATAGGCATCGATGAGGAAGTTCGGTATCAGCGGTAGCCATCCAGCCAGGACGATGAAGCCAATGTCGTACTTCCTGAGCAGCGGCATCATCACCTCCGGATCGTTCAGCTCGGCCTTGGGTGTCACAGCCGTCGGCACCCCTAACCGCTCTGCCCTCACAAGGGCAAAGGCATCAGGCTTATTACTGACCACGAGGGCGATGTTCACCACCTCCGAGTCCTTGAAATACTTGATCAGGTTCTCGCAGTTCGTCCCGCTCCCCGACACAAAAATCGCTATATTCATTTTTTCTTTTTGCAACGGACTACAGGACTACAAGACTTTTCTGGGAATGCCCTAATGCATAAAGTCCTTAAGTCCTGTAGTCCTTGCTAAATTATACTAAGTGTTCTATGAGATCTGCGCGGTCCCCAGGGAGCATGTCGATGACGGGAATCTCGACCATCGTGTAACAGCCGGGCTGCAGACGCATCGAGGCACGGGCCACGTTGACCAGCACCTGGCCTGTCAGGGCGGGGTTGTTGATGCTCATGTTGAACTCCAGGCGCTGGTTCTGCGTCTTGCCGCTGACGCCCTTGCGCACGAGGTTCACGCCGTGACCCATGTCACGCACATCGTCGACGCTCTCTACCTGGAACACATGCGTCTCATCGGAGGCGAAATACGGATCAGCCTTGATGTCCTTCGTCACGTCCTCCAGCTTGGCGCCCTCTTCCAGCTCCACATACACCATACGGCGGTGGATGCCCTCACCCAGGGGGATGGTCATGCTCAGCGCGTTCTTCACACCCTTCTTAGAGCGTACGCATACCGAGTGGCCCATCGACATGCCGGGGCCGAAGTTCGTATACGAGAGACCCTTCGGGGCGAGACTCTGCATGAGCGTACGGACGATGCTGTCAGAGCCCGGATCCCAGCCGGCGGCAATCACGCTGACGGTGTTCGTCTCCTGATTCAGTTTCATCAGTCGCTCACGATAACCACGGATGTTTGTGTGGATGTCGAACGAGTCGACGGTGTTGATGCCTAAGGGCAGGATCATGTTGGCATACTCCTCGCATGAGCGGGTGGGGGTGGCGAGGATGGCCACGTCGACATCCTTCAGTTCGCGGATGTCCTTCACCACGTCATACTGTGCCAGTTCTGCGGGCTTGCTCTCTGCGCCGTTGCGGCGTACGATGCCTGCCACTTCGAAGTCGGGGGCCGTCTGTAAGGCCTCCAGAGCATACTTTCCGATGTTGCCGTATCCTACGACGGCGGCTCTGATTTTCTTCATTTTATCTATGTCTTTTGTTGGTTGATTTGTTATCGATGTTATTGGACGGCGCGGATGCAGCGACCGCTGAAGCGATTGCTGGAGAGGTTGCCGAAGTCCACTTTGTAATCCGAGAAGTCGAATTCCAGACACCATGCCTTGAAGGGATTGCCCGAGTAGAGGGTTGATGTCCAGTAGACACCTTTGATGGCGCGGAACTGGACTTCAGAATAGAATCGGAACCCCGTGATGGGCAGGAAGATGGAGTTGCCCGTCTTCTTGCCGGTAACCTTATAGCCGTTGACGCCGTCCTTCGTAGTCCATTCCCAGGTGCATTTGGCCGGGTCTGCCAACTCATCGTACTCCTCCACGGTGGGCATGCGCCAATTGCCGCCCCAATTGAGGCGGGCAGCATCGTCGGTGAGAAGCAGCCTGATCATCTTGTCGTTCACAGAATATTTCATCAGGAAGTTGGAATCTCCCTTGCTCCATGCATAGGTGCCCCACGAGTAGTATTCCTTCGGTTTGGTCTCGCCCCATGCGAAGTACGTGCCGAAGCCGGATTCCTTCTTTGCACCCACATTCATGTTGGCCCACTTCACACTCAGTCCTAAATCGACAGCCTCCACTCCGTCGGGAGCTTTCGATCCGTCATCCGTTCCGTTCACCTTGGCATGGCCAACGGCCCCCAGAAACATGACGGACAGCGTCATTAAGATAATTTTCTTCATATCGTATTATAACAGTTTTTGTCTTTTGACGCTGCAAAGGTACATTATTTTTTATTTCCCACCAAATATTTGTAACTATTTTAGCGTGACGATGCTTTTCGACACCACCGTCTGTCCCATCGTCTCGGTGGTGGAATCGACCACGATGCTCTTCACCCAGCCGTCATCCTGCAGCTCGTACGTAGCGGTCTCCTTGTGGTCCATCTTCAGCATACCGGTTGACATCAGCTGGTCGATGTTGTCCTTGATCATCTGGGCCTGATCAGGGGCGCTCTTCTCCACCTGTTTGATGATCGTCTGCTTCATCTCGTCCTCCGTCATGTTCATCACCGAGTTGGCGATGATGGTCTTGCCGTTGACGAAATACATGCGCTTCATCTTGAGGCCCTCCTGGCTGACGAACTCCTCCTGGCTGCCCGAGGCGATGGTCTTGCCGTTGAGTGCCAGCGGCGATGTGGCCTGCTGCAAGGTCTGTACGAGGCCCTCGATGGTGAGCGCCTGTGACACCTGTTGCTTCAGGGCATCCTTGGAAACGACTCCTGCCAGCTGGGGCACGTCTGCCAACATCTGGTCGATGAAGGTGTCGGCCTGCTTATCGACTCTTGCCTTCACCTCGTCACCGTTCAGGATGTTCTGGATACGGCCGTCCTTGTCGAGGGTAGCACGCACCACGGCGTCCTTCATCATCTCCTGGGCAGCAGCCACCAGCTTACCGGCGATGTTGCCCGGCTCGCACTCCGTCTTCACGTCCGTGCTCACCATTTCGAGCACATAGCTGTCGGCTTTGGCGTCGGTGATGGAGTACTTCGAGTCTGCCGTCACCTTCACGTCGCCCTGTCCGGGAAGCGTGATCGTGGCTTCTGCTACATACGTTTTTACTGTGCCCTTCTCCATTTTCGGGGCTACTTTCACTTGTGCCTGTAAGGCCATGGCGATTGTCAGCATCAGGCTGACCATCATGATCTTTTTCATTATGATTATTTTTTAGAGTTTATGATTCAGCGTGCAAAGGTACGCAATATATTTGAATCAGACAACAAAATCTCTCATTTTTTGTCAACAACAAAAACAGGACCCGCATCCTCTCGTGATGCGAGTCCAGTCCTTCTGTCATAGAAGTGCCTACTAACGCTGTCGGAGATGCTTTCCACAACAGTAAGATCAGCCAAGTCACGCTGATGGAGATGCCTGTTATATCTCCTAAACAGCCATCTCTTTCTGTCGTACAAGGCTTTTGTACACCTTGTGCAAGGCATCTTAACGACTCTTATTGGACAGTGGTGACAGTAGTGACAGTAAAAATGTAACTTTTTCCGCGCGTACCGCAGGTACAATATAAATACGCGCCTATGTGTTCGCGGTACGCGCGAGATTTTTAGGAAAAGTACTGTCACTTCTGTCACCCCTGTCCATAGTATCATCAAACTGTCAATGAACACAAGTGCAAAGATACAACATTTTTCGTCGAATTCCAAACAATTTCTCAATTATTTTTAGGTTGAATTTATAATGGTTGACATTGGGGGTGTCGTACTTGTTGACATTATGTCAACTGATTCGTTGACTCCAGTCAAATGGTTTTTCGACTCCAGTCAAACAATGCGTTGACTGAAGTCAAAGAACGGTTTATACGGCATTCAGCATCGGTTTCTAACGAGTCCCACAGAGTTTCGTCCGTTCTTCGTTTCGAAGAGTTGTGCTTGGAATTCGAACAATCTTGGGCCTTTTTGATAGAAAATCCAGAAAACGTTTTGTCGTTTCAAAGAATCTTCGTAACTTTGCATCCGACAAATATCACAAATAAACTTTTTGAACTTAAAAGAAATATGGAAACAACAAAGAAAAAACGCACCCGTGAGGAGGTGAGAGCCGCCGTCAGGGAGACCATCCGCCGCAAGAAAGAGTGGATCGAGAAAACCAACAAGGAGTTTGAGATGATCAGGAATGGAGAACTGAAACTGAAATACTCCTAAAGTCCACCTAAAACCTTTCTTGCTATGAACACACTCAGATTGGAAAACATCAATCTGCACTCATCTTATATGGTGGGTCAGACAGAAGAGAATCCTTTTTCCTTCTATTTCGACACAGACTTCGGACTGAGGTACACCATCAGTTTCATGTTGGAATACTCCTTCGTGCCAAGCGGAGCCTACCAGTTCTGCATCAACGTGGAGGGCGACGGGCGTTCGCCTGGCGACAGGAAGTTACGGCAGACCATCTTCACTATCATCGAGGAGTTCTTCACGGCCAATGGTAGTGACGTGATGCTATACCTCTGTGAAACTGGCGACGAGAAGGAGGGGCTGCGAAACCGTCTCTTCATCCATTGGTTCAACATCTACGAGCACCGTGACCGCTACATTATCCGCACAGCGGAGGGCAAACTTGACGGTGTGCAGAACTTCACCGCCTTGTTCTCCCGTAAGGACAACCCACGTCTGGAGGAACAGCTCTCTGAGTTCGAAGAGACTATCGCCATAGTCTTCGACTGAGAAGCAAAACTCATAATAATTGTCAGGCTCAGGAACAATCCTGGGCCTTTTATCTGACATTTGCAAATATTATGCGTGAAAAAAGACTCGGGCTGACGAGTGCCAGCCTGAAAGAGGGCGATTAAAAGGGCGCAGAGGTTCTGACCCTTCGTGAGCATAGAATTTTGTGCTCGAAAGCAATAAAACGCGCATAGATACGTTAATATAAGAGGTGAAAAAGTGAAAGCAAGAAGCCACAGACTGAGATTATATGATAGAATACATTAAAGGAGAACTGACAGAACTGACACCTGCGCTGGCAACGGTGGAGGCAGGGGGTGTGGGCTACGGCCTGAGCATCTCGCTGAACACCTTCAGCGCCATCCAGGGTAAGAAGGAAGTGAAGTTGTACGTCTATGAGGCCATACGTGAGGATGCACATGTGCTCTTCGGGTTTGTGAACAAGAAGGAGCGTGAGATGTTCCTGCAGCTCATCACGGTGAACGGGGTGGGGGCGAACACGGCGCGGATGATGCTGTCGGGTATGAGTGTGAGCGAACTCTGCAACGCCATCTCGACGGGTAATGCGCGACTGATACAGAACATCAAGGGCATCGGCAAGATGACGGCACAGCGCATCATCGTCGATCTGAGGGACAAAATTGTGGCCCTGGGCATCGCCGACGAGATACCTGCCGGCGGACAGATGGCCGCTCCCGTGAACAACCAGGTGAAGGAAGAGGCCGTGAGTGCCCTGACGATGCTGGGCTTCTCACCGGCACCGACACAGAAGGTGGTGCTGCAGATCCTGCAGGAACAGCCCGACCTGCCGGTGGAGCAAGTGGTGAAACTGGCGCTGAAACAGATTAAGTAAGACCCACCCCCAGCCCCTCCCGAAGGGAGGAGAGTTAGGATGGACTAAAGGATGAAGAGAAAAGACAAGAGATATGGAATGAAGATGAAAGGTATTTCGATTCGAAGTATCCTTTATCTGGTTTTTTCTTTTTTCATCGCATTGTCTTTTGCCATTCCTCCACAAGACAATAACCAGCGGCGCGCTTCCACGCAGTCTCAGAGTAATCAGACACCACTCCCATCGGAAGGGGATGAACCGGACTCCCTTTTACGCGCGCGGTGGCGCATACAGAAGACGGCACCGATGGAGGTGGCTGACCTGGATTCGAGCGCCCTCGACCTGAAGCGCCCGGACAATATCCGTCAGACGGTGGAATACGACGACTCGGCCAACGTGTACTATGTGGGTTCGAAGATCGGCGACTCCTACCTGAACGCCCCTGTGCTGATGACGCCCGAGGAGTACACGAAGTGGAGCGAGAAGCGGGCCCTGCATGAGTTCTTCCGCAAGAAGGACGCGGAGAACGTGCAGACGCAAGGCAAGGATAAGTTCTCGTTTGCCGATATGCACTTCGACCTGGGGCCTGCCGAGAAGATCTTCGGTCCCGGTGGTGTGCGCATCAAGACGCAGGGAACGGCCGAGCTGAAGATCGGCGCGAACCTGAAGAGCATCGACAACCCCTCGCTGCCCATCCGTAACCGTAAGACCACCGCCTTCGACTTCGACGAGAAGATCAACCTGAGCGTGAACGGTAAGGTGGGCGACAAGGTGAATATGAACCTGAACTACAACACCGACGCTACCTTCGATTTCGACGCCCAGAACCTGAAGCTGAAATACGAGGGCAAGGAGGATGAGATCATCAAGCTGGTGGAGGCGGGTAATGTGTCGTTCCCCACGAACAACTCCTTAGTGAAGGGCGCATCGAGCCTCTTCGGTCTCAGGACGGATATGCAGTTCGGTAAGCTGAAGCTCCAGACGGTGCTGTCGCAGAAGAAGTCGTCGTCGAAAAGCGTCTCGTCGAAAGGTGGCACGCAGACCACCGCCTTCGAGATGGATGTCGCCGACTATGAGGAGAACCGCCACTTCTTCCTCTCGCAGTACTTCCGCGAGCACTACGACGAGGCGATGTCGAAGTTGCCGAACCTCGCCACGGGCATCGAGATCAACCGCGTGGAGGTGTGGGTCACGAACAAGTCGGGTACCACCACCAACGGCCGTAACATCATCGCCTTCGCCGACCTTGGCGAGGAGAAGATATTGGGAAACCATTTCTGGGATACGGCAGGCCAGACCATTCCGAGCAATGCCGCCAATTCGGAATATAGTTCGCTGACCACTACGTATGCCGGTGCCCGTGACATCGACGATGCGAGTACGGTGCTGATGGCCATCCCGGGCTTCGAGAACGGCTTGGACTACGAGAAACTGGCGAGTGCCCGACTGCTCAACTCCTCGGAATATACAGTCAACAAGTCGTTGGGCTATATCTCGCTGAAGACCGGTCTGCAGACCGACCAGGTGCTGGCTGTGGCCTACGAATATACGCTGGGCGGCGTGAGCTATCAGGTGGGTGAGTTTGCCAGCGACCTGACCGATGCCTCCAAGGCGCTGTTCGTCAAGTCGCTCCGTAACACCTCCAGCGCGCCCTTCCAGTACAACTGGCGGCTGATGATGAAGAACGTCTATTATCTCGCCTCGACGGTACAGAAGGAGAAGTTCCGTCTGGACATCAAGTACCAGAGTGATACGGCGGGTGTCTATCTGACCTATATCCCCGACCAGCGGGTGAAGGGCCTGGCGCTGATCAAGCTCCTGGGCTGTGACCGTCTGGACAATAACCTCAAGACGCACCCGAACGGCTACTTCGACTTCGTGGAGGGCTACACGGTGCAGAACGGCCGTGTGTTCCTGCCCTCGGCAGAGCCCTTCGGCGAATACCTGCGGACGCAGCTGCTGAAGTACGGTCTCAGCGATGAGGAGGCAGAGACCTACGTGTTCAGTCAGCTCTATGACTCGACGAAGACCGTGGCGAAGCAGAATGCCGAGAAGGATAAGTTTATGATGACCGGTCTGTATAAGGGCTCTTCGGCGAATGTCATCTCGCTGGGTGCCTACAACGTGCCGCGAGGTTCCGTCGTCGTGACGGCCGGCGGTGTGACGCTGACGGAGGGTTCAGACTACTCGGTGGACTACTCTGCCGGTGAGGTGACCATCCTGAACCAGAGCATCATCGACGCCGGTACGAACGTCAACGTGTCATTAGAGTCGAACACCGAATACGGTATGCAGCGCAAGACGATGATCGGCGTGAACTGGGAGTATGAGTTCTCGAAAAACTTCCAGTTGGGCGGTACGCTGCTCCACCTCCACGAGCAGGCGCTCATCTCGAAGGTGTCGATGGGTGAGGAACCGCTCAACAACACCCTCTGGGGCCTGAACGTGAACTGGAAGCAGGAGTCGCAATGGCTCACGGCGATGCTCAACAAGATCCCCTTCCTTAACGTGAGGCAGCCCTCGCACATCTCCTTCACGGGAGAGTTCGCCCACCTCATTGCCGGTACCGCCGGAGACACGCAGGACAACGCCTCGTATATCGACGACTTCGAGAATACGAAGAGCTATATCAGCGTGAAGTCACCCAAGTCGTGGACACTCTCGAGCGTGCCGACGATGTTCTCGGAGTTTTCCGACAAGACGGGTGTCACCAGCGGCTATAACCGTGCGAAGCTGGCGTGGTACGCCGTGGATCCCATCTTCACCCGCCGCAGCTCGACGCTCACGCCGAGCCACATCAAGAGCGACCTCGACCAGCTGTCGAACCACTATGTGCGTGAGGTCTATGTGAAGGAGCTCTATCCCAACCGCGACCAGAGCACCTACAACGGCGCCACCTCGACACTCGAGGTGCTGAACCTGGCCTACTATCCCTCGGAGCGCGGACCGTATAACCTGACGCGCGACTTCAACAGCGACGGTACGCTCCGTCAGCCCGAGACGAAGTGGGGCGGTATGATGCGCAATCTTGAGACCAACGACTTCGAACAGGCGAACATCGAGTACATCGAGTTCTGGCTGCTCGATCCCTTCATCTACACCCGTCAGAACGGCACCGCCTCCGACTACAGCGGCGACCTCTACTTCGACCTCGGTGAAATCTCCGAGGATATCCTGCGCGACGGTAAGAAGTTCTACGAGAGCGGTATGCCCGTCGACGGCACCAGTAACTTCGCGGTGACCCAATGGGGTAAGATTCCGCAGCAGGCCACGCAGACCTACGCCTTCGCCACCACCACCGGTTCCAGAAAACTGCAGGATGTGGGTCTCAACGGCCTTACCGACGACGAGGAGCGGGAGTTCGGGGCGTATAAGGAGTGGCTCGACGCGGTGGTGAACAGCGGCATCATCACCAACGACAGTATTATCGAGGCCTGGCGCAACGACCCTGCCGGCGACGACTACCACTACTTCCGTGGCTCTGACTACGACAACGAGCAGAAGAGCATCCTCGACCGATATAAACTCTACAACAACCCTCAGAACAACTCGCCGGAAACCGAAGACCAGACGGAGTCGTACGACACCAGCTACAAGGCAGGACCCGACGTGGAGGATATCAACCAGGACTTCACCCTCAACGAGTACGAGCGCTACTATCAGTATAAGGTTCGCATCTCGCCGGAGGTGCTCGATGCCTATCGTAACGGGGCGCCTCTGCCCGACTGCTTCATCACCGACATGCGCACCAGCAGCGTGAAACTGCGTAATGGCGACACGACGAGCGTCAACTGGTATCAGTTCCGCATCCCCCTGGTGAAATATGTGAACCGCGTGGGGTCTATCAACGACTTCACCAGCATGCGCTTCATGCGTATGTTCATGACGGGCTTCCAGAAGCCCATCGTGCTCCGCTTCGGCAGCCTCGACCTCGTGCGTGGCGAGTGGCGTATCTACAAACAGAACCTGAACACCTCCCCCACGGAGACCGGCACCTTCTCGGTGAGTGCGGTGAACATCGAGGAGAACAACGACAAGACGCCCGTGAACTACGTGCTGCCCCCGGGCATCAGCCGTGCCACCGACCCCTCGCAGCCGCAGCTGGTGGAGAACAACGAGCAGGCCTTGAATATGGTCGTGACGGATATGCAGCCGGGAGAGTCGAAAGCCGTCTATAAGAAAACCACGCTCGACCTCAGGCAGTACAAGCGTATGCAGATGTTCGTCCACGCCAACCACCTCGTGCCCGACCTGACCAACCTGAAAGACAACCAGCTGGCGGTGTTCATCCGTCTGGGTAGCGACTACAAGAACAACTACTACGAGTATGTGATCCCCTTGCAGCTGACGCCCGACCGCAGCGACTACAACAAATACTCTAATGCCGACCGTCGGATCGTGTGGCCGGAGGAGAATATGCTCGACATCAAACTGAGTCTCTTCACGGATCTGAAGAAAGACCGCAACATCCAGAAGGCGCAGGGCGGTGCCAGCTATGCCCAGCTGTTCACCGGCTACGATCCCGACCGTCCCGGCAATATGGTCGGCATTATGGGTAATCCCACCATCGGCGACGTGAAGGTGATGATGATCGGTGTGCGTAACATCTCAGGCGAGGTGAAGTCAGGTGAGGTGTGGGTCAACGAGCTGCGACTGATGGAGAGCAACAACGACGGCGGCTGGGCGGCCACGGGTAACCTGAAGGTGCAGCTCTCCGACTTCGGTTATGTGAACGTGACGGGACGCTATGTCAGCGACGGCTTCGGCGGATTGGAGGAGGGCGTCATGCAGCGCTCGACGGATACGCAGAGGAACTACTCCGTCACCACCTCGCTCGAACTGGGTAAGTTCTTCCCCGAAAAGGCAAAGGTCAGCGCACCCCTCTACTACTCGGTGACGAAGGATGAGGTACGTCCCCGTTACAGCGCCCTCGACAACGATATGATTCTCGACGATGCCCTCGACGTAGCCGCTACGGAGCACGAGCGCGACAGTATCGAGTCGCTCTCCGTCGTGAAGACCACCAATACCAACTTCGCCCTCTCCAACGTGCGCTGGGGACTGAAGACCAAGCGCCATCCGATGCCATACGACCCGGCCAACTTCTCGTTCTCATACAGTCATTCGCACTTCTATACTTCGGGCGAGACGACCGTCTATGAGAAGCGTGACGAGTGGCGCGGATCGCTCAACTACAGCTATTCGCCCGTCTATAAGACCTGGGAACCCTTCAAGAGCCTCAAGGGCAAGTCGAAGTGGCTCGCCTTCCCCAAGGCTCTCGGATTCAATTACCTGCCGCAGAACATCGGGTTCAACACCCAGATCAGCCGTGACTACTACGAGATGCAGGAGCGCGACCTCGAGAGTACCGAGAACCAGAATATGCCCCTGCGCTGGAACCAGCAGTTCCTCTGGAACCGTGACTTCACCCTGCGCTGGGACTTCACCAAGAACCTGCACTTCAGCTTCCAGTCGGGTACCCGTGCACAGATCGAGGAACCCTATACCCCTGTGAACAAAGACCTCTATCCCGACCGGTATTCCGCCTGGAAGGACTCCGTCTGGCAGAGCATCAAGAACCTCGGCACGCCGCTCGACTACCAGCAGCAGGTGACCGCCAGCTACCAGCTGCCGTTGAACAAACTGCCCATCTTCGACTGGATCAACAGCGACGCCTCCTATACCGCCCGCTATACCTGGGTGAAGGGTACGGAAACGGAAGAAGGCGTCAGCTACGGCAACACCATCAACAGCAACCGCAACCTCACCATCAACGGCTCCTTCAACTTGGAGACGCTCTACAACCACGTCCCCTTCCTGAAGGCTGCCAACGACCGTTTCAAGAAATCCGCCAACACCTCCAAAAACACCAAGAACCAGCGCAACAACCGCAATGCGTCCAAGAAGGATTCTGCCGACCCCAAGAACCCTAAAGACCCTAATGATCCTAAGAATCCTAAAGACCCTAAAGATCCCAAGTCCGAAAAACCATCCTCAGACGAAAAGGCCCTGGCGAAGCTGAAGAACAGCTACCAGCGTGAGATCACCCTCAAGCCGGATACCACCACCGTCGTGGCCCATAACAAGAACTCCAAGCGTATCATCGTCACCGCCCGCACGAAAGAAGGCAAACCCTACGAGGTGAAATACAAGGTGATCGACCAGAACAAGATTCTCATCAAGAACCTCGATACCGTCCAGATTATGCTCAGCGTCGTGCCCAAGGAGCCGCTCGAGAACCAATGGTGGTATAAGCCCGCCCAGACGGCAGCCCGCCTGCTGATGATGGTGCGCAGCGTGAACATCAGTTTCCGCAACCAATACACGATGAACCTGCCCGGCTACATCCCCAATGTCGGCGACTTCTTCGGCCAGTATAAGGGTAGCGTCCTCTCCCCGGGTCTTGACTTCGCCTTCGGACTCATCGGCGACAGTTTTATCAACAAGGCTCACGACAACGGCTGGCTGCTCACCGACGACTATGTCGCCACCACTTCGGCCACCGTCAACGACAACAACGACGTGCAGGTGCGTGCCGTGCTGGAGCCTGTCCGTGACCTGAAGATCGACCTCAGCGCCTCCCGTGCCGACAACCGTGCCCGCAGCATCCGCTATATGTATGAAGGCATGCCCACCACCCATAGCGGCACGTTCAATATGACCACCATCTCCCTCCGTGGTTCGCTCTCAGGCATGGGCGACGCCTCTGATGGCTATCAGTCTGATGCCTTCGACCACTTCCGTGAACTCATCCCCGAGTTCCAGCAGCGTGTGCAGGCGCAGTACAAGGATGCCCCAGGCACCTTCAGCGATGTCAACCCCTATGGCGCCGATGTCCTCGTGCCGGCCTTCCTCTCGGCCTATACCGTGGGCGCAGGCAACTCGCTCGACATCTTCCCGGCCATCACCCGCATGCTGCCCAACTGGACTGTGCGCTACTCCGGCCTCTCGAAGCTCCCCTGGATCCGCGACCATCTGAAGAGCGTCAACATCAACCACGCCTATAAGTCGGTCTATGCCGTCGGCAGCTATGCCTCCTACAGCACCTGGCAGGAGTATATGAACGGCTTGGGATTCATTACCAACACGACCACGAATGCCTTGCAGCCTTCGTCTATGTATAACGTCTCGACCGTCAGCATCAACGAGGCCTTCTCTCCGTTGCTCGGTATTGACGCCACGCTCCAGAACAACCTCACGGCGAAGCTCGAATACCGCACCACCCGTGTCATGAACCTCTCCATGACGAGTGTCCAGCTCAATGAGGCCCTCAGCCGCGACTGGGTCTTTGGTTTCGGTTATAAGATTCAGGACTTCAATATCTTCGGCAACAAGATGAACCGTAAGATCGGCAAGGCGCAGAGCGGCAAGAAGAATCAAAAAGATCAGAAAGATCAGAGCGGTCAGAGTTCTCGAAATTCCAAGTCTGGTGTCAACCACGACCTGAACTTGCGTCTCGACATCTCCCTCCGCAGTCAGGCCTCCATCACGCGCGACATCGCCACCGGCACCTCCAATGCCTCCAGCGGCAACAGCGCCTTCAAACTCTCCTTCATGGCCGACTACACACTCTCACGCCTCCTCACCCTCACGGCCTACTACGACTCCCAGACTAACACCCCGTTGCTATCATCGTCGAGTTATCCCACCACCACCCACGACTTCGGCCTCTCCGTCAAGTTCTCCCTCACGCGATAGATACGACTCATAGCGCGAATGTTAATTAGCGTAAAAAATGCATTAATATTTGCGGTAATTCGATTATTTTTAATTACTTTTGCAAGGATTTTATAATATGTTTACAATTATAAATAAATATCTAAAACAAAAAGATTATGAATACTAAAATTGAAGAAATCGACGGCAAATTCCATGCCACGTTAGAAGGAGAAATGGACACCGCAGCAGCTGTTGAGGCTGAGGAAGTATTGAAACCGCTCTATCAGAGCAACGGTAAGGACGTCATCATCGACTGCACGAACCTGGAGTATATCGCCTCCAGCGGCCTGCGTATCTTGCTGAGCATCCTGAAAGGTGCCAAGTCAACGGGCAGTAAGGTGATCATGCGCGGTGTGAACGACGACATCAAGAACGTGTTTAAACTGACAGGATTCATCAGTATCTTCGAGTTTGAATAGAATGGGTAGGGTACTTGTGGGCGTCGTACTGCTTGCTGCATCTGTCAGCGCAGGTGCGCAGGAGGATTCTGCCCGGGAAAATTGATGCCTGGATGGCCAGCGGGAAAGCCACCATCAAACCCTCCGACAACTACGGCTTTACGTTGGGTTATGACTACCTGAGCGGCGACGATTATGTGCCTGTCACTAAACCAGGCCAAATGGAGGTAAAAAGGTGAAAAGTGGGAAGTGAAAAATCAATTTGGAAAAGGCTGAGCAGAGTGGTCAGGCATAATCTGCCGCTGACGCTCATCATCGGTGCAGCCCTCTTGTTGGAACTGACATCGGGGGTGCTGTACTACTCGGCGCAGAATATTATCCACAGGACGGTGGAGAAGCTGATAGAGCGCGAGATGAATGCCATCTATCTTTGTATCTGTAACAAACTGGCTAAAGTGGAGGTGACGGTGGATAACATGGCGTGGGTGGTAGCCGACGATCTGGAGGATCCGGATTGGATGTATTCGATCACCCGAAGGCTGGTGGATAATAACCCTTCCGTCTTGGGATGTATGGTAACCTTCGTGCCGGATTATTTCCCACAGAAAGGACGCTGGTTTGAACCGTATGCCGTGAGAAGGGCTGACGGAACCATTGAGACCATGCAGTTAGGCTCGGCAGAACATGACTATACGAAGATTGCTTTCTACACCGAGGCAATAGCCAAGAACGGCGGCAACTGGTGCGAGCCTTATTTTGACAAAGACGGAGCCAAGGCGATGGTGACCACCTATAGTGTGCCTGTGCATGACGAAAAAGGTAAGACGGTGGGTGTCGTGGGTGCGGACATTGCCCTCGACTGGCTCGAGGAGGTGGTGGAAGAAGGAAAGTTCTACAAGAGCACCCAGCGTTTTATAGTGACTGAGAAAGGACACCTGCTGGCGGGTAAGGACAGTAAATTGTTCCAAATGGTGCGTCAACTGATAAAGGCTGATGAAGATAAGGTGAGCTATGAAACCATTACAGATGAGAAGGGCAATGAGCGTCATGTGTATTTCCATCCTGTCGGCGGTAATACAAACTGGATCCTGGTGAGCATCCAGAATGATAAAGAGGTGTTCAGCAAACTGGCTAAAATACGCACAACCCTCTTGCTGCCCGTGCTTGCTGGTCTGATACTGATTGGGTTTATCGTGTGGCGCACGTCGCGCAACCTGGAGCGTCTGCGTAAGGTGAAAGCCGAGAAGGAGCGCATTGGCGGCGAACTGCGCGTGGCCAGCGAGATACAGCAGAGCATGCTGCCACACAGCCAGATACAACATGCCGATGTGGATATCTTCGGGTCGTTGGTGCCTGCCCGTGAGGTGGGCGGAGACCTGTATGATTATTATATCCGCGACGAGAAACTGTTCTTCTGTATCGGTGACGTCAGCGGCAAGGGAGCCCCATCGGCGATGGTCATGGGTGTGATCCATTCCTTGTTCCGTGCCTTCTCGACTCACGAAAATAATCCTGCCCGCATCATGCAAGCCATCAATGAGGTTTCATGTCAGGGCAATGAGTCGAATATTTTCGTGACCATGTTTATCGGTGTACTCGATTTGCCGACGGGGCGTTTGCGCTACTGCGATGCCGGTCACGACGCGCCGATTGTTCTTGAGGAGAGAAGGAGAGAAGGAGAAAGGAGAGAAGGAGGAATGAGAACGGTGGATTGTGCGCCTCATTTGCCTGTCGGGGTGTTCGAGGACATAAAGTATGGTGTGCAGGAAACGCAGTTGAAGCCAGACTCTACACTGTTCCTCTATACCGACGGACTGACAGAGGCGAAGGACGCCGGGCGCAAGCAGTTTGGCTTGAAACGAGTCGAAGAGGTGCTTCGTGCCGACTGCCCGATTCAGCCCAGACAGTTGATTGAAACCATCACTCGGCAAGTACATCAGTTTGTTGGTGATGCCCAACAGAGCGACGACCTGACGATGCTGGCTATCCACTATACACCCAAGCATTTCGAGAGTATACTGACGGAAACTCTTTTGATCAAGAACGACGTACACGAAGTGTCGAAGTTCAGTGCGTTTATGAAGTCGGTGATGGAGCAACTGAACATAGAGAAGCACCTTGCCCATAAGCTCCGTCTGGCTGTCGAGGAGGCTGTGGTGAATGTAGTCGACTACGCCTATCCAGCTGGAATTGAAGGTGACATCGAGATACGCGTCTTGTCGGATGGCGAGACGCTGAAGACGGTCATCATCGACTCTGGCGTAGCCTTCGACCCGACGGCGAAGGAGAAGGCCGATACCTCGCTCTCAATCGAAGACCGTCAGATAGGCGGATTGGGCATCCTGTTGGTTCGCGAACTGATGGACTCCATCAACTATGAGCGTGCAGACGGGCAGAACTTCCTGACGCTGATTAAGAAACTGAAGTAACAAAACTAAAAAAGATATTACAATGAAGACTTCTGCTCCAGGAAAGGAAAAGCTTGCAAATCGTATCACTTGGCGTGTGATACTGATCATGCTGTTCTTCAATGTGCTTATCATTGGAGCCATACTCGCGTTTGTCTTTGCCTATTCGCTGGCCAACAGCGGTATGCGTGGACAGTATGTGACCGATGGAATCGGCGGCAGGATGGAGTCGATGGTAAAAGCGGTGAAGATAGCGGCCAGAAACAATGTGGCCGAGGTTGAAGACCATCTGGATAGTCCGGAGGAAGTGTTCGATGCACTGGAGCATGAACTGAGGCTGAACACCCACTACATAGGGTTTGCTGCTGCTTTCATGCCGGATTATTATCCAAGTCAGGGCCGCTGGTTCGAGCCGTATGTGAAGCTCGTCGACAGCACCCATGTCGAAAGGAAGCAGATAGGCTCGGCACAGCATGACTACTTCATCCAAGATTGGTATGTCATGGGCATGCGTGCCGAGACGGGGGAGGGCTATCTGTCCGACCCGTATTATGATGCCGATGGCGGCATGTCGCTGCTCTGCAGTTATATCCTGCCTATCCACGACGGCAAAGGCAGCAAAGTGGGCCTCTATTGTATTGACTTGAGTCTTGACTGGCTTGAGAATACCATCGAAGAAGATCTGGAAAACGTCAGGAAAGAATTCCTGAGTGACTCAAATAACATCGGGGAATCTGATGATAAGCCCTATTTCTCCATTCAGATGATCGACAGCCAAGGCCGGAAGATCATCGGCTCCGACTCTTTAGACACCAGTATCCTCAATGGGAAAAAGAAGGAGACGTTCATGAGTTCAGAGATGTTCGATTTGGCGGGCACTCCTTACTATATCCACTCCAGACATCTGGCTGGTACGGATTGGACGCTGGTTGTGTTTCAGCATAATCGTTTGGTGTTCATGTGGGGGAATGTGCTGGCAGCCGTTATCGTCTTCTTTATGACCCTTGGTGCTCTCGTCATTTTCTTCTTCATGTACCGCAGCATCCGCAGTGCCACCAAGCCGCTTGGCTTCCTTTCTGATTCAACACAGGAGGTGGCCAAGGGGAACTTCGACACGCCGCTGCCGACATTCAGGCACAATGATGAGATCTCCCAACTGCGCGACTCGTTCGGCACCATGCAGCAGTCATTGAAACGCTACGTGGAGGAACTGAAGGATACCGCCACCTCGAAAGCCACTATTGAGAGCGAACTGAATATTGCACACCATATTCAGATGGCCATGCTGCCTAAGACGTTCCCCGCATTCCCGAATCGTGACGAGATAGAGATTTATGGCATGTTGACACCGGCCAAGAGTGTCGGTGGCGACCTCTTTGACTTCTTCCTGCGCGACGATGAACTGTTCTTCTGCATCGGCGACGTTTCCGGCAAAGGCGTGCCGGCATCGCTGGTGATGGCCGTCACCCGCACACTGTTTCGTAATGTCGCAGCCGGTATAGAGTCTCCCCGTCTGATAGTAGAGGCCATGAATGTGGCTCTCTGCGACGGTAACGACAGCAATATGTTTGTCACGCTGTTCGTGGGGGCTCTCGACCTGCGGACAGGCCACCTGCTATACTGCAACGCCGGCCACGATGCACCCTATCTTCAGGATCAGCTGCTTCCGTGCGACCCGAACCTTCCCGTCGGCATCATGCCTGACTGGACGTTCTCGGAGCAGGAGACGGATATCGCCCCCGGCTCCACGGTGTTCCTCTATACCGACGGACTGACGG
This sequence comes from uncultured Prevotellaceae bacterium, assembly GCA_900316445.1. Lineage (GTDB taxonomy): Bacteria > Bacteroidota > Bacteroidia > Bacteroidales > Bacteroidaceae > Prevotella. Next base: position 430 of record ONCZ01000018.1, on the reverse strand, counting down.
AGGCTGAGAATGCCCTTCCTGAGCAATTTGGAAGGCAACGCGTGATAGATATTATATCCTCTTCAATTGAAGGGGCATATTCTCCGCAAGAACTGATAGAAAGCATGACTGTGGCCGTGCGGCAGTTCGTTGGCGAAACAGAACAGAGCGACGACCTCACTATGTTGGCAATCAAATATACGAAAAAATGAAAATGTTTTGTTCATTTGATCATTTGTTCATTTGTTCATTTTCCTGATTCTTTCGTCGATGATCAGGTCGATACCTAACGCTGAACCAGCGTATATCAGGCATTGGGCGACGTTTATTTTAAGAAAATCCCCGCAAGGAGTTTCCTTGCAGGGGTATGACGAATAGCGGTCTTCCGATTAAGGCTGCGGTGCGACGTAGTCGAGCGGCTGGAGGATGCGCGTGTACGTGTTGTAGTGCT
>ONCZ01000016.1 GCA_900316445.1 uncultured Prevotellaceae bacterium | reverse complement strand
CTCCTTGTAGGTGGCCGAGCGGACGTTGAACACATAGAACCGCTCATCGGGGAACGGCGTCTGTACCAGTCTGGCGATCCTGCCTGCCAGGATGTCCTTGGTAGATTGCCGGCTCTGCTCGGTGTCGAGCCAGAGCACGCTCAGCGGTTCCTCCCTGACCCGTTCCAGTGCCAGCACCTGCCGCTCTGCGCAGCAGGCCATCAGCATCGACACGAAGAAGGTCTTGCCGCTCTTGGCAGGGCCGGTGATGGTGGTCACGTCGCATCTCGGGAAGCAGGGCTTGTCCTGAAGCTTGAAGAGGTATTCCTGGTCCTTCAGCTGTGTCTCCGTGGTGATGCGGTGACTGTTGAGGGCGATGATCTCCGGTGTGACGGGGGAAGCCTCCCCGGCCAGAGTCAGCTCCTCGGAGATAAGTGTTGATTGTTCTGTCATAATCTGTTTTGTTTTACTTTTTACCATTTACGTCGCGACGCAGCAAAGGTACGAAAAAGATAAAACATTTACCCCCCATATTGCATGTATATATGGGGGGTATATTGCTAGTCAAAAAGCTGTTTTAGCTTGTCTTGGAATCTCAGGGATTGGTGTTGTTCCATGGCTCTATAATAGTCATTATACATGTTTTTCCTATGCCATAGCTCACCGAACACCTTCCATTTCTCCTTGATGCCTAACCGTTCAGCCATGGCATCAGCCAACAGGGCTGACTGGGTGCGGGATAATAAAGGCTGATAGTGATCATCAACATAGCCTGCCTGTTGAGCTTTTTGCCAAAGGATCATCGCTTCGTCCGTAGCGAGAACTTCAGGTAACTCCCCGTCCCTTGGGCGTTCCCCCTCGCCAGTTGGAGAGGGGGTTAGGGGGTGAGGTTTGGGGGTTGTGGGTGAGGCTCCGATGATAAATTGTTTATCCACGTACTGGCTGCCTGGGGCATAGATGAACACGGGGCTGCCTTGGTGATCTTTGTCTTTCCGGTGCAGTTGCTCCAGCAGTTCATTCAACACCTTCAGGACTTCGGCGGGCAGCATGTCGCCGAGTCCGCCCAGAAAGTCTGGGACTTCTTCATTGTGATTCATATTCACGTTTTTCTCTAAAATGAAACAATAAGATGATTTTGGAGAAAAACGGAGAACGTGGTTTGGATGCTATGGGCTCTCAATATGGCTCTCGGGCTTAACCTGGCCCCCATATTCATATTGATACTACCAAAGCCCACGTCTCCGAATAGGACACGTGAGCACGGCAGCCGTCTTTTCTGAATATGGGTCTTGTGAGTGGTTAATTCGAGAGACCTACAAGAAAGCTGGTTGCTTACGTATTGGGTGCAAAGTTACTCCAATTCTTTGAAACACCCAAATTTTTTGGACTATTTTATGGACTCATGACACCTTTCTTTGTTTGAGGGTTTGACATTCATTTGTTTTTATTGTTGACTTACAATCTTTTATATAGTGCGTATGACAGATTTTTATTAATGATGGCAAGAATATGCCAACGTTTGGTAACGTAGACTTTGTATTTATTCTTGTGAATGGCTGTGATGATTTGGCTTGCAACCTTCTCGACTGGCATCACCCAGAAGAGTCCTTCGCCTTTGGCCATTGCTGTATTGACGAGGCCAGGGCGGATGTCGGTAATATGAATATGGTTGCCGCTCTTATAAGCCTTCTTACGTAGGGCTTCCATGTAGTTGATTTGATAGGCTTTCGATGCACTATAGGCCGGGGCCATCGGCTCACCGCGCAGTCCCCCAGCCGAAGTGATTGCAACAAGAAGGCCATAACCTTGATGCTCGAAGATGTGATAGAGCGTATCGATGACGAATGTCCATCCAGTGACGTTGGTGTCGATAGTTGGACGCTCCAAGGCGTAATCCAATGAGGCATTGATGTCTCCCATTCCCGAGCAAACGATGGCAAGATCGATGTATTTCAGTTCGGAACGGAGGGCTTCGATAGCTCGTGCTATTTCATCCTGCTTGGTGATGTCTGCCGTAGCAGTGACTGTCGTATCAGGATGCTCTTGCCGCAATTCGTCAAGCAGATTTGTCCGTCGGCCTACGATGCCGATACGGTTACCGTCGGCGGCATATTTCTCGAATAATGCCCTGCCAATGCCAGAGGTTGCTCCGATGATTATGATGGTTTGCGTATTCATTTCTTTGCAGTTTTATTCACCCATCCACTGGTTTCTCTCCCACAGGCGGTACACGCGATTGGCGTGTTCTGCATCGTGAATGATGTGGTTGCCTGCGTCGGCATTTGAAATGATGGCCTCGCGCTCCCAACTGCCTTGGGTGAACTTGAACTGGGCGGGCAAGTGAAGACGGAAGTCGATAGAGGCGATGCTGTCGCTGATGAGCTTCATCTTGACGCCCTTTGCCTCCCAGTTGGCCAGCGCATCTTGGTTGCCGGTGATATAAATAGTGTCTGTGAGGTTTTTGCCTCGCAGTTCGATGTGGACGGGGTAGGTATCTTCGCCGACATAGCTCACCAGATTCTTGGCCCCGAAAACGATGTAGTCGTTCAGGGCTGCTGTCAGGCTGGGCATGAAGCCGTTGTAATGTCCGTAGCCAGGGAAGGTTTGTACGGCAGTAACGGTGTTTTCCGGGAAATGTGACTTGTCCTTTAGGTAAGTGCTAGCACGTTCCCAGCCCGATTTCCACTCATCGCCCCAGTACTCAGGCCCGCTGTCAATCTCGCCCGACATCGACGCATAGATGAAGCGGGGAGCCTTGCGGTTCTTGAACTGGTAGTTCTCGATGTCCGTGGCCAGTCGGTACTCGTCGTAGCAGCAGTTGGGCGAAATGGCGATGTAGTCGTCGAAAAGGTCGTCGGTAATCATCGCGTCGAGCACGAACGATGCGCTCAGCGAATGGCCGATGCCGAGGGAGCGCCCCGACGTGCGATAGTGGGTTTTCACGTATGGCATCAACTCATTCTTGACGAACTTCTTCAGGTCGGGCGATTTGCCGTAGTAGTTGCCCTCCTTGAACAGTCCAGTGTTGCCATGCAGGGGCATGGGCAGGTAGTCGTGGTTGCGGAAATAGTTGATGTCCCAAAGGGTTGGCGAACAGGTGCCCACGATGATAAAACTCGTACTTCTGCCGCCGTCGGGGTCGGGCTTGCAGGCGATGTTGAGCAAACAGTGTACAAGGTCGAACATCGTGCGGTCTTGCGCATCGAACACATAGATGACATCGTAGTAGGTCTGGTCAAAGTTCGGGTAGTTGTTGGGCGTGTATATGAGCACCTGTCGCTCGTGGTTGAAATACTCAGACTTCATCGTGAGTTCCTTCACGCTTTCGAGTTGGGTCTGTGCCTGCCCCGACATTGCGACGAGGACGAGCATCATCGTAATAATATTCTTGTTCATATTCGTTTTTCTTCTTAAATCATGCAAATTCTATATTGAGCCAATTACTTCGTTACTACCAGATCTCGATCTCTTACCATCCCTTTATCTGGAAGGTTTCTTTTTAAAAGCAGCATGCGTCATCCCGACGGATGCTGCTGGTTGAATCAAAATCAGAGTTAAATGAAACCCTAATCGATTGCAAAGGTATTCTTTTCATCTGAGACCCACAAGGGAAAGATGGGAAATCAAACGAAATGGGTGTTACAGCATTTTTAGACTTAAAATGCTGAAAATGAACAATATAACCAAAATGTAACAAAAATAAAGTGCCAAATTGTAACGCCTATTTGAGGACGATGATCTCATAAAGCTGCAGCATCTGGTGCTTTAGGAGGTCGGCATCGAGGCCATTGGATAGTGAATCCCTATAGGCTCGGCCATAAAAGAGGGCTATGAATGTCTGAGCCAACAGTTCGACATTTATTTCAGGCTGAATCTCTTTACGTTCTATCGCACGGGTAATGACCTGCTGCCATACCTGTTGCTCTCTATCCATACACTGTTGGTAGAGCATAAAGATATCAGGAAGTAGCGTTGCCACTTGCTGGATGATGTTCAGATATGCCCGACTACCAGCAGCCATTGATACATCTTCGCCAATGATCTGCCTCACTTCCTTCATAGTCCGCTTAACGCCTTGTACATAGGCGCCAATAAAGTCACGAAGCGACGTTTCCTTACCATACTTAATCTTCATGTCAATACTCTGCTTGTCGATGACGAACATCTCAATGACCTGCCTGAACAGCTCTTGTTTGGTATCGACATAGTGGAAGATGGCACCACGGCTCATACCCGTAGCCTTCTCTATGTCGCTAAAGCTGACCCCATCATATCCGTGAAGGATGAACAGGCGGAACGCAGCACTAAACAGTTCCTCTTTATGGCTCTTTCTCATAATCTCTCGCTTTCTGCCTGCAAAGATACATTATTTATTTTATATATACATCATTATGCTTAAAAACTTTGAATTATTCTTTAAAAATACCAATCGGTCGGTTTTGTTACTAAGATAATGCTTACCTTTGCATACAAAAATCAATTGAGCATGAAGAAGATCGCTTGGATACTGGTAGTCATCGCTATGGTAGCAGGGTGCAGTGAGGCGCGTCATCCTTTGTTGAAGGAGGCGGAAGACATCGTCCATCAACGTCCGGACTCTGCACGTGTAATAATCAGTAAGGTGGACACGGCATCACTCTCTGAGGCAGACAGAATGGAATACCGACTACTGAAGATTATGACGGATTATATCGTGCTGCATCAGGCTGACGGCGATTCGCTCATTACGACGTGTGTCAATTACTACGACAAGCATGGCGATGCTTGGCATCGAGGCAGGGCCTACTATTACAGGGCTGGCATCAGAAGGCATTTAATTGACAGGACGTTTGATGCGATTAAGGATTATAAGATTGCCGAGACGATTGCTGAGGATGCGGATGACGAACTGCTAAAGAACATGGTGTATGAGAATCTGGCCTTTGCCAATTATAATTGTTTTACCCATCCGCTTATTCTGGAATACTCGCAGAAGTTTCTGTTGAGCAGTCTCAAATTGAATGACAGCCTCATGACGTTACGAGGTCTCCAGATGTGTGCATCGGCTTATGCGTATATGGATCAGAGTGACAGCGCTTATGCCTGTATTTTCAGGAGCATGGATTATATCGACTTGGCCGACAGCATCTTGCGGGCTGACATCTATCACAATATTTTTTAAGGGGTATATTGTTGAGGCCAGGCTCTTGGAAGCACAAGGGCATTATGAGGAGGCTTTAGAGAGTGTGAAGAAAAGCCTATCAGAAAAAGATCCTTTGGTGCGCAGCCATTCGATGGAGGTACTATCCAAGCTCTATGAAAAGATCGGCGATATGAATGCGGCTTTGGACATGAAACGGCAAAAGGATGCGTTTACCGACTCGGTTATGAAAGCCAATCACAGTCTGGAGATTGCCGACTGGCAAAGGAAGTTTGATGAAGCGCGCTGGGAGGAGAGGTCTCATCGGCAGATGATGAAAGCAGGAATCGCATTTTTATCTTTCCTGTTTGTGCTGACGATGGGTATCTGGTGGTATTGGCGAAGAGTCAGAAGCCTGAGATTTAGACTTGACGAGCATACCAGACGGATTACAGAGAATCAGGCAGAAATAGAACGGCTGCAAAAGAGCGGCAAGGCTAATGAACAGACCATCGCCGAGTTGAACAAGCAGATAGAGGCCAACCGCCAGCGTATCTCTAACAAGCTGCTTGTGGGCACGCGGTGCTTTGTGAAACTGCAGGAAATGGAATCCGCCAGCGACATGACGGCTGAGGAAAGGCAGTGTCTGATAGACTACTTCGCCCAGCTGCGCCCCAAGCGCTGGCAGGAGTGGGAACGCACTTACAGTTCACTCACGCCCTCGCAATATGTCTTCCTCATCCTTCAGGACGATCTCCACTACGACGACGATACCATCGCCCATATCCTCGACGTGAAGCCAGCCTCCCTCCGCACCCTCCGTTCAAGGATCAAAGGAAGGGAGAGGTAAGTAAACAAAGAAAAATTCCGAAAATGTGAAAAAACAAGGAAGAAAAGTGCCGAAAATGTGATTTTTGTTGTATCTTTGCAGCCAGAAAATGTGATTATCGTTATGAATATGCTTAAAAGAAAGGTTGATAGTTATCTGGAAGAGTGGTACAAGAATCCCGATCACAAGCCACTCATCATCAATGGTGCCCGCCAGATTGGAAAGACTATGTCGGTAAGGGCGTTCGGCAAAGCGCATTATGAGTCGGTGGTGGAGATGAACTTCGTGCTGGAAGAAAAGTACCGGAGCATATTCGATGACGGCTACGAGGTGGACACCATCCTGAAGAACATATCGATGTTGAACCCGAAGGTGAAACTGATACCGGGGGAGACATTGCTATTCTTCGACGAGTTGCAGAAATGCCCGAATTGTGCCACATCGCTGAAGTCGTTCTGTCAGGACGGACGTTACGACGTGATTTGCAGCGGATCGCTGATGGGTATCTACTACGAGGAGATAGAGTCGAACGCGGTGGGGTTCAAGGAAGATTACCAGATGCACTCGCTGGACTTTGAGGAGTTTCTGTGGGCCAAAGGCTATTCGGAAGAGCAAGTGGAAGACCTGTATCGGCACATGGACACGCTGACACCATTCTCACAGTTGGAGATGGACACGCTGATGGGGCATTTCAAGGACTATATGAGCATTGGCGGTATGCCTGAGGTGGTGGCGATGTTTGTAAGGAACGGTCATTTCGGGGGTACACTGAAACTGATGCGGCAGTTGCTGAAGGACTATGAGGAGGACATCACCAAATACGCAAAGAACACGGACAAGGCGAAGATACTGGCTGTATATAACCACATCACCACGTTTCTGGGCAAAGAGAACAAGAAGTACCAGATTACGAAGGTGGCGCGGGGCGCAAGGAGCAGGGAGTATATCGGTTCTGTGGAGTGGCTAAGGGAGGCCGGAGTGGTGAATGTGTGTTACTGTCTGAGCAATTCGGAACTGCCGCTGAAGGGCAACTACGAGGCGAATATGTACAAGTTGTACTACCACGATACGGGGCTGCTGATAGCATCGCTGGACGAGGAGGCACAGCAAGACCTGAGGGAAAACCGCAACTTCGGCACATACAAGGGTGCCATCTACGAGAACATCGTGGGCGAGATGCTGATCAAGTCAGGCTACGAGCAGTTGTACTATTACATTAACGACAGTCCGGCATTGGAAATGGACTTCTTTGTGCGGGATGCAGACAGCCTGATACCTGTAGAGGTAAAGGCGAAGGACAATGCCACGCCCTCGCTGAACCATCTGATAGACTGGAAATCGTATCCAGACGTGAAGTATGGTATCAAGTTGGGATACAAGAACATTGGATGGAACGGGAAATTTTATACGTTCCCATATTTCCTGGGGTTCCTTCTGAGACGATTTTTAGGAAGGGAGAGGTAGATAAAGATCATTTTATGTAGTTCACAAGCTCGCTGTGTCCGCTCACAACGGGCTTCTTTTTGGGGTAAAATGACAATGTGTAAGTAATGGCAGACTCAGATTGACTGATTGTTTACACTATGACAGAAAAAGGGGCGGAAATGAGGCAAAGTGTAAGTTACGGGAATTTTAAAGAAGAAAAAAGTAAGCGAAAGTTTGCGTGCCATAACATTTTGCACTACCTTTGCAGCCGAAAACGAACAAAACGTAAGTAAATTTTAGGATAATATGACACATTGCAAACTTCAAGCATCACAGCTTACACAAGATGAAAGGAGGATACACACAGGGCTTTATCAGCCGGACTATGAACACGACGCTTGCGGCGTGGGCATGGTGGTGAATATCCACGGGGGCAAAAGCCACGAACTGGTGGACAATGCCCTGAAGGTGCTGGAGAACATGGAGCACCGTGGTGCCGAAACACGCGACAAGACGGGCGACGGTGCAGGCATCATGATTCAGATTCCCCACGAGTTCATTCTGCTGCAGGGCATTCCCGTACCAGAAAAAGGCCGCTACGGCACAGGTCTGGTGTTCCTGCCAAAAGACGTGAAGGCCCAGGAACAGATCTTGAGCGTGATGATAGAGGAGATAGAGCGCGAGGGACTGCAACTGATGCACGTACGCACGGTGCCCACAAACCCAGAGGTGCTAGGCAAGGCCGCCAGAGAGGTGGAGCCGGAGATTAGGCAGATTTTCGTCACAGGCGTCACGGAGGAGCAAGCCGCAACGCTCGACCGCATATTATATAAGGTACGCAAGAGAATAGAAAACCGCATCAATCACAAGGACTTCTATATCTGCTCTCTGTCGAGCAAAAACATCATCTATAAGGGCATGCTGACGAGCGGACAGCTCAGACGGTATTTCCCTGACCTGTCGAATCCTTATTTTACAAGCGGACTGGCGCTGGTGCACTCACGCTTCTCAACCAACACATTTCCAACGTGGTCCTTGGCCCAGCCCTTCCGCTTGCTCGCTCACAACGGCGAGATCAACACCATCCGAGGTAATCGCGGCTGGATGAAGGCGAGAGAGAGTGTGCTCTCAAGTGAAGCCCTGGGCGATATCAAGGACTTAAGACCTATCGTGCAGGAGGGTATGAGTGACTCTGCCAGCCTCGACAATGTCTTCGAGTTCCTGATGATGAGCGGCCTGTCGCTACCTCAAGCGATGGCGATACTTGTGCCAGAGAGCTTTAACGACAAGAACCCCATCAGCGAAGATCTGAAGGCCTTCTACGAATACCACTCTATCCTGATGGAGCCGTGGGACGGTCCCGCCGCCCTGCTGTTCTCCGACGGACGCTATGCGGGAGGTATGCTTGACCGCAACGGTCTGCGCCCCAGCCGCTATACGATTACGAAGCAGGGTATGATGGTCGTCGCCTCAGAGGTGGGCGTGATGGATTTTGAACCTGGCGATGTGGTAAGCAAAGGACGTCTGCAGCCGGGTAAGATCCTGCTTATCGATACGCAGGAGGGTAAGATCTACTACGACGGTGAGATCAAAGAGAAGCTTGCCAAGGCACATCCCTATCGCGAGTGGCTGAGTGAGAACCGCGTCCAGCTGGAGAAGCTGAAGAGCGGCCGTCACGTGGAGAATGGCGTGAGCGACCTCGAACGCAAACTCGTGAACTTCGGTTTCGGTCAGGAGGACATCGACAAGACAATCGTCCCGATGGCAACAGCCGGACAGGAGCCTGTGGCTGCGATGGGTAACGACACACCGCTGGCTGTGGTGAGCGACCGTCCGCAGGTGTTCTTCAACTATTTCCGTCAGCAGTTTGCGCAGGTGACGAACCCTGCCATCGACCCCATCCGCGAAGAGCTGGTGATGTCGCTGACGGAGTATATCGGCGCCGTGGGAACAAACATCCTGACGCCAGACGCCTCGAACTGTAAGATGGTGCGTCTGCCGCAGCCCGTACTGACCAACACACAACTCGACATACTCTGTAATATCCGCTACAAGGGTTTCAACACCAAGAAACTGCCCATCCTCTTCGAGATAGCAAAGGGCGAGGAAGGTCTGCGTCAGGCACTCGACGACCTCTGCAAGGAGGCCGAGGCAAGCGTGGATGAGGGCGTAAATTATATCATCCTTTCAGACCGCGACATCGACGAACAGCACGCAGCCATTCCAAGTTTGTTGGCTGTCTCGGCTGTGCATCACTATCTGATCAGCGTAGGTAAGCGCGTGCAGACGGCATTGATCGTAGAAAGCGGTGAAATCCGCGAGACGATGCACGCAGCGCTGTTGCTGGGCTATGGTGCCAGTGCGCTGTGCCCGTATATGACGTTTGCTATCCTCGACGATCTGGTGAAGAAAGGCAAGATTCAAGAGGAATACGCTACGGCTGAGAAGAATTACATCAAGGCTGTGGATAAGGGCCTGAAGAAGATCATGTCGAAGATGGGTATTTCTACCATCCGCAGCTATCGCGGTGCGAAGATCTTCGAAAGCATCGGCCTAAGTGAAGACTTGCTGAGACGATACTTCGGTACGGAAACAAGTACCATCGGCGGTATCGGACTGAAGGAGATTGCCCGCGATGCCATCCGTCTGCATGAGCCAGCCAAAGAGCAAACCTTCCTGAAGAATCAGGGACAGTTCGCCTGGCGCAAGGACGGTATCTTGCATGCCTGGAACCCTGAGACAATCGCCAAGCTGCAATTGGCGACGAGACAAGGCAATTACAATAAATTCAAGGATTGGGCAAAGATTGTCGATGAAAAGGAAAGCCCGATCTTTATCCGCGACTTCTTCGGCTGGAAAAAGGCTGCCAAGCCGACGCCGATTGACGAGGTGGAGAGCGTGGAGTCGATCGTGAAACACTTCGTGACAGGCGCTATGAGCTTTGGTGCCTTGAGCATCGAGGCCCACGAGGCACTAGCCCTGGCGATGAACAAACTCGGCACGCGCTCGAACACCGGTGAGGGCGGTGAGGATAATGCCCGCTATCATACAGAGGTGGACGGTGTCAGCCTCTCAAGCAAGACCAAGCAGATCGCATCAGGTCGCTTTGGCGTGACGGCTGAATATCTGGTGAACGCCGAAGAGATACAGATCAAGGTGGCACAGGGCGCGAAGCCTGGTGAAGGCGGTCAGTTGCCTGGTTTCAAGGTCAACGAGATTATTGCCAAGACGCGTAATGCTATCCCAGGCATCTCGCTCATCTCGCCCCCACCCCATCATGATATCTATAGCATCGAGGACTTGGCTCAGCTGATCTTCGACCTCAAGAATATCAATCCGACAGCTGCCGTCAGCGTGAAGCTCGTCGCCGAGAGCGGCGTGGGAACGATTGCCGCAGGTGTGGCAAAGGCCAAGGCTGACCTCATCGTTATCAGCGGTGCCGAGGGTGGTACGGGTGCAAGCCCCGCCAGCAGTATGCGCTTCGCAGGTATCTCGCCTGAGATCGGTCTCGCCGAGACACAGCAGACCCTCGTGCGCAACGGCCTCCGCAACCAGGTACGCCTGCAGACCGATGGTCAGTTGAAGACCGCCAAAGATGTGATCATCATGGCGATGCTGGGCGCCGACGAGTTCTCGTTTGGCACACTGCCGCTCATCGTACTGGGTTGTGTGATGATGCGTAAATGTAACACGAACACCTGTCCGATGGGTGTCGCCACGCAGAATCCTGAGTTGCGCAAGCACTTCGAGGGTCGCGCAGAATACGTGGTGAACTTCTTTACGTTCCTCGCCGAGCAGGTCAGAGAATATCTGAGTGAGATCGGTGTCCACAGCCTGAAAGAAATCATTGGCCATACGGAACTTATTGAGGTGAACACCGACAATGCCACAGACAAGCAGAAGACCATCGATTTCGGTCGCCTGCTGCATAAGCCTGAGACAGACAAGGCTCTCTATTGGGATCGTGGCGCATTCACGAAGGTTACTGGCATCAAGGACGAAGAAATCATCAAAGCCGCAGAGAAGGCCATCGATGGTGACGAAGATATCACCCTCGACTACGCCATCAAGAATACCGATCGTGCTGCCTGTACGATGCTCAGCGGCGTCATCGCCAAAAAGTACGGTGAGGAAGGTCTACCTGAGGGTACGATTAAGATTAAGTTCAAGGGCTCGGCGGGTCAGTCGTTCGGCGCCTTCGCCGTTCGCGGGCTCGACATAAGGCTCGAGGGCGAGGCTAACGACTACTTCGGCAAGGGTCTCTCTGGCGGTCGTATCAGCATCCTGCCTCCAGCCCGTCGCAGCGAAGAATTTAAGGCCGAAGAGAATATCATCGCCGGCAACACGGGTCTCTATGGAGCCACGAGCGGCGAACTCTATATCAACGGAAAGGTGGGTGAGCGCTTCGGTGTGCGTAACTCGGGTGCCATCGCAGTCATCGAGGGTGCCGGCGACCACTGCTGTGAATATATGACTGGCGGGCGCGTCGTCGTGCTGGGTAAGACAGGACGAAACTTCGCAGCTGGTATGAGTGGTGGCGTGGCATACGTCTATGACCCTGATCACACGTTCGACTACTTCTGTAATATGGATATGGTGGAACTCTCACTGGTCGAGGACAGTGTCAGCCGTAAGGAACTGCTCGAACTCATCCGCCAGCACTACTTGCACACGGGTTCTGCCCTCGCAGGCCGTATGCTCGACAACTGGCATCGCTATATAGAGGACTTCATCCAGGTCATCCCCATCGAGTACAAACGTGTGCTTGAGGAAGAGAAGATGAAGAAACTTCACGAGAAAATTGCTGACATCCAGCGCGACTATTAGCAAAATGTAAAAATGAAAAAATTATAAGATTAAAAACATCGAGCATCTTTAATTTTTGAATTCTTAAATTTTTAAATTTTTCATCATGGGAAATCCAAAAGCATTTTTAGAGATACATCGACAGGAGGCTGGTTATCGGCCGATTCAAGATAGAATCCACGACTTCAGTGAAGTGGAACAGACACTCAGCACCCGCGAGCGTAAGTTGCAGGCAAGCCGTTGTATGGACTGTGGCGTACCTTTCTGCCACTGGGCTTGTCCGCTGGGCAATAAGGCACCGGAATGGAACGATGCCCTGTATAAAGGAGACTGGGAACTGGCTTATCGCCTGCTCAGCAGCACCAACCCCTTCCCTGAGTTCACCGGCCGCATCTGTCCTGCCCTCTGCGAGAAGGCCTGTGTGCTGAACCGTTTCAATCACGAGCCGACGACCAACCGCGAAGATGAGTGCGCCATCGTTGAGGCTGCTTTCCGTGAGGGGTACATCCTGCCCCGCACAGACATTGTCCGTAACGGAAAGAAGATAGCTGTCATCGGTGCAGGGCCTGCCGGACTCGCTGCTGCCAACGACCTTAACCACATGGGGTACAAGGTCACGGTCTTCGAGAAGAACGAGGCCGCAGGCGGACTCTTGCGTTATGGTATCCCGAACTTCAAGCTCAACAAAGCCATCATCGACCGCCGCCTGCGCCTGATGGAAGAAGAAGGTATTGAGTTTAAATATGGGCAAGACATATCTCTCACCGCTGATCTCTCACCTCTAGCCTCTGATTTCGACGCCGTCGTCATTTCCACCGGTACGCCGACAGCCAGGGATCTCAAAGCCCCCGGCCGCGAACTTAAGGGCGTACACTTCGCCCTCGAACTACTCTCCCAGCAGAATCGCGTCCTCGCCGGTATGGAGTTTAGCAAAGACGAACGCATCACCGCTAAGGGAAAGGATGTCCTCGTGATTGGTGGTGGCGATACCGGCTCCGACTGCATCGGTACCGCCCATCGTCAGGGTTGTAAAAGTGTCACCCAGATAGAGATCATGCCCAAGCCCGTGGAAGGTCCTGAGGATCCGCAGAACCCCTGGCCCGAATGGCCACGTACCCTCAAGACCACTTCTTCACACGAGGAAGGCTGCACCCGTCGCTGGAACATCAATACGCTGGAGTTCCTGGGTGAGAATGGAAAACTCACAGGAGTCCGTGTGCAAGAGATTGACTGGAAACCGAATCCTGAGGGTGGCCGTCCCATCATGATCGAGAAGGGTCAGCCTGAGATCATCAAGGCTGAACTTGTGCTGCTGGCTATGGGCTTCCTCAAGCCCGAGCATCCGCAGTATGCAGAGAATGTATTCGTCTGTGGCGATGCCGCTAATGGTGCCTCGCTCGTTGTTCGCGCGATGGCCAGCGGCCGTCAGACTGCCCGGAAGGTTGATGCCTATCTTCACACGAATTTCAGGAAAGCCTCAACCTGATCCTTCAGAGCTTTCTTCTGCTCATCGCTGAGAATCATACGCCCCTCCGTCCAGGCCTCAAGGTTCAGTACGACACCCGTCTGCTGTTCCATCACGTCGGCCTTGATGAAGGTGAGCAGTTCCGTCAGTTTCTCGCGGCATTTGGCTGTAGCCATCTTGCCGCCGGCACCACTCAGGGCCACTTTCTTGCTATTGATGACGGTTGGTGTTTCATAGTCGCCAGCCACCAACGGACGGGATAACCAATCAAACAGATTCTTCACGTGACCAGGATAGCTGAAATTATACTCGGGCGTGAACACCCATAGTGCATCAGCCTCTTTCACTGATGCACGCAGACGTTTCACAGACTCAGGCTCAGGAAACTCGATATCCTGATTCATCAGCGGCACATCCGTATAGTCCAGGTAAGTCACTTCGGCGCGTGCGCCAATCATCTGCTCAGCCTCTCTGGCCAGTTGTCGGTTGAAGGAACCTTCCCTCAGCGAACCGACGATAAAAAGGATTTTCTTCATAATGCTTGAATAATTGATGGTTTCAATTTCCTATCCCCCGTCACATACAACGTCCAAGAATCTCTATATTGCTTTTTCCCAATACAAGGCCATACAGGTGCTCATCAATGACCTTATCGTCTTTGACAGCCGAGGACTTCATAATGCCCTCTTTTTTGAATCCTGCTTTTTCAAGGACACGCATAGAAGCGAGATTAAAATCAAAGACCGTAGCAAAGAGACGTTTAAAGTTATGCCTGTATTGTGCAAAGTTCACAACCAGCATTAATGCCTCGGTAGCATATCCTTTGTTCCAATATTGCTCACCAACGAAATACCCGACTTCGGCCGAGTAGCGATTGACATCACGGCCAGGTGTCAGACTGATGACACCAACCAACTCGCCAGAATTGAGAAACATGCCATAAACTATTCCCATTTTCCCCTGTCTGACGTTGTCAAGAAAGGCCACAGCATCGTCCAAAGTATAAGGGTGTGGAAAAATATCACGCAAATTCCGTGCTACTAATTTGCTGTCAGCAATCCGTTGCAATGCTTCTGGCGTAGCCTTTAATATGCTTTCCGGCCATATTATATCTGTTTTCATCTTCATCAGCTATTTATTTAATGAACTGCTGCAAAGGTACAAAGAAATCTGTATATAAGCGATAAATCTATGATAAAAATCTGGTGTATCTATATCTTTCCATTATCTTTGCCCCCACTTTCACTAAAATCCTCTGACAGTTTCTGCATTTTTTATGCAAATAACTAAAGGAAGTCAGAAAAAAGTTGTACCTTTGCAACCGAACAATGCCCACCCCGATGAACAAGAAGATCGTAAAGATTCCCAACGTGACAGAAGAGGTACGCATCGGCTACAGCTTCAACTATATGATTAAGGTGATAGCTGAGACTGAGGCTGCCGAGGCTGTGCTATGGGACTTTGCGGATGTCTCGTTCCTACATCCCTTCTTTCTGGCACCGCTGGCTATTTATAAGAACACGTCAGGCAAAGACATAGAGTGCATCAACATCTCACTGCGCATACAGTCATACCTGAACAGCATCTGCTTCGACCGCATGCTCCACTTTAGCAATGAGAAACGAGAGGACGTGGAAGCCGTGATGCAGAAGTACACCGACAAGACCTATCTCCCGCTGTGCAGTTTCGCCATGACCGACTCCAACAAGGATACGTTCGGCTCCATCATGAAGACCGTCATCATGAAGCAGGCTAACATCGGACGCAGCGGCAGTTCGTCCCTGAGTTATCTCATCAGCGAACTGCTCGACAACATCTATGAACATTCACAGAGTCCGAATGGCTATGTTTTCTCGCAATATTTGGAAAAAGAGGGCGTTATCAACCTCTGCATTGCCGATACAGGCATCACTATCGCGGGTAGTTTCAAGCGAGCTGGGCTCTATCAAAAAGAAATAGACGGATCGGAGACTGAGGCCTTAAAACTGGCTAACGAGGGGTACTCCACCAAGAACCGCCCAGAGGCAGAGAACCGCGGATACGGCATCTCAACCTCAAAAGCGATGCTCGTTACGGGTATGAAGGGTGGATTTTTCATGCTGTCTGGCGGAGCCTTCCACCGTTACGAAAACGGTGCTAACGACTACATCGGCTTGAGGGACATCTTCCGCTGGCAGGGCACTGTCATCCTCATGCGAATCCCTGTCGTATTGCCAAAGGACTTTAATTACATCGATTATTTAGAATAAGGAGGAAACAATATGAAACAGACGATAAGACTACAAGACATCTACAGCGCAGACCTCTATACCCGCTCGAGGGCTTCCGAATTACGTGCGTGCATCAATGACAAGGCCGACGAGGTGACACTCGATTTCGAGGACATCGGCTTTATGTCGCGTTCGTTTGCAGACGAGGTGTGCAACATCATTGATGATATGAACGACAAAACCTTCACACTCGTCAATCAAAACGAGGACGTGTCGACAATGATGACAAAGGTACGCGAGGGTCGCAGCCGAGAGCGCAAGCGCGGCGTCGGCAATGCCAAGATGTATGAATTCAAGGACATGGAAAGCCTTGAGGAGTTCTTGATAGCCATGTAATCATAATAATATAAAGGTATAAATTTATCGGGATGCTTCGGCGAGCAACTTGCTGGAACATCCCGATTTGCGGTTTCTATGTAGGTAGAATCTGGCGATGAAGTAATTTCATACACCAGAGGACGGCTTGGTGTCAAACTGACACTTTGTAAGAAAAGTGTGGGATGGATATGCAAGATGTAAGGAAAATGATACTAATTGCGGGTTTGGGCTTTACAAAATGATAGTTAATTGAAATTTTTACAAACAAAATGGAGGCATTTCTTTGTCGCATGTGACTTTTTGTCTACCTTTGCACCCGAAAAGATAACAAATAGAAAGCAAACTTCAAATAAACGTAACAATATGACACAAAAAATCAGGTTTACGAAGATGCACGGTTGCGGTAACGACTACATCTATATCAATACGATGGAGCAAAATATCGCCAATCCGCAGGCAGCAGCCATCGCCTGGAGCGACCGTCATAAGGGTATCGGCTCCGACGGACTGGTGCTGATAGGTGCATCCCCCGTGCCTGAGGCAGACTACACGATGCATATCTATAATGCCGACGGCTCAGAGGCGATGATGTGCGGCAATGCGTCGAGGTGTATTGGGAAATATCTCTATGAACGAGGATTGACCGATAAGACCGAGATACGGCTGCTGACGCTCTCTGGCGTGAAGATCCTGAGTCTGCATATCGCTGACGGTGTCGTGGAGAGCGTGACGGTGGATATGGGTGAGCCTGCATTGGAGGACGAATCGCAATATATGACCTCTCGTGGCTTACGACAAGGAACATTCGTATCGATGGGCAATCCCCATTTCGTCATCTTTACAGACGACGTGGATCAGGTGGATAAGACCGGTCACGCCTTGGAGCATCACCCAGCCTTCCCGCAACGCTGCAACATCGAATTCGCCCGTGTGGAGGCCGATGGCTCGATCCGCACCCGTGTCTGGGAACGCGGTAGTGGTATCACGATGGCCTGTGGAACAGGCGCTTGCGCAACAGCAGTAGCTGCTGCCCTCACAGGCAAGGCTGGTCGTAAGTCGCAGATCGTGATGGATGGCGGCACACTCAGCATCGAGTGGCGGGAGAGCGACAATCACGTCTATATGACTGGTCCCGCCACCTTCGTCTTCGACGGGGAAATAGAATTGGCAAAACTTCAAACAACATAAGAATTATGGCATTAGTAAACGTACATTTTTTAAACCTACAGAACAACTATTTGTTCGCTGACATCGCCAAAAAGGTGAATGCCTTCAAGGTGATGCATCCCAAGGCAGACGTCATCTCCCTCGGCATCGGCGACGTGACCCAGCCTCTTTGTCCGGCTGTCATCGAGGCCATGCATAAGGCAACGGACGAGATGGCTACTGCCGAAGGGTTCCACGGCTACGGTCCGGAACAGGGCTACGCCTTCCTGCGTGAGGCCATCCTCAAGAACGACTTCCTGCCGCGTGGCATCCATCTCGACCCCGATGAGGTGTTTATCAACGACGGCGCGAAGTCAGACACCGGCAACATCCAGGAACTGCTGCACTGGGACAACTTCATCGGCGTGACGGATCCTATCTATCCCGTGTATATCGATTCGAACGTGATGATAGGTCGTTGCGGCACTTTTGAGGACGGACGCTGGACGAATGTGGTCTATATGCCCATCATAGCAGAGAACGGCTTTGTGCCTGAGATTCCCAAGGATCGTCATATGGATGTGATCTACCTGTGTTATCCCAACAACCCCACGGGTACGGTCATCACGAAGCAGGAACTGCGCAAGTGGGTGAACTACGCCTTGAAGAACGATGCCCTCATCCTCTACGATGCTGCCTATCAGGCTTACATCCGCGATCCGGAGATCCCCCGCAGCATCTATGAGATACGTGGTGCCCGCAAATGCGCCATCGAGTTCCATTCGTACTCGAAGACGGCAGGCTTTACAGGTGTACGCTGTGGCTATACCATCGTTCCCAAGGATGTGACGGTGGCCGATTTCGAGGGCGAACGTCACTCTGTGCATCAACTGTGGAACCGTCGCCAATGTACGAAGTTCAATGGTGCCAGCTATATCAGCCAACGTGCTGCAGAGGCGATCTACACCCCCGAGGGCAAGGAACAGATACAGGCCACCATCGACTACTATATGGCCAACGCCCGTCTGATGCTCGACACCCTGCGCCGTCTGGGTTACGAGGTCTATGGTGGTGAGAACGCACCCTATGTCTGGATGAAGACGCCAGACGGCACTTCGTCGTGGCAGTTCTTCGAGGAACTGCTCTATGGCGCCAATGTGGTCTGCACCCCAGGTGTCGGCTTCGGTCCCTCGGGCGAGGGTTACGTGCGCTTCACCGCCTTCGGTAGTCACGAAACAACGAAAGAAGCATTAACGAGAATAGAAAACTGGACAAATTCACATTAAATCATTTTAAGTATGGAAGCATTAAGATTTCAGGTTGTCGGCGAGGCATTCAAGAAGAAGCCACTCGACGTAAAAACACCAAGTGAAAGACCCGCAAAGTATTTTGGCAAGAAGGTCTTCAACCGTGAGAAAATGTACAAGTACCTGCCAAAGGACGTGTACGAGAAGATGATCGACGTGATGGACAACGGTGCCCGTCTCGACCGTGAGATCGCCGACGCTGTGGCAGAAGGTATGAAACAGTGGGCCACGGAGAATGGCGTGACGCACTATACACACTGGTTCCAGCCCCTCACCGAAGGTACTGCCGAAAAGCACGACTCGTTCATCGAGCACGACGGCAAGGGCGGTATGGTTGAGGAGTTCACTGGCAAGTTGCTCGTACAGCAGGAGCCCGACGCCTCATCGTTCCCCTCCGGTGGTATCCGCTCGACCTTCGAGGCCCGTGGTTACTCTGCTTGGGATCCCACATCGCCTGTGTTCATCATTGATGACACACTGTGTATCCCTACCGTCTTCATCTCATACAGTGGTGAGGCTCTCGACTACAAGGCACCGTTGCTTCGTGCTTTGCACGCTGTGAATGTAGCTGCCGTAGATGTCTGTCATTATTTTGATCCCGCTGTGAAGAAGGTCACTTCTAACCTCGGCTGGGAACAGGAGTACTTCCTTGTAGATGAAGGCCTCTATGCCGCCCGTCCTGACCTCCTGCTGACAGGTCGTACCCTGATGGGACACGACTCTGCCAAGAACCAGCAGATGGACGACCACTATTTTGGTGCCATCCCTGAGCGCGTACAGGCCTTTATGAAGGATCTGGAGTTCGAAGCACTCGCACTCGGCATCCCCTGTAAGACCCGTCACAACGAGGTGGCTCCCAACCAGTTTGAGTTGGCCCCGATCTTCGAGGAGACTAACCTCGCAGTAGATCACAATATGCTGCTGATGTCGGTGATGAAGAAGGTGGCCCGTAAGCACGGCTTCCGCGTGCTGCTCCACGAAAAGCCTTTTGCAGGCATCAACGGTAGCGGTAAGCATAACAACTGGTCGCTCTCCACAGACAACGGTATCCTGTTGCACGCCCCTGGCAAGACCGCTGAGCAGAACCTGCGCTTTGCCACGTTTATCGTAGAGACGCTGATGGGTGTCTATAAGCACAACGGACTGTTGAAGGCCTCTATTATGAGTGCCACCAATGCTCATCGTCTGGGCGCCAACGAGGCTCCTCCTGCCATCGTATCGTCGTTCCTCGGCAAGCAGGTCAGTGAGTTGCTCGACCATATTGAGAAGGCCGACGTAGATGATGTGCTCGCTATGGCTGGCAAACAAGGCCTGAAGATGGATATCCCGGAGATTCCTGAACTGTTCATCGACAACACAGACCGTAACCGTACCTCACCCTTCGCCTTCACGGGCAACCGCTTTGAGTTCCGTGCCGTGGGTTCTGAGGCCAACTGCGCCAGTGCCATGATCGCCCTCAACAGTGCCGTCGCCGAGGCTCTTGTAAGCTTTAAGAAGCGAGTGGATGCCAAGATTCCTGAGTTCGAGAAGAAACTCGCAGGCACCAGCCACAGCGCTACCTTCCACGCCATCATCGATGTGCTGCGTGAGGATATCAAGACCTGTAAGCCCATCCGCTTCGATGGCAACGGTTATTCAGACGAGTGGGTACAGGAGGCTGCCAAGCGCGGACTCGATGTCGAGAAGTCCTGCCCGAAGATCTTCGAGCGTTACCTCGATCCTGAGAGCATCGAGATGTTCGAGAGCCTGGGTGTGATGACGAAGAAGGAGCTCGAGGCCCGCAACGAGGTGAAATGGGAGACCTATACGAAGAAGATTCAGATTGAGGCCCGTGTACTTGGCGACCTCTCGATGAACCATATCATCCCTGTGGCCACCCGTTATCAGAGTGCCCTGTTGAAGAATGTGGACAGTGTCTCTACTGTCTTCCCCGTCGACAAGGCCGAGAAGCTCAATGCCCGCAACCTCAAGATCATCGAAGAGATTGCCGAGCGCACCTCTGCCATCGAGAAGGGGGTCGAGGAACTTGTCAACGCCCGCAAGCTTGCCAATAAGATTGAGGACGAGCACGAGAAAGCCATCGCCTATCACGACAAGGTGGAGCCGAAACTCGACACTATCCGCTATGAGATCGACAAGCTGGAGCTCATCGTCGATGACTCACTCTGGCCACTGCCGAAGTATCGTGAACTGTTGTTCATCCGATAAGAGATAGTCTGGTGCCCTCATCACCAGACTATGCCAGACACCATTTTTTTGGTTGTTTGAAGTTTGCAGGGGACTCGACGCTGTGACAGCTTCGGGTCCCTATTTTGGCTGCAGGAATGACTTTTCTCGGAAAATGTTGCATTATTCGGGAGAAAATGATTAACTTCGCAGCCAAAATCGTGTTTTTATGAATGTACAGATCGAACCCACGTGGAAGGCGCATCTCGGACAGGAGTTTGAGAAGCCCTATTTCACACAGCTGACACAGGCCGTGCGACAGGAGTATATGCAGACGACGTGCTATCCTCCTGGTAAGCTGATCTTCAATGCCTTCAATCTCTGTCCTTTCGACCAAGTGAAGGTGGTGATCATCGGACAGGATCCTTATCACGAGCCAGGACAGGCTCACGGACTGAGTTTCTCCGTACAGGACGGGGTGATGTTTCCCCCTTCGTTGCAGAATATCTTCAAAGAGATTCAGGCAGACCTCGGCACACCCATCCCTACCTCAGGCAATCTGACACGCTGGGCAGAACAAGGAGTTCTGTTGCTGAATGCCTCGCTGACGGTGAGGGCGCATCAGGCAAACAGCCACTCAGCGCTGGGCTGGCAGAAGTTTACGGATGCTGCTATTCAGGCCCTCGCCACACAACGTGAGCACCTCGTCTATATGCTCTGGGGCGGCTATGCCCGTTCGAAGGCTTATATGATTGACAAACAGAAGAACCTTGTGCTCGAAAGTGTCCACCCCTCTCCTCTCAGCGCGAATCGTGGTGGCTGGTTCGGCCAGCATCAGTTCTCCCGATGCAACGCCTATCTTGAACAGAATGGCCTAACCCCAATCGTATGGTAGATATCCCTCCCATCATTCAAGTAGGCGACGTGCTGCTCTCGTCAGACATTCTGACGGAGAAGTTCTGCTGTGACCTCAGTGCCTGCAAGGGACAATGTTGTGTCGAGGGTGACGCTGGGGCACCTGTGACGCTCGAAGAGATAGCCGAGATAGAAGACTGCCTGGATGAAGTGTGGGGCGACCTCTCTGCATCAGCTCAGGCTGTCATCGACAAGCAGGGCGTGGCCTATACCGATAAAGAGGGTGATTTAGTGACGAGCATCGTCCGTGGAAAGGATTGCGTGTTTACCTATTATAATGATATCGAGGATTTCGATACCCATCAGCCTATCCACGACTGTTGCCTCTGCACTTTGGAAAAGGCTTTCAGAACTGGGAAGACACGCTTCTGCAAGCCCGTCAGTTGTGCGTTGTATCCCATCCGTGAGAAACGCTTAGGCAACGACCTCATAGGACTGAACTATAACCGTTGGGAGGTCTGCAAGATGGCTGTTGCCAAAGGACGACAGGAGAACATTCCTTTATACCAATTCCTCCGCGAACCATTGATTCGCCGTTTTGGGGAGGATTGGTATCAGGAGTTGTTGGAGGTTACCAAGTTTTTACTGGCATCGTCTGACCAGCCTTGAGCTTGAGCGTCTTCTGCTGACCATTATATAATAAGGTGACAGTACCGTTTCTGCGGGCCTTGATGCTACAGTCGCGCACATAGCCTCCCTTCCATTCAAACGATACCTCATAGCCTCCACGGGCACAGAGTCCACTGACCTTACCATCCTTCCATGCCTCAGGCAATGCCGGCAGCAATGTTATTGAACATTCACCATTGACCATTGAAGATTGCATCAGCATCTCGCAGACACCAGCCGTACCACCGAAGTTACCATCGATCTGGAAAGGCGGATGGGCATCGAAAAGGTTGGGGTATGTGCCTCCTCCCTTGCTGTAGTTGGGCATTCTGCTTTTCTCAGGTGCAACGGCCGTCAACAGTTTCCGATATATCTGATGGGCTTTCTCCCCATTCTTCAGTCGTGCCCAGAGGTTGATGCGCCAACCCGTACTCCAGCCTGTCGTTTCGTCGCCTTTGATCTCAAGTGTTCTCTCGCTGGCCTTTAGCAGAGTATCTGTTTCTCCCCTGAGTTCTTGCGTCCCTTCGGTAGCAAGCGGCAAAGCCGAGCGGGGGGAGCCAGAGGGGGTCTGAGCAAGATGATTGCCAGGATAGAGACCTATCAGATGACTCTGATGACGATGCTTCGGATCCCAGTCATCCCAATCATAATACCATTCATTCAGATCGCCCAAGTGTCCAATGGTATAGGGGTGTAGTCGTGCGAGAGCCTGCTCCATATCTTTGTTCTTCTCGCCTAAGATACGCCCTGCGGCAATGGTATTGATGAAAAGTTCACGGATGATGGCGAGATCGGCAGTACCTCCG
Organism: uncultured Prevotellaceae bacterium; assembly: GCA_900316445.1. Lineage (GTDB taxonomy): Bacteria > Bacteroidota > Bacteroidia > Bacteroidales > Bacteroidaceae > Prevotella. The sequence goes on along the minus strand of ONCZ01000016.1, from coordinate 100,884 downwards.
TAACAGGTGACACCGTGATAGCCCTTGTCCGTCCTATACTCATTCTCTGGTGAGGTACTGGGGGCTGTGATGAGTTCTCCTGGCTGTTTGGGATTCTCGATGAGCCAACGCAGGCAGAAACGGGCTGCACCCTTCATCAGCGGATAGGCTACCGTCTGCAGATAGGTCTTGTCCTGCGTGAACAGATAGCGCTCCCAAAGGGTGTTCACTAGCCACGCACCTCCCATATTCCAATTGGCCCACATCGGATTCTCGTTCTTCTCACCTACAGGGTTCGTCATCGCCCAGATGTCTGAATTATGGCTTGAGCACCAGCCTTCATCGATGCCGTAGTAGTTCTTAGCCGTATAGACACCGTTGGCAGCGAGAGAGTGGATGAAACCGTCGAGTGGCTGAGCCATCTCTGCCATATTAGCCACAAAAGCAGGCCAATAATTCTCTTCGAGGTTGATGTTCACCGTATAGTTCCCTCGCCAAGGAGACCAGAGATGGGGTGTCCAGAGGCCTTGCAGATTAGCTGGTACGCCTGGGGTGCGGGAGCAGGAGATAAGCAGATAGCGTCCGAACTGGAAGTAGAGTTCTTCGAGGTAGCGGCTCTGGCCACCGTTGTCGGTATAGGCCTTGAGCAGAGCGTCGGTATTTTCTGAATACTCAGATTTTTCAGAGTACTCAGATTTCTCTGACAGTCTGATCTTCACGCGGTCGTAGAGGGCTTTATAGTCAGCGAGGTGGCGGCTGTAGAACTCATCGTAGCCATAGTTTTGCGTATGCCAGAGGTCATTAGTGGCATTCTCAAGATACGGAGCTGCCTCACGGACGGGATGCTTGTCAAAGCCGTTGAAGCTGGTCTCATTGACAATATAGAAGATAGCTTCCTTGGCGTTGGTGATGGTCAGCGAGGAGTCGCTGGCAGTTGTCTCGCCGTCTGTCTTGATGCTGATCATCGTACAGAAATGGATACTCTCCTGAGCGTCGCCTGTCGCGTGACCTGTCATCGTGAGTTGTGTGGGAATAGCTTTCACCTGATGGGGCACCTGTGCCGTAAGGGCGATGCGACAGTTGATGTCGCCACGCAGACGGATGGCGATGAGCTTATCAGGGTTCGAGGCGAAATACTCACGTTCGACAGTCTTTCCGTTGCGTACATACCTATCTTTAATAATAGCTGAGTCGAGGCTCAGCGAACGATGATAGTCGCTGACGGCTCCGAGTCCCAGGTCTTTGATATGCAACGTACCCAGCGGCTGGAAATACTGCGAATTCGGTCCCTGCACATAGTGCTGCAATGAGTCAGCGAGCTTATAGTCCTCATTGAAGAGGGCCTCGCGGATTTTCGGAATCCACTTGTGGGCATCCTTATCGAGATTCTTGTCCACAGGCTTGCCTGTCCAAAACGTAATATCATTCAGATAGATGATATTGTCGTCTGTGCCACCATAGACCAATGCTCCAAGTTTGCCATTGCCGATAGGCAGCGACTCTTCAAAGTAATCGGCAGGATGGTCATATTGCAGCACCATCGGTGCCTGATCGCACAATGGGGACAGTCCCTTTTGTGCGATGCTCGTTGCAGCAAACAGGCTCAGGACGAGTAATAAATGCTTTTTTCTCATAACGGGATGATATGCTATTGTAGTTATTTTGCTGCAAATATACACTTTTTCTGCTTAAAACATACGAGATATCAGAAAAAAGTTGTATCTTTGACCCGAAATCGTAAATATTACCGTAATGATGAAGTCAATTCGTTATGCTTTATTGCTTTTAGCAATGTCTGCATTCTGTACTTCCGTGAAGGGACAGGATGTCAAGGAAGTGATGGATAGTGTGAAGGCCGGCGTCAAGGCCGGAAGTGTGAAAGATGCCATCTCGACGGTGAAAGGAGCCTTTGCAGAGAAGGTGGCTACGGCCGAGACCATCCTGGGCACCTGGGTCTATAAGGAGCCTGCCGTGCTGGTCACCTCTGGCCGCATCATCGTCAAAGCCGTCGGCAATGTGTCTGCAGGTAAGTTGGAGAAGCTGCTGGCGGGCTATTTCGAGAAGGCCAATATCACATCTGAGAACACTTATCTCACCTTCCGTAAGGACGGCACCTTCGAACGCTGTGTGGCTGGCCACAAGGCAGAGGGCCATTGGATGTTGGGCGACAAACTGTTGTTGGGCATCCACAACGTCCAGACGGCAGCGGTGACGCAGCATCTGGAAGACGGAGAACTGACGCTCGTGTTGCCTGCTGGCAGAATCATGAGTGCGATGGTCTCTCTGGGAGCCATTCACGACACGACAACCAATAATGCCATCGTCAAACTATCGAAGAAACTGAAGGGCATCGAAGGTGGTTTTACGATGGTGAAGAAACAATAAGACGCAAAGATATGCATTCCATCAAGAATCTGAACGATATGATTGTCTTCCTGCAGCAGCGGGGCGACAAGAAGCGGGTGGCTGTGGTGTGTGCCAATGATGCCAGTACCCGTTATGCTGTGGAAAAGGCGCAGGAGATGGGATTCATTGAGCCCATCTATGTCGATGGCGACGATAAGGAAGATTGTGCCCGTCGTGCTGTAGCGCTCTGCAAGAGTGGTGAGGCGGACATCCTGATGAAGGGCCTCATCAATACCGATATTATCCTGAAGGCCATCCTCGACCGTGAAACGGGCATCCTGCGTCCAGGTCATGTGCTGACGCATATTGCAATGGCTGAGATTCCTAAGTACGAGAAACTGCTCTTCTTTACCGATGCGGCCGTGATCCCCGTACCTACTGAGGCCCAGCGCCGTCAGCAGATCCACTACGTGAACTACGTCTGTCACGCTCTTGGCATCGAGGAACCTCGCATCTCGCTCATCCATTGTGCCGAGAAGGTCAGCGCCAAGGTCTTCCCTTATACCGTTGATTATCTGGAGATCATCGCTGAGGCACAGACAGGCAAGTTCGGCCGTTGCATCATCGACGGTCCCTTAGACCTGAAGACCTCACTCGACTCCGTAAGCCTGCACGAGAAAGGCATCCGCAGCATTATCGACGGACAGGCCGACGCCCTCATCTTCCCTGATATCGTGGCTGGAAACGTGTTCTACAAGACGCTCACTCTCTTCGGCTATGCGAAGACGGCAGGCGTGCTACAAGGCACACAATGCTGTTGCGTGCTGCCTTCAAGGGCCGACAGTCCTGAATCCAAGTATTATTCTCTGGCTTTGGCCGCCATCTGATCTAATCATTTCCCCTCCTGAGTAGGAGGGGTTAGGGGTGGTCTGAGGGGGAGAAACAGTTACACTTGTAACAATCTCTTGGCGAAGTATCTGACGGGATACCACACGGAGAGGAATCCTACGAGCAGTACGGTAATGAAGATCAGGATGATATCTTCAGGATGCACGCTGACGGGATAGGCGTTGATGATGAATGAGCCGCTGCTGGAACCCAGCGCCACCAATCCGAATTCCTGCTGTGCCCAGCAGAGCAACAATCCTACGACGATGCCGATGACAGCTCCGATGGCTGAGATCATACGACCTTCGAAAAGGAAGATTCTAACAATCTGCTTGTCTGACGCTCCCAGATTGCGCAGGGTCACCACATCGTCTTTCTTGTCGATGATCAGCATCGAGAGCGAGCCTATGATGTTGAAGCAGGCCACCATCAGGATGAACGTGAGGAAGATGTAAGCAATAAACTTCTCGATCTTCATGATCTTAAACGTGTCGTCCTGTTGCTCAAAACGGTCCTTCACCACAAACTTCGTGCCACACAGCCTACTGATTTCCTTCTTCACAGCATCGAAATTACTGCCAGGTTTCAGGCGCAGCTCCAACGACGAAAGCATCCCCTGCTGGTCGAATATCCTGCGGGCAAAGCCGATACTCGTGAGGATATAGTTCTGGTCGTATTTCGCCTGTTTCACGTTGAAGAGCACACTTGGCGAAAAGAGTTCATCCTCCTCAAAGGCATCCTCGGGATTGGTGATGTCAAACTGCCCTTCCCTTCGTGGAGCATAGATCTTCAGCGGCTCCTTATAAGTATATCCTGTAGCCAGCTGTTCTGCCAAACGAATGCCAAGAATGCCATAGTGCAGGTCTGCGGCGTGCAGACAGAACTCCCCGTCTCCGATGAGAATCTCGTCGATATGCGTCAGCTGTTCGAAGTTGTCATCCACACCCTTTACCACCACCATCGCCTGACGACCATGAAAGACAGCCAGCGCCTGATCCTCCACACACTCCGTAGCCACCTCAATCTGCGGCAGCTGGCGGATTTCCGTGAGAACAGGGTCATCGGCAGCCACCGTCTTGCCCTCTGCGGGTGTCACCTTCAACTGCGGATCGAACGAGGTGAAGAACGTGGCCACGAGGTCGTGGAAGCCGTTGAACACGGAGAGTGTCACCACCAACGCCATCGTGGCCACCGCTACCCCAATGACTGAGATGGCACTGATCACGTTAATGGCGTGTGTTGACTTCTTCGAAAAGAGATACCTTCGCGCAATAAAGAAAGGAAAGTTCATACTTCTATCTTTTTGCAACGGACTACACGACTTAAGGACTTTTCCTGTGGATAAGAGTCGTGTTAGTCCTGTAGTCCGTTGCTTATTTCTTCAGCAGTTCGTCAATCCTATCAATGTAGTCGAGCGAGTCATCGATAAAGAACCGCAACTCAGGCACGATGCGCAGCTGGTTCCTCACCTTCGTACCCAGTTCGTATCTGATGGCCTTCACATTGGCGTTGATGTTCGTCAGGATCTCCTCACCCTTCTCGGAAGGGAAGATGCTGAGGTAGGCGGTGCAGATGCTCAGGTCTGGTGAGATCTTCGTCCGCGTCACGCTGACCATCGTGCCGTGAGTGGCCCGCGTCTGCTGTTGGAAAATCAGCGACAGCTCCTTCTGCAGAAGCCTTGCTATCTTGTTTTGTCTTGTTTCTTGCATATTTCTTTCTTTTTTATGTTTTTTGCAACGGACTACACGACTTAAGGACTTTTCTTGTGGGCAAGAGTCGTGTTAGTCCTGTAGTCCGTTGCTTATTTTTTCCTTATAATCGTCAGGCCGTCGCGGAGGGGCAGGATGACCTTTTCCACTCTGTAGTCCTGGGCGATGAAGTCGTTGAAGGTCTCGATACCCTGCGTCTGATGGTCGTTATCGTAGGCGTGATCCACCACATGGCCGTCCCAGAGCGTGTTGTCTGCGAGGATGAAGCCTCCCGGCCTCAGAATCGAAAGCACCATCTCATAGCACTCGCGATATGTCCGTTTGTCGCCGTCGATGAACGCCATATCGAACGTGATGGCCAGCTTCGGGGCCTCCTCCAGCGCGTCGCCGATGATGAACTCGATCTTGTCTGCCACATCCGAACCCTCGATCCACGGACGAGTGAAATCCTCCATTTCATCGTTGATTTCGAACGTATAGAGCCTTCCGTCGTCTGGCAGTCCCTCGGCCATCGAGATGGCGCTGTAGCCGCTGAACGTTCCCACTTCGAGGACTCTTTTCGGCTGAATCATCTCCACCAGCATCTTCAATAACCGTCCCTGCAGGTGTCCGCTGGCCATCCGTCCGTGTATCGTGTGAACGTTCGTCGCCCGCCACAGCCGATACAGGTACTCCGGCTCTGCCTCCGAATGCCTCAGCACATACTCCTCCAGCTCGCTTTTCACTATTTCTTTTCTTTTGCAACGGACTTCACGACTTAAGGACTTTTCTGTGGATAAGAGTCGTGTTAGTCCTGTAGTCCGTTGCTAAATCATTACTTTCTGAGCGCTTCTACAGCCAGGCGATACGAGTCGAGTCCGAATCCGCAGATCACGCCCTTGCACGCTGCCGAGATCATCGACTTGTGGCGGAACTCCTCACGCTGATGCACGTTCGAGATATGCACCTCTACCACAGGACACTTCAGGCTCCTGATGCAGTCGTGCAGCGCCACGCTCGTGTGGGTGTAGGCCCCAGCGTTCAACACGATTCCGTCGTAGCCCTCGAAGAAACCTACTTCCTGCATCTTGTTGATCAGTTCGCCTTCCACGTTGCTCTGGTAGTAGTCGATCTCCACATCCGGAAACCGCTTCCGCAGTTCCGGCAGGTAGTTCTCCATCGACTCTGAGCCATAGATGCCCGGCTCCCGCTGCCCCAGCAGGTTCAGGTTCGGGCCGTTGATAATCTGTATCTTCATACCTTATTAATAATGTATCAGGCTGCAAAGTTACGAATAAGTGCGAAGAAAACCAAATATTATTTGTTTTTTCTATTGTAGCGCACTTTGGGCACTTCTTCATTTTGTAAACAATATTCAAAACCTCGCCCCTTTTCTAAACCTCTTTGTATCTATCTGATATACAAGCAGTTGCAAAGCTCCGATTTTAGACTAAGGAAACTGGGACTTTCAAGGCAGGAAACTCGGACTTTCCCCTAACTAAACTCCCACTTTAGTGCCACTAAAGTCCGAGTTTTCTCCCAGCATTTCAAATGTGTAAAATAATTTCGTTGCAAGACTCGAGAAAATGCCGATAAGTAGCAACCACAATAACAACAGTAACTACAAATCGCAAAGTGGGAAAATGGGATAATGGGATTCGGGGTGGTTCAGTGGGAAAGAGCAAGTGGGTGCATATGATTCTTATGAAATGTTAATTAATTTAACATATATATTATTATAGCATCACACTCTCTTCCTTCAAACCCTACCTGTTCCCATTTTCCCATTTTCCCACTAACTACCCACCTGATTGAACAAGCCAACATCAGCGACGCATATAATCAAAAAGGTTCTTCCGATTGACGGAAGAACCATTCCCCTTTTGGTCGTGAGCGCGATTTTCGATTTTGGAGTCGGACCTCCGAGATGGTCAGGTGTACCAAATAGATGGCAACTGTCTGGGGTCACTTGGTTCAACCGAATTAAGGTTGACCTCCCTGCTCTCTTCTTTCAATTCATTCATAGTTGACATAAGCAATCCTCCTTCTCGTTTGTTGTTGTCGCAAATATAACGAATTTTCTGTCAAAGTGTTCACTTAACACTCATAATTTATGACAGATTAACACTTTTATGCAGTTTTGCGCATTTCTATTCACGAAATATTCACGGCTGCAGGCTGCACAGATACATCTTCTTGTGACAAAACTTATGTCCAAAACTCCTTATCGCCAGTGAGTTCCATTCGTTCCTGGCACTTGGGACAGGTGCGCTTATCCCATATCCTGATGCGGTCGCTGCCACAGTTTAGGCACAGGCGCCCCACCTCACTCCGATAAGATGGTGCCACATCGGCGATGATGCCGCCAACCACAAGATTCTGAATAGACTTGCAGTCTGGACACGACACAGCCGTGATCTCCTGTCGGAAGAGCCCACGCCCTTCATACACCTCAGCTTCATAGCCGCAAGCCCTGCAACGATATTTCAGTTTCCAAGCCATCTGACACTCAATTCAAATCTCTTTCAGTCGTTTCAGATGGCAGAGTAGCAGTTTCCCATTGCCATCGCGCAGATGCATACCGTTACCCTGACAGTAACGGAAATAGCTGCATGAGGCACAATCGTCCTTTTTCATCCACTCACGGTTGCGATACTTTTGGTAACGGTTCTCCCACACGTCCATAAAGTCATCCTCATAGATATTGCCCTGATTGTAGTCGGCTCGGATGCTGGCACAGGCTGCGATGGAACCGTCGGCCATCACGGAACCCACGCTGACTCCAGCCTGACAGGAGAAGAAACGGTTACGCACCTCACCCTCATAGTTGCCGAGGAAACCTTCGCAGCCGTAATCTACCCGAATGCGACCTTCCTCACGTACCTTTTTGATAAAGTCAAACACACCTCGGAACTCTTCATTCGTCAGTCTCATCATCGGATCGAGGGTAGCGCGTCCAACTGGGAAAACCGTAAAGAGACGCCAGCGCTTCACGCCCTTGGATATCAGAAACTCCTTGATTTCATCGAGATTTTCGTAGTTGCGACGGGTGACGCAGGTGACGATGTCAAAGACAAAACCTTCTGTTGCAACCAGCATATCGATGGCCTGGCTGACCATTTGGAAGCTGTTCTGATTGCCTCGCATCCAGTTATGATTTTCTTCCAAACCGTCGAGGCTGATAGTCATCGAATGCATGCCAGCCTTCATAAGGCCCTGAAAACGTTGTGGTGTGAGATGGAGGGCGTTGGTCACCATGCCCCATGGGAATCCCCGTTGGTAGATGCCTGCGCCACATTGTTCGATGTCCTGACGCATCAGGGGTTCACCACCTGAGATGATGACAAACACCTTATGAGAATCGGTCTTTTTCGCGATTCCATCGAGCACTCGGAAGAAATCTTCCTTGGGCATATCCCTCTTTGCATCCTGCATCTTGCAGTCGCTGCCACAATGCCGACATTTCAAATCACAGCGTAATGTACACTCCCAAAACAACTGTCGCAAAGGGTGTTCCTCTACGGCCATCTTGTTCTGTTGCCGCCACAATTCCAAGGCGAGTTTCTTCTTAAGGGTAAGGGGTGTTACTTTCATATTTGAGGAATTATTCTTAATCGATACCAAATTGTTTGCAAGATGCCCCTCATGGCGAGGTAAACGATCATCGCAAGCCAAAGGAAGTGATTTTCGAGGAAGGAGGAAGGAGGAAAGAGTAAGGAGATGTGACAGATGGCGAAAAAGGTGAGAGCGGAAAGGAATGAGGACACGAGCATGCCGCGAGTAGCGGTTATGCCGATGAAGACGCCATCCCAGATGAAGGCGACACAGCCTGCTGCCGGTATCAGCCACGCCCACCACAAGTATTCGCGAGAGGCTTCAAGCACTCGCGGTTCATCCGTCAGCAGACTGACAATCCATCGACCTCCCGATAAATATAATAAGGTATAGCCAATGGTTACCACAAGCATCCACAGCCATAGCCTTCGCAGAGTTTCACGGAAAGCAATGGCATTTCTAGCTCCGTATGTCTTTCCGCACAAAGCCTCACCTGCGTAGGCAAAACCGTCCATAAAATAGGAGTAGAACAGATAGAGTTGCATCATCACAGTATTAACAGAGAGGATGACAGCACCTTGACGGGCACCAGCGGAAGTGAAATAGAGGTTGACGGCCACCAGGCAGAGCGTGCGGAGGAAGATGTCGCGATTGATTCTGAAGAATTCGAGGAGCGAGGAGTGAGCCACACTCCTCACTCCACGAAACAGTCGCCCATAATACCTCCAGACCAGTCCCAAAGCCACGATGAAACCGGCATATTGTGCAATAACCGTACCCCAAGCCACACCCTCAATCTTCATCCCCAAACCATAGACCAGCGTCAAAGAGGTGAGAATGTTCACCACATTCTGCATAATGCTGATGAACATAGGGAAACGCGTGTTCTGCATGCCGATAAACCAGCCCGAGAGACTATAGAGTCCCAAGACGGCAGGTGCACCCCAGATAACGATAAAAAAGTAGGTTTCTGCGTAAGGTAAGACATCGGCCGTTGGGCCAATCAGCGCAAAAGATGCCCATTTCATCGGTATTTGCAAGAGGATGAGTAACAAGGCGATGGAAAAGGCAATCATCGTCGAACGAGCTAATATTCTGATAACTTCCGACAAATCCCGTCGTCCTAAGGCCTGCGAGGTGAGGCCGCTGGAACCCATACGAAGGAAGCCAAACAGCCAATAGACGAGGTTGAAGATCATCGACCCAACTGCCACCGCTCCAATATAGACAGGGCTGCCCATGTGTCCCACGATGGCCACATCAACCATTCCCAGCAACGGTACCGTGATGTTCGACACGATGCTGGGCAAGGCAATCAATAGGATCTGGCGGTCTCGGATGTTCATATCGACCACAAAGGTAGTCATTTTTTGTTCACGAAAGACATAAAGGACACAAAAATATCTAAATTTAGTGTACTTAGTGTCGTTAGTGGTAAAATAATCATTACCTTTGTGGCAGTTATGATGATTCTTGGAATAGTTTTGGCGTACTTCGCCATCCTCTTCGGCATCAGCCGCCTCACCAGCAGACGGGCTGACAATCAGACATTCTATCGGGCCAACCGTCGTGCACCCTGGTATATGGTAGCCTTCGGAATGGTCGGCGCCTCTATCTCTGGCGTCACCTTCGTTTCCGTGCCTGGGATGGTGCTTACCTCTCAGATGACTTATCTGCAGATGTGTCTCGGTTTCATCGTGGGATATCTGGTGATTGCCTTCGTGCTGCTACCGCTTTATTATAAGCTGAATCTCACAAGCATCTATACCTATTTGGGTCAGCGACTAGGTGAACATTCCTATCTGACAGGCGCCAGCTTCTTCCTGTTGTCGAAGATGACGGGAGCCGCTGTGAGGTTCTATGTGGTGTGTATCATCCTGCAGCAGTTCGTCTTCGAGCCGGCACGCATCCCTTTTATCGTGAATGTGGTGGGTATGGTGCTGCTCATCTGGCTCTATACCCGTCGTGGGGGCATAGGCACACTCGTCTTCACAGACTCCTTCCAGACACTCTGTCTTTTCACGGCACTCATCCTGATCATCCTTTCCGCCATCAACCTTCTGCATCTGTCTGTCGGTGAGGCCATTAACACTATCGCCCGAAGTGAAATGAGCCGTATCTTCGTGTTTGACGACTGGCTGTCGCCCCATAACTTTTGGAAGCAGTTCCTGAGCGGCGCCTTCATTGCCATCGTGATGACAGGACTGGATCAGGATATGATGCAGAAGAACCTGACTTGCAAGACGTTACGTGACGCACAGAAGGATATGTGTACCTATGGAGTCGCCTTCGTGCCTGCCAACCTGCTCTTCCTCGCCCTTGGCGTGTTGCTGACGATGGTTCTCGGCACAGGACTCAAAGGCGACGCTCTTCTCCCCACCTATATCCAAAATACAGCCGACTTTACTACTCTCGGCTCATCTTACCTCCTACCTCTCACCACCTACCTCTTTATCATCGGCATCGTGGCAGCCTCGTTTTCGAGTGCAGACTCTGCCCTCACCTCGCTGACCACATGCTTCTGTGTGGACATCCGTCGCCAACCAGACAATGAACCTCTCAGGAAGAAAACGCACATCGCCATGTGTCTCTTCTTCGTGCTCTTCATTCTTTTATTCCGGCAAGTCAACTCTACCTCGCTCATCGATGCCATCTATACTTTGGCCAGTTACACCTATGGTCCGCTGCTGGGCCTTTTTGCCTTTGGTCTTTTCACACATCGCCAGCCATGTGATCGCATTGTTCCTTATCTCTGCCTCGCCTCGCCCCTTGTCTGCTACGCCCTCGATGTAGCATCCCAGCACATCTGGCAGTACCGTTTCGGCTACGAGCTGTTGATGCTTAATGGTCTTCTTACTTTCGCAGGCCTCTGGCTATCGTCACAGAAAAAGCATTAGGAAACCTCACGGCACTACCTATAGACTCTCTCGAAATAGGCAGTAAACTACATGTCTGACTACTGTCAGTCACTTGGATGACTTAAGTCGATCAGTTGGACGACTATAGTCAACCACTTGGTTGACTTAAGTCAGACATATAGTTTATAGGCAGTAATGAAAGAGAATACAAGGGATTCGCAGGTAGGAAACCGTCCTCGGCCTGGATGGTGATTTGCTTCTGAATGAGTGGAACAAGAAAGAAAAAAGGAACCCTTGTGCAAAGGTTTCAGGGAAAATTTTTGGGTATTCCCTCCTTTTTATGTAATTTTGCAGCCAAATTAGCAAATCGTCAATAGTAAATCCGTAAATCGTAAATAAAAAGGATGAATATCGAAGCATTGATCAGCAAGGCTGCAGGCGAGGCCGTGAAGGCGCTCTATGGGATGGAAGCATCCGAGAAAATGTTGCAGCTACAGAAGACAAGAAGTGAGTTTGAGGGTAACCTCACGTTGGTGGTTTTTCCCTTTGTAAAGGCCGCTCGTAAATCACCTGAGCAGACAGCCCAGGAGATTGGCGAATATCTGGTAAAGAATTGTTCGGCCGTTGAGAATTTCAATGTGGTGAAGGGATTCCTGAACCTCTGCATCGGCGACGGTGCCTGGCTGGAACTGCTCAAGGCCGTAGATGCCGATGAGCACTTCGGTATGAAGCAGGCCAAGGAGGACTCTCCCCTTGTGATGATCGAATATTCATCGCCAAACACCAACAAGCCTCTCCACCTCGGTCATGTGCGTAACAACCTGTTAGGCTGGTCGTTAGCACAAATCATGGAAGCAAATGGTAACAAGGTGGTGAAGACTAATATCGTGAACGATCGTGGTATCCACATCTGTAAGTCGATGCTTGCCTGGCTGAAATACGGCAATGGCGAGACACCCGAGTCAAGCGGTAAGAAAGGCGACCATCTGATTGGCGACTACTATGTGGCCTTTGACAAGCATTATCGCGATGAAATCAAGGAATTAGTGGCTCAGGGTATGGATGAGGAGAAAGCCAAACAAGAGGCTCCGCTCATCAAGGAAGCCCATGAGATGCTGGTGAAATGGGAGCAGAACGACCCAGAGGTGCGTGCCCTGTGGGAAAAGATGAACTCGTGGGTATATGCCGGCTTCGATGAGACTTATAAGAAGATGGGTGTCTCGTTCGATAAAATCTATTATGAGTCGCAGACCTACCTCAAAGGCAAGGCCAAGGTGGAGGAAGGTCTCGCCAAAGGACTCTTCGAGCGCCATGAGGATAACTCCGTTTGGGCAGACCTCACCAACGAGGGGCTGGATCAGAAACTGCTGCTCCGCTCCGATGGAACCAGCGTTTATATGACGCAGGACATCGGTACGGCCGAAATGCGCTTCCAGGATTATCCCATCGACAAGATGATCTATGTGGTAGGTAACGAGCAGAACTACCACTTCCAGGTGCTCTCCATCCTGCTCGACCGTCTGGGCTTCAAGTGGGGTAAGGAACTCGTACACTTCTCTTACGGTATGGTGGAGCTGCCCAACGGTAAGATGAAGAGCCGTGAGGGAACGGTTGTGGATGCCGATGATCTGATGCAACTGATGGTGGAGGATGCCTATAAAACATCGATGGAATTGGGGAAATTCGACGATATGACTGAAGAGGAACGTCATGAGATTGCCCGCATCGTGGGTATGGGAGCCCTGAAATATTTCATCCTGAAAGTCGATGCCCGCAAGAATATGCTCTTCAATCCTGAGGAAAGTATCGATTTCAACGGCAATACCGGCCCCTTCATCCAGTACACCTACGCCCGTATCCGCTCAATTCTGCGCAAGGCTGAAGGCTTGAACATTTCTCTCACCTCTCACCTCTCACCTCTCACCACTAAAGAGATTGAACTTATTCAGAAGATGAATGAGTTTGGCGCAGCTGTCGAGCAGGCTGGCAAAGACTACTCGCCCTCAGGCATCGCCAACTACTGCTATGAACTGACCAAAGTGTTCAACCAGTTCTATCACGACTACTCCATTCTCAACGAGCCCGATGAGCAGAAGAAGGCTGTACGCCTCGTACTGGCCAGAAACGTTGCCAAGATTATCAAGAACGGTATGGGTCTCCTCGGCATCGAAGTACCAGAACGCATGTGATGTTAGTTTACGGTTTACAGTTTACGGTTTACAGATGATTACCCAGAATCCTCCCGATTACCGCAACGACACCGTATTGCCGCTGCCTCCTGAGGTCCGTGCCGATGCGTGGGCTGTGGATGCAGCGTGCTCAGGTAATCCTGGGCCGATGGAATATCAGGCCATTGATTTGCAGACAGGTTATCAGGTGTTTCACTTTGGCCCTGTTCATGGCACCAATAACATCGGGGAGTTTCTGGCCATCGTCCATGCCCTCGCCCTTTGCTGGCAACAGGGCCTTCACGACAAGACTATCTATTCCGATAGCTATAATGCCATCCTGTGGGTCTCCAAGCGCAAATGTAAGACCAAGCTGGAACGCACCCCTCAGACGGAACCGCTTTTCCAGATCATTGCCCGTGCCGAGTATTGGCTTCAGACCCATAACTACCGCAATCCCATTATTAAATGGGAAACTCAGAAATGGGGTGAAGTTCCTGCCGATTTTGGCCGTAAGTAACGGCTATAGCCTTTTGCTGTTGATGCGAGAGCGGGTGGATCGGAGGGTGCGCGGTATATATTATGAACTTGTGCGTAATCAATTGGAACAGGGTAATTGACCTTTGCGGGAAAAGAGGCTAATAGTATCTTTTATAGCCCTTATGATGCATCTTTGAACGATAAAAAGTGCGCTTTAATTCTTTTTAACCCTCATAAAGGGAGCAGACTCTGATTTTTTATTTAAATTTGCAAGCAAAATTGCAATTTGACCTAAGTTATACTCACTACAGGGAAGATGACTGATATTCTATTATCCAGTTTCCTAAGTCTGTTTGCCTTGTTTGGCAAAAAAGAACAAGTGGATGAAGCATGGGCGAAAACCATGCTTGTGAACTTTTTGCGCCATCAATTCGGTATCCGCAATATCGACACCTATTTAGGTTTCTATGGCGACCTCCGGAGTACTTATGACCTGATGGACGACGAGGACCTTGACACGCAGGGTAGCGTTCGTTCTATCTGTTCCGCTTTGCACGGAAAGATTAAAACAAGAGAGAAATCCTTGTTGTTGCTCCGACTGATGGAATTCTGTGGCTATCGGGAGGGTCATGGTGATGACCTGTTCAAGGCCATGGTGGAGACGCTGGAGATACCGGAAGAGCAGTTTAAGATGTTCGCCGACTTTGTGGCCAACCGTGAAACGGAGCAGGTGATGCTGCACCAGTTAGAGGATACTGAGGGTCAGTTGAAGACCTTGCTCGATCCTCATTCCGGTATGCTGCTTTTCACCTACACAGGTCCTGACACGGTGATGCTCAACGATGTGCCTGTGCTGTCGGGTGCATATCAGGTGTGGCTACAGAGCAGTGTGCTGAAAGGAAAGAACCGAAAGCCCGTCTATTACTCCACCATCCTGCGTGCCTATCAGGGGGCTAATGGCCTCGAAGAAGACAAGATTCATCAGGTGGAGTTCTGCGGACGTGACATTAATTTCCGATTCCCCAACAGCAATAACGGTACCCATAACCTTAGTTTCACACTTCAGAGTGGAGAGTTGCTGGCCATTATGGGTGGCTCAGGAACAGGAAAGACCACGTTGCTCTCATTGCTCAATGGCAGCATGAGGCCTCAGGAAGGTACCATCACCATCAACGGTCACGATATTGCTGAGCCAGAAGCCAAGAATCTGATTGGTTTCGTGCCTCAAGATGACCTGCTCATTGAGGAACTGACGGTCTACCAGAACCTCTGGTACACAGCCAAGCTCTGCTTTGAAGGTATGGATGAGAAGGGTATCGACGCTCGCGTGATCAAGACACTAAAGGATCTAGGACTCGATGCCATCAAGGATCTCAAAGTCGGTTCTGCCATCAACAAATATATCTCCGGTGGTCAGCGTAAGCGTCTGAACATCGCTCTCGAGCTGATCCGTGAGCCGGCTGTACTCTTCCTTGACGAACCTACGTCTGGTCTGTCGTCGAGTGATACGGAGATGGTCATCAACCTGTTGAAAGAGCAGACCTATAAGGGTAAGTTGATTATCGTGAATATCCACCAGCCATCCAGCGACGTCTACAAACTCTTCGACCGTCTGTGGCTGTTGGATAAGGGTGGCTATCCCGTCTATGACGGCAATCCTATCAACGCCATTACATATTTTAAGGAGGCGGCGGCCTATGCCGATGCAGAGACCAGTGCCTGTCCTACTTGTGGCAATGTGAATCCTGAAGTTGTCCTCAATATCATCGACGAGAAAGCACTTAACAATACGGGTGAGATTTCAGAGGAAAGAAAGGTCACTCCAGAACAATGGCATAAGATGTATCTGGACAACCGTCCGGAATTCTCTCAACCGAATGTCAGCGATGTACCCCATTCAGACCAGAAGAAACCGGGACCGCTGAAGCAGTTTGCCATCTTCTTGCGACGCAACATCCACACAAAGATCACCAACGTCCAGTATCTGTGCATCACCCTGTTGGAGGCTCCTCTGCTGGCTCTTGTCTGTTCGTTCCTGACCCGCTATGCACCACCTGAAGGCTATTCGGTGATGGACAATAAGAACCTCGTCAGCTATTTCTTCATGGCTGTCATCGTCGCCACATTCATTGGCATGAGCGGCAGTGCGGAGGAAATCATCAAGGATCGTGCCCTGCTGAAGCGCGAGAGCTTCCTGCATCTGTCATACGGCAGTTATATCTGGTCGAAGATCATCTATATGGCTGGCGTCTCACTGATACAGACGTTGCTCTTCATCTTAGTGGGCAACTACATCATGGGACTGCACGGACTCTTCGCAGAGTGGTGGCTCATCCTCTTCGTCACCGCCTTCCTCTCCAACCTCATGGGATTGTTGCTGTCTCAGTGTCTGAGTTCCGTTGTGGCCATCTATATCAGCATTCCGATGTTGCTGATTCCTCAGATTCTGTTGTGTGGACTGGTGGTCAGCTTCTCCGACCTGACGCCGAAGAGCACTACGGGTAATGTTCCTCTGATTGGTGAGATCATCCCCTCACGCTGGTCTTACGAGGCTCTGGCTGTCACGTCGTTTACGGACAATCCCTACGAGGCTCCGTTCTTTGAACTCGACAAGCAGAAGTATCAGAACCAATTCTATAATATGGGTGTCCTCAATGAACTTCAGTCGCAGTTGGAAACCAAGAAAGACGAGGAGAAGAAAGGCAAGCCCGTCGATCCCAAGCACATGGAGACCATCCGCATGAATCTGCCTGAGATTACTGCTTATTGCCAGATGAAGCCCTATCAGGGAGACTACTCTTATACCTCTCTCTATGACTATATGAAAGAGGCGGAGAATATCCTGGCCAAGCGGAGCAATGAAGCTACGCTCAAAGCAGATAATAAGATGGCGGCTATGATACGTGAACAGGGCAAGGAGAGCATCCTGCAACTGAAGCGTGACAACTATAATATCAAACTGGAGGACTGTGTCATCGGAGCCGACCAGCGTCAGATGCTGGATGTCATCGACGGCCATCTCGTGCCCCGTATGAGCATCATCTACCTGACGCCTCGTAGCCAATGCGGCCGTGCGCCTTTCTACAGCAGTGAGAAGATCATTGGTTCCTGGCACATCAAGACACTGTGGTTCAATATCAGCGTACTGTTGCTGATGTGTATCATCCTGACGATATTCCTCCTGACAGACTGGCCTGGAAAGATCATTAGAAAATGATTATATTTTAAATACTTTTATTAATAAACAATTAAAAAGCAAATGAAAAAATTATCAATTCTCGCTGCAACATTTGCAGCAATCGTTTTCGCATCTTGCGGAAACAAAACCGCACAGAACGCTGAGTCTGCTGATTCAGTAGTGAAGAGTTTCGAACAGGAGCAGATTGAAGCCAGCATTAAGATGCACGTCGACAGTCTCGCATCTGAGATCGGAAAGCTGAAGATGGTTCCTTTCCTGCAGGCTGACGGCAATGGTGGCATCCAGCTCACCAAGGAAGAGAAGCAGGTGAAGCCCGACTACCTTCTGGATCCCGCTTCTGCTGAGGAAGCTACCGTCCTTTCTGAGAAGTATCGTCTGCTGAGTGCCCTCGACGTAGACAAGAGAGTTGCCAAGCTCTATGAGATGCCTACCGAGGACTACGACAAGGCCATCACCAAGCTGGCTGCCGACATCAACGATCCTTCGTTCAAGGTTCTTGACAATGAGGATAATACTTCAGTTTCTGAGACCACACAGAAGCTTTATGATGAGATGGAGAAGAACGGTCGTCTGAACTACTTCTGGCAGATTGCCGCTGCCTCTCTCATTGAGCAGCTCTATCTGGCTAACCAGAACTCTGACAAGTATCTCAGCACCTTTACCGATGAGGCTGCTGCCAACACTACTTTCCGCGTAGTGCTCATCCTCGACGCCCTGAATCGTTTAGGCCAGTATGACCCCGAGATTCAGCCCGTTTCTGAGGCTCTTGCTCCGCTGAATGTTCTCAACGCTACAACCGTTGCTGAACTGAAGGCCCAGATCGCAGAGGCAAAGGATAAGATCATTGCCGCTCGTGAAGCTCTCGTGAAGTAAGGTACACCTTATTATATATATAGCCCCCGTAGGTCACACCTTCGGGGGCTATTTTTGTAGGCGATAATGTTCTTATTGGCTGCGACGATAGACGACGAGTAAGTTATCATCGTACTTATGGCTTTCGGTAACCATCGCCTCTGCAGGTATCTGGGGAGCACGAGTACCGTCAGTAACCGTCATCGATAGATTCGTTTCCACGCGGAGCTCATCCCAAAGTCCTTCTTCCATAAAGGATTTTAGCGTCTGGGCACCACCTTCTACAATCAGCGACTGGATGCGATGTGCATGGAGACTGTCAAGGTTAAGGGGGTGCTGATGGTCGATGACGAGGCGTTTGGGATCAGGGCCACACCAGTCTCTGACATTCAGCTGAGGATGGTCTCGCTTGTCTGTGACACGTCCCACCAGAATGGCATCCTCCTCAGCACGGAGCTTATGGGAGAGCATCTTGGTAAAGTCGGAGGATATCTGTACTGGTTGGAAATGGTCGTCGATGAAACCGTTAGCCGTCTGTGCCCATTTTAAGATGATATGCGGTCGGTTTTCCCGATGAAATGTGAAGAAACGGCGATTGAGGTCCTTACATTCCGCTTCAAGAACACCCACCTCGACCTCAATGCCTGCATCCTGAAGTTTCTTGATGCCTCGTCCCTGTACCTCGGCATACTCATCGATACAGCCCACGACGACACGCCTGATTCTTTTCTTAATGATCAGATCGGCACAAGGGGGCGTCTTGCCATAATGGGAACAGGGTTCTAAGGAGACATACATCGTAGCCCCAGGCAACAGGACTTCGTCCTCTGACCTTACGGATGCAAAGGCATTCACTTCAGCATGCCCCTCGCCACAGCGCACATGATACCCTTCACCGATGATTCGGCCGTCGGCACTCACAATCACTGCCCCCACCATCGGGTTCGGCTTCGCATTCTGCTGTCCGTTCTTGGCCAGTTGGATGCACCGTCGCATGAATTTTACGTCGTCTGTCATATTTTGATAAGAATTTATTGTTTAATGTGTATTGTTTATAGATGATTACCTTGGTGGATTCATCTTTTTTATGTATCTTTGCAGCGCAATGGAATACGAAGAACTCTGGCACAGACTGACTCACATCTACGATGCTGGCGAGGCGAAAGCCATCGTCCGCTGGGTGCTCGACGTGCGCTTCGATATGTCGTGGACAGACATTCTCTGCGGCAAAGTTACGGAATTATCCGCACATGACCAAACGGAACTGGAAAAAATCATGCAACGACTGGAAAAAGGCGAGCCGGTACAATATATAATAGGTGTAGCAGACTTCTTCGGACGGCAGTTCCATGTGGAGCCTGGCGTGCTGATTCCAAGACCAGAGACTGAAGAACTCTGCCGCTGGATTCTCGCATCGGACAAACACGGACTTACACGGACTGTCCGAGAGAGTCCCCATCAGTCTGACACTAAAGACCGGAAGAGTTCACTTCAGTCTGACAATGAAGTCCGAGTCAGTCCGAGTCAGTCCGATGCTCATATTCTCGACATCGGAACAGGCAGCGGCTGTATTGCCATCACGCTGGCTTTGGAACTGCCAGACTCCAAGGTGACCGCCTGGGATATCTCCGACGATGCCCTCCGTATCGCTGCCGGCAATGCCAAATCCCTTGGCGCCAACGTCACTTTCAAGCATCGTGACGTTCTTGATTCTTCACTCTTCACTCTTCACTCTTCACTTCCTAAGTGGGATCTCATCGTGAGCAATCCCCCTTATATCTGCGAGAAAGAGAAGTCGGCGATGGAATGCAACGTGCTGGAGCACGAGCCTCATCTGGCGCTCTTCGTGCCTGACGATGATCCGCTGCTCTTCTATCGCGCCATCGCCCAATATGCCGTCGTGGCCCTGAAGCCTCAGGGCTCTCTCTTCTTTGAGATCAATCCCTTCTACGCCGATGACCTCAATCAGATGCTGAGAATGATGTCGTATCACGATATCTCTATCCGCCAGGATCAGTTTGGCAAATCCCGATTCCTTAAAGCCACTAAGATATGAAAAAAGACATGACCGAACAAGAAGCTTACCTGCAACTGGCTGCACTTTGTGCCCAGGCAGAGCATTGTCAGCAGGAGATGCGCGACAAAATGCGACGCTGGGAACTCGATGAAACCGTACAAAACCGCATCGTCGCACGACTTGTGAAGGAACGCTACGTCGATGATGAGCGTTATGCCCGTGCTTTTGTCAAAGGCAAGATCCGCTACAACAAATGGGGGCGTCGGAAGGTGCAACAGGCCCTGTGGCAGAAGCATATCGATGCGGATGTCCAGCAGCGGGTTCTCGATGAAATCGACGAAATAGAGTATCTTGACATCCTCCGTCCGCTGCTGAAGCAGAAACGGAAGAGCATCAAGGCAGAGAACGACTACGAACTGAATCAGAAACTCGTGCGTTTCGCTTTGGGACGTGGCTTTGGCTTCGACATCATCCGCCAATGCCTGAATGTGGACGACATCGACATAGAGGATATAGATGACGATGAAACCGATTAGTTTCTGGCATCGCCTGCTCGACCTTATCTCTCCTCGCCTTTGCGTGGTGTGTGGCCAACGGCTGACCGTCAGTGAGGAGATTATCTGCTCCAAGTGTAACCTGCACCTGCCTCGCACAGGCTTCCAAAAGGATCCTTACGAGAACGAGATGGCCAAGTTGTTCTGGCATCAGATCCCTATTGAGCGCGCTACAGCCCTTTTCTATTATGAGGCTCACTCCGAAACCGCCAACATCCTCTATGAACTGAAATACAAGAATCATCCTGAGATTGGCGAGGTGATGGGCAGACTGATGGCAAGGGAACTGCAAACCTCCGGATTCTTCGATGGAATCGACGGAATCGTGCCTATACCATTGGCCAGGAAGCGCCAGCGGCAGCGAGGCTACAACCAAAGTATGGAGATTGCCCGAGGTGTCAGCGAGATCACCAGCCTGCCTATATATAATAAGGTGGCCAGGCGCAATGCCTTTGAGGGGAGCCAGACCAGTAAAGGCCGCTGGGAACGCAACGAGAATGTGGAGGGTGTCTTCGAGGTGAAAGACGTCTCAGTCATTCAGGGCAAGCATCTGCTCATTATCGATGATGTGGTCACCACAGGTGCCACCGTCATTGCCTGTGCCAAAGAACTGTGCAAGGGCGGCCATGTCAAAGTGAGCATCATTTCACTCGGCTTCGCAAAGAGTTAACAGCCTTATAAAGACTCGAACAAGCGACAGATGGTCTCTAAATGGCGACGGTCTGTCTCATCGAATGTCGCCAGTTCCTTGCTGTCGATATCAAGCACAGCCGTCACCTCACCCTCCTTCGAGAACAGGGGAACGACGATCTCCGAACGCGAAAGACTGCTACAAGCGATATGCCCTGGGAACTGCTCGACATCTGGTACGACGATCGTCTCCTTCCGTTGCAAGGCAGTACCACAGACGCCTCGTCCAAAGGCGATATGCATACAGGCCACTGGCCCCTGGAACGGTCCCAGCACCAACTCTTGTCCGCTGCCTTCATGCGAACCACCCTTCGGCATCACTCGATAGAACCCTGTCCAGAAGAATCCCATCGTCTCATGGATGGCAGCCGCCACATTGGCCATCACAGCCACCACATCCCTCTCGCCCTCAATCAGGCTCCGTATCTGCTCTGTCAGCAGACGATATTTCTCTTCTTTATTCATCGCTTCTCATATTTTTGTGCAAAGGTAGACAATTTTTCTGAAACCACCAAACGCTGAGGATGGTATGTTTTATGCCGTACTCATCTCTTCTAAGAATCTTAATCCTGAGTTTACTATTGAAATTCAGAATGATTGGTTGAGTAAGCCAATACTTTGACAAGATTATGAACAAAGTGATTCTCAGTATGTTCGATATTGAACTTGAATAAATAATGTCAAACCCTAAAAACGAACTGCCTATGGTGACATAACAAAGACAAAGAAAAGAAATACGTTGAAGCTTCCGCTGAATCTTGTTTCTCAGCCCTAAGCTCACGGGGTGCCTGACTCTTTGAGAGGTGTGGTGTGACAATTGGGACAATTGGACAGCCATTTTGGGGGAGAAAAAAATGCATTGTCTTTTGTCCCAATTGTCACAGAATCTCGGAGACAGACCATTTTTTAGGAAAAGATCTATGACCTGTCCTTTCTAATTTCAGGATTCCACAAGATTTCCTTACGTTTTCTTTTGAGTTTCAAATCAAATCGGTACTTTTGCAAAAATTTATTTGATTTTCTGTAGTTTTTTTCCTCTATCTTGTGACTTATTATCAAAGGATGATTTATTAAACAAGTAAAAATGAATGATTTAGAACGTGAATTTGAAGAAATGGTAAGGGCTAATCGCAGTACGATTTACACCGTCTGCTACATGTTCTCCCAAGACCAAGATGAGGTTGCCGACTTATTCCAGGAAGTTCTTATCAACCTGTGGAAGAGTATGCCGACATTTGAAGGGCGAAGCAATGTGCGCTCCTGGATCTATCGCGTCAGTCTGAATGTGTGTATCTCACTCGATCACAAGAAAAGACGTCATAAGACGGTTCCCCTAACGATGGACATCAATCCCTACGAAGAGACGGAAAGTATCCAGAACTCCCGGCAGATGGATATGCTTCGAAGGCGTATAGCCAAACTTGGTCAATTCGATCGTGCCATTATTCTGCTATGGCTGGAGAACATCAGCTACGAAGAGATTGCTGCCATCATGGGCATTACTGTGAAGAACGTTTCAGTTCGTCTCTACCGTATCAAGGAGGAATTAAAAAACATGTCAAACAAATAAATAACAGGTATTATGGAAAATCAGAATGACAATTTACAGGAATTGGAAGAACTTCGCAGTCAGGTCGCTGAGTTTAAGAACCGTGTGGAACAGCAGGAGATTGTCAGTCGTCGTCTGTTGAGAGAGGCGATGAAAGGCCACGTGTCTTGGATCAAACAGATGAGTATTTGGTGTAGCGTAGGCGAACTGGTGATATTACCCTTTTTAGTTTACGCCCTGAGAAGCATCGTCGGCGTTTCATGGCTACCGATTATTGTCATAGGACTTGTGATTGTTGGTGAGGCCGTTTTCAACTTTTGGAATGTCAGCACCATCCGCGATAAGCATCTGGCAGTCGACGACGTGCTCAGTACCCAGCAGAGGCTGATAACCTTCAAGCGCAGGGAGAAGCTTTACACATACGGCATACTTCCTTTCATATTTCTCTGGGTAGTATGGCTTCTGTTTGACGTTTATCACGGCACAGACATCCCTTTCCCCTCAAGTGACAGATTGCTTGTTGATTTCGTAGTGATTGGCATCACATTAGCCGTATTATCCTATGTCTTTTACCGTGAGATGCGCTCGCTGAACAAGGCTATCAAGAATATAGACGAATTTCGCGAAAAGAACACCTAACAATAGAAAATAAAAATCTCAGGGGCAGGTCATTGATTTATAGGAAAAGATCTATGATCTGCCCCTCTAATATCTTCCCCTCTAATTACACGGTACCAGCACCAACTCTTGTCCGCTGCCTTCTGGTGAACCACCCTTCGGCATCACTCGATAGAATCCTGTCCACAAGAATCCTATCGCACAGGGGACAGGAGTCTTGTGCTCATGGAAATGAAATATTCGTTGAAGCGTCCGCTGAATCTTGTTTCTCAGCCCTATGCTCACGAGGTGCCTGACTCTTTGAGAGGTGTGGCGTGACAATTGGGACAATTGGACAGCCATTTTTGCGCACAAGATTGGAGTTGTATGTTAAGGAACAGAAGCAAATGATTTATAAATTATAGAATTATAATCATATTATCAAACTCTCTCTTCTCTTCCTTTGGGGAGAAAAAATGCATTGTCTTTTGTCCCAATTGTCACAGGATCTCGGAGACAGGCCATTTTTTAGGAAAAGATCTATGACCACTCTGATCTCCTTGAGGCCTTTGCCCACCGATCGTGTACAAGGAGGAAAATTTTCCCTCTTGCAAGAAACCTAAGCCTCACAAAGTGTCTGACACTTTGAGACAATCTTGCTGATGCCTTCTAACACAGTAAGGGATGCTTAGTATGACAGTAAGAGATGCCTGTTATGGGGGTATAGCAGGCATCTTAACGACCCTTGGGAGGCATCTCCAACAGCATTAACAGGCATCTCCAACAGCGTTAACAGGCACCTCCAGCAGCGTTAGTTGGAGTGCCTGCGAGACATCGGGCGGTCACACGGTCACAGCTGTGACCATGTGACCTTTTAAATTCATTGGTTTGGAAATTGTTTTACATATTTGGGTAGCATAGAGTTTTCTCGGAGAAAGTAGGCATCTTTCTGGGAGTTTAATTAGACTAAACTCGGAGTTTCCTTAGTTCAAAGTCCGACTTTCCTTAGTCTAAAATCAAGGCAATCATAAAAGGCTGTAAATCAGACAGATAGGAATCGCCTGCGAAACAAGAGCAAGTCATGGAATTTTGTTTACAATTCTTTTGCATCTGAGAGTAAACGGTCACATGGTCACAGCTGTGACCGTGACCGTTTTGGGGTTTATCGCTAAAATTCTCTAATTAATTTGGAAGTTAGCGCACTTATTCGTACCTTTGCAGCCAAATCATAATAGAGAATAATGGAAATCAAGAATCAATTTGCCAAGAAGCTGATGGAGATTCAGGCCATCAAGCTGCAGCCGAACGACCCGTTTACGTGGGCCTCGGGCTGGAAGTCACCCATCTATACCGACAACCGCAAGACGCTGTCGTTCCCTAGTCTCCGCTCGTTTGTGAAGCTGGAGCTGTGTCACGCCATCCAGGAGAATTTCCCTGAGGCAGAGGCCGTTGCGGGCGTTGCCACTGGAGCCATCGCCCAAGGTGCGCTCGTCGCAGACCAGCTGGGACTGCCTTACAGTTATGTCCGTCCGAAGCCGAAGGATCACGGCATGGGCAATCAGGTGGAAGGTGAGATCAAGAAGGGCGCCAAGGTGGTCGTGGTGGAGGACCTGATCTCTACGGGCGGCAGCAGTCTGAAGGCTGTCAAGGCCCTGCGCGACTACGGTGTGGAGGTCATCGGCATGGTGGCATCGTTCACCTACGGTTTCCCCGTGGCTGAACAGGCTTTCGAGGAGGCTGGCGTGAAGCTCATCACGCTGAGCAACTACGAGGCCGTCATCGAGGAGGCAGCCAAGACGGGCTATATCAAGGAAGAAGACAAGGCCGTGCTCGCCGAATGGCGCAAGAGCCCGGAAACGTGGAAACAGTAGTTTTGTTTATAGTTGATAGTTTATAGTTTATAGATGATAACCTGGCAAGCCCTTGTGTCATTGGAGACTATAGAACAAATCAACTATAAACTATAAACTATAAACATTAAACTATAAACTAAAAAAGTATGGGAATATTTGGAAGCGAAAGCAAATTCGAGAGTAGTGTCAAGCAGATACCTTACCCTCAGCAGGCTGTCTATGACAACATCAGCGACCTGCGCAATCTGGAAAAGGTGAAGGACCGTATACCTGAGGACAAGGTCAGCGATTTCACCTTCGATGAGGATACTGTTGGTCTCAATGTGCAGCCCGTCGGTGAGTTGAAGCTGCGCATCTGTGAGCGTGAGGAGCCCAAGTGCGTGAAGTTTGAAACCGTCCAGTCGCCTGTACCCTTCAACGTATGGATTCAGATTCTGCCTGTCGACGAGCAGAACTCCAAGATGAAAGTCACAGTCAAGGCCGAACTCAATCCGTTCATCAAGAGTATGGTCGAGAAACCTCTCCAGGAGGCCGTCGAGAAGATCGCCGATGCCCTGGCATTAGTTAGATACGAGTAATATGAAGCTTTGGGAAAAGAACTTTGAGATTAACAAGGAGATAGAGCGTTTCACCGTCGGTCGTGACCGTGAGATGGACCTTTATCTGGCCAAGTACGACGTGTTGGGCTCGATGGCGCATATCACGATGCTTGAGAGTATCGGCCTACTGGAGCGCGACGAACTGACACAGTTGTTGGCAGAGTTGAAGAACATCTACCAGCTGGCAGAGCGTGGCGAGTTCGTGATTGAGGACGATGTGGAGGATGTCCACTCTCAGGTGGAGATGCTGCTCACCCGCAAACTCGGGGATATGGGCAAGAAGATTCATTCCGGCCGTTCGCGCAACGATCAGGTGCTCGTAGACCTCAAGCTCTTTACCCGCCACGAACTCAAGGATATCGCCGACGAGGTGAAGATACTCTTCGACGAACTCATCCAGAAGAGCAATCAGTATAAAGATGTGCTGATGCCTGGCTATACCCATCTGCAGATAGCTATGCCGTCGAGCTTCGGACTGTGGTTTGGGGCCTATGCCGAGAGTCTAACTGATGATATGCTCTTCCTGCAGGCCGCCTATAAGATGACCAACCGCAATCCGCTTGGCTCTGCGGCTGGCTACGGCTCATCGTTCCCACTCAATCGCACGATGACCACCGAACTGCTGGGCTTCGACTCGATGGACTACAACGTGGTCTATGCCCAGATGGGCCGTGGCAAGATGGAGCGTAATGTTGGTTTCGCCATCGCCACCATCGCTGGCACCATCGCCAAGATGGCCTTCGACGCCTGCCTGTTCAATTCGCAGAACTTCTCGTTCGTGAAACTGCCGAAGGAATGTACGACAGGTTCCAGCATCATGCCTCACAAGAAGAATCCCGATGTGTTTGAGCTCATTCGCGCCAAGTGCAACAAGCTCCAGTCGCTGCCTCAGCAGGTGACGCTCATCATGAACAACCTCCCCGTTGGCTACTTCCGCGACCTGAAGGACTGTCTGCAGATGGCGGCCTACATTATTAATAAGATAGAGGTCAATGAGCACATCCTCGACAATCCGATGTACGACCCGATGTTCTCTGTCGAAGAGGTCAATCGTCTGGCAGCCAACGGGATGCCCTTCCGCGATGCCTATAAGAAGGTGGGGCTTGACATCGAGGCTGGCACGTTCAAAGCCTCTCACGACATCCATCACACTCACGAAGGTTCTATCGGAAATCTCTGCAACGACCAGATTCAGGCCCTCATGCAGCAGACGCTCGACGGCTTCCACTTCGAGCGCATGACCAAGGCTGAAGCCGAACTGCTTGGAGAGACAAAGTAATTTCTTTTGAAGACAGAATAACAATTAAAGACATAGTAACATATTAACATAATAGGACTCGCGTAAGCGTTTGCTACCGAAGGGACGCGAGAACATATTAATCAATCAAAAGCAGAAAGGAAATGAAAGCAAGGGGTGTCAAATTTATTTGTTATTATGTTACTATGTCTTTAATCGTTATTCTGTCTTTATCTGCTTGTAACGCTGAGGACTCCGTCTATCATGAGTATCGCTGCTATTTCATCTTCGATACGCAGCTCCATCCGATACCTTGTCAGCTGACGGGCATCATCGGCAATCCCGGCCATTTCTGTAAGGTGGAGGCTGGTCTGGAGAAGGGCATCCGTCATATCAAGACCACCCGCAACTACGATGGTGCCACAGAGGATGTTCCGCTCACCACCGAACTTGAGAACAAGCAGCGCTGTGAGTTGGGTGCCAACAACTGTATCATCATCGGCACCAGCAGCTACGACAATGTGCTCATCGCCTATGAGGGCCAGTGCGCCAACTGTCTTGAACAGTATGGCGGCACCCGTTATCCCCTGTCCTGGCAGAAGAACGGCACCCTGCTCCATTGTGACAAGTGCGACCGTACCTACGATATTAACAACGGCACCGTTGTCAGCGGCGACGGAGGCCGTCAGCTTTACCGCTACCAGGCCGCCTTTGACGGCCAGCTCATCCGCGCCTGGAACTGAGCTAAGGCATCTTTTTGAACTATTTTCTTAAATAACGTTAATAGGAGGTAGTGTTTTGAACTATTTCCTATCTATATTATTAAAGACTAGTTCGAAAAGTGATACATTTGCAATATCATCATTCACGATTGAGAGGCCTGGCATTAGTTATTGTCATCGCATCATGGCTACCTTGGCTGTCGACAGTCAGGGCTCAGAGTGTGGAGGCTGCTCGTCTCTATGCTGTCATCGTCAACGGCGGACGTAACAAGCTGACGAACCATGAGCGCTATTGGAACGACTGCTCCTTTCTCTATCGGACTCTACGACATACATACCATATTCCCCAACGCAACATTACCGTGCTGATGAGCGATGGTGGGGATACGGCGGATGATATGATCCGTGCAGACGGATGGGGATTCCGCTCGTCGCCTACAGACCTCGATGGCGACGGACAGCCAGATGTGAACTACTCCGCCAAACGTGAGATATTAGTCAGCGTGCTTTATGATTTATCCAAGAAGTTGACTACGAACGACCATCTGTTCTTGTTCTTCGTAGATCATGGTGGTTCGGACGATCACCTGTCGGACTCGTTCATCTGGTTATGGAATGACGAGAAGATGGAGGACTATGCATTGGCAATGCTGCTGAGGCTTTTCAATGTCGCATCAATGAACATTCTGATGGGACAATGCTACTCTGGTGGTTTTATGGAAGAATTAGCCAAAGAGGGACGGATAATGTCGACATCCTGTTGTGGTAACGAACAGTCATGGGCAAGTCCAAACCATGAATACGATGAGTTCGTGTATCATTGGATCTGTGCCATCAATGGAGCCAATGAGAAAGGGCATCCCGTCGATGCCGATACAGATCATAACGGTGAGGTGTCAATGGCTGAGGCTTTTGAATACGCCAGGAGCCACGATCGTGTCAACGAGACGCCGCAGTATGCCTCCTGGCCTGAACAGCTTGGCAGGCAATGGACGTTTGCCAAAGCCAACTTAGGCACACTCGGCATCAGGGAAGTTCAGACAGAAAGCAATGGACCAGAAGAGATATGGACTCTCTCAGGAGTCCGTTGCCAGGATACGTCGAAGCATGCCGTCTATATCCTAAGGCAAGGTGGCAAGACAAGGAAAGTGATCAGATAATATATAAAATAGGTGTAACCAACAAAAACGATTGAATATGAAACAGAGATTGAGTTTATGGATGATGAGTCTGCTGTTCGGCATCCTGCCGATGACAGCAGCCAACGTGACCAGCGACCCCAGCGTATTGGAGTTTGGTAATATGTGGGTAGAAGGAGGCTGCATAGCAAAACTGACGCAACGGCTCTGTGTGGAGGTCAAGAACACAAGCGACAAGGATTACTATGGGGTATGGATTGCGGTAGATGAAGAACAAGAAGCTTCT
Organism: uncultured Prevotellaceae bacterium; assembly: GCA_900316445.1. Classification (GTDB taxonomy): domain Bacteria; phylum Bacteroidota; class Bacteroidia; order Bacteroidales; family Bacteroidaceae; genus Prevotella. The sequence continues at coordinate 71,628 of ONCZ01000016.1, read as the reverse complement.
GTTAAAATCTCAGGAACTCCTTTATCTGGAATGAGAGAATTCACAGAAATACAAGTGCCTTCAGATAGTACGGCTACGATAGAAATATACATCTGTGCCCCAAGGGAAGGAAAGTATAAAATATCCTGTGCTAATGTTGAGCCCAAGCAGCTATTGTTCAGCTATGAGATGGACATCGTAGAATACCAGGAACCGCAAGTGTCTGGAAACATCAAGTTAGATATGCTTGAACAGACCAGCGAAGGCTATGTCCTTTATTGCGATACTAATCTGCCTCGGATTACAGGGACCATTAGCATCACCAATGAGGGGGAATACACCATCATCCCCAGAAACAATCCGTACTTTAAGGCACCGGTCTATTTGCAGTCTGACCTTCAGCCTGCCCTTTTAAGCGAATCATCCGGGAGGGTGTCTATAGATAATAGTATCATTCAGCCTGGTGAGACGATTACCAGAACCTTTGACTTCTATCTTGCAGAAAAGCCGGAAGAAGGCAAAGAATACAATGTCGAGATCGGCATCTTGGAGAAAGCTGTGGCAAATGTCTCATTTACCGTCAGGCAATGTACCAACACCTATTGGACGGCAGACGGGACAGCAAAACCCCTGCCTCTGTCGAATGACTCAATAAAGATCCCCTCAGAGGCTTTGGCTGTCGACCTGCGTGGACAGCACCACACCAACGCCATCTATTCCGTCGATATGTCTGAGGCCAATCCTAACTGCCTCTACTATCTGGAATTCCTCGACAACGTGCCGCAGGGATTTATCCCTGGGACGAATATCATCAGAGGCGACGAGGCCGAGACCTTATTCATTAATGCCGACTACGATTATTACTGCCCAATGCCATTCAAGGCAAGGAGAGCGATATTCTACTATACCCCTTATAGTGAATCCATAGGACCTGCCGAACCCTATTGGAGCTGGACCTATTCTGGTTTCATCTACTTCCCTTTCGATGTCCAGAGAGCCTGGTCTAACTCAGTAAACACCGAGTTAGAGGCAACAGACTTCTACGGTAACTACTTCAAAACGAGTCGTCTTGTGCAGGCATATACATACTTGGTATTCAGTTACAGACGTGATGATGAGAAGCTGTCGGCCTTTACGCCGTATCTGATTACCGATATCGTTCCAACGTCTTTAACCTTTTATGCGGAAGACGTCACGATACCCTCCACAAACACTCAAATGATAGGCAAATGTGACAACTTTGCCTACATCGGAAGTACCGTTGAGACTGTTGCCCCAGAGGGTGCTTACATGTGGAGTAATGACAGAAACGGCTTCTTCCTATGTGAGGATGGAACCAAAGTCAAACCCTTTACGCCAGTCGTTGTGCAACAAGAACCGATAGAGTTTGAGGGCGAAACGTTTATAGTGGGTGATCATCTGAGACACTATTTCCAGCAGTTAGACCCAGCTGATTCAGATAGTGAAGAAGGCGCTGAAGTTGCAGACATCAAGGCTCTCCGCAGCGATAAGCCACAAGCCAACGAGGGCGGACGTCTGCCAGTCTATTCTCTCAGCGGACGGCGTGTGGCAACGGTGGAATCCACAGACTGCCGATTGGAGGGCTTGAAATCAGGCATGTATATCATCGGTGGGAAAAAGTTTATAATCAGATAAGCAACAGGAGATGGGAAAGCAGAGCGTGCAGCAGATTGTAGAGCAATGTCAGCGTGGAGACCGCGAGGCCTTCGGACTGCTCTATACCACGATGTATGACCGGTTGAGGAACCAATGCCGCCACTACGTCACCAACGAGAGTACGCTCGACGATCTGATGCACGACGCTTTCCTTATCATCTTCAACAAAATAGACTCCCTGAAAGACACTTCGCGGGCTGAAGCCTGGATGCAGAAGGTGACGCACAACCTGGTGCTGACATATCTCAATCAGCAAAAACTCCAGACGATGGTTCCCCTTGAGGAGATAAGCGAACCGTCATTTATACCTGACACGATGCGGCCTACCATGAATCGCGAAGAGCTGCTGCTGATGATTGACCAGCTGCCGAACAAAGCAAGGAAAAAGAAACTGCAACGCATGCTCGTTCTCCTGATGCTCAGTCTGCTGGCCGTCTGCCTGCCTATCGGCCTTTGGCATCTGCTCACACAGCCTGACAGGCATGAAAATGCCCAGACACAGCAACCTTCCAGACAGAAACCACAGTCCTCAGAGGCAGAAACTCCTGAGGAAAGTATCAGTTTACCCAGTCCGGACTGGCAGTTTACCCAGTCTAAACTGGTAGTTTACCCAGTCCAAACTGACAGTTTACCCAGTCTAAACTCTGAGTCAGCTGCCACCATCGTGGAAGAGACAAGGGAGGAAAGCACCACTCCGGTACGTGAAGAACCTCAGTCTGAGCCTTCGCCACAGCCAGAAAGGAAGCTTCGGAAGACAGGTCTCGATATGCCTGAGATGCCCGTCAAGGCCACTAAGCACGATGATGACTGGATGGTTCAGCTGGCCTATAACGGCTTTAGCAGCCGTCAGGACTTCAATCTGCCTTATGGCGAAAGGGATATGAACGATCCTGAGCTGGATACCATTACCCATCACCGCCTGCCCATCACCGTCGGCTTGTCTGTGAACAAGATGCTGGGACGTCAGTTCGCCATCGGCACAGGCCTGCAGTACACGCAGCTGTACTCTGAGACGCAGGCTGGCAACACCTATTCCTGGACACAGACTGAACAGCGCATCCACTATCTGGGCATTCCGCTGCGAGTCATGTGGTATCCCGTCAATACCAGCCACTTGCGGGTCTATGGCACAGCCCAGACGATGTTTGAGATTCCTCTCGGATCGACATGCCGTCAAAGTGACATCATCAATGACCGACAGTTTGAAACGGGGAAACTCCAATTAGATCCTTCTGTACAGTGGTCTGTAGGCTTAGGCATAGGATTGGAATACCGCCTGACACCCGTTATCGGTCTCTATGCCGAGCCCAGTCTACAGTATTTCTTCAAGCCTGGCGACGGTATCGACACCTATCGCACAGCCCATCCTGCCACCTTCTCTGTTCCCATCGGTATCAGGATTAATATTAATAGGTAATAGTAATAGCATAAAAATGTCTGTTTATGAATAAAAGAATATCATGTTTTTTATTTACAGTAGTATGCGCCATAAGCACTTCGGCGCAGTTGGCAGACGGCTTCTATCATATCAAGAATGCCGCCACAGGTCGCTATCTCAGTATCAACGACACAGATCCCGGCAATTACAAGGTGTCGTCGGGAGATGTCAATATGGGTGGCATCAGGACCTATCTCAGCTATGATACTGTAGCCGTCAGCCCGTCTTGTGTTATCTTCGTGAAGCGCCTTGATAACGGCCAATATGACCTCTGCGGACAAGGTTCCAGCCTGTATGCAATGACTTCAGAAAGATTAGGTGTTGATATCTACCCTTACGGTGGCGGCTATAAGATATCCGGAACTGCGAAAGGCATTACGAAAATACTCTCCGACGGGGAATTCAACAACAAGGACAGCTGGCTGATGAACCGTCTGGACGATACCCAGACGTGGGTTTTCCTCCCCATTGACAACTCGAAGGAATATGTCGGCATCAGGCCTGATGTCAGGACGGCAGACGGGACTTATTATGGAACCATCTATGCCGGATTCAATTTCAGAATGGTATCTGAAGGTATGGCTGCTTACTATGTAAGTAACGCTGGAGGTACTGGATTTACTATGAAACAGATAGAGGACGATATTGTTCCTGCAGGTACGCCAGTCATCATCAGGTGTAATTCTGCCAAGCCAGAGGAGAATAAGATCGAGCCAGTCATAGGAGGCTATGCATTTGATCTTCCTAATTGGCTGGGAGGAGTTTACTGTTCTCTTAGTGTGGCAAGACATCGTAACACCACACTCTTCGATTTCATAACCATGCGTATTCCCGGTCTGAATGACAAGGGTGAACTGGCCTTTATCGCCAATCCTTCTACTGACCGTTTATACAAAGATCTTTTTCTGATGGCTAACAAGGCCTATCTGAAAGTTTCCCCCAAAGATGCGGACGTGATGACGATTGACGGTTATACCCTTGATGCCATCCACAAAGTCAAAGCAGAATCCAAAGAGCCAACAGGCATTTATACGCTTACTGGCAATCGCATCCCCGATGGCGCCGCCCTGCGTCCAGGCATCTATATCCAGAACGGCAAGAAACGGATAATAAAGTAGCCTGCTCATCCGCGCCTGGAACTGAAGAAATCATAAAAGTAATTAAATTCTTAGTAAGAAGTTTGTTACTAAGAGAAAAGTTTCATATCTTTGCACTGTCAATCAAATGCAGAAGAGTATGAACATCGAGAATCCTTTTATCTTTGGGCGAGCTGCTGAGGGTACATATTTTACAGACAGAGAAGAAGACGCAAAGCGCCTGACAGCCAATCTTACCCATAGCATCCATACAATCCTTATCTCTCCACGTCGCTGGGGAAAGACCTCGCTGGTTAAAAAGGTAATCCGTGAGGCTGATCGTCCTGATATCAAGTTTGTGTTTATCGACATCTTCCAGTGCAAGACAGAATTTGATTTCTACAAGACGTTTGCTAATGAAGTTGTCAAACAGACTTCGTCAAAGATCGACGAATGGGTAGAGACAGCCAAGACCTTCCTTTCTAATATTTCACCAAAGTTCTCTTTCGGCACAGATCCGATGAACGATTTCTCTATTTCCTTTGAGTGGAGTCCAAAGGATGATACGGAGAAAGAAATACTGCAACTTCCGCAGAAGATAGCCCTAAAGAAAGGGGTAAGAATCGTTGTCTGCCTTGATGAATTCCAGCAGATTGCTGATTTTGCCGACTCGCTGACTTTCCAGAAGAAACTGCGCTCTGTATGGCAGCATCAGCAAGAGGTGACCTATTGTATGTTTGGCAGCAAGAAACATCTCATGGAGAATATTTTCAACGAAAAGAGCAAGCCTTTCTATAAGTTTGGTGATATGATCTTTCTGAAGAAGATACCAACAGAGGAGTGGGTGCCTTTTATTTGTAACAAGTTCAGAGAAACAGGCAAGACCATTACTGAACAACAGGCGGCCCGTATCTGTGAGTTGACAGAAAATCTGTCTTCATACGTACAGCATTTAGCCTGGCTTGTCTGGTACAAGGCAGACGGAGTGGTTAAAAACAAAGATATCGATGCTGCCATTGATGACCTTTTGGAGCAGAACAAGATCTTCTTCCAGCGCGAAGTTGAACAACTGACAGAGTTCCAGTTGAACTTTCTGAAGGCACTCGCAAATGGAGTCAGTAGTGGTTTTAGTAGGAAGGAGGTCATTAGTAGATATAGATTAGAATCTTCTGCCAATATCCAGGCTGTTAAGAAGTCTCTTCTTAAGAAGGACCTCATAGACATAGATGATCAAACCATTACGTTCGACGATTCTATCTTCAAATTGTGGATACAAAGGCAGACGTTCTACGAGTAAAAAGTCAATCATGTATAATCAGATTCGGGAAGATACGCTCTATATTATGCTTTATGCAGTAGTGACAGCTATGGCCATGCTGGCCAGTTGTTATCTGCTGTTCCGTCGGGGTAATGCCTTTGCTCCTGACATTACGCCGCCAGTACGCTTGCACCGGTGGACAGCACTAATACCTACCCGAATCCCATTATCCCATTTTCCCATTTTCTCACATTAAGTTTATGAATATGGTCACGGTCACGCGTGTGACCATGTGACCAATTTCTTGGAAGTGGAATTGAAATTACTTTACATGTAGAGAAAGCTGGGAGAAAAAACGGATTTTAGTCAGGGTAAAATGGGACTTTAGTTAGGGGAAAGTCGGATTTTCCCCTAAGGAAAGTCCGGTTTTCCTTAGACTAAAATCAGGGCTTTGTATCTATTTGAATATCAGAAAGATACAAAAGCATCGGAAGAATTTGTCCTTTTATGAATTTTATTGACATATTTGTCCTGTTTCAGACCAAAAGGTCACATGGTCACACGTGTGACCGTAACCATTTTAGTGCAAATCACTTCATATCCGGCAGAGCCAAAGCCCCATGAACCTATCGTATATAATATAGCCTTCAGAGGTATGATACACTAGATCTTTGTTTGTCAACACTTCAAGGGCAGACTTGACACTACTGGCATTTGGAAGCGAATAACGCTGAATAAAATCCATGCTCTGTGGCTGAGAGACAATTCTTTCCAAAGCGATGGCTTTGAGAAGGCTGAACTGATTGTCGGTAAGAAATGTGGTCAAGGTCTGATAGTAGGATGACATTGTGTTGATTTGGAACAAGATGGCATCTGACAACTGTGACTCTGTGCTTACGTGCTTCTCTTGTTCATAAAGGCGGTGCATCACAGCCTGAATGTACCAGGTATAGCCGTCAAACCGTTGATAAAGGCTGTGGAACAGTTCTCGCGTGAAGCTACCCTTCTTGGCCTCAAAGAATCTGCTGGCAAAATCAAAGTAGATTTCCTCATGCAAGGGATTCAACTCCATAAGTTGTGTGCTCTGATAAAAGGGCCTTTGGGGCGAGCAAAACATCTCCTCCATCAGATGCTTCTTGCTGCCAGAGAAGATGAACCTGACGTTATGCACGAACTGAATGTATGAACGCAATAGGGCCTCTGTGCCCTTCTCCGGGTATTCCGTTATCTGCTGAAACTCGTCAATAGCCAGATAGACCCTTTTGTTCAAACTTTCAAGATGGGTGAAGATACTCTTCAACGTATATTCTGCCTGTACAGGAACCACGTTGACGGATACCGTTGGCATGCCTGTCAGCAGGTCTGGCGTAATAGTGGGACGCAGACCTTTGAAGAAATCAAGTACCTTTGTCATGAAAGATTTCTCTCGACTGAGAGCATCCTCAATGACCGCCTTACTGATCATTTCTACAAAATCCTGAAGAGTATTAGTAGAGAAGATGTCGATATAGATACATATTACATCGAATTCCTGCTCTTTAATACAGTAAAAAGCATGATTTATTAGTCCTGTTTTGCCGATTTTTCGAGGAGAAATCAACGTTATATTACGTCCATTTCGAAGAGCAGAAAGGATATTCTCTGTCTCTTCCGTGCGGTCACAGAAGTAATCGGGATTCTCATAACCCTGATATACAAAGGGGTTTTCAAGCACTTTCTTTTTTCTTCTTGCCATCTTGTATCTATTAAAATAATACGTCTTCTATCACGAACTTCTCGTGACGAGAATTACGTGACGAACATTTCACGATGCAAAGATAGTACTTTTTCTCATTACACCCAAGGATTTCGTTGTTTTTTTAATTGTTGTTGTTAAATATCCAAGGCGGCGTGGTAGGCTTCGTAGATGGCCTTGGTGATGTTGGCGGGACGGACGCAGTCGCCTACCTCACGGACGAACGGGGCACAACGGCGGAGGGCATCGACATCGGCACGGTTGGGACGCTGACCAAGGGCGCAGATGACCGTCTTGCCAGGAACAAGCACCTCGTTGCCGTCCTTATCCTTGCAGATGACACCATCGGCAGTAATCTTCTGACCTATATATTCAGTATGGGCCGTTGAGAACTCTGCCACCTTGCGCATCAGAATCGGACGCTGGCGGATGTTGCAGTCGGCAGCCAAGGTGTCGCGCATTTCAACCAACTCCACCTTCTTGCCTTCCATACCCAGATGTATGGCACACTCGCAACCAGCAAGACCACCACCAAGCACAACCACGCTATCGGCGACCTTATCCTTATTGAGATAATACTCGTTGACTATGATCACGTTGTCAGCATCGATGCCTGGGATGGGCGGAACGAGCGGCGTGGAACCCACAGCCAGGATCAGCGCATCGACGCCCTCCTGGGTCACATACTCAGGCGTAACGGTGGTGTTCAGACGAATCTCCACACCCTCATCCTTGGCCTGACGCTCCAGTACAACCCCCAGCTCATACATCTCATACTTGAACGGGAGCGCCTGTTCCGACTTCAGGATACCACCTACCTTGTCCGTCTTCTCGCAGAGAATCACCTGATGGCCGCGCTGTGCAGCCGTAATGGCAGCCTTGAGTCCGGCAACGCCGGCACCCACCACCATCACCTTCTTGCTCTGACGTGCAGGCATCACCTCCATACCCTCTATCTCACGACCAATCAGCGGATTGACGGCACAACGACGGGTGAAGGTAACAGGACGCTCAGCCATACAAGTGTAGCAACGCAGGCACTTCACGATGCGGTCTTCCTGTCCAGCCATTACCTTCTGCGGATGGAACGGATCGGCCAGCAGCTGACGGGCCATATACACCACATCGGCCTTCCCCTCGGCGATGATACGCTCCATCTGCTCAGGATTGCTCAGCGCACCAATCGTAGCCACAGGCTTCTTCACGTGTTTCTTAATCTCTGCAGCCAGCCATACATTCACGCCGTGTTCGTCGAACATCGGCGGCGTGGTGTTGAAGAATCCGAACTGATAGGAACCTGCTGAAACGTGGATCAGATCCACATACTCTTCGACAGCCTGAGCAATCTTGATGCCGTCCTCGATGCCATAGCCGCCATCGAACAGTTCGCTGCCGCTGAGACGAACCTCAACGGGGAAACCGGGCCCTACGGCATTGCGTACTGAGGCAAGCACCTCACGGACGATGCGGATACGGTTGTCAAGCGAGCCTCCGTACTCGTCGGTACGATGATTCAGATAGGGCGAAAGGAACTGATGCAGTAACCAGCCGTGACCTGCGTGAACCATAATCATCTCATAGCCGGCACGCTTACAGAGAGCAGCCTTTTCGCCGTATGCCTTCACAATGTCGGCAATCTGTTCCTTGGATAGTGCTTTCACAGGACGGCCGTCAGGACGAGTGCCGTCGCTGGGTCCCCATTGATTCAGGCTTGCCTTCTTGTTCTTGTCAGACATATACGTTCCGGCATACTGGCCAGAGTGCGAAAGTTCGATACTTGGCACAGCCCCGTGCCGACGGATGGCATCAGCCACGAAGGTATGGGCTGCAAGACAGCCTACCGTCTCAAGGTCGAGGTGGAGCATATGGCTGCCGTCTGTTTCAGGATGAACCACGAGTTCGCTGACGGTAACAGCAGCCGCACCGCCCTTGGCGCGAAGTTCATAGAAGCCTTGCGTACGGGGTCCAGGACAGCAATCGGCAGTAATGTCCGTTGCACCCATTGGGGCAGAGAAGATTCTATTACGAAACGTCACCTTACCCAACTGGATAGGGCTTGTGAGATGGGGGTATTTGTTATTATCCATAATGTATTTTGCTTTTAGTGATACAAAAGTACAAACTTTCTTTCATTCTTGCAAATTATTAACATACTATTTCTAAATAATTGATAAATTGTTTGGTGGTTTGGGGAAATAGGCGTACCTTTGCAGCCGTGAAAACGATCACGGCTGCGAAGATTGGCTGCACCTCAGCAAAGAGCGAGCTCTCTGCGTTCGGTTTGCACAATCTTTGTCAGACGCAAAACCGAAAGGTGGGCCGCAATGGTGGAATTGGTAGACACGAGGGACTTAAAATCCCTTGACCCGAAACGGTCGTGCGGGTTCGAGTCCCGCTCGCGGCACTATATATTAAGGTGAAAAGGTGAGACCCTACTATGAACCACAGATGATAAAATTCAAAACAAACATAAAACCCAACATGAACAAGAAAAGTATTTTTCTCCTGTCGGCAGCATCCATGATGCTCTTTGCTTCCTGCTCTAAACTGGGAGCCCTTTCAGCCGACAACTTCACCGTGAACCCTAATCCGCTTGAGACTCAGGCTGGTACAGTACCCGCAACCATCAATGGCCACTTCCCAGAGAAGTATATGAAGAAGAAGGCCGTGGTGACCGTCATACCCGAATTGCGCTATGCCAACGGTGTGACCGTTCAGGGCAGCAGCGCCACCTTCCAGGGTGAGAACGTCGCCGGCAACGGTCAGACTATTATGTATAAGGTGGGCGGCAACTACACGATGAAGACCAACTTCGCCTATGCCGACTGCAACAAGGCCGATATGTACCTGACCTTCAACGCCAGCATCGGCAATAAGAAGTTCGACGTGCCTGCCGTGAAGGTGGCCGACGGCATCATCGCCACATCGGAACTCTATAAGAGAACCCTCGCTACGGCTACTCCCGCTCTGGCCCTCGACGGCTACCAGCGCATCAACAAGAAGAAGCAGGAGGCCAACATCAAGTTCCTCATCCAGCAGGCCACACTCCGTAAGAGTGAGCTGAAGAACAACTCCGTTCAGGAGTTCATCAGACTGCTGACCCAGATTAACAACGACCACGAGAAGCTCGCCCTGGAGAATGTCGAGGTGAGTGCCTTCGCCTCTCCCGATGGCGGTCTGGACCTGAACGACAAGCTCGCCGGACAGCGTCAGAAGGTGACGGAGCAGTACGTGAACCAGGAGCTGAAGAAGCTGAAGATGAACGCCAACGTCGATGCCAACTACACGGCTGAGGACTGGGACGGCTTCCAGCAGCTGGTGCAGGCCAGCGATATCCAGGACAAGGATGTCATCCTGCGTGTGCTCTCTATGTATCAGGATCCTCAGGAGCGTGAGCAGCAGATCCGCAACATCTCTCAGGCCTTCCGTGAGCTGGCTGACGGCATCCTGCCCCAGTTGCGCCGTTCACGCCTGACCATTAACTACGAGACTATCGGCCGCAGCGATGAGCAGATTGCCCAGCAGATCGTGAACGACCCTGCCCAGCTGAATATCGAGGAGCTGCTCTATGGCGCAGCCCAGAAGAGCAACGCCAACGAGGCAGAGGCTGTGTATCAGACCGCCACAAAGGTCTATCCCAACGATGCCCGTGCTTATAACAACATCGCCACCATCGAGTATGCCAAGGGTAACTACGAGCTGGCCAACGAGTATATCAAGAAAGCTCAGGCCGTAAACGGTATGCTGCCTGAGGCCAGCGCCAACCTCGGACTGCTGGCTCTGAAGAACGGCGATGTGGCTGCAGCAGAGAACCTGATTGCCAGCGCTACTGATGCCAACGGCCTTCAGGAGGTGCTCGGCAACCTGAACCTCGCCAAGGGCAACTACGCTCAGGCTGAGAGGGACTTCGGACAGATCTGCTCTAACAGTGCCGCTCTGGCCCAGATCCTGAACAAGAACTACGCAACAGCAGAGAACACGCTGAAGTTCATCAAGACCCCCGATGCTACCACAGACTATCTGAAAGCCATCCTCGCTTCCCGTCTGGGTAACAAGGCTGATGCCGCTGCTGCGCTGAACGCCGCCATTACAAAGGATCCGACACTCGCCAGCTATGCTGACAACGACCTGGAGCTTAAATAAGAGGTGAGTGGTGAGAGGTAAGAGGTGAGAGAAATGACAAGAGGTATGAGAATAAAAAACTATCTAAAATGGTTGCGGATAATGTCTGCAGTCAGACTATTCTCTTACCTCTTACCTCTCACCTCTTACCTCTTTATATTATCGTCTTGCGGCTCTGACCGTCAGACCTTCCTCCTGGAAGGAACCTTCAAGGGTTTCAATCAGGGAGATCTCTATATCTATGGTGTGAACGGCACCCATAAGCTTGATACCATCAGCGTGGTGAAGGGTGCTTTCCGCTATGAAATACCGTTGGAGGAACCTGTCACCTTTGCGCTGGTCTTTCCAAACTTCTCTGAGCTGCCCGTCTTCGGAGAGCCTCGGGCTGAAGTGGAGATCGAAGGCGATGCCTCACATCTGAAGGAAACCAAGATCAGCGGTACGGAACTGAACGAGGCGATGACCAGTTTCCGCCTGCAGAGCAGTCAGATGACACCTCCCGAAGCCGCTCAGGCTGCTGAGGCCTTCATCAAGGAGAATCCCGCCTCGCCCATCTCGCTATACCTATTTAATAAATATTTCACCCAGACGCCAAAGCCTGACTACAAGAAAGCCATCGCGCTGATCACCGAACTGCGTAAGGCACAGCCCGATGAGCCTTCGCTGAAAGGTCTGGCCGAGAAGATGAAAGGTGTGGAGAATCTCAAAGACGGTGCCACACTCCCCAACTTCACCGCCAAGGACATCAACGGCAAGACCGTCAAGTCGTCAGACCTGAATGCCCCCGTAAACGTCATCTATACCTGGGCCAAATGGAACTACGAAAGCGTGAATATGCAACGGCAGCTGGCCTACTTCCAGAAGCAGTATAAGGACAAGATCAAGTTTTTGGGCATCTGTGTGGACGTTGATGTAAAAGGCTGCAGGCAGACGGCCGAGAAGGATTCCGTGAAGTGGAGCACCATCAACGACAGGAAGCTGTGGGAAAGTCCGTTGGTGCAGCAACTCGGACTGTCGTATATCCCAGATAACATCGTCACAGACAGCAAGGGAAAGATTATTACCCACACGCTGAAAGCCTTCGATCTGCAAGACAAACTCAGAGATCTGTTGAAAGACAAAGACAAGTCCCCCTGACGAATGATTCCTTGTTAATTAGCCAAAGTCAATTTTAAATTAAATACTATGTTAGTCAAAACCTATTGTGCAGAAGTCATGGGCCTGGAGGCCACAACGATCACCATCGAGGTGAACATGACACGAGGCGTACAGTTTCATCTGTCAGGCCTGGCCGATACAGCCGTGAAAGAGAGTTATGACCGTATCCGTGCAGCCATTGCCAACAACGGCTTCAAGCCGCCTACCGCCGATCTCACCATCAACCTCTCGCCTGCCGACATCCGGAAGGAAGGCAGCGGCTACGACCTACCGCTGGCCATCGGCATCCTCGCAGCCCACGGAAAGGTCAGTGAGTCGATGCTGGGTGACTATATGATGATTGGTGAGTTGGGACTCGACGGCAAATTGAAGCCTGTCAGCGGTGTGCTCTCCGTCGCCATCCGGGCCCGGAAGGAGAAGTTCAAAGGGCTGATTGTGCCTCAGGAGAATGTACGTGAAGCGGCGGTCGTGAACCAGCTGGACGTGTATGGTATGAACGGTCTGGCCGATGTCATCAGTTTCTTCAATGGCAGCACCCAATACGAGCCCACCTTCGTCGATACACGCAAGGAGTTCTATGAACAGCAATGTTCCTTCGACCTTGACTTTGCCGATGTGAAAGGGCAGGAGGGAGTGAAGCGTGCCTTGGAGATTGCTGCGGCTGGCGGGCACAATATCATCCTCATCGGCTCGCCAGGCAGTGGCAAGTCGATGATGGCCAAGCGCCTGCCTGGCATCCTGCCGCCCCTCACCTTGGCTGAAAGCCTGGAGACCACGCAGATTCACTCCGTGGCAGGCAAACTCTCCAGCGGCACGTCGCTCATCTCGCAAAGACCTTTTCGCAGTCCCCATCATACGGTGTCGCAGGTGGCGATGACGGGTGGCGGCAACAAGGCTCTCCCTGGGGAGGTGTCCTTGGCTCATAACGGGGTGCTCTTTGCTGACGAACTGCCTGAGTTCAACAAGAGTACGCTCGAAGTGCTACGCCAGCCACTCGAAGACCGAAAGATCACCATCAGCCGTGCGAAATACACGGTGGAGTATCCTTGTTCGTTCATGTTTGTCGCCTCGATGAATCCTTGTCCTTGCGGTTATTACGGCGACCCCACACACCATTGTGTCTGTACTCCAGGACAGATACAGCGCTATATGAATAAGATATCTGGCCCCCTTCTCGACCGTATCGACTTGCACGTTGAGGTGCCTGTTGTGCCCTTCAAGCAACTCTCCCAGATGAAGCCCGGCGAGAGCAGTAATGCCATCCGTGAACGTGTCATCAAGGCACGACAAATACAGGAACATCGGTATGCCAATGATAAGGGCATCTATTGTAACGCCCAGATGACGGAACGTATGCTCCATCAGTATGCCGAGCCCGATGATGCCAGCCTCGATATGCTGCGTCTGGCGATGGAACGTCTGTCGCTCTCAGCCCGTGCCTACAGCCGCATCCTTAAGGTGGCCCGTACCATCGCCGACCTCGAAGGGACGGAGCACATCCAAAGCCACCATATCGCCGAGGCCATCGGTTATCGCAGTCTGGACCGTGGTGACTGGGCAGAACGAGGGGGATGATAAAATTTTCGTGAATCACGATGATTTTGTCACAAATTATTTGTACCTTTGCACCCATAATTGCGAGACGGAATATAAAAGCCCATGAATGAGATGGAGTACGAAAAACTGTTAGAGGAGCACGGCATCAAGCCGACGGCTAACCGTATCTTAGTGGTCAAGACACTGGCATCCTCGATGCAGCCGCTTTCGCTGGCAGAGCTGGAGCGCAGAATTATGACGATTGACAAGTCGAATGTGTTCCGTGCCCTGTCGCTGTTCCGTGAGCACCATCTCGTGCATGCCATCGAGGGCAGCGGTGATGGGACGCGCTACGAACTCTGCCACAGTCATGACCACGACCACGACGAGGATCAGCATCCCCATTTCTTCTGTGAGGTATGCCAGCAGACGTATTGTCTGGACTATATGGACATGCCTGAGGTTATCTTGCCGCCGGGCTTTGAGCTTCGCTCCGTCAATTTTATGCTGAAAGGAATATGTCCGCACTGCCAAGGGAAATAATCAAGAATCTGAGAGTCATCGCCTTCGATGCCGACGACACCCTCTGGGACTGCCAGTCACATTTCGAAGCCGTAGAGAACCATCTCTACCAGCTGATTGCGCCCTATTGTGAGGTTCCTGCCCAGGAACTCTTTAAGACGGAAGCGGGCAATATGGCCGATCTCGGCTATGGCTGTAAGGCCTTCACCATCTCTATCATAGAGACGGCCTTCCGTGTGGGCGGCGACCATCTCTCGGCAGAACAGCTGTCCGACCTCCTCAGCCATAGCAAGTCGTTGCTCCATCTACCTGCCACCCCGCTGCCAGAAGTAGAGCAGACTTTGCAGCGTCTGCAGGCCTATCCCTACCGCCTCGTGGTCTTTACCAAAGGGGAGTTGCAGGATCAGGAGAACAAACTGAAACGTAGTGGCTTAGGCAAGTATTTCTCACATGTGGAGATTACGTCGGATAAGACCGAGGTGGAATTCCAGCAACTCTGTGAGCACTTGAACATCCTCCCTGAGAATCTGCTGATGGTGGGCAACTCCCTGAAGAGCGACATTGCCCCAGCCCTTAACATCGGGGCTTCAGCCATCCACATCCCCTTCCACGTCACATGGCAGTTAGAGCATTTCGAAGACATCGAGCATCCTCGCCTTATCAAAATCTCCCATTTCAACGAAATACTTAATATATTAAAATGAAATACGTTTTTGAAACCCGCATGGCAGTACGCGACTATGAGTGTGACATCGAAGGCATCGTGAACAATGCCAACTACCTGCACTACGCCGAGCATACCCGCCACCTCTTCCTCCGTAGCCTTGGCGTCAGTTTCGCCAAGTTCCACGAACAAGGCATCGACGCCGTTGTCCACAGCATGAAACTTCAGTACAAGGTTCCCTTGCGCTGCGATGATGAGTTTATCTCACGTCTTAATCTGAAGAAAGACGGCTTTAGGTATTGGTTCTATCAGGATATCTACCGTGCCAGCGACGAGAAGCTTTGTTTCCGCGCTACAGTGGAACTCGTCTGTCTCGTCAATGGCCAGCTTGCCCCCAGCCCCGAATACGACGAGGCCTTCAAGGACTATATTTAAGGATTTTTACCTGCCTTTACGCAGCATGGCCAAAGCCTTGTCTTCTGCCGCTTCCATCGCCTCCCGTTCACCAGGACCTTTATCATTGAGGCCGCAGAGATGAAGAACGCCGTGGATAATCACACGGTGAAGTTCTTCGTTGTAGGGACGCCCGAACTTGTCGGCATTGGTGAAGATGGTGTCGAGTGATATGTAAAGGTCGCCACTGATGGTCTTTCCCTCCGAATAGTCAAAAGTGATGATGTCGGTGTAATAATCATGGCCGAGAAATTCTTTGTTCACCTCCAGGATCTTATCGTCGTTGACAAACATATAGCCAACCTCTCCGATACGTTTTCCATAAGATTCTGCCACCTGACGAATCCAGTTGGAGGTCTCACGCTTCTTGATGTTGGGGAACTTCACCCCCTCTGCTTGATAGGTAATCATCTATTTATTTTCGATTTACTGATTTACGATTTTCTTTTTGGTAAATAGGGCGAAACGTCGACACCAAAGTGTGACAGCTCCCGCAGGGCACTCGACGACACGCTGGCCAATTCTGGCTCCGTATAGAGCAGGATGGTCTCAATTCCTCCCAGACGACGGTTGAAGTCTGCCTGCCACTGTTCATACTCAAAGTCACTCACTGTACGGACACCCTTGACGATGAACTGTGCACCTTCGGCCTTGGCAAAGTCCATCGCCAGTCCGTGATAAGCCTTCACCACGATGCGCTGCTCGTCGGCATACAGGTCGTTGATGGCCTTAATGCGCTCCTCTGCCGACGGCATGTCAGGCTTATGGACATTGTCGCCCACGACGCCGATGACCAGTCTGTCAAACAACGGCAAGGCGCGTCGTACGATTGAGTCGTGCCCGATGGTAAAGGGATTGAAACTCCCGACGAATATTCCGACTTTCTCCATTTCCTACATTATTTATATATAGTCAGTCAAAGAGATTAGGCTCCATAATGTTGCCACCATAAGGATTACGTCCGAAGTGGTGATAGGCCAGTTCTGTGACCATACGACCACGGGGCGTCCGCTTGATGAAACCCTCCATGATGAGGAAGGGCTCATAGACCTCCTCGACAGTACCTGCATCCTCGCCGATAGCTGTGGCGATAGTAGTGATGCCCACAGGACCGCCCTTGAACTTGTCGATGATGGTCAGCAGAATCTTGTTGTCAATCTCATCCAGACCGTACTTGTCGATGTTCAGGGCCGTCAGGGCTATCTTTGTGATCTTCGTGTCTATCTTGCCGTTACCCTTCACCTGGGCGAAGTCACGCACCCGTCGCAGCAGGGCATTAGCGATACGGGGCGTACCTCTGGAACGGCCGGCTATCTCCAAGGCAGCATCTTCTGTGATGGGCACAGCCAGAATGCCTGCTGAGCGCTCGACGATCTTCTGCAGCGTCTCAGGCTCGTAGTACTCCAAGTGCATATTGATGCCGAAACGTGCTCTCAGCGGTGCCGTCAGCAGTCCGCTGCGGGTAGTGGCACCCACCAGCGTAAACGGATTCAGGTCTATCTGGATGCTGCGGGCAGAGGGACCCTTGTCGATCATGATGTCGATACGGTAGTCTTCCATCGCCGAATAGAGATACTCCTCCACGACAGGCGACAGACGATGGATCTCGTCGATGAAGAGCACATCGTTCTTCTCCAATGAGGTAAGGATGCCTGCGAGGTCGCCAGGTTTGTCGAGCACAGGACCAGAAGTGATCTTGAAACCCACACCCAACTCGTTGGCGATGATATTCGAGAGTGTCGTCTTACCCAGTCCAGGAGGACCGTGCAGCAGAGTGTGGTCGAGGGGCTCGCCACGATATTTGGCAGCCTCAACGAACACCTGCAGGTTCTCCACTACCTTCTTCTGGCCGCTAAAGTCAGAAAAAGCTAATGGTCGCAAAGCGTTCTCAAAGTCTTTCTCACCTTGGGAGAACCGTTCTTCACGTATGTCAAAATCTTCGTCTACCATAATCTGCGTGCAAAATTACGAAATAAATTATAAATCTTGGCATGCAAAGGGCATAAAAATCTGTTTCATCATTCTTATTTCACAATTATTGTGTAATTTTGCGGGTTGAAACGAATTAATAAAGAGTAATATGAAGACAAAGAATCTTATTTCAATGATGTTCGGCTGCCTGGCAGCCATGTGTGTCACCTCCTGCCTGAATGATGATGACAAAAACAACAATTCTTCGGGCACCTTGTCGAAAGCCCAGATTGCACAATGCTTTATGACGGTTGAGGGTGACTATGCCGGCGACTTGCTTTATTTGGCGAAGTCGGATGATGGTCTGACAGAGCAGGTGGACACATTAGTGGGAGAGTGGTCTATCCATACGGACAGTACACTCATCATCGCCGATTTCCCTGCAAAAGTGCTCGCTGAGTTAGTGTCGCATGCAGGATTGAAGAAGGCGCTGGCCGAAGCACCCAACCAGACCCTCAAGTGCCAGATCAGGTTTGTTAATGTGTCGCCCGTGCAGTTTCTGACCAATCCTTATACACTTGAATATAATGCCTTCTATGACGGGAACACTCACAAGGTGCATATCGTATTCTATGGTGATAACACCTATTCCTTTGGCTTTTTCGATGCCGAATCGAATGAAATGATGGTAAAGATTATCCCTGCCTATCTCTATGTGGATGAGAAGATGACAAACTATCTGACCCAGTCGCAGATTGTCTTCCTCGGCAAGCGCTAAATCACCATTTTATACTTTTTATAGTTTTTTTAGATTGTATTTGTTTGGTGGTTACGGGAAATTTTGTACCTTTGCAGCCGGTTACGATTTTCCAAAACGGACAACTTTTTGGCGGCTTGAGGAAAAAAAGTTTCCCAAAACGGATAACTTCCGTTGGCAAAATAGGCATAAACATTAACAAACAATACAATGGAAATTAAAAACTTTACCATTACGAAGCGAGACGGGTCGCAGGCCCAGTTCTCTTTGGACAAAATCATGAATGCCATCGTCAAGGCGTTCGAGAGTGTGAATGAACCAGCTGATTTGGGAACTATCTCCAAGATCATCAGCCATCTGGACATCCACGATGACATCACGGTGGAGAACATCCAGAACCAGGTGGAGGAAGCCCTGATGCGCGAAGGCTTCTATCACGTCGCCAAGTCGTTCATCCTCTATCGCCAGACGCACTCCGAGGACCGTGACACGCTGGAGAAGATGATGTTCCTCTCTGAGTACACCGAATCGGTGAATGCCGCCACGGGTTCAAAGTACGATGCCAACGCCAACGTGGAGCACAAGAACATCGCCACGCTGATCGGCGAGCTGCCCAAGTCGAACTTTATCCGTCTGAACCGCCGTCTGCTGACAGACCGTATCAAAAAGATGTACGGCAAGGAGCTGGCCGATGAATACATCGACAAGCTGACACACCATTTTATATATAAGAACGACGAGACCTCGCTGGCCAACTACTGTGCCTCAATCACGATGTACCCCTGGCTCATCGGCGGTACCGTAGCTATCGGCGGTAACTCAACAGCTCCTACGAACCTCAAGTCGTTCGCTGGCGGATTCGTCAATATGGTGTTTATGGTATCGTCGATGCTGAGCGGTGCCTGTGCCACGCCTGAGTTCCTGATGTACATGAACTACTTCATCGGCAAGGAGTACGGTCCCGACTACTGGAAGCATCCTGAGCAGCAGGCCGACCTCTCGCTGAAGAAGCGCACTATCGACAAGGTTATCACCGACTACTTCGAGCAGATCGTCTACACGCTGAACCAACCCACTGGTGCACGCAACTATCAAGCTGTGTTCTGGAACATCGCCTACTACGACAAGTACTACTTCGAGTCGATCTTCGGCGACTTCTACTTCCCCGACGGTTCGAAGCCCGATTGGGAGAGCCTCAGCTGGCTGCAGAAGCGCTTTATGAAGTGGTTCAACAAGGAACGCACGAAGACCTTGCTGACTTTCCCCGTAGAGACGATGGCCCTGCTCACCGACGAGAACGGCGACTGCAAGGATCCCGAGTGGGGAGAGTTCACGGCTCAGATGTACTCAGAGGGACACTCATTCTTCACCTATATGAGCAACAACGCCGACTCTCTGAGCTCCTGCTGTCGTCTGCGCAACGAGATCACCGACAACGGCTTCAGCTATACCCTCGGTGCCGGTGGTGTGTCGACAGGTTCGAAGAGCGTGCTCACCATCAACCTGAACCGCTGCATCCAGTTCGCTGTGAACCACGAGATTAACTATCTCGACTATCTGGGTCACGTCATCGACCTCTGCCACAAGGTACAGCTGGCCTACAACGAGAACCTGAAGGATCTGCAGTCGCACGGCATGCTGCCCCTGTTCGATGCCGGCTATATCAACATCGGCCGTCAGTACCTCACCATCGGTATTAACGGACTCGTGGAGGCTGCTGAGTTCATGGGCCTGAAGATTACGCCCAATGACGACTACCTGCATTTCGTACAGGGCATCCTCGGCCTCATCGAGAAATATAACAAGCAGTACCGCACGAAGGACGTGATGTTCAACTGCGAGATGATTCCCGCCGAGAACGTCGGCGTGAAGCATGCCAAGTGGGACCGTGAGGACGGCTACTTCGTGCCCCGCGACTGCTACAACTCGTACTTCTATGTCGTAGAGGACAACTCGCTGACCATCCTCGATAAGTTCAAGTTGCATGGTGCGCCCTATATCGAGCACCTCACGGGTGGCTCCGCCCTCCACATGAACCTTGAGGAGCATCTCTCCAAGGATCAGTACCTCCATCTGCTGAAGGTCGCTGCCCAGGAAGGCTGCAACTACTTCACCTTCAACATTCCCAACACCGTCTGCAACGACTGCGGCCATATCGACAAGCGTTATCTGAAGGAGTGCCCGCACTGCCACTCGAAGAACGTGGACTACATGACTCGTATCATCGGCTACCTGAAGCGCGTCTCGAACTTCTCGCAGGCCCGTCAGGAGGAGGCCGCCCGTCGTTATTACGCTATGGCAGATTAAGCGATGCTGAAGTACGTCAACTCTGATATTGTATTCCAGGAGATACCCGACGAAGTGACACTGGCAATTAACATTTCTAATTGCCCGTGTCACTGTCCGGGGTGTCACAGCCATTACCTCTGGGAGGATGTCGGCCTGCCGCTGAACCCCGAGGCCATCGATGATTTTGTTCGCAAGTGCGGCCCCTGCCTCACCTGCATCGCCTTCATGGGTGGCGACTGTGATCCGAAAGGTGTCGACCAGTTGGCACAATACGTCCACGAGGAATATCCCCAGCTGCGCGTAGCTTGGTACAGTGGCCGCACCATCATCTCCTCTGCCATCAACAAGGATGACTTCGACTACATCAAGATCGGCCCCTACATCAAGCACTTGGGCCCCTTGAAGAAGCCCACCACCAACCAGCGCCTCTACCGCAACAACGGCGACGGCAATTTCGAAGACATCACTTCCCGCTTCTGGCCCCAGTCATAGACTTTAGACTGGCGGCTGGACCAGCAGCTTGAAGTCTTTCTCCAAGGAAGTGGGTGGCCATGTGCCATCGGAGACATCATATTTCCCATTCTCGACATTCACATAGGCATATCTGCAAGGATGACTCCAGTTCCCAAAGGGAACATCGTCAATAAAGAACACCCAGGAGGTATAACCTGGCGACAGATAGGTGTGATAGTTCGCCGGAATGGTCGTATTAGGCTTAACAAACTCTTTGGATACATAAACGCTGATGTCATCCAGCTCGTTATGGAGTATCTTCTCCTTGACGATTTGCCAGGCCTGATCCTGCGTCAACCACTTATCCGTATTACTATCAGTGGAGGCCGGACTCGTCTGACCCGTTCCCATGACACGATCATCACTACCGCAACTACTCATGCCGACGGTCAGCATCAGCAAAGCGCAAATCCATAATACTTTGTTCTTCTTCATATCGTTTTGATTTTTAATGTTTCTACTTACGGTGGCTCTAGTTAATCCAGGTGGGCCAGGTCTGAAGGATACGGCCTGTGTGGGCATCGATGAAGGCGTATTCCATTGTGCCATATAGGCCATACACCAATCTGGGAGCCCATTGCGAAGAGCCTTTCGACACAGGGAACTCCACTATCATCAGCGCATCATCGAACCACGCCATAATGTTTCCAGCACCAATTTCTTCGACAGGCACTTTCAGGTATTTCGCAAAGATTTCCTTCGCCTTCTGCAAATCGAAGGCGGGAGTGATGTCCAGATTGTCGATCTTGACATATAGGCCGTTGCAGTCGTTCACCTTCCCATGACGGAATCGCACATTATAGCCTGCCCCAAAGACAATAACCCCTTTGTATTGCTGCTGATAACATTCGAGGGTCAGCGGGTCTTCCATCCAGTCCTCTGTCTCCTGACGATAAAGGCGGAAATTCTCATCAAGGTCAAGTTTCATGTATTTATTAAACAGGTCTTTTGCCGATGCAGGGGCCGCATTGCTATTTCCCATGAAAGAAATCCATTTGATGCCGCCATCGGAATCTCTCGTAATCTCTGCCCCGTTGCTCTCGGTCGTTTTCATGGCACTCTCATGCCTAGGGTTCTGGCCCGTGCCTTCCAAGAACTCCGGCTCGTCGTTGACGGGGTCCACAAACTCACCGTCCGACCCTCTTCCTGACCCATCGCCAGGCACATCATCACTACTGCAGCTGCTTATGCCGAAAGCCAGCATGGCCATCACTAATATGGATAAGAGTTTCTTCATCTACGTTTTGTTTTTACCTAAACTCGAATCTATTTCTTAATGAATATAAACTCATGAACATACAATCCGTCGTCCGGACCTTGATGATAGCCTTCCATATGCATATCACCACCCGAAATAATACACTTCAATGTTTTCCCACATAATTGTATTATCTGTTTTTCCCTATCATAGGAGTAGTCGTATTCTCCATCCTCATTCGGTAAATCCGGGTACAATGGTTTCCCCTTTTTGATGAAGACCTTAACCTTACCACTTTGGTTAAACATAAATATATCCCGTTGATCTGATGATATTTCAGTATTGCCATCGGGATAACACAAAGTCCTGAGTTCCCATGTACCAACAATAGGAATTTCTGATGCTGGGTCATTCTTTCCCTCAATAGAATCATCACTACTGCAGCTACTCATGCCAAAAGCCATCATCAGCACAACACAAAACCATAATACGTTTTTCTTCTTCATATCGTTTTTGATTTACCTTACCACAAAAGCACCTGTCACTTCTATAACCGTTGATTTTACATGCCCCAATCGTAAGTTGTCCTATACAATGCACGGCCTGTGTGAGCATCTATGACAAGGCCTTCCTGACCACGTCTCACCTCGTAGGCAAGGCGAGGACCGAAAGAATCTCCCTGGGGGACTCTTACAATTTGCAATTCACAGCGGTTCTCATCATAGAAAAAGAGATTCATAAACGACTTGAATATCTCAATGGCAGCCTGCTCGCTAAAACTCGGTGTCACGTCGAAGTCCTTGATGGGGAGATAATCACAACTGCCTCCGACCATCAGACCGTCAATGAAAGAGATACAGCCAGATGACGTTTTCACGATGACATCTTTATAATACTGCTGGTAATAATCGTGCGTTTCAAAATGCAACCCGCTATCCCACTCTGTATGCTGGGAACATCTGAAATAGTCGGCTACGCCCTCACCATAATATCTCTCATAGAAATCAGCAACAGTTTTCGGACGTTCTTCGGCAGGCATCCCTGTGAAATCGATTGCTTCAATTGCACCCAGCGAATTGCGCATCACCTTCAAGTTGCCTTCCTGGACATAACCCTGCCCCCACAGAGGGGCATTGGCCTCTATCCACTCACCACCCGTAAACTCTGTTGTCTTCTGGCCAAGCGCCCCATCAGGAATCTCGCCGTCTTCTACATAATTGCCCAAAACTTCATATACCACCGTGCCATTGACAGTATAGACACAAGAACGATCGATGGCATTGAACTTGAGATCGGTAAGTTTCAGCGTTATGCATGGTTTATCGCCAACCTTGCCTTTACTCACCACGGAGATGCTCCCGCTTAGGGCATTTCCTTCTATCAGGATGGCTTCCATCCAAGTAGGCGTATAAGCAGCTGCCGCATCGAACTGGCTAATGTCAAATGTATCTCCCTCTTTCAGGTCATTGAAACTCATCTGCCGATTGCTTTGGAAACCGATGGTCAGTATAAAGAAGACATCCGATCCTTTGATATTGGCCCCAAACCCCATGTGGTAGATGGTGTCATTCTCAAAAGTGATCCCGCCCCCCAAGTAACAATGAGGGGGATTATACATCTCACCGCTTTTATAACACTCCCCCCAACTAATCTCGCCCTTGTCCGACAGGATGAGCAAAGAGTTTTCAGGGATTTCATCAGGGATGATAATCTCCCCAGACCCAACCATTTTATCATCACTACTGCAGCTGCTCATGCCGACAGCCAGCAACAGCAGAGCGCATAGCCATAATACATTTTTCTTATTCATATACGTTTTGTTTTAAATGCGAAATTACATCTTACCTATTTATATAATGAACGAGAAAGCAAAACCTTGCAAAAAATCCGAGATATTTATGATCTTTTAACGGTTGGGGGGGCGTAATTGATAAAAAAGTGTATCTATTTTTCTTGAGTTAACTGGCTCTTGATATACGTTTCGATATCTTCATGACCAGGCTGGTCACACTTCGTCGTACTTTTAAAGTAAGTAAACCCTCATGAAGCTCTCTTGGCTCTACTGCTTTCCTTAGGGTGCCGTTTTGAATTCTCGAGAGAATTTCAGACTTTACCCTATCTAAACTCTGACTTTACCCTAACTAAACTCTCAAATTCTCTCGAGAATTTTTCGCTCCCCCCTAACCTTTCCTGAAGTCCTAAGCATCCTTTCCTGGACTTTAATCCGTCCAAACTGCGACGTACATGTCGCACAAAAGCCACCGTTCATATAACGCTGGGTGATACGGGCTACATTAATGGCTGGGTCAGACGTACAGACGTAAAACAGACGAATGAAATAACCAGCATCCTTAACTTTGCGTAAGAATTCCAGCTTCTCGGATGAAGAGAAAACTGTCTCGAAGACGAAATCACGACCGTTTTCCAGACAATCATATCGTAAGCGGGTGGCTTCTTCCGCAGCCTTCAGAACGGCCTCTGGAGAATTCCAGTCACCAAAAGTATCTTGTGCTATGTTGTCAGGATTGATGTATATGCTATCTGCCGCCCACTCATTGTTGAGTAACTGGACTGTTGTTGTCGTCTTTCCTGAACCATTTGGACCTGCGACGATGCAAAGAGTCGGTTTCCTTTCTTTCATAATGATTCCTGACTTCTCCATGCTTCTATTTCATCTGCTACAATCTGAAGTCTTCTCTGCTTCTCAGCTTCAGCCTTGGCACTCGACTCACGAGCTGCCTGGGCAACGTCTTCCATCAGTTCCTGCAGCATTTCGTCTGTGGGCTCTTCCATCGAGGTCAGACGGTATTTCTTATGAATCTCAGTCATAACTACTTATTTGTTGATTTCGCTGCAAAGATAAGGATAATAATTGAATTTACCAAAATCGTTGGGGGAAAATCGCATCATTGCTGTAGAAGCCACTGGGCAAAGAATTGGTCGTAAACCGCATATACGCCCAGTTCGTTTGTAATGAAGTCTTTTTCAAGTAGTCCCTTGACAGCTCCCTGAACTGTACTCGCCGTCAAACGATAATGCTGAAGGAAGGGCTTTGAGGTTATATTTCTCGCCTTGCCCTCTTTGCAGATGGCAATCAGAACCTCTTTCTGTTTGGCTGGCAACTGATATAGCAGCGAGGAGTATGCAAAACTCTGTTGCCGAATGACATTCTGAACGGCTTGTTCCATCATGTCTTCCTCACAGATGGCACCAGTGTCGGTAAGGGAAAAGAGTGCATTGAATATAGACTGGATGTACCAGGTCACTCCTTCATAACGATGATAGACAGCGGTCACCGCTTCAGCAGTTATTTGTTTGTCGTACTCCTTGAATAATTGCTGGGCAAAGTCAATATAACGTGCAATGTCTATTGGTTCCAGAGTCATCATCATTGTACTTTGATAGAATGGTCGCGAGGGAGTTACGAAAATCTCTGTCATCAGATGGCGCTGTGATCCTGAAAAGATAAAAATGGTGTTACGGCATTTCTGTATACGAGTCCGAAGGATGGCCTCCATATTGTCTTCCGGATAGCTGGCAATCACCTGAAATTCATCGATGGCAACGACACACGGTTTGTCTGCCTGCCCCAGATAGTCAAAGATCTCGTCGAGTGTCGCAGTCGGGGTTTTGATGTCACCTATCCCCAATCCCCACTCTGGTATGCCATTGATGTCAAAGGTGATGGTGCTTCTTAAAGAGTTGAGTTTGTTAAGGAATCCTTCCCAAACTTTCCTACTTCTCGACTTTAATGTCCCTAATACACACTTTCCCAGTTCGAAGACAAACTCCTGAAGATTCTTGGTGGCATAAATGTCGACAATAAAAGTGTAATAATCATCCTTCAGAGGCTTTTGCTCATAGCAATGGTGGATAAGTCCTGTTTTCCCCAAACGACGAGGCGATATCAAGGAAACATGATTCCCGTTTGTAACAAGTCTGATTAATTCCTCCGTTTCCTTCTCACGGTCACAGAAATAGTGAGGTGAGAGATACCCATGAGTGATGAATGGATTGGATATAGTCATAGCGAGCTGAATTTTTATGCAAAGATAATTATAATACTATTATAAAGGTCACGAAACAGTTATTATTTAGTAATATTTAGCATAAAAGCTTAAAAAGTCGTCGAAAAAATCCCAGGAAGTCGTCGAAAGGTAGTTGGAGGCGGAGGATAATCGTTCTATCTTTGCACCAGAAAACCTTTCAAAAGTGAAGAGGTGAAAAAGTGAAAAGGTAAAAAATTAAAAATATAAAAGTTATGAAGCAGATTAGAATTTTCGCAGTGATGATGATGCTGACAATGTCGGCAGTAGTAATGGCCCAGACCACAGTGAAGGGCGTGTTGAAGGACGAAGTGCTGGACGAGGCAGAGCCGTTTGCCACCGTCCGCGTGTTCAAGGCAGGCAAGACGGACAAGCCCGTAGCCATGTTCCTCACCAAGGAGGACGGACAGTTCACTGAGAAGATCAACGGCAAGGGCAAGTACGACATCGTGTTCAGCAGCGTGGGTAAGGAGGACTTCCGCCAGACCATCGACCTGAATAACGAAGGCGTGCTCGACCTCGGTATCTTATATATTAAGGAGAACGAGAACATGCTGAAGGGCGTGGAGATCGTCGCTCAGAAGCCGCTGGTGAAGATGGACGTAGACAAGATGAGCTACAACGTGGCCGAGGATGAAGACTCGAAGTCGAACACCGTGCTCGACATGCTCCGCAAGGTGCCCATGGTGACGGTCGACGGTCAGGACAATATCTCCGTGAACGGTTCCTCTTCGTTCAAGGTGTATGTCGACGGCATGCCCAACGTGATGTTCTCCTCGAACCCCTCAATGGTGTTCAAGAGCATGCCCGCCACAGCCGTGAAGAGCATCGAGGTGATCACCAATCCTGGTGCGAAGTACGATGCCGAGGGTGCCTCTGGCGTGCTGAACATCGTGATGAACAAGATGACACCCGCAGCAGGCGGCATGCCCTCACAGAGCTACAGCATGGACGGCTACAACGGTACTGTCCGTGCCCAGGCAGGTAACAAGCAGATCGGCGGTAGCGCCTTCATCAGCGGCCAGCAGGGCAAGCTCTCTTACAGCGTCAATGCGATGACCTCATACAACAAACCCGGCAATACCGAGACCGAACTGGAACAGATCCAGGACAACGGTGTGTCGCAGATCATGACCTCCAGCAACGAAGTGAAGACCCCGTTCACGATGGGAAGCCTGTCGCTGGGCTATCAGCTCGACGAGATGAGTGCCCTGAACCTGACGGCACAGATCAACACCATGTCGATGAAGAGCACGGGCACCACCACTACCAAGATGGACGGCTATGACGTCTCCAATTTCAGCTACGACAGCAGCACCGATATGAAGAACTCGCGCACCTCGTTCAACGGAAGCCTCGACTACCAGCGCTTCTTCAACAAGGAGCACACCCAGTCATTAGGCTTTACCTATCAGCTGAGCTACAATCCCGCCTCCACAGAGTCGACCAACAACTTCGGCGGAACCCGTGGCGCAGGACTGCCCGACCTGACAAGCCGTTACTCAGAGAACGATGACAAGACCACCAACCACATTTTCCAGATCGACTACACCATGCCTCTCGGCACTGGCCAGACGCTGAACCTCGGCAGCAAGCTGCAGCTCCACGATGCCACCTCTGATTCGAAGTACTACCTCAAGGATGTCTATGACCCCTCCAGCAGCAGCGAATACGAGTACAAGAACAAGATCCTCGCAGGCTATGGTGAGTATGTCGGCAACTTCAATAAACTGGGTGTGAAGGCAGGCGTCCGCTATGAGTACACCTGGCAGGATGTGGAGTACCATCTCGGCAACGGCGAAAACTTCAACACCGGCTACGGCAACCTCGTGCCCTCCGCCAACCTCCAGTACAACCTCTCACAAGGCAGCAACATCGGTCTGACCTACAACATGCGCATCAGCCGCCCAGGTATCACCTACCTGAACCCCTATGTCGACAAGACAAACCCCATTGCCATCACTTACGGTAACCCCGACCTCGACGTGGAGAAGGCACATAACATCTCGCTGGTGTACAACATGTTCACCCCGAAACTGATGGTCAACCTGAACCTGCACCACAACTTCACCGACAATGCCATCTCGCAGTATAGCTTCTACGACAGCGACAACCTGCTGAACACCACCTACGGCAACGTCGTCAAGCGTCACCAGACGGGTCTGAGTGCCTACGTGAACTACCTGCTGACTCCGAGCACACGCCTCTTCATGAACAGCAGCATCAACTACCTCAGCCTGAAGAGTGACGCCCTGGACCAGAGCAACAGCGGATGGACAGCCAACATCATGGCAGGTTTGCAGCAGACACTCCCCTGGGACCTGAAGCTCAGCGCCTTCCTCATCACCTCGACGAAGAACTACACCCTGCAGGGATGGAGCGGCGGTTTCAACATGCTGACTGCCACCCTCTCGAAGTCACTCTTCAACGACAAGCTCACCATCGGCGTACAGGGTATCGTAGGACTCAACAAAGGTGGCAACCTGAACATCGAGAGCAGCAGCCGCGGACAGAACTTCACCTCTTACACCAACGTCAAAGTGCCCATCTACGGCGTGACCTTCACCGTCAGCTACACCTTCGGCAACAGCAAGGTAAGAGCCAAGCAGCACACCAGCCGCGTACAGAACGACTTCATCGAACAGCAGTCGCAGGGTGAGATGCTCAACAGCGTAGGCTCCGGCAGCACCTCTGGCAACGGCGCAGGCAACGCAACAATGCCACAATAATATAAAGACAACGGATTGCACGGATTTAACGGATTAAGCCCAAGAAATCTGTGTAATCCGTGTAATCCGTTGTTGAAAAAGAAAAGAGAACCTCTATTTGTTTGGTAGTTTGATAATTAATGTTTATCTTTGCAGCATGAAAGTAAGAATCACTCGACAAGACATCACGTTCTACGGACTGCAGATAGCAGCATGGCTGGCATTCCTGATGGTGCCGGCCATCTCTGCATTCATCGCCACACAGAGCTGGACGGGAGCAGTGAGAGCTTTCGACATGAACGCCAGGATCCACTGGACGTCGGCCGCCATCTACTTCGTCAACGCCCTCATCCTCGTGCCCCTGGGCTACTACCGCAACCGCCGATGGATGTTCTGGGGAGGCAACGCCCTCATCCTCATAGGACTGGTGTACATCTTCTTCTATGACTTTAATCCGCAGATGTTCATAGATCGCATTCCCGATGAGCGTCATCGTCAGTTTGCCCTCGCGAACTTCTATGCCTCGTCGCTAGTGGCTATCCTCATGAGTGCCTTCCTGGCAGGAATCGCCTTGCTGGTGCATCATGTGCGTCGTTCAACGGTCATCAAGCGGCAACTGAAAGAGGAACAGCAGAAGCGAACGGAGGCAGAACTCGAATGGCTGAAGAACCAGCTGAACCCGCATTTCCTGTTCAACACGCTGAACAATATCTCGTCGCTCGTGCAGATTGATGCCGACAAGGCTCAGGACGCCATCGCCCAGCTGAGCGACTTGATGCGCTATGCGATGTACGAGACACGCCGTGAAGCGGTGCCCATACAGGGAGAAGTGGAGTTTATGCGCAACTATATCGAACTGATGAAGCTGCGCTGCAGCGACAAGACAGAAGTCAATGTTCAATGTTCAATGGTCAATGGTCAATTGGAAGTGGCCCCTCTGCTCTTCATCTCGCTCATCGAGAACGCCTTCAAACACGGCGTGAGCAGCAGCCGGCCATCGAAGATCGATATCCGTCTGGAGCAGCAGGCTGACCGCCTCGTCTTCACCTGCGACAACACCAACTTCCCCAAGGATGACACAGACCGCAGCGGCTCTGGTATCGGCCTGGAGAACACCCGTCGCCGTCTTGACCTCATCTACCCTGGCCGCTACACCTGGGAGCAGTCCCTCGAAGGCGACATCTACCACGTCCGCATCACCCTCAAACAGAAAGAGTGAAGAATGAAGAGTGAAGAGTGAAGAATTTGCTGCCGCCCAGCAGTAATCATCTGTAAACCGTAAACAGTAAACTGTAAACAAAAAAATATGACCCTCTCCTGTATCATCGTCGACGACGAGCCGCTGGCTGTCAAACTCCTGGAGTCTTTCGTATCCAAGACGCCAGACCTGACACTTCTGGCCTCCTTCACCGATTCCGTTGAGGCCATCAACGCCGTGAAGGAACAAAAGCCCAATCTCCTCTTCCTCGACATCCAGATGCCGGACCTCAACGGTATGGAGCTCGCCCACATGATACCCTCAGAGACACGTGTCATCTTCACCACCGCCTTCAAGGAATACGCCTTCGAGAGTTATGAGGTCAAGGCCCTTGACTTCCTCCTGAAGCCTATCCGCTATAATAAGTTCCTCGCCGCCATCGACAAGGCGAAGGAATGGTTTAGTTTGGATAATCGGGGGCGCGGGGGTACGGAGGCGCGGGAGTACGAGGATACATCTGCCGACAAGACAAATCTCGCACCCCCGTACCCCCGTACCCCCGCACCTTCGACAACCTTCCTCAAAGTCGACGGCGAATATCGCCAGATCGCCATCAGCGACATCATCTACGTCAGCGGCATGAAGGACTACGTGATGTTTTATCTCGAAAGTGAACGGCGTCCCCTCGTCACCCATCTCACGATGAAAGCCGTCGAGGACATGCTCCCTCCACAGCAGTTCATGCGGGTACACCGTTCCTTCATCGTCTGCCTTGACAAGATTCGCAAGGTAGACCGCAACGACTGCATCTATATCGGCGACGAAATCATCCACGTGACGGAGGCCTATCTCGCCACCTTCCAAGAGTTCCTCAACTCCAAGTTCCCTGGTAAGTGAACAATTGAGAGTAAAGAGTGAAGAATGAAGAGTGAAGAATGAAGAGTGAAGAATTTGCTGCCGCCCAGTAGTAATCATCTATAAACAATAAACTCTAAACTATAAACAAAAACAATAGATAAAATGAAAAAAACATTTCTCCTTGCCCTGATGGCCATTACGAGCCTGACGGCCTTCGCCAACAAGACCTTCCCCCTCAAGGGAACCTTCGTCAGTCCAGCCGATAAGCACATCCTTTATGCAGGCCGTATCAGTTTCACCAACCCCGAGCGTCCTGCCTGGAACTATCCTGGCGTGCAGATCGTCGCCGCCTTCGAGGGCACATCGCTCAAGATGATGGCCAAGCCCAATAGTGGCTATTTCGTAGCTCAGATAGATGGGGCCGAACCCTTCAAGGTGGCTTTCCGTGGGGCCAAGGACTCGGTAGTCACTCTCGCTACGGCCCTGCCCGATGCCCGTCACACCGTCCGACTGATGTACGCCATCGAGGGCTATGAGATGTATCCTGAGTTCTGGGGCTTCATCCTGGACAGCGGCAGGCAGCTGGTCGATGCGCCCGCCTTCCCCTCAAGGAAGATCGAGTTCATCGGTAACTCCATCACCTGCGGCTATGGCAACGAGGGTACCGACAGGAATGAGCACTTCGAATACGAGACCGAGAACCACTATTATTCTTACGCCTCCATCACCGCCCGCAACCTCTGCGCTCAGCACTGGGTGGTGGCTCGCAGCGGCATCGGCGCCTATCGCAACTATGGCGAGGCCAAGACGGGCTCGCCTCGCAGTTGTATGCCTGTGCAGTATGAATATACGGGCTATGCCCTCGACTTGGATTTGCGCAAAGAAGCGTCGTTCCTCAAAGAGAAATGGGACTTTAGCCGCTATCAGCCCGATGTCGTCTGCATCAATCTCGGCACCAACGACCTCTCTACCCGCAATTACGACCTGACGCTCCTGAAGCAAGGCTACCAGAAGCTCTATCAGTTGGTCCGTACGCACAATCCGAAGGCGAAGATCGTGTTCCTCACAGGTTCCATGCTCTATAATCAGGAGTTGAAGGAGGCCCGCCAGTTGCTCGACGAGGTGACCGCTGAGGCCAAGAAATCAGGCGACAAGGAGGTCTATCGTTTCGACATGTCGCCCATCCAGAGCAACGAATGGTACGGCAACGACTATCATCCCAACATCTATCAGGATGAGAAGATGGCCGGCGAACTCACTGCCTACCTCCGCAGCCTCATGAACTGGTTCTGAAACAAGAGATTGTACATTGTAAGGCTACATCCATCAATTAATAATACTTAAATTTCACAAACTTGTGAATCACAAGTTTGTGAAATTTAAACTCAAACTTATCTTCAAATTTGGCTTAAAACGTCATAATGCAGGTTATCGTATTGATTATCAGTATTTTAGACTATGACGTTTAGTGTTTTGAAACGTCATATAAACGTCATTATTTAGGAAAATAGCTAAATTACTTTACCATTTTGTGGACATTTATATGCTTGTCTATCAAGGTTGTGACGGCAGTTTGTCTTAGTTTAGATAGCCTGAACTGTCAGTTTACCCAGCCTAAACTGTCAGTTTAGGCTGGGTAAACTGACAGTTCAAACTATTTGTGTTATAGTCGAACTGCATTGTTAATCAGATAGTTAAGCACGTTTTCTATCGTTTTAGACCGTTCATTATGTCCGTTCTTTTTACTTTGTGACGTTTACATGACGTTTCAAAACACTAAACGTCATAGGATAACCTTCTGATATAAAGTAAGTTAGTTGTCATTGTGACGTTTTATCCAATTTTTCAAGATTCATTTTTCATTGTATGATTTTTATCACAATCACAAAATCATGAAAATAGTATACAGAAATTACAATATCCTTATTCTGCTGCTTTCATTTAGTCTCAGATGGAGCCATATATAACTGCTTAGGGCTCGCATCGCTATGCGGGCCCTAAGCAATCCTAACTAATCAATAACTAATAACTAAAATCAAAATAGCAATATGAAAAAGAAACTTAACTTACTAACTAATGTATGAATCTGATGCAAAGTTACGACGATTTCCATCTCCAGCCAAGAAATTTCCCAATTACTTCTCCAACTTGTAGTGACACTCGCCCCAAAAGGCGACAAATCGGGCAAACTCCCTCAAAACTTGTCGCGTCATAATGTTTTTTCCATTCTTTTTTCTCTTATTTCCAAAAAACTTTGTACTTTTGCAATCATGAATACATTCACAACCAGAAGCTTATTTTAATAAAAGAAAGAGGCAACAACAAATATGAAGACTGAAAAGCAAATATCGTTGGCTGCTGCTGAATTTGCAGAGCGATGGAAAGGCAGAGGATATGAACGGGGCGAGTCACAACCGTTTTGGATTGACTTGCTTTCCAATGTCTTTGGCATTGAAACGCACAGCTCCATGTTAAAGTCTGTCATTCCTGCTCTACTTTGATGAAAATTCAGTAACTTTGCAGCGCAAAGTTTGTAAAACAGCAGACAATATGTCAAAGATAACAGTACAAAATACACAGATAACGGTCATTAAGCAGAACGAAGATGACTACATCAGTTTGACAGACATGTTGAAGGCTAAGGATGGTGAGTTTTTCTTCTCCAATTGGCTACGCAATCGCAACACCATAGAGTTCCTTGGAATCTGGGAGCGGTTGATGAATCCGAATTTTAATTGTGCCGAATTCGACATAATTAAATCTCAGGCAGGGTTGAACCGTTTCCGTCTCAGTGCCAAAGAGTGGACAGAGAAGACTAATGCCATCGGTATTATATCAAAGGCAGGGCGTTATGGTGGCACTTACGCCCACAAGGACATTGCCTTTGAGTTTGCCATGTGGATAAGCCCAGAGTTCAAAGTCTATCTGATACGAGAGTTCCAACGTCTGAAAGATGAAGAGCAGAAACAGCTAGGTTGGACGGCTAAACGTGAACTCTCAAAAATTAACTATCGCATTCACACGGATGCCATCAAGCAGAACCTAATTCCTGAAGAGGTGACGGCTGCACAGGCCAGCATCATCTATGCGGAAGAAGCGGATGTGCTCAATGTTGCCATGTTCGGACAGACGGCCAAGCAATGGCGTGAAACCCATCCTGAGTTGAAAGGGAATATTCGTGACTATGCTTCCATCAACGAACTCATTTGCCTGGCAAATATGGAGAACATCAATGCCGTTCTCATAGACGAGGGTGTGCCACAGGGCGACCGCCTTGTGCGCCTCAATCAGATTGCCATCAATCAGATGCGTGTGTTAGAGAACGATGATAATAGAAACCTCTTAAAATGACATGAGTGGATAGAACATAACATAGAAACGACATAAGGAAGCGTTGACTTTTTGATTCTTGGTTTCTGAAATTCGCCAAATAAGGAACGCCCAAGGATGATAGAAGTTGATGCTCACGCAAGATGGCGTGAGCTGATACTTGTATTTGGGCGTAAGGCGTTTGGCGATGCCTCAGAAACCGATGCGGAATCAGTTTCACGCCATTTCTTTGTCCGATTAGGAAAGTTTAACGCCCGACGGTGCAAGATTTCCAGTTTTCGGCGTTTAATCAAGTAGAACATTAACATCAAAATTATAACGAAAATGACAACAATGAAAATTTGGAGACTCGCTTTAGCGATGCTTGCTGCCTTCTCCCTCGTCTCTTGCAGCAGCGACGATGATGACAAAGACATAACCAGTTTCCGCTGAACCGGGCGTTATGTATGACCTCTTCGACAGTATGGGAGAGCATCCCATTGAGTGTATGCAAGTGATGACGGAAGACGAGCCTGGTCAATGGCAGAACTTGTACTTCAGCGAAGTCAAGGGCTTCACTTATGAAAGAGGTCACGAATACGTACTGCGCGTGAAGCGGACTATTTTGGCCAATCCTCCTCAGGATGCCAGCAACCGTACATACGAACTGGTGCGCATCCTCGCCGACAAGAAAGTGGACGAAGTGGCAGAGCCTGTGGAGAAAGAAGTAAAGAGTGAAGCCGACATCGAGTATGAGCAGCAGTGCCCGGTAGAGAAGTATGCCATAGCCAAAGGTGGTGAATATATGGTGGATGCCGATGGCAAGGTGACATACGCCGACGACACGCCTACTCCAGAGTTTGACAAGCATGCACAAATCTACTTGGAGAACATTCTCGACAAGAGCCATCCGCTATGGCAGGCTGGTGCCCGTTATATGGCAACCTACGCCTATGTGCTCTCACCGCTTACTGATGAGATACGCCTTGTGCCAAGTGCTCACTCTACCTTCCTTTTCAAGAACATACTGACCGAGAGCGAGATGGCCCACGTCCTGCAATCGATGCCGCAGGGTGAAAAATTGCACTACGGCCTTGTTCTCTGCAATGTTTATAAGCGCGGAATACAAAAGGTGGAGTTTACGATCAAGAAGAAGTAAAATAAACGGACTCATAAAGAAAGAACAAATCACGCCTGTTCCTATGAGCGTGCCTCCCCGTTTGCTTCGCGGCAGCGGGGAATTTTTTGTAAATTACGAATGCAGCTTAACGAAATGGTTTGATATAATCTAAGGGTGACCTATAGATTTCGTTTCTCTGCGTTCCAATCGCTTGTGTCTGTTCTCCCAAAGCCTCTGTATCTCTTCCTGATGCTCCGCTTCGTCGGTATAAAGGTATTCGATAAGGTCTGCCTTGTCAGCCCATTCCTTGTTTTGCCTTGCAAATTCGCGCAGCAGCACATACTTCTTTTGGATGGTATGCAGCTTGGCATTGTCGTGGGCGATGATGCAGGTCAGGCAGATGGAAATCAACCAAACGGAAAGGCTGTGTTGTAGTATATGACTGATTTTTGGTCCCTTTTTAACTGATTGTCGTATGAAAGCCGTACCTTTGCAGCTCAAGACGCAACGCAAGAGTATATGGACGACAGCAAACTATCGGTAAACCAGCTTATAGAAGCAATAAAGATGCTCACCACATCAGAGTATAATGAATTTGTAAGCAGACTCGCAAGCCTCCAAAGACCAGAG
Source organism: uncultured Prevotellaceae bacterium (assembly GCA_900316445.1). Lineage (GTDB taxonomy): Bacteria > Bacteroidota > Bacteroidia > Bacteroidales > Bacteroidaceae > Prevotella. The sequence continues at coordinate 35,473 of ONCZ01000016.1, read as the reverse complement.
GATAGTATCGATGTCTATATTGAAGAACAGCGCTTCAGTAACGGCAGGGTATGTCCCATGTGCGGAAGTGAGAAGGTGGTGCGAAACGGAAGACGCAAGGATGGTATCCAGAAATTCTGTTGCAAGGATTGCGGGAAGTCCTTCGTGTCGCGTTCAGCAATGCACAGGGGGGAGTTATTTGCGTAATCCAATTCCAAATAAAGCTTGCCCATACAACTCTTCATAAATCAGTTAAATATATGTCCGAAAGCAGACAACGTTTTCGGATACGCATTATTATAAAGAAGATAAATGAAACGGTTGATGTCCATGTTGTTGCTTGCGGCAATGAGCAGCTTGGTTCTGCCATCGTCAGCGCAGAGCCTCTTCCATCGTGCTGACAGCATTCTGGCAGCCAGATATTACCGCCTGGGCAACATCGACACCGCATATATCACGAGGCCACAGACGAAGTGGACCGTCACGGCGAGGCTGAACGTGTCGGGGGCGAAGATTGGGGCCGAGGGCTTCGAGAACAGCCGGCATTTCAAGTCCGAGATGGAAGCCAACAGGAAAGCGACGCTCAGTATGGGTGTGAGTTATCTGGGATTCTCGCTCAGTGTATCACTCAATCCTGCCAAGTTGATGGGCAAATACCGCGACTATGAACTGAACTTCAACAGCTATGGGCGTCGTTTCGGTTTCGACATCATCTATCAGGATGCCCAGAACTTCACTGGCTGGCACGACCATGAGGGCATGGAACGCATCGAACTGCCTGACGGTATGCTGAAGGTGAAGACACTCAACTTGAACGCCTTCTATGTCTTCAACAGCCGCCGGTTCTCCTATCCCGCCGCCTTCTCGCAGAGCTATATCCAGCGCCTCTCCGCAGGCAGTTTCCTCCTGGCAGCATCAGGGATGGGACAGCATACCACCCTCGACTGGGATCAGGAGATGAAGTTGAAGATGACGAACATCGGACTCGGAGCAGGCTATGGCTATAATTACGTGCCAGGTCAGGGCTGGCTGCTGCATATCTCCGGCCTACCCACGTTCATCGTCTACAGCAACACGTCAATGACTTTCGGCGACGACCGCATACCACTTCACTACCACTTCCCAGAGGTCATCATCACAGGTCGCGGAGCCGTCATTCGCCAATGGGGTAACAAGTTCCTCGGCATATCGATGGTATTCAACTTCACAAACATCGGCGATAAGGATAATCTCACCGTACAAAACAATAAATGGCGCATCCGAACGTTCTTCGGTCTGCGCCTGGGTAAGAGGTGATTATTTTGGAATAATCAGTAATTCTCAGCTTTCACTTGGAAGTAGGACTGCGGATGGTTGCAGACGGGGCACTCCTCGGGTGCCTTCTTGCCGATGACGATATGTCCGCAGTTGGAGCACTGCCAAATCACGTCGTTGTCCTTCGAGAACACGCGTTCCTTATTAATATTATCAAGCAGCTTGCGATAGCGGGCCTCGTGCTCCTTCTCAATCTTGGCCACACCCTCGAACTTCTCTGCAATCTCGTCGAAACCCTCCTCACGGGCCTCCTGAGCCATGCGGGCATACATGTCCGTCCACTCGAAGTTCTCACCGTTGGCTGCAGCCTCTAGGTTCTCTGGCGTAGACTTGATGGCACCGCCCTCCAGGAGCTTGAACCACATCTTGGCGTGCTCCTTCTGTCCTTCTTGGCCTTCGATGCCCAGTAGGAGTACTTGTTTCTGGCCTGCGACTCGCCGGCAAAGGCTTCCTGCAGGTTCTTCTCGGTCTTTGTTCCTTTCAGTTCTTTCATTGTCGTAATTGTTTAGTTAATACTTATTTACTGTTTCCGATCACTTTCGAGATATCCATGATCATACCACCGTTGCCGCTCATGATCTGAGGCATCTTGCCATCCCACTTCTCAATCATGTCCTCCTGGACAATCATCGGTGAGAGCGATGCGGCGATGGTACGGTTGTAGTATGCCTCTGCGTCGGCCTTAATCTTCATTGCCTTGGCGTTACCCTCAGCCTTGGCGACGGCAATCTTCGCATTTGCCTCAGCCTCCTTTACCTCGTTTTCTGCCTTCAGGGCACTCTGGATAGCCGTGTTCTTGGCGTCGATCATCGAGAGCAGCGACGATGGCGGCGTGATCTTCGAGGTGAACTCCTCCACGAGGAAGCCCTCGGCCATCAGCGACTTCTCCAGACGGGCACGGACATCACGCTCGAAGTTCGCGCGGTTCGACATCAGGGAGTCTGAAGTATATTGGTTGGCGCAGGTGCGGTAGGCCTCGTAGATGCAGGTGCGGATGTAGCCCTCTTCCAGCTCCTTCACCCCGACACGGTATTTCGTGAAGATGTCGCAGGCCTTGTCTGGGTTGATGCGATAGGCGATGGTGGGGTCCATCTCGAAGAGTGAGGCATCCTTGGCGTTCACGGAGAAGGTCTCGTATTGCTTCCGTTGCGTGAAGGTGGGGTAGGTGAATACGTTGGTGGTGATAGGATTGTAGAACACCCAGCCCTTGCATGTGCCTTCCACGCCGCCGTAGTCCTGCTCGTTGAGCGACCACTTGTGGAACCGGATACCCACTTCGCCCGAGTCAACGACGGTGCAACAGACTGAGAACAGAATCAGCACCGCTGCGATGCTTCCTCCGATAATTGCCAATAGTCGATAATTCTTGTTCATTGTTCTTAATTTTAATGATTATGCGTCGGCAAAGATACAAACATTTTCCGTATCCTCCAAACTTTGGGGCCATTTCTTTATCCAAACTGTTTGCGGATGTCTTCGAGGATGTCGACGAGGTCGGGCATCGTCTCGGCACGGAGCATGGCGATGCGCGTCTGGCGGAAGTTGGGGATGCCCTTGAAGATGGGGGTTGCGGCAAGGTGGCGACGGGTGTGGAGAATGCCTCGCTTCTCGTCGATACGCTCCACGTTGATGCGCAGGAGTTCTTCAAGGATGTCAAGTTTATCGTTGAAATCGAGTTGTTTGCGGCTGAAGATCCAAGGGCAGCCGAAGGTGGCCCGGCCAATCATCACGGCATCCACACCGTATGCCTCGAAAGCCTTGTCGGCCTCGTCGAGGGAGTGGATGTCGCCATTGCCTATAATAGGAATATGTATGCGCGGGTTGTGCTTCACCTCGCCGATGAGCGTCCAGTCGGCATTGCCGGTGTACATCTGCGAGCGAGTCCGTCCGTGGATGGTCAGTCCCTGTATGCCGCAGTCCTGCAATTGTTCGGCCAGCGAGGTGATGATCAGCTGTTCGTGGTTCCAGCCCAGGCGCGTCTTCACGGTCACGGGCAGCTTCACGGCGTCCACCACCTTCTGCGTAATCTCCAGCATCTTGGGGATGTTCTGCAGCATACCGGCGCCAGCACCTTTGCCTGCCACCTTCTTCACCGGACAACCGAAGTTCAGGTCGATGAGGTCTGGCTCCGCCTGCTCCACAATCTTCGCTGCCTCCACCATCGCCTCCACGTCGCGACCGTAGATCTGGATGCCCACGGGGCGCTCCTCGTCGCTGATGGTCAGTTTCGAGATGGTCGATTTCACATCACGGATTAGCGCCTCAGCCGATACAAACTCGGTATAGACCATCGCCGCTCCGAACCGCTTGCACAGCATCCGGAAGCCGATGTCTGTCACGTCCTCCATCGGAGCGAGAAACACAGGACGCTCACCGAAATCAATGTTTCCTATCTTCATTTCTGAGCACAAAGGTAATAAAAACTTTGAACTTTGAACTTTGAACTTTGAACTTTATGATTACATTTACATTTTTTTACCTAAAGATTTGGTCATTTCAGGAAAAACCATTAATTTTGCAGCGAGTTAACAACTTAAATTGCCACTATGGAACAATTATTGCATTATGTGTGGAAGCACAAGCTGTTCCCGTTGAGGGAGCTTCAGACGAGCGACGGACAGACCGTCGAGGTGATTGACTCAGGACTGCATAACAGGAATGCGGGGCCTGACTTCTTTAATGCGAAAGTGAGAATCGGACGGACACTGTGGGTGGGAAATGTGGAGATCCACGACAAGTCGTCTGACTGGTATCTGCACGGCCACGACAAGGACAAGAACTACGACAACGTGATCCTGCACGTGGCCGGCGTACTCGATGCGGAGGTGATGAACACCAACGGTGAGTTCATCAAGCAGATGCAGCTCGACGTGCCTGAGAACGTCAAGAGTCACTACGAAGAGTTGTTGAAGACCGACAGTTATCCGCCGTGCTATAAGGTGATTCCAGAGTTGACACGGCTACTGGTACACTCGTGGATGGCGGCTCTCCAGACGGAGCGGCTGGAGCAGAAGACGGAGGCTATCAAGCGACGGGCAGAGTTGTGTGGCGGCTCGTGGGAGGGAGCTTACTTCATGACGCTGGCCCGCAACTATGGCTTCGGCATCAATGGCGAGGTCTTTGAACAGTGGGCACAGAGTATTCCCCTCGATGCCGTGAACCACCATCGTGACGACCTTTTCCAGATTGAGGCGATCTTTATGGGACAGGCAGGACTGCTCGAACTCAAGGCGGTGCCGGAGTATTATCAGAAGGATGCGCTCAACGAGGGTTACTTCGCCAAGTTGCGCAACGAATACCTCTATCTGGCCCACAAGTTCTCGATGAAACCGATAGATTTCCATCTCTGGCGGTTCCTCAGACTCCGCCCTCAGAACTTCCCCCATATCCGCATCTCACAACTGGCCAACCTCTATTATCAGCAGAAGGCCGGGCTGAGCCAGTTGGTGGAATGTGAGACCATCGAACAGTTGAAGACGCTTTTCTCATCCCACGTAACTCCTTATTGGGAAACGCACTACACCTTCGGCTCCACCAGTTCGAAAACGGAGAAGCATCTGACCTACGGCTCGCTGAACCTGCTGATGATCAACACCGCCATCCCGATGCTCTTCGCCTATGGCCGTCACCGTTCGAAGGAAGTGCTTTGCGACCGGGCCTTCGACTTCTTAGAACAGTTAAAGGCAGAGAACAACCACATTATCCGTATGTGGCAGCAGGTGGGGCTTCCAGTCCAGACGGCAGGAGACTCCCAAGCCCTCATCCAACTCAAAAAGGAATACTGCGACAAGAAGGACTGCCTTCGTTGCCGCTTCGGATACGAATATTTGAAAAGAAAATAGGGTTTGTTTATAGTTTAAAGTTTATAGTTTATAGATGATTACTTTTATAAGCAGATGATTATGTTAGAATATAATTTTTCATATCGCAAATTGAATGTGTATCAATTGTCGAGAAATCTTGTTAAGGATATATATAAGTTGGTCAATTCTTTTCCCAAGAATGAAATATATGCCTTAGGGGATCAGATGCGACGGGCTGTTGTATCTATACCATCAAACATTGCTGAAGGGACTGCAAAAACTTCTCCAAAGGAACAGTTCCATTTTTTGGAAATCTCTTATGGATCCCTTATGGAATTAATGTGTCAGACAGAAATAGCCTATGACTTATGCTATATTGACATTAATGATTATAAAAAAATAGAAGAAGCCATTGGGAGTATATATAAGATGCTTTCTTCAATGCAAGCTACTCTCAAATCCCGCCTATCAGGTAATCATCTATAAACTATAAACTTTAAACTATAAACATAAAGACAAGGAATTATGGATCAGGAGATATTTTACACGATGGCGCTGACGCGCTTGACGAATTTCAATTACCAGCAGGCACTTGAACTGTATAAGGCAGTAGGTAGTGCACAGTTGTTGTTTGAACATCGGAACGAGATAGGGGATATTATCAAGGATGCCTCACCGCGACTGATGGAAGCCCTCAAGGACTGGAATGAGCCGATGAGACGGGCAGAAGCAGAAATCCGTTTTATGGAAGAGCATCGCATTCGGGCTTTGACGCTGACCAGCGATGACTATCCCCAACGGCTTACAGAATGCCCCGATGCACCTATTATCATCTACTACACAGGCAACGCAGACCTGAACCAGACAAGAATTATCAGCATCGTTGGTACCCGAAGGATGACAACCTATGGCGAAGACCTGATCCGACGCTTCATCAGAGACCTCAGACAATATTGCCCTGAGGTGCTGATAGTCAGCGGTCTGGCCTATGGCGTCGATATCTGTGCCCACAAACAGGCCTTGGAGAACGGTTATCCGACAGTGGGGGTTTTGGCTCACGGACTGGACCAAATCTATCCCTACCGGCATCGTGAGGTTGCTGCGAAGATGATTAACCATGGTGGACTGCTCACGGAATTCATGACACAGACGAATGCCGACAAGCCCAACTTCGTACGTCGCAACCGTATCGTAGCAGGTATGGCGGATGCAACCATTTTGATTGAAAGTGGCGCAAAAGGTGGAGGGCTGATCACCGCTGATATCGCCCAGAGTTATGCCCGTGCCGTCTTTGCCTTTCCCGGCAATGTGGGACAGCCGTATTCTGAAGGATGTAATAACCTGATCCGCGACAATGGGGCTGGTCTGATCTCCAATGCCGAGGACTTCGTGAAGGCGATGGGATGGTTGGATGAGACCCGTCTGCAACAAGCTGTCGCCGATGGAATCGAGCGAAACCTCTTTCCAGACCTCTCGCCAGAAGAACAGCAGATAGTCAGCCTGCTACAACAAACCAACGGCCTCCAACTCAACATCATCACCGTCAAGACAGGCATCCCCATCGGCCGTCTGACAGCGTTGCTCTTCCAACTGGAGATGAAGGGTGTGGTGAAGCCGTTGGCGGGCGGAATATACCATTTGCTGCTGTGAAATAATCGTAATAATGCAAAATTATTAATACAGAATGCACATTATATAAAAATAATGAGTAATTTTGCAGCGACTAAATTAATAATAAGGTATGAAAATAGCATTGATCGGCTACGGCAAGATGGGAAAGATGATCGAACAGATCGCACTGGACCGTGGCCATGAAATAGTGAGTATCATCGACATCGACAACCAGCAGGACTTCGATTCCGAGGCCTTTGCTTCGGCTGATGTAGCCATTGAGTTCACGGCTCCGCAGGCCGCCTACGGTAATTACCTGAAGGCTTGGGCAAAGGGCGTGAAGGTGGTAAGTGGTTCTACGGGTTGGATGAAGGAACACGGCGACGAGGTGCGTGAGGCTTGTGCTAATGGCAAGACCCTCTTCTGGGCCTCGAACTTCTCTATCGGCGTAGCCATCTTCTCGGCTGTGAACCGTTATCTGGCCAAGATTATGAACCAATTCCCCCAGTATGATGTGGAGATGGAAGAGACGCACCACGTACACAAGCTTGATCATCCCAGCGGTACGGCTATCACGCTGGCAGAGGAAATAGTAGAGAATATCGACCGTAAGGAGGCGTGGAAGGAGGATACAACGGACAAGAAGTACCTTCGAGTGGATCATATCCGTCGTGGTGAAGTGCCAGGCATCCACACCATCCGCTATGACTCGGATGCCGATCTGATTACCATTACCCACGATGCCCATAGTCGTAAGGGCTTTGCCCTTGGAGCAGTCTTGGCTGCGGAGTACACCAAGGAGCATCAGGGTTTGCTGACTATATCAGATATGTTTAAGTTTTAGAAGATGGAAAAGAAGAAAGAATTTAATCCTAAGGTACAGTGGGCGAAGTTCATCGTCGTGCTGATATTGTATCTGTTGTTCCTCTACTGGGTGAAGTCGTGGTGGGGACTGTTGGTGATACCGTTTATCTTTGATGTCTATATCACCAAGAAGATCAAGTGGCAGTGGTGGAAGGAAGCGGAAAGACCCGTGAAGTTCGTCATGTCGTGGATCGATGCTTTGGTGTTTGCCCTCGTGGCTGTTTATTTCATCAACCAGTTCTTCTTCCAGAACTACGTGATTCCATCGAGTTCGTTAGAGAAGTCGTTGCTGACGGGCGATTATCTGTTCGTGTCGAAGGTATCTTACGGCCCCCGTATCCCACAGACACCGTTGACAATGCCGCTGACACAGCATACGCTGCCTGTCGTAGAGTGCAAGAGCTATATTGAGTGGCCCCATTGGGACTACCGCCGTGTGAAGGGACTGGGCGACGTACAGCTGAACGATATCGTGGTGTTCAACTTCCCTGCAGGCGACACACTTTGTTCGGCACCACAGTATCAGTCGTATGACTATTATCAAATGTGCTACAGCATTGGCTATCAGATCTATCCGAACCGTCCTAATCCCGACTCGTTGTCGGCAGAGCAGCGAATACAGTATTTCGATGCCATTTACGCTGCCGGACGCAACGAACTGTGGCGGAACCAGGCGGAGTATGGGGAGATTATCACCCGTCCGACAGACCGTCGTGAGAACTACGTGAAACGCTGCGTGGGACTGCCCGGACAGACACTTGAAATCCGCAACCACATCGTCTATCTCGACGGCAAAGCGAATAAGGAACCAGAGAATGTGCAATACACCTATCGTGTGAAACTGAAGCAGGCCATTCCCGAAGAAGTGATGGATGACCTCGGCATCTCGATGGAAGACCTGACGAGCCTGAACACGTTGGGCTATTTGCCGTTGACGAAGCACGCCGTCACATCATTGCAGGCACGGAAGGACATCGTGGAGAGCGTCACGCTGAATACCGATGCCAACGACCTAGAGATCTATCCGCTGAACGGCAACAAGCACTGGACCCGCGATAATTACGGTCCCATATGGATTCCGAAGAAGGGGGAGAAAATCCGCCTGACACTCGATAACATCGCCGTCTATGAGCGTCCAATTAAGGTGTATGAGGGCAACAAACTCGAAATCCGCGACGGCAAGATCTTCATCAACGACCAGGAAGCCCGCGAATATACCTTTAAAATGGACTACTATTGGATGCAGGGCGACAACCGCCACAACTCTGCCGACTCCCGCTACTGGGGCTTCGTGCCTGAAGACCACATCGTCGGCAAGCCGATCTTCATCTGGTGGTCGAGTGATCCTGACCACAGTGGCATAGGTGGCGTTCGTTGGAGCCGACTGGGACGGATTGTAGACAACATAAAATAATGGGAACCGTCCTACTGAGTACAACCTATTTCGGCCCGGTGCAGTGGTATCAGAAACTGCATCGGGCCGAAGATGTTCAGATTGAGCGGTGGGAGAGTTTCCAGAAGCAGACCTACCGTAACCGCTGCCTCATCGCCACCACGCAGGGCATCCAAGCCCTCACCGTTCCAACGGAGCGAGGAGGCTCACCACTCATCAAAGACACACGCATCAGCGACCACGGAAACTGGCGCCATCTGCATTGGAACGCCTTGCAGAGTGCCTATGGTGAGAGTCCGTTCTTCGAGTATTATCAGGATGATATCCGTCCTTTCTTCGAACAGCGCTGGGACTATCTGCTCGATTTCAACGAAGCCATCAGAACCAAAATCTGCGAATTAATCGACATCCAGCCCCGAGTTGTTCCTACAGAGAATTTTTTATGTCCCGCAGAAATAAAAGAAAGTGCCTTCGGCACGGGCTATGCACAAAAGAGCGAAGCGAATATTTCTCAGATTTCTTTTATTTCTGCGGGACAAAATATAGACTTCCGCTCGGCGATTCGCCCCAAGAATCCTCAGCCCGATCCCGATTTCGAACCCAAACCGTACTATCAGGTATATCAGCAGAAGCACGGCTTCCTGCCAAATCTTTCGATTCTCGACCTCTTGTTCAATATGGGGCCTGAGAGTATTCTCTATCTGTGATCACTTCGAGGGCCTTCTTAACAATCTCGCTGCTCTCGTTGAAGATGGAGAAGTATTCGCTCATTTCCCAGATGTCGCGGGCAATCAGGGCCTTCATCTGCAAACGGAGATAAGGCAAGGTCTTCTGTAGTTCAGCCTCATCCTTGGGTTTGACATTCTGTTTCTCACCCTCAGCAACAACGGCATCGACAAGACTCTGAGGCACCTCATAATTCTGCTTGAAATCAGCAAAGTCTTTCCAGCGAGCCTTCAACTCCTTGCGATGGTTATCGACAAAGCGCAGGTTCTGCTGGATGATAATGCCCTTGGCCGCCAACTGCCGATGGAATGGGGTATAAAGGGTGGTATCAAGCGGCACATAGTAGTCGGGCATAATACCTCCACCACCATAGACGGTGCGATGCTCACGAAGCGTCTCATACTTCAGGGAGTCAACAAAATGAATGCTGTCGGCATTGGTCAGCTCTCCACTCTTCAGACGGTTCACCATATCCATCGCATAATCCTTGACATCACCTTTCGTATAAGGCTTCTGGATGCAACGACCTGAAGGCGTGTAATAATGGGCGATGGTGAGACGGATCATGGAACCGTCTGGCAGGTCGATAGGACGCTGCACCAACCCCTTGCCAAAAGTTCGACGGCCGACAACCAGACCACGGTCCTGATCCTGAATGGCTCCCGTGACAATCTCTGCTGCAGAAGCCGTATAGCTATCGACCAGCACAACGACCCTACCATCCATAAATGCGCCGTTACCGTTGGCAGTATAGTCCGTGCGGGGTACCTTCCGTCCATTGGTATAGACGATAAGATCGCCCCGATGCAGGAACTCATCTGCAATATCGACGGCAGCCTTCAGATAGCCGCCACCGTTCTCCTGAAGGTCGAGAATCAGATGTTGCATACCCTGCGTCTTCAGCTGACGGAGACTCTCAATGAACTCCTGATGCGTCGTCGCGCTGAAATTGCCGATACGGATATAGCCGATGCCTGGACGTATCATATAGGTGGCATCGATGGAATGGACAGGTATCTTGTCGCGGACGACGGTGAACTTGAGTGTCTCGCCGATGCCAGAACGCACCACACCCAGCTCCACCTTCGTCCCTTTCGGACCACGAAGGCGCTTCATAATCTCTTCCTTCGACATCTTCACACCAGCAATGGCGGTATCGTTAACGGAGACGATACGGTCGCCGGCGATGATACCCACCCGTTCTGACGGACCGTTGGTGACAGGCTGGATGACGATGAGCGTGTCCTCCATCATATTAAACTGGACACCAATACCCTCGAAGTTACCGTCGAGCGGCTCTTTCAGTTCCTTCACCTCCTTTGGTGTGGAGTACGAAGAGTGTGGATCCAACTTGCTGAGCATCCCACGAATGCCGTCCTCCACCAGTTTCACCTCGTCGACACTATCGACATAGAGGCTATTGATCACCATCTCGGCATACTGCAATTTATGCAAAGACTCGGTCATTCTCTGCCCATAAGCCGTAGAGAAGCACAATAAACTGCAAACTATAAACAATAATCTAATCATATTCTTCTTCTGGTCTGTCTTCTTCGATGACAAGGTTATCGATGATGAAGTTCTGACGCTCCATCGTGTTCTTACCCATATAGTATTCCAAGAGCTTCTGCACCTGGTCGTTCTTATGCAGCGTCACCTGCTCCAAACGGATGTCCGGACCAATGAAACCTGCGAACTCATCGGGTGATATCTCACCCAGACCTTTGAATCGGGTGATCTCAGGATCGGGGCCTAAATCATTGATGGCTGCCTGTCGCTCTTCCTCGCTGTAACAATAGCGGGTGATGAAGTCACTCTTCTTGTCCGACTTGGCATCAGCCTCAGCTATCGCCTTCTTGCTGCGGATCTTCGTCCTTCGGTTGCGCACTCGGAAGAGCGGCGTCTGCAACACATAGACGTGCCCTTTTTTGATCAGTTCTGGGAAGAACTGCAGGAAGAAGGTGATGATCAGCAGTCGGATATGCATACCATCGACATCGGCATCAGTAGCCACAATCACCTTATTATATCTTAAGGTGTCAAGACCTTCCTCAATGTCGAGGGCGGCCTGCAGGAGATTGAACTCCTCGTTCTCATAGACCACCTTCTTGGTGAGTCCGAAGCTGTTGAGGGGTTTGCCTCGCAGGGAGAACACGGCCTGGGTGTTCACATCGCGACTCTTCGTGATGCTGCCGCTGGCAGAGTCACCCTCAGTGATGAAGATGCACGACTCTTCCTTACGCTCGTTCTTCACGTCGCTGAAATGGATGCGGCAGTCACGGAGCTTGCGGTTATGGAGGTTCGCCTTCTTGGCACGCTCACGGGCCAGCTTCGTCACACCAGCCATCGCCTTACGGTCGCGCTCGCTCTCCTTGATCTTATTCTCAAGCACCTCAGTCACATCCTGATGGATGTGCAGATAGTTATCGACCTCCTGCTTGATGAAGTCGCCCACATATTTATTAATGCTCACCCCATCAGGCGACATCGAGGTGGAGCCCAACTTGATTTTCGTCTGACTTTCGAAGATGGGTTCCTCAACGTTGATGGAGATGGCTGCCACGATACCCGTACGGATGTCGCCATACTCATATTTGTTGAAGAACTCCTTGATGGTTCGGGCAATATGCTCCTTGAAGGCACTCTGATGGGTACCGCCCTGGATAGTGTGCTGGCCATTGACGAAGGAGTAATACTCTTCACCATACTGGTTGGCGTGGGTAAAGGCAATCTCGATGTCCTCGCCCTGCAGATGGATGATGGGGTAGAGGGCATCGCTGGTCATGCGGTCCTTCAGCAAATCCTCCAATCCCCGGCGGGAGATGATGCGACGACCGTTGTACATGATGGTCAGCCCCGTATTCAGATAAGTATAGTTGCGGAGCATATACTCCACAATCTCATCGTGATAGGAGTAGTTCTTGAAGAGCGTATTGTCCGGCTCGAAGAAGACGTAGGTACCGTTCTCATCCTGAGAGGGTTCCGTCACATCACTTATCAGCACGCCACGCTCAAAGATGGCCTTGCGCACCTTCCCTTCACGATAGCTGCGCACCTCGAAACGGCTGCTCAGGGCATTGACGGCCTTGACACCTACGCCGTTCAGACCGATGGACTTCTTGAAAGCCTTCGAGTCGAACTTTCCGCTGGTGTTCAGGATGCTGACGGAGTCGATGAGCTTTCCCTGAGGGATGCCTCGTCCATAGTCACGAACCGTCACCCGAAGATTATCCTCGATGGTCACCTCAATACGGTCGCCGGCCTTCATCTTGAACTCGTCGATAGAGTTGTCGAACACCTCCTTCAGCAACACATAGATACCGTCGTCAGGCTTGGAGCCGTCGTCAAGCTTTCCGATATACATGCCAGGACGCAAACGGATGTGCTCCAGACCCGTCAAAGTGCGGATGTTCTCATCATCATACTGCACCTGAGCGTCCTGGCTACTGACTCCAGTCTCCTGACTCCTGACTTCTGCCTCCTGAATCTTTTTGTTTTCAGTTTCCATAAATCCTTTGATATTTTGTGCAAAGGTACTAAATTTAATTGAAAATTGAAAATTGAAAATTGAAAATTATTATTCGTTAGGAGATTTTTCGGCAAATAAGGAGCCGATGGCCTGTGTTTTCGACTGTTGTGGCGAAAATATAGATGTCACCACCGTCACGCAATTTCAGGCGACGGCGCAGTTCTTCGGCAGACATCGGGAAGTTCCTCACAGCGATATTGGCCTGTGTGATACCAGCGAGACTCTCTTTCAGTTCGCGTTTGTTCATCGAGGTGATCCGTTCGATGACGAACCCACGGCCAGGAAAGTCTGGCACCATCTTGTCCGACACAAACAAGTGGCTGTTCTGATGAAGCTGCGTCACAGGAAACCTCGCCACTATTTCCTCGAAGCTTCCCGCCTTCATCACAGAAGCATTCGGCTCAAAAAGGTATCCTCTTTCCCCTCCTGAGTAGGAGGGGTGCCCATCAGGGCGGGGTGGTCTGATCCCCCGCTCTAAACACAGTGTCTGCACAAACACTTCCCTCTCCCCATTTGACAACAAATTCACGCACACCACACATATCTCATCCGTTTGCCCACCGCCAAGTATCAACAGTAGTTCCTTGCACTCATTCGCCACAGACACGATATGAACAGCCGACACATATTGCCTGCCGATATCCTCCACCGCCTTGCGCCAGTCGAGCATTGGCGATAGTTTTATCATCACCCGTTGGGCCTTTCCCAACAATTCATCGATGAAATCAAGCACATTGGGTGTGCAGTCAGCGATGCCGTAGGTGCGTCCTCCGTGTTCATCCCGTCTCGCTGGATCGATAAAGACCAGATCAGCAGGAGCCATCCTGTGCAGATAGTCAACGCCATTGCCATTCACCACCTCTATCTGATGAAGCCCCAAAAGCTTAAAATTCTCCGATGAAATGGCACATAACTCCGCTTGCAGTTCCACAGCGACAGCCTTCTGGAACCCCTGAGCGATGAATGCCGCATCTACGCCAAAGCCTGCCGTCAGATCTACAAACACTCCCCCATTACCAGCCACTTCCGCCTTATACCTTGCCGTCTGCTCACTCGAACATTGTTCCATCGAAAGATGTGGCGGCCAGACGATTCCCTCCACCGCAGCCCACGATGACAACTTCTCCTGCGCCCGCTTTCGCCCGTCAATCTGCTGAAGGGCAAAAGCCAAATCCACCTCAGGGTCTTTCGTCCCCCGAAGTGCCAGTCGTCTGACATCCTCATCCCGATGCTCTCGCACAAACGCCCTCGTCGCTTCGTTCATCTTCTTCATTTCACGCCACAAAGATAGTGCAAAATTTCGATTTAGCGAAGAGAATACAAATATATTTGCATTCTTGAGCGTGATAAAAATGGTCACGGTCACACGTGTGACCATGTGACCTCTGAGCCTAAATCGGTGCAATTTTGTCAACAAAATTCAAAATATCACCATTCTTTTTACACTCTTTGTATCTTTCTGATATTCAAATAGTTACAAAGCCCCGATTTTAGGCTAAGGAAAACCGGACTTTCCTTAGGGGAAACTCGGACTTTACCCTAACTAAAATCCCATTTTACCCAGACTAAAATCCCTTTTTTCTCCAACCGCTCTCCGTATGTAAAACAATTTCAATTCTGCTTTCAAGAAAGTGGTCACATGGTCACACTTGTGACCGTGACCATATTCATAAACTTAATGTGAGAAAGTGGGAAAATGGGATAATGGGATTCGGGTTGGTTTTAGTGAGAAGATGAAAGTGGGCGCTAATGATTCTAATGAAATGTTAATTAAATTAACATATATATTATTATAGCATCACACTTCCTTCCTTCAAAACCCTACCAATTCCCATTATCCCATTATCCCATTTTCTGCAATCATATTCTTTTATACACGAGGACAGGAAACGTTGTATGTTACACAGCGTTCCTGTCCCCATGTGTACCTGCAGAGATAACACAATTATTTGGAATCCATAACTACATTCAAATTAACGTTCAACTCTTCCTTGCTTAATTTCGGATAGAGGCCCCAATAGTTGTAATACACGATCATAGGTTGAACAAAATCACAGTAGAAGAATAAGTCAAGATTATACTTCCCGTCTTTCTCATAGAATTCTTGTTTATCTATCTCGCCATAGATGTTGTTTGAACATGTCTGTCCAACAATCAACGTGTAAGAATCAAAATCTATTACGGGCAATTGTTCCTTTCCTGTATAGATGGACCGAAATTCGTCATAACTGTTCACGAAATAACAGATTTCGGAATGGCCGTCAAGGAGGAATGGATTATTTTGCTCAGATATCGATAGAAGTGGCAATTCCTTGTCAAAGAAATCGTAAAGAGCCTCAAAATTGCTCTTATCTCCTAAGACAGGAATGACCTTGCCGTCATTATTCCTGGTTCCTTCCTCTGTAGGAGCCTCAGGTGTATTTGGGCCATCGTCATCACTACTACATGCCGTCATTACCGTGCTTGCCATCATCAATAACATAGCACTCATCATAAATAACAATTTCTTTTTCATAACTACTTTAATTTTAAATGGATTAAACATTGTCCGCTCTACACAGAGAGCTCATCTCGGCTGCAAAGTTAGGGAATAACAACGATACTAAGGGTGTTTCCGAGGCCGAAAACACCTTTAAAAAGTTGTGAAAATGCAATTACAGGTAATTAAAGGTCAGACGATTTGCATGATTTGCTCGTCTAACTCCTTCGGACTTCCCTTAATGCCATAGACTTTCAGGAGAATGCCTTTCCGAAGGTTAGAGATGTATGCATCATCCCTGTCCAGCAGTTTGCTGATGGCTGCAGGCTTGAAATGACAACGTGTCAACAGGCAGACTTCGTATTCAACGGGACGCAATGCCTGAGGATGGTTAAGCGCCTCGTAGAAGTTTGGAATGAACTCATTGATCAGTTTCCGCAATTCCCTGAGCTGCCCCTGAGTGGCAGACTGCACAGGATTAGCTTTCAACAGTTCTGCCAAATCTCTGGTGATGGGAGCATTGTCCAGAAGATCCTCCAAGTTTGCGTGGTCCTTGACGGACTGCCTGTGCTGGTATTGGGCTATCTGCGATTGTAATTCTGAGATTTCCCTGCTTTTCCTGCTGATCAGGTCTGAAGCATTCTCATTCTTCTCCTGCAGTTCCATTAAGTCAGACTGGGCTTGCTCCAGCAGGTTTTGCGTCTGCTGATACTGGGTCTCTTTCAGTTGCTGCTCCATTCTATGATGACGGAACCATAACCAAGCAATCACAGCAATAAATAGGAATAAGACCATGATGATTCCAATGGCAATATAAGCATTGCGGGCATCGTTGGTTTTTTCTTCTGCCAATTGCTTCTGATGGTTATAATTGTAAGAGGCCTGAAACTTCTGAATGTTCTGCATCTCAGAAAGGGAATAGGCAGAATCATTAAGGATATAGCCGAGATTAGCATATTTGGCGATGGAATCAACGATTCCTTTTCGGCTATAAACTTCTTGAAGACCTTTACAACCTGCTATGCGATTATTCAAATCTGTGGCTTGGCTCAACTCTTTCCGAAACAAAGATTCTGCAGAGTCCAATTTGTTGACACCCAGATAATATAAACCTTTTATATAATAATAGATGTCATACCTTTTATCTATATTATTTGTTTCGTCAAAGAAGCCCGAAGACTTCTCATATATGTAAAATATCTTTCCGGCTTTGTCATAGTTGTCAAGGTGGATTAATGCTAATAATTCATTGTATAGTACCTGCACGGAGCGGTCTTTTCTGTCAATACGATTAAACATATCCGACGCCATATCAGTAACATACACTACAGAGTCCCACTCATTCAGGAACTCATATGCATTTGCTTGAAGTGCAAAACATTCTATTGACATCAAGGTATCTTTACCCTTTTGGGCATACCACTGAGCTCTGCGCAAATTTTCTAATTGTGTTCGAGGCTGCACTTGATTATAGTATACTTCTGCACTTTGTGCATAGACTCGGCGTGCGGCCGAGAATATAGCGGGAACGCATCCGTTCGTTGGCATCGCCGTAACGGTCGAAGTAGTTCACCAACGACTCTGCCAGCGAGTCGTTCAGCATCGCCTCGCCAGAACGGTTCTGCTGTTCCAACTGCTCTAACTGCTGCAGCATCTTTGCCTTATCGCCGCTACAGCCCGCCAGAAGCATCACCGCTCCCACAACTATGATTCCTATCAGTCTTTTCGCAATCATCGCTGCAAAGTTACAAATAATTATTGAAAGTTGTATCGCTATCTCTTCAAAAGCCTCATGTTTTTCATCATCTCAGCCCAAAACCAAGCGAATTTTTAGATCAATTTGCTTTCTGTTTGCCTAGAAAGTTGTACCTTTGCAGGCAAAAGTGAGCGTTATGAAACGAATAAGGATATTCATCAGTAGTGTGCAGAGTGAGTTTGCTGAGGAACGGGCCATGCTCAGCCAGTACATCAGGACGGATGCGCTGCTGGGCAAGTTTTTCGAGACATTCATCTTCGAAGATGTGCCTGCTAATGAGGCTTCGCCACAGCAGGTTTACCTGAACGAGGTGGAAATGGCTGACATCTATCTGGGGCTGTACGGCAATAATTACGGCTACGAAGATGAGGAGGGCGTGTCACCTACAGAGCGGGAGTATGACCGTGCTGCTGAGCTGCACAAGACGCGACTGGTATTCATTAAAAGCATTGATGAAGAGCATCGTCATTCTAAGGAGGCTACACTCATCAGGAAGGTGGAGCGCGACATCGTGAGGAAGACCTTTGTGGATACAGAGGGACTTAGGACCTCGGTATATGCATCTCTCGTAAGGTATTTGGAAGAGAAAGAATATATTCGCTGGCAACCGTTTGACGCAGCTTTCGATACGAATGCCAAGCTGGATGACCTGGATGAGGACAAAATGAGTGAGTTCATCGTGCAGGCCAGGGCAAAGAGAAATTTCCCATTGTCAGAAAATTCGTCACCTGAGAAACTATTGGCACACTTGTCGCTGATGGATGATAAAGGTCGCATCGCCAACTCTGCTGTATTGTTGTTTGGTAAGCGTCCGCAGAGGTTCTTCATCACCTCGGAAGTGAAATGTGTGCAGTTCTTCGGCAATGTGGTTGAAAAGCCTCTACCAGCCTATCAGATATGCCGCGGGACACTGTTCGAGATGATTGACCAGGCAACGGCCTTTGTAATGGATCGCGTTGACCTTGCCGTTGGGACTCGGGCGGAAGGTAAGACTGCCTCGGTGCCAACAGATTATGAATTGCCGCCTGACGCTGTGAAGGAGGCCATAGTGAATGCTGTGGCCCATAGAGACTATACGAGTAACGGTAGCGTGCAGGTCATGTTGTTCCGCAATAGACTCGAGGTGTGGAATCCCGGACAGTTGCCTTACGGTCTGACGGTGAATAAGCTTTTGGAACCTCACAAGTCGCTACCTGCGAATCCGCTGATTGCAGACCCGCTGTTCTGGACGGGCTATGTTGACAAGGTGGGTACTGGCACTGAGGACATCGTGAACTTGTGCAAGGACAAGGGTCTGAAATCGCCTGAGTATCATCAGGAAGAGGAGTTCAGGGTGGTGATTTGGAGGCGAGGAGGTCAAACAGACAATGTATCAATTAAGGGACCAAGTAAGGGACTAAGTAAGGGACTAAGTAGGGACCAAGTATGTGAGCACCTTAACCAAGAGTGGAATAAGATAGATCCACTGATTCGTGGATTAGAAAAAGCTTCATCTGCGGCTGAATTACGTGCTTTAATGGGTATGAATAACGCTACAAAGTTTAAGAAAAATTACCTTGACCCGTTGATTGAACTTGGAATAGTAAGGATGACTGATCCAGACAGTCCGAACAGTCCTAAGCAGCGTTATGTCCTGACTGACACAGCCAAGGGTTTCTTGTTATAGTTTGCTCATTTATAGTAATTTTTGTACCTTTGCAGGCGAGTATGAAGAAAGGGATTATTATAGTAGTGGCCATTGCGGTGGCGGTGCTGGTGGTGGCAACCATCGGAGGAAGTTTTTATATGATTGAGTATGCGCTGGCTCCTGATGCGGAACGGACGGATACGGCAGCCTGTTTCAGGCAGTTGGTGGAAAGAAACCCAGAGGTTAAGCCTTGGCTCGACAGCCTCAACCAGCGTGGGGCCTTGCGCGATACCTTTATTATGATGCCCACAGGCGAAAGGCATCACGGGTATTTTATACGGCAGAAGGCAGGAGTCGGGAGTCAGGAGGGAAGGAGTCCTGTGGCGATTGTCGTTCACGGCTGGCGCGATACTGCCATCAAGTTTATGATGATTGCCCGGATCTATGAACTGGCGGGCTACAACGTACTGATGCCTGAGCTTCATGCCCACGGCCTCAGCGAAGGCGAAGCCGTCCAGATGGGCTGGAAGGACAGAAAGGATGTGCTCCACTGGATGACTGTCGCCTCGGAACTGTTTGGCACTAACGACTTCGTTGTTCACGGTGTGTCGATGGGTGCAGCTACAACGATGTGTGTGTCTGGTGAGAAGATGCCTGAATGTGTGAAAAACATCCGTTTCATCGAGGATTGCGGCTATACCAGCGCGTGGGACGAGTTCAGCTATGAACTGAAAGAGCTGTTCGGTTTGTCAGACTTCCCGCTACTGTACGCTACCTCTTTGCTTTGCAAGATCAAATACGGTTGGAGCTTTGGCGAGGCATCTCCTATTAAACAAGTCGGGAAGTGTCCCTACCCTATGCTCTTCATTCACGGCGATAATGATACGTTTGTTCCCTCTGAGATGGTTCATCCGCTTTACGAAGCTAAGCAAGGGGAGAAAGAGATTTGGATTACTAAGGGAACGGAACATGCCAGATCTTATGCTGACTATCGCGAGGAGTACGTTAAAAGAATCAAAACATTTTTGGGCTTGTTGTAACCATTTCCCCTCCTGAGTAGGAGGGGTTTGGGGTGGTCTGATCCACCGCAGACTCAGCCTCAAGATTCCCTTGCTCAGACCCCCTCAGACTCCCCCTACTCAGGGGGAGAAATAGTTACACCTGCTACAATTTTTATTTCGGCTCGACATGCACGGCTATATGGGTTTCCTCGCCATAGTGGGCCCTCAACAAATCCTCCACCTCTGAGGCTTTATCGTGGGCTTGACGCAGGCTGATGTCACCATCCATCAGGATGTGCAGTTCGATGGCATAGTGATTGCCAATCCGACGAGTACGCAAGTCGTGCGGCTCCACCACTCCAGGCAGCGATGCCACCAATTGCAGAATCTCATCCTCAACGGCATCGGGCAATGAATGCTCCATCAGATCACCTATGCCGTTTCGCAACAGATCGACAGCCACCTTCACAATAAATGCACCCACAACAACAGAAGCCAAAGGATCGAGCACCGTCCAGCGCTGGCCTAAGAAGATGGCACCACCGATACCAATGGCTGTTCCGATGGAAGACAAAGCATCGCTGCGATGATGCCAGGCGTTCGCCTCTACAGCCTGCGACTGCAACTGACGGGCCTTCACCATCGAGTAATGATAGACGGCCTCTTTCAGGACAATCGACAACAAGGCAGCCCACAGCGCCAACAGTCCAGGAGCCTCCAACTCTTCACCCTCCAACCAAGCTACAATCTTCGTCGCACCATTATATAAAATACCTATCGCCACCGTCAGCAAGGCCACACCTATCAGCGTCATTGCCAGCGTCTCGTACTTACCGTGACCATAGTCGTGCGATTTATCCTGAGGCTTGCCGCTGATATGGACGAACACCAAGACGATGACATCCGTCACGAAGTCGGACAGCGAATGGACGGCATCAGCGACCATCGCAGCACTATGGCCCAAGATGCCCGCTACGAACTTGAAGAGCAGCAGTATCACGTTTACTGCCCCTCCGACAAGCGTCACCTTATATATCTCTTTATTCCTTTCCATTGCCACAAATGTTGTTCATAATCCGTGCAAAAGTACAACTTTTCTCTGAAATAATGCCGATTCTTCCAAAATAATTGTATCTTTGCAAACAAATTACAACAAATCTAAGATGGCAGCATTCTTTACCTCCCTGAATGATTGGCTATGGGGCAACATCCTGGTTGCCGCCTTGGTATGCTGCGGACTATGGTTTACGTGGCGGACACGTTTCGTTCAGTTCCGGATGATCGGAGAGATGATACGGTTGCTGGGTGACTCGGCAGTCCCCTCTGAGAAAGGCAAGCGTCATATCTCGTCGTTCGAGGCCTTCGCCGTATCTGTGGCAACCCGTGTGGGAACAGGCAATATGGCAGGTGTAGCGACAGCCATCACCATCGGAGGCCCTGGAGCTGTATTTTGGATGTGGGTCATGGCCCTGATGGGGTCTGCAACGGCTTTCGTGGAGTCGACGTTAGGTCAGCTCTTCAAACTGCACCATGAGGACTCGTTCATCGGTGGACCTGCCTATTATATCCAGCGCGGACTGCATTGCCGTTGGATGTCTGTGCTCTTCGCCGTGCTGATCACCATCACCTTCGGACTCTCCTATAACTCCATCCAATCGAACACCATCTGC
Organism: uncultured Prevotellaceae bacterium; assembly: GCA_900316445.1. GTDB lineage: Bacteria > Bacteroidota > Bacteroidia > Bacteroidales > Bacteroidaceae > Prevotella. The sequence continues at coordinate 13,721 of ONCZ01000016.1, read as the reverse complement.
GGTGCCTTGCAAGAGTCCTTCGGCTGGTCGCCACTATGGGTGGGCGTTGTATTGTCTGTCATCGGACTAATGATTGTCTTTGGCGGCATCAAGCGCATTGCCCGTGTCAGCTCGATACTTGTGCCGGTGATGGCCATCGGCTATTTCCTACTCGCCGTCTTTATTATCATCATGAACCTGCACCTGATTCCCCATGTGTTGAAAGTCATCGTGACAAGTGCCTTCGGACTGGAACAGGTGGCAGGCGGTGGACTGGGAGCAACGATGATGATAGGTATCAAACGTGGCCTTTTCTCAAACGAGGCCGGTGAGGGCAGCGCACCCAATGTGGCAGCCACAGCGTCAGTATCACATCCTGTCAAACAAGGTCTTATCCAGGCGTTGGGCGTCTTTACCGATACGCTGATGGTCTGCTCCTGCACGGCCTTCATCATCCTCATCTGCGGTCTTTACCAGACAACGGATTTAAATGGCATCGTCCTGACGCAGGCTTCTGTAGAAACAGTAATCGGCTCGTTCGGCTCCGTCTTTATAGCCATCGCCATCCTACTTTTCGCTTTCAGCAGCATCATCGGCAATTACTATTATGGTGAAGCCAACATCCGCTTCCTCACGAACAGCAAGATGACGATTACCGTCTATCGTATCTTCTCAGCAGGAGTCGTGGTGATGTTTGGGGCCTTGGCCACACTCGAACTTGTGTGGAGCGTCGGCGATCTCTTTATGGCATTGCTGACGGCCTGCAACCTTGTGGCTATTGTTGCCTTGGGCCGATATGTCTTCCGCCTGCTTGACGACTACCGTCAGCAGAAGCGTCAAGGTATCAAAAACCCCACCTTCCATCGCCACCAGATACCTGAACTGGAGGCCGATCTTGACTGCTGGGAATAAAAGACAATACACAAATAAACAAATGATATAAACCCTTTTAACACTAAATGAACTATGGAAAAGATCCAGACAAGAGAAGAGAACCAAGCTTTACGAGAGGCTTGGGATTTCGTGGAACACACAGGACGCAGTATCTTCCTTACCGGTAAGGCCGGAACGGGAAAGACCACCTTCCTGAAGACCGTCATCGAGCGGAGTAAGAAACGATCAATCGTGGTAGCACCAACGGGTGTGGCAGCCATCAATGCGGGTGGTGTGACCATCCACTCGTTTTTTCAACTGCCTTTCTCTCCCTTTGTACCCAACGCCCGCATCAAGAGCAAGTTCGACTTCGGCAAGGAGAAACGCCGCATCATTGCCTCGCTCGACCTGCTGATTATCGATGAAATCTCAATGGTTCGCAGCGATCTGCTCGATGCCATCGATTCCGTGCTCAGACGGTTCAGAGACAGATACAAGCCTTTCGGCGGTGTGCAGTTGCTGATGATTGGCGACCTGCAACAGCTGACGCCTGTGGTGACAGCAGAAGATGAGGCGCTGCTCAAGCCCTATTACGACACACCCTACTTCTTCGGCTCAAAGGCCCTGCAGCAGATTGAATACGTCACGATACAGCTGGAAAAGGTCTACCGCCAGGAGGATAATACGTTTATCGATGTGCTCAACCACATCCGCGAGGCGCACCCTACAGCCGAAGACCTCACCTTATTAAATAATAGGTATAAGCCCGCCTTCATCCCCAAGCCTGGCGAAGGCTACATCCGTCTGACCACCCACAACCATCTGGCAGACAGTTACAACGAGCACGAACTCGCCAAACTGCCTGGTCGCAGTTATACCTTCCAGGCAAAGATCGAGGGCAACTTCCCTGAGTATTCCTATCCGACGAGTGAACAACTGACACTGAAACAGGGCGCACAGGTGATGTTCGTAAAGAACGACCCCACGGGAGAACATCGTTACTTCAACGGCCGCATCGGTGAGATCGTTGAGATTACTGACAAACGCGTATGTGTGCTTTGTCCTGACGACAGCGAGGCGATAGAAGTAGAACCGCTGGAATGGGAGAATGCACAATATCAGCTGAACCCTGAGACGCGAGAGATAGAAACCAAAGTGCAAGGCAAGTTCCGCCAACTGCCCCTGCGACTGGCCTGGGCCATCACCATCCACAAGAGCCAGGGTCTCACCTTCGACCGCGCCATCATCGACGCCAACCTTTCTTTCGCCCCCGGACAGGTATATGTCGCCCTCAGCCGTTGCCGAACCCTCGATGGAATGGTGCTTTCTGCTCCTATTGAGGCCCGTGCCATCATCTCCGACCAACGGGTGGATGACTATATAGGCCATCAGGAGGAAGAGGCCCAGAAGAGCATCCGCCAACTGCCACAACTGAAAGAGGAATATTATCGACAACTCTTGCTCGAACTCTTCGACTTCCACGACATCTTCTATAAGGAGGAACATCTGCTGCGGCTGATGACGGAGTTCTTCTATCACAGCTTCACAGACATCACCGAGCTGCACAAGCGCGTCCTGGCTGGTCTGAGTGCTGAGGCAATGGCCGTGTCGGACAAGTGGTTGCAGAAGATCCGGCAGACGCCTACGGAACAGTTGCACCAAACGGAGTTCCTGGAGCGTGTGAAACGTAGTGCTGCTTATTTCGAGGAGACGATCCAGAAGACCTTCGGCAATGCGCTGCAACTGGCTGCTACCATCAATAGTAACAACAAGCAGGCGATGTCACGTTACAACGATTCGCTCTTAGAGACCAAGCAGGCCGTCCTTTCGCGCCGCTATCTCCTGGCGAGGATTGCCGAGCAAGGCTTTTCTATTGGCATCTATCTCCACGAGAAGCAGTATTCGATGCTTGATGCCATTGACGAGGATCAAGTGAAGAAGAAAAAGCCCAAGGCTCCCAAAGATCCCAAGCCGAAGAAAGAGCCGAAACCCAAAACGTGGGACGTGACCTACCAACTCTACAAACAAGGCCAAAAGCCCGATGAAATCGCGAAAGAGCGTGAGCTTACCGTCGGCACCATCATCAGCCATCTGGCCCGTTTCATCGATACAGGTGAGGTCACCCTCTCCGAACTCGTTCCCCCAGCCCATCAGGATGCCATCCTCAAAGTAATCCGGATGATAGGCACCGGTGAGGGCAAGACGGCCATCAAGAGCCTCTGCCCGCCAGAAGTCACCTATCAGGAGATTGATCTGGTTCTTTCTACAATGGGAAAGTAGAAGTTTTATTTCTGCGTTTTCAGTACACGGTCCACGCTACCTGCGTCAAGCAGACGCTGGCGGGCCTCGTCGTAGGAAAGGCCTAACGACTCACGGATCATCCGCGTACCACGATCCACAAGCTTGGCGTTCGTCAGTTGCATCTTCACCATCCGGTTGCCTTCGACGCGCCCCATGCGGATCATCAGCGTCGTGGAAATCATGTTGAGCACCATCTTCTGTGCCGTTCCACTCTTCATACGGCTAGAGCCTGTGACAAACTCCGGGCCCACAATAGTCTCTATGGGATAGTCGGCAGCCTCAGCCAGAGGGGTATCGGGATTGCTGGTGATGCAGCCCGTCAGCAGCCCGTTCTCCTTAGCTTTTCTGACGGCTCCGACAACGTAGGGAGTCGTGCCGGAAGCCGCGATGCCGATGACGCTATCGTCAGCATCAGGAACATAAGCCAGCACCTCGCACCAGCCCTGCTCTTCATCATCCTCAGCCTTCTCTACCGCATGGCGCAGAGCCTCGTCACCACCAGCGATGATACCCACCACCCAATCCTCAGAGATGCCGAAGGTGGGAGGCAGTTCGCTGGCATCGAGCACGCCCAGACGTCCACTGGTGCCTGCGCCGACATAGAAGAGCCTGCCGCCACGCTTCATCCTCGGTTCGATGGCTTCCACCAGCGCATTTATCTGCGGCATTGCCTGACGCACAGCCGCTGCCACCAGCGCATCTTCATCGTTGATGTGCTGCAGTAATTCTGCGACAGACATCTGTTCCAGATGGTCGTATCGGGAGGACTGTTCGGTGATCTTCTTCATCTTTCTTGACTTGACGGCGCAAAGTTACGAATAATCTGTGAATAATCCAACAATTTTTCGTATCTTTGCACCAGATATGAAGAAAATAGGATTATTACCCCGCATTATCATCGCCATCGTGCTGGGCGTATTGATAGGAAACGTGCTGCCCGAGGGCTGGGTGCGCGTATTTGTGACGTTCAACTATGTGTTCAGCCAGTTCCTGGGATTTCTCATCCCGCTCATCATCATCGGACTGGTGACGCCAGCCATTGCCGACATCGGACGTTCGGCAGGCAAATTGCTGTTGCTGACCGTCGGACTGGCCTACGCTGACACCATCATTGCGGGACTGCTGGCATTCTTTACGGGCACAGCCCTCTTCCCTGCGATGATAGACGCGGAGCCGTCGATAACGGTAGAGAATGTGCCGAAACTACAGCCCTACTTCCTCTTGGACATACCGCCCATACTCGACGTGATGGCTGCGCTGGTGAGTTCGTTCGTGATTGGCATCGGCATCGCCTATACCGACTCTCCGACGCTGAAGAAAGGGTGCGCTGAGTTCCGCACCATCATCGAAAAGACCATCGCGAAGGCCATCATCCCGCTCCTGCCGCTTTATATCTTCGGCATCTTCCTCGGTATGACCTATGTGGGCGAGGCGTATCATATCCTTATGGTATTCGGCAAGATCATCTGCATCATCTTCGTGCTGCACATCGTCATCCTCATCTATGAGTTCCTGATTGCCGGAGGACTGACTGGTAAGAATCCGCTGCGGTTGCTGCTGAATATGCTGCCGGCCTATATGACGGCCCTGGGCACTTCGTCGAGTGCTGCCACGATTCCCGTCACCCTGCGACAGACAAAGAAGAACGGCGTGAGCGATGAAATCGCCAGTTTCTGCGTTCCCCTCTGCGCCACCATCCACCTCTCGGGCTCGATGATGAAGATCACCTGCTGCGCTCTCACCGTCTGTCTCATCGGCGGACTGCCTCACGACCTGCCGCTCTTCATCCATTTCATCATGCTCTTAGGCATCTGCATGGTGGCAGCTCCAGGTGTGCCTGGTGGAGCAGTAATGGCAGCCTTGGGGCCGATGGCTGGTGTGCTTGGTTTCAATCCTGACGCTCAGGCGCTGATGATCGCCCTTTACATCGCGATGGACTCCTTCGGCACCGCCTGCAACGTGACTGGCGACGGTGCCCTCGCTGTCATCATCAACAAACTGCACAAAGGCGACGCCTCACTTCCCCCAAGCACGGCGGGTCTGCAAGAGGACGCTGAGTAAGATAAGCGCGATGCCGACGTAGAAAGAGAAATTGATTTCACGGCCCTCGCCGAAGATAAGGAAGGCGAGGATGATGGTGTAGCAGGGTTCGAGGTTGTAAGTGAGATTGACGGTGAAGGCCGAAAGGCGCTTCAAGGCCTGAATCTGCAGAAGGTACATACCAACGGTGCAGAACAGCGCGTGGCAGAGCATATACCACAGATTTGAGCCCTCGGGAACGACGAGGACGGGCTGCTGGCTGGGGAAGAACGTCAGATAGACGGGAATGATCAGTGACACCAGCACGAGGCCGCCAGACATCTGATACATCAGCACCGTACGGCTGCGGACACCCACGCTCGCCTTCTTGTTGCAGATGGCATAGAGGGCACAAACGGCCGACGAGACCACACCTATCATAATACCATACCGATAGCGGGCATCGAACGAGAAGATGCAGAACACACCCAAAACGGTAATCAGCGAGAACAACAGTTCAAGCCAAGAGAGCCTTCGCTTGAAAATAAGCGGCTCAAAGACGGCCGTGAAGAAGCCGATCAACGAGAAACAAATCACGCCAATAGACACATTCGACGCCTTGATGCTGCCGTAGAACAGTATCCAATGCAGTCCCAACAGCGCTCCACAGCCGCAGAGTTGCAGGAATTTCCGCCAGCCGACCTTAGGCAGACCCGTGAACACCAGCAGTATCAGGCTCGTAAACAGCATCCGATACCACACGATATCCACCTCATTGAGCGTAATCAGCCGTCCGAACAAGCCCGTAAAGCCTGCCAGCATCACACTCAGGTGCAACTGAATGAATCCCTTTCTCGTCTCGCTCATCATCTGTTTTATGTAATTCCTTGGCCGCAAAGGTACGAAAAAACAAGAGAAAAGCCAAATATGTTAGCGTTTTTTCCGAGTGCCCTCACAAAGGGTCAGACCCTTTGTGAGAGAAATAATCTTACAAAATTGTGATGTGGTAAGGATAATTCAGGAAATAAGGCATGAAACTGGGACTTTCCTTAGTTAAAATTCGGACTTTCAATAGTGTAAACCCTCAGTTTCCTCAGTCCAAAACTTTGGTTTTGCAACTCATTGAATATCAGACTGATATGTTTTTACCGACTCAATAAGAATTGATGCGAATTTTATTTACAAACAGTTCTTAATTGTCAGTCCATTAGTGGCATCTCTGTGACAATTGGGACAATTAGACAACTGTTTTCTACACGATCCAGGCATTGCGGCGGAGAAAAAGGATTATAAAATAGTAGAAGTAAGTAAAATAGTAATGATAATATTTATCAAATATTTCTAATATTTATTCATTATCTATTCATTTATTATCTCATCATTCTCCCCTCGCACTCTTCTTGGTGCGAAAAAATGAATTGTCTTTTGTCCCAATTGTCACGCGGTTGGAAAATTATTCGTATCTTTGCACCCAAGATGGAGAAAATAAGATTTGACGTAGTCGGGCTGTACCACTGGGATCTGCGCGACCGATGGAAGGAATATGCCACTGAGGCTGTTGGCAGGGAATTGGTGCTTCAGCCCCAGCCGGAGAACATGAAAGACCCGTATGCCGTGCGTGCCCGCGAGGGGAGCCTGCATGTGGGCTATGTGGCCGTGACAGACCTCGATGCGGTCTATCAGGCCCTGAAAGGCTCAGGCAGGCAGCGATTGAAAGGCGTAGTGGTAGAGAGCAATCCCGAGCCGCCCGTGCTCACCGTAGAGGCCGAGGTGGAGGCGATAGACTGGACATACGAACCCTTCGATGACAGCGTCTATGCCGGATGGCACTACGACGGCTTGCCGCTGATGCCTAAGAAACTGGAGCAGCTAAAGGATTTGACGGAGGATCTGATGGAAGCGTTGGAGAGAGGTGCTATGCAGGATGAGGTAACGAATCGTGACGCCATCACGGGAATGACGGAGCGTCTGCTGGAGACGAACCTCTACGACGTGAGCCGCGAGATGACCCGTGCCCGCTACCGGATAGAACGCCTGTTGTCTGCCCAGGAAGATCCTGCGCTCAAAGCCCTTGCCGACCGCCTGCGCCATCAGAAGGGCATGCTGATGAACCACGACAGTCGCGACCAGGTGGCCCGATATCTCTTTGTCGAACTGCCTCAGGAACTGCTGCGGAAAGGATTCCTGAAGAGCCACTACACGTACGACAACCGCCTCGACGGGCTGGAATCTCAGCTCGTCAGCTTCCCCTATCAGCTCTACGACAAGTTCCTGAACGACCCCGTGGACTTCCTGCGCGAGGTGTACTACCATCACGTGCCGAGAAAGTTCCTCTTCCCGTTGCTGTCGGGCATCGTGCTGATGATACTGAAAGGCCGTGTCAAAATAGAGCGCTGGGGCCGTGAGGGCGATACGGAGCCCATCAGACAGATAGAGAACCTCCTGATGCCCCAAAGCCCGACAGACGGCGAAACAGACGGCGAGACAGGCGGCGAAACTGACGCAGAGACCGACCGCGAGGCGAAGATGAAGCAGGGGCTCAAGACGCTCATGGAGAAGACCGACGCGCGCGGGATCCTTATTATTAATCAGAAGAACCTGTGGGCAGCCATCATGTGCGTGCTCGTGTTTGAATACCACGTGACCGAGATAGACATGAAGGCCTTCTGCCGCAAGATGGACGAATGGGGTTTCGGCAAGGAGAGCGGCTATACGAACTACTGCGACTACGCCAGCATCGCCAAAGACTCCGACTATGCCACCAGAGGCTTTCCCGACTGGCGCGGAGATAGCACCAAACACAAGCGAATGGTCGCTGCCGTCATTTCAACGAGGGAAATCCTGCGCCCGTTGATCGGCCGGAAGTGAGCTCAACTCTGAGCCGTGATCGGCTTTCGCTGAGTCCAAATTTGGATTCAGATCTGGCTATCGCTGACCACTATTGTAACCATTTCCCCTCCTGAGTAGGAGGGGTCTGGGGTGGTCTGAACAGCCAACTTTCCAACAAAAACATTCCAATCTCGTTCGAACGTTCCAACACGCGTTCCAACGTCCTTCTGCGTGCTTGCATATATAAAAAGGTATAGCTAACTTTGCAGCGCAGAAGTTTTTAATTCAGTTTATGACAAGACCTATTTTTTCAATTTCCAAGTCAATTAAGACGCCCGCCCAGATGCAGCCCTGCTCACCTGAGCTCCTGAACGCTGCGATGGACGACCCGCAAGTGTGTAACGCCTGCCAAGAGATTGCCCGGCATCTCGCGGAGGTAAAAGAAGGTACGCTCACACGCGAGGCCTTCGAGTCTCTCAAGAGTCAGATCAAGGCTGACAACCTGCCCGTGGTGTGCTTCCACGCCACCTTCTCCGACGGCTACCGCCACAATCAGTCGGCTGTGCCCAGCGGACTCTCTATCTACGATGTCGACCACCTCTGCATCGATCCCCGCGCGTACTACTTTAATAAGGTGGCCGGTCGCGAGGCCGAGCTCAACATCTGCTTGGCTCACATCTCACCCAGCGGCGAGGGCATCCGCCTGGTGTTTGTGATGCCTCAGGGCATGTCGTTGGCAGAGGCTCAGCAGTGGATGGCACAGCAGCTGGGCGACGAATGCTACGACGGATGCGTCAAGGACATGGCCCGCTGCTCGTTCGTGGTCTGCCGCGACTATGTGCTCTACTACGACGAAGAAGAGTTGTTTGCTGAGCGCGCAATCTGCGTGCCCGACAACCCCGTGACAATTGGGACAAAGGACAATGCGTTTTCTGCGCCCATCCTGCCGCCCGCTGCCGATGAAACCGCCGATGGAAGCGCCGATGAAACCGCCGATTTCGAGGACAACTTCAACGGCATCCGCTATCCTCAGATTGTCCGTGCGATGGAGGAACTGCTGGGTGGTGTGCCTGCTCAGGGTGCCCGCAACAACTTCATCTTCGCGATGGCCTGCCATCTGCGCTACGTCTGCAACGACGACCCGCGATGGATTGCCCAGGTGCTGCCCCGCTATGGTGAGGAGGAGGTGAAGTTTCTGTCAACCGTCCGTTCTGCCTGCAATCGTCCGCAGACCAAGACGGTGCCCGACCTCGTGAATCGAGTTTTGGATTCGGCTCGCAAGCAGCAGCAGGTGGATGAACTGGTTCAGCAGAGCGGCATCCATGCCTCCCAGCCGCCCATGATGCCTCAACGCCTCACTAAGTTCCTCCGCTTCATCACCAAGAATGTGCCTGAGCATCTGCGCCCAGCCGTTGCGATGGGTGTCTTCCCCTCGTTGGGAGCCCATTGCAAGGGCGTGAAGTTCCGCTACAACGACAATGCCGTCGTGGAGCCTACCTTCATGAACGTCTTGGTGGCAGAGATGTCGAGCGGTAAATCGTGCGTCAACGAGCCTATCAACGCCATTATGGCCGACATTAAGGAGCGCGACGCCAAGAACCGCAAGCTGATGCAGGAGTACAAGGAGCAGTACGACACGTGCCCCTCCGACGAGCAGAAACCCGAGCGTCCCAAGGGATTGGCGGTGCAGTGGGTGAAGTCGGACATGACGCCTGCGGCCTTCGTCCAGCTGATGGCCGATGCTGGCGGTAAGTTCCTCTATTCACGCCTCGATGAAATCGGGCTTTTGAACCAGTTGAAGACCAACGGCAAGGGCAACAACGTGACTGAGATCCTGCGTCTGGCCTACGACTGCGGCGAATACGGTCAGGAGCGTGTAGGCACTAAGTCGGTGTGTGAAGACGTGGAGGTGCGCTGGAACTGGAATGCCTCGACCACTCCGGGCAAGTGCCGCAAGTTCTTCTCAGACTCCATGCTCGACGGCACCCTCTCGCGCATCTCGTTCTGCACCATCTACACCGACGATGACCGCATGCCCGTCTATGGCCTCTACGACGAGAAGTTCCAGAAGCAGGCACAGGAGTTCGTGGGCGCCCTGAACGACGCGAAGGGCATGGTCACGTGCAAGAAAGCCAATGCGCTGGCAGCCGCGATGATTGAGGAGAACAGGCAGTATTCGGCCCTCGCCGACGATGACACCTATCGCGAACTGTCCTATCGTGCCACCCTCTCAGCCTTCAAGCGCGGTATGGTGCTCTATATCCTCAACGGCCAGAAGTGGTCAAAGGAGATTGAGGAGTTCGTGCGCTGGTCGTTCCACTATGATATGTGGTGTAAGATGTGGATTTTCGGTGAGAAGATGCGCCGTGCGATGGATCTCGACAAGGCCGTGATGGTGCCCGGACGTCCCAACCTGATGACGCTGCTCAACGACGTCTTCACTCTCGACGACCTCAACACCGTCCGTCGTGCCCAGGGTATGAAGGGTGACGGCTCTGCCCTCGCCCGCAAATGGGTTCAGCGCGGCTACTGCACCTACGATCCTGCCACCCAGCAGTACACCAAGAGCCCGCAGTTCCTCGCCAAGCACCAGAAGCAGTCCGTAGCGTAAAGTGAAAGAAGGGAGTAACAATCGTTACTCCCCTACCCGTTAATTAAGGGGTGGCCAAACCGGTCACCCCTTTTCTCTGTCTTGTGACAATTGTGACAAAAGACAATGCTTTAGCCGATGAAGGCTAATATGACATTGACGGCTTCTTCCTCGGTCTTGTCATCCATCTTGATGACCAAATCATAGTTACGAGTGTCGTAACGCGAGGTGTGAGCGTTGTTCTTCAGATATTCCTCGCGCGTTTCGTCCACCTCCTTGATGATCTTTTTAGCCTCCTTCTCGCTGATGCCCCGCTTGCCCATGATACGATTCACGCGATGGTCCATAGAGGCCTGAATGAGTACGTTCAGACGATTTTGATGACCATTCGTAACGAAGAAGGCAGAACGACCAGCAATGACACACGACTCCTCGTTGGCAATGCTTTGTAGGATTTCCTTTTCGGCCTTCAACACAGCCTCGGAGGTGATCAGCTCTTTCTTTTCCTCGTCGTAATACTCAGAAGAGTTTGCTGCACCCTCTCCTAAAATCAACACACGCTTAATATTTTCCCACCAGCTCCGGTTATTGCCTTTCAGACGCTCTATCTGCTCTGATGTCATATTAAATTTCTCTTCCAAAGGTTTAGTAAGCGCTTTGTCGTAGTATGGCACACCCAGCTTTTCAGCTAATATGCGCCCAACGGTGCGACCTCCGCTGCCCAACTCACGATTAATAGTGATGACAAATCTCTCGTTTTTGTTCATAATACTTATAATTGGTCTTTATTCCCTATAAAATAAATAAGGTAATGGGGACATAATAGCCCCCATTACCGATAAATAGCCTTAGTCAGCAAGCTTGGCCTTGATCATCTCGCGGTTCAGGCGGGCGATGTTGGCGATGGTCTCGTTCTTCGGGCAGACGGCCTCACAAGCACGGGTGTTGGTGCAGTTGCCGAAGCCGAGCTCGTCCATCTTGGCGATCATGTTCTTCACACGACGGGCAGCCTCTACACGGCCCTGGGGAAGCAGGGCGAGCTGGCTAACCTTCGATGATACGAAGAGCATGGCAGAACCGTTCTTACAAGCAGCTACACAAGCACCACAACCAATACAAGAAGCGCAGTCCATAGCCTCGTCGGCATCCTCCTTAGGAATGAGGATAGCGTTGGCATCCTGAGCCTGACCTGTGCGAATGGTGGTGTAGCCGCCAGCCTGGATGATCTTATCGAAGGCATTGCGATCTACCATACAGTCCTTAATTACAGGGAAGGCTGCTGAGCGCCAGGGCTCTACAGTGATAACGTCGCCATCGTTGAAGCGGCGCATGTAGAGCTGACAGGTTGTAGCACCACGCTCGGTAAGACCGTGAGGCGTACCGTTGATGTAGAGTGAGCACATACCGCAGATACCCTCGCGGCAGTCGTGATCGAATACGAATGGCTCCTTGCCTTCGTTGATGAGCTCCTCGTTCAGGATGTCAAGCATCTCGAGGAACGAGGTGTCGTCGGGAATGTCGTGCATCTCGTGCTGATCGAAATGTCCCTGGTCCTTGGGGCCATTCTGGCGCCAGAACTTTATTGTAAATGAAATATTCTTTGCCATTTTATGAGTTTTTTAGTTTGTGAGTTTATGAGTTTATGAGTTCTTTGGGTCAGGATGTCTCAGCTTATATATTAAAGAGGAGAGCATCTTGTTGACCTCTGAATTTAAGTCCATAATTTCTTGGTAGCATCCTTCATCGACAAATCCGAAGCCATTAGAGAGTATCAACTGAGTCTCTAACTCATTTGACGATCCAAGGGAAATAAACAGAAAATGTGAATGTTCCCTTTCTGTCTCTCTGCCATAACCTTCTGCAATGTTGGAAGGAATGGAAACAGAACAGCGACGCATCTGACTCACCAAGCCAAAACGCTCGTCTTCAGGAAAACGAGTAGTAATCTCGTATATCCTTCGGGCAAGAATCATGCTCTTCTGCCAAACCGTTAAATCTCTGTACGTTCCCATATCAAAGAACTTATGAACTTAAAAACTTAAAAACTCAAGAACTAATTCTTATAGTTACGTGTTTGTACCTTAATAGCCTCGTACTCCAGCGGCTCCTTGATGAGCTCGGGCTCGTTACCCTTGCCTTTGTACTCCCAGCATCCTACATAGAAGTAATTCTCGTCGTCGCGCTTGGCCTCGCCTTCCTCTGTCTGATATTCCTCGCGGAAGTGTCCGCCGCAGGACTCATTACGAGAGAGGGCATCGAAAGCAACGAGCTGACCCATCGTGAAGAAATCACGCAGGTGGATAGCCTTGTCGAGCTCGATGTTCAGGCCTTCCTTCGTGCCAGGAACGAAGAGGTTCTCGTCGAACTCCTTCTCCAGCTCATGCATCTTCTTCAGACCTGTCTTCAGGCCCTCAGCGGTGCGACCCATACCAACGTACTCCCACATGATGTGACCCAGTTCCTTGTGGATAGAGTCGACAGAACGCTTACCCTTGATGTTCAGCAGGCGGTCGAGCTCTGCGTTAACAGCCTTCTCTGCCTCGTCGAACTCAGGACGGTCGGTAGAAACCTTCGGCCATACAGCCTGATCGGCCAGATAGTTCTGGATGGTGTAAGGCAGTACGAAGTAACCATCGGCCAGACCCTGCATCAGAGCAGAAGCTCCCAGACGGTTAGCACCGTGGTCAGAGAAGTTACACTCACCGATAGCGAACAGACCAGGAATAGATGTCTGCAGCTCATAGTCAACCCAGATACCACCCATCGTGTAGTGGATAGCGGGATAGATCATCATCGGCTTGTAGTACTTCACACCGTTGATCTCGTTGGCTACGTCGCCAGGGAATACGTCGGTGATCTCCTCGTACATCTCAAACAGGTTACCATAACGCTGCATGATAATGTCAATGCCCAGACGATTGATAGACTCAGAGAAATCGAGGAACACAGCCAGGCCCGTGTTGTTCACACCGAAGCCCTTGTCGCAACGCTCCTTAGCGGCACGAGAGGCAACGTCACGAGGAACGAGGTTACCGAAGGCAGGATAACGGCGCTCCAGATAGTAGTCGCGATCCTCCTCAGGAATCTCCCAACCCTGCTTCGTTCCAGCCTGCAGAGCCTTGGCATCCTC
>ONCZ01000017.1 GCA_900316445.1 uncultured Prevotellaceae bacterium | reverse complement strand
TAACATTTATAGGTATATGATTAATTCACAAGACATTAAAAAAGGCACCGCCATTCGCATGGACGGTGGCATCTGGGTGTGCATCGATTTCCAGCACCGTAAGCCAGGCAAGGGTAACACCATTATGATCATCAAGGTAAAGAACGTCAGCGACGGCCGCGTATTGGAGCGCCGCTTCAATATCGGTGAGAAACTGGAAGACGTCGTCATCGAACGTCGCCCCTATCAGTATCTCTACGAGGACCAGTCCGGACGTATCTTCATGAACCAGGAGACCTTCGAGCAGATTCCCATTGACAACGAACTCGTGATTGGACATGAGTATATGAAGGAGAGCGACATCGTGGAGGTCGTCTCTGATACTACCGACGGTACCATCCTCTATGCAGAGATGCCCGTGAAAACCGTTCTTCGCGTCACCCACTCAGAGCCTGGCATCAAGGGCGACACCGCCACCAACACCCTGAAGCCCGCCACACTGGAGACTGGCGTTGAGGTGCGCGTTCCCCTGTTCATCAACGAAGGCGACCTCATTCAGGTTGACACTCGTGACGGCAGTTATCTGCAGCGCGTCAAGGAATAATTTTTCGGCACGGATTACACGGATTAACACAGCAAACAAGCCGTGTCTTTTGAAAAAAGCCGTGTAATCCGTGCCAATTATTAAAAAACACTATGAAATACTCCATTATTGTTCCTGTCTATAATCGTCCTGACGAGGTCGAAGAATTGCTTGAGAGTCTTTGCCAGCAAAGGCTGAAGGCTGCGAGTCAGCGAGAGCAGAGTGATGCTCACATCAACTCTGCCGAGCGTGAGCAGGCTCGACCGAAGGTCAAGGACTTTGAGGTGCTCATCGTGGAAGACGGTTCGCAGCGTGACTGCAAATCGGTGACAGAGAAATTCATCGGCAGACTGGAAGTGAAGTATTTCATGAAGCCCAACAGCGGACCCGGACAGAGCCGCAACTACGGTGCCGAGCGTGCCAACGGCGAATGGCTCATCATCCTCGACTCCGATGTCGTTCTCCCTGAAGGCTATCTGGAAGCAGTAGATAGAGAAATTCGGGGGTACGGGGGTACGGAGGTACGGGGGTACGAGAAATGTTCAGAGAATGAAAGTAATCTCGCGCCACCGTACCACCGCACCACCGTACCTCCGATTGTTGCCTTTGGCGGACCGGATGCATCCCATCCATCTTTCACCCCAGTACAGAAGGCCATCAGCTATTCGATGACCTCTTTCTTCACCACTGGCGGCATCCGAGGCGGAAAGGCCAAGCTCGACAAGTTCTATCCCCGTTCGTTCAACATGGGCATCCGTCGCGATGTCTATCTGCAGTTAGGCGGATTCACGAAGATGCGCTTTGGCGAGGACATCGACTTCTCCTACCGCATCGTCGAGGCAGGCTATCGACCGAGGCTCTTTCCTGAGGCCTGGGTATGGCACAAACGTCGCACAGACTTCAAGAAGTTCTTCCGTCAGGTGTATAACAGCGGTATCGCCCGCATCAATCTTGAGAAACGCCATCCTGGTACGATGAAACTTGTCCACCTGTTGCCGACGGTATTCACCGTAGGCGTCATCGCGCTGATACTTATCTCTGCCGTAGGAAGGGCACTGATGCACTACGTCGATCGCGACCAGTTCTACTGGATGTGTTTCGCCCCCTGGATACCTATTATATTATATAGTCTGCTGATCTGCATCGACTCGACCATCAAAAACCGGAGTCTGCGGGTGGGTATCCTATCCGTCCCAGCGGCCTTTGTCCAACTGATGGGCTACGGGCTGGGCTTCATCGAATCGTGGTGGAAGCGATGCGTGCTGAAGCAAGACGAATTCCAAGCCTTTGAAAAAACGTTCTACAAATAAACAACCCTTTTAAACTTAAATTAAACACTATGGAGAAACTCAACATCAATCAATGGGCGGAAGAAGACCGCCCTCGAGAGAAAATGGCAAGCCTCGGAACTGAAGCGCTGAGTAATGCCGAGTTGTTGGCTATTCTTATCGGCTCCGGCTCCACAAAGGAGAGTGCCGTCGACCTCATGAAACACATCCTCGCCGACTGTAACAACAACCTGAACACGCTGGGGAAGATGTCCATCAACGACCTTTGCCAATATAATGGTATCGGCGAGGCAAAGGCCATCAGCATCCTTGCTGCCTGTGAATTGGGCAAGCGCCGACAGGCTGAAACTCCCGAAGAGCGCCCAGACCTCGGCACTGCCACACGTATCTACAATCACATGCACCCTGTTATGCAGGATCTTGACGTCGAGGAGTTCTGGGCACTATTACTGAACCAGCACTACCGTCTCATCAAGAAAGTGCGTATTTCGCATGGTGGCATCACAGAAACCTCCGTCGACATCCGCGTCATCATGCGGGAGGCCGTCCTCGCCAACTGTACTATTCTCGCCGTCTGCCACAACCATCCCTCGGGTAATCTCACCCCCAGCAAAAATGATGAGATACTCACAAGGAGTCTCAACCGTGCCTGCGAGGTGATGAACATCCACTTCCTCGACCATGTCATCGTCACCGACGGCTTGTATTACTCCTTCCACGAACAGGGACAATGTTGATAAGAAGCGCAAAATTTTCGGTAAAGTAATGAATAATTAAGCAAAAATGCTTATCTTTGCACTCGATTATGACACAAGAAGAGAAAACCAAGATAGAAGAGCGGATTGTGGATGTGCTGAAGACCGTCTATGACCCGGAGATCCCCGTCAATATTTATGACTTGGGAATGATCTATAAGATTGACGTGCAGGAAGACTACTCCGTGGAACTGGAGATGACATTTACAGCCCCTAACTGTCCTGCCGCCGACTATATATTAGAAGATGTACGCACGAAGGTAGAAAGCGTTGAGGGTGTGAAGTCGACGAACGTGATTCTCGTCTTTGAGCCAGCATGGGACCAGTCGATGATGAGCGAGGAAGCAAGAGTAGAATTAGGATTTGATTGATATGAAGAACGTCTATTTCCTTTCCGACGCCCACTTAGGGTCACTGGCCATACCCCACCAGAGGATGCAGGAGCGCAGGCTTGTGCGGTTCCTCGACAGCATCAAGGAGAAAGCCGCCGCCATCTACCTGCTGGGCGATATGTTCGACTTCTGGTACGAATACAAGTATGTGGTGCCCAAAGGGTTTACCCGCTTTCTGGGGAAAATCTCAGAACTGACGGACATGGGCGTCGAAGTGCATTACTTCACAGGCAATCACGACATCTGGGCTTATGAATATTTGGAAAAGGAATGTGGCGTCATCTTGCACAAAAAGCCTGAAACAACGGAAATCTACGGAAAGATGTTCTTTCTGGCTCACGGTGACGGACTTGGCGACCCCAGCAAGTCGTTTAAGTTCATCCGCAGCATCTTCCACTCTCCCGTGTGCCAGTTCCTCTTTTCTGCGATTCACCCCCGTTGGGGTATGAGTCTCGGACTGAACTGGGCCAAGCACTCTCGCATGAAACGGCCCAACGGTGAGGAACCTGCCTATATGGGAGAAGGGCGAGAACATCTTGTACTCTATACGAAAAAGTACATCCAGTATCACTCCAATGTCGATTATTTCATCTACGGGCATCGGCATATCGAATTGGATCTGCAACTGACCAAAAAGGCACGGATGATCATCCTTGGTGACTGGATCAGTCATTTTACCTATATCGTCTACGACGGCGAACACCTGCTGATGTCGCAGTACATCGAGGGAGAAAGCAAACCGTAATCTCACAAAAACAGATATGAACAGACATAAGATTGTAACATTCGGAGAGTTGCTTCTCCGTTTCTCAAAGAACGACCACCTGCGACTGACTCAGGGCGACACGTTTACCAGCAAATATGGCGGCAGTGAGGCCAATGTAGCTGTTTCACTCGCTACTCAGGGAGAGGATGTGACCTATATCACCCGTCTGCCAGACACCCCCGTTGGTCATGCCGGAGCGATGAATCTGGCACAATTGGGTGTGAATACCAACCACGTGCTCTACGGCGGGCAACGCATCGGCACTTACTATTTCGAGCCTGCCGCCGGCATGCGTGCCGCCAAGGTCATCTACGACCGTGGCAACTCCGCCTACTACGACCTGAAGCCGGGCATGATTCCCTGGCGGGAGATACTGAGAGACTGCAAGTTCTTCCACGTATCTGGCATCACGGCAGCCATCTCGCAACAGGCTGCAGATGCCACGTTTGAGGCCCTTGACATCGCCGACGAGCTGGGTGTCACCGTTTGTTTCGACATCAACTATCGCAAGAACCTGTGGAAATATGAGGGAGCGACTCCCCGTGAGACACTGAGCAAGATGCTCTCCCGTTGTGATATGATGTTCGGTGATGCTATAGAGTTTGACTGGCTGAGCCAGCATCCGCAGCCGCCTTTCACGGCAGTGGACTCCAGCTTCAAGATGCAGATGGATGAGTATCGCGAGTGGTTCGACGAACTGCACGAAGCCTATCCTCGCCTGAAGAACTGGATGATGGGTATGCGCAATATCGTATCGTCGAAACATCACACCCTGACAGGACTACTCTGGACGGATGGCGAACTATTGCAATCACCCATCATGGACATCCCTGATGTCATCGATCCCGTCGGTGTGGGTGATGCCTTCATGGGCGGCTGGCTCCATGCCATCAACCTTTTCCCCGATGACAAGCAGATGCAACTGAACTACTCCTTAGCAGCCGCAGCCCTCAAGAACACCATCCCCGGTGATTTTAACCTCTCCACAGAAGAAGAAATCATGGATGTCCTCGAAGGCCGCCACAACCCAAGCACACTCTATAAGACGTTCATATAAAAATAATAGGGCCAACTTCACGTTAGCCCTATTATTTAGATATGCATATCAGATTACATCTTATCAAACTCTGTCTTTAACCACTCCATACGGGTGGTGAACCATGTCTTCAGTTCTTGGACCTCATTCTGATAACTGCCCCAGATGTTATAATTAGGCCATGTCTTGACATTAAACAGATGCCATACGTTTTCATTCTCCTGGGCAGATAATTTCAGATACTGCGCATCGGCATTGACATTGGCCAGAATATCATTCTGATGCCTATAGAAATAATTGAACCGCTCTTTTACTCTTCTCACGAAAGCAGGATCTCTGAACAAGCGAGTATACCACTGAGTATACCTAATATGGAATCCTTCTGGATGATAGCATGTCTGATTGGCCTGATCCATATTACCATAAGCCACATCCATATCCCAGACGGGTCCCATCATCAACTTGCCGCCACGGGCAAGATGCATATAACAACTTGTATCAAAATTGCTATCCAGGTTCTTACCTATTTCGTGAATAAGATACCAGTCGACGAAAGAATCCATATCCATATATGCCTGCCAACCCGTATTCGGATCAGTAAATTTGCTACTGAACAAAACATTATCGGCTTTAATCACAAAATCCTTCGCATAATTGTAATTAGCATCACTGTATGCCACATCTGGATCTTTGATGTTGACGACATTCTCCAAATGAGGCACAACAAAATAACGGGAATCTGCCTCACTTGATGCCCGACTGTCTATCTCCAACAAGAAACCGTCATCTCCTACAGCCACCCGATGATTGGAAATCTTCACTTTCTCACAAAGCAGGTAGGTCCCCCAATGCTTATTGTTGAAGATCAGTTCCACGAAATGACTTTCAGGCGTGTAGTCAAGATTGCTTATGCTACTCATGTAGAAAGCCAGGCTGTTACGCAACATTGACTTGTCGTTATAGTTCGGCAGCAGCACCCATGACTTGTCTTTATGCATATCCAACAAGGAAATCTTCTCGTCGAATTTAAGACGGAACGGTTTCTTGGGGAATTTCCAACTGGAGTTACCACGTCCCTTGATATTGACCCTCGACTCTATCACATCACCAGCAGCACGCGTCCTCACGTCTTCCCTCAGATGCATGGTAGCCGGAAGATAGATTTCCTTAGATATCACTTCCTTATAGCCATCGGTAGTGATATACATCTGTGGAAGTCCCGTAAAGGAATGGACAAAAATCGTATAATATTGGATTTTGTTGGAGACAGCGACTGCCACCGTACGCGGTCTTGTGAAATCGATCTCTGTCTTTCCACTCTCGGCTTCAAAGCCGTCGATCACCACCATCGTGCCCTCAAAGGTAAACCGGGGTTTCAGGAGTTTCTCATTTAAGAGCCCCGGCAACCAACATTCAATGATGCTGTCACCGACAATCTTACATTTGACGTTCTCTTTCAGCGATTGGTTATCATCCTTCACGAACTCCATCGTCAGGAGTCTCGGTTCCACGCGATCGTCCAAGATCTTCTCAAGGCTGTCAATCTTATGCTGAAGTTCCTCCCACATCAGTCGAAGCTGGCCATTACGAGCTGCCTGATCTGCATTGTTCTGAGCCTGATGTCCTAACTGCTCTCCTAGATCTACGTTCTGATCATAAACTAAATTCCTCTCCTTCAACAGCGAGTCAATCACATGTGACATGGAGTCGTTCAGAATACCCTGCTCGGTATTTCTTAAAGCCTGCTCAGCATTTCTCAGTGTCTGTTCAGCATTCCAACGGTCCCTTTCTTCATTACGGACAGCCAGAGCCTCATTCTCGGCTTCCTGTCTGGCATTCTCAGCTTCCTGCTCAGCATTGGCTTTCTCTAACAGATCATTGCTCGCCTCCCGCTTTTCAAGACGGTCGTAGTATTCTGTGAGATCTTCCTTACAGGCCACAAACCCCAGAAGCACAAAAGCCATGAACAGTATCCTTTTCATACTCTTCTTCATGATTACCTCTCTTTTTACATGGCATCAAATTGGTCCTTGAGCCATCTCATACGCTCAGTAAGCCAACTCTTCATACTGCTAACCTGTCCCTGATACAATACCCAGGTATTCTCTTCAGAAGTCTTATATTTCAAGAATGTATCCCATTTCGTGTCATCTTCCTGAATAGCATACTTCAGATACTGTGCGTTTTCGTTGATACTCTTGAGGATATCCTCCTGATGTTCATAATAATAGGCAAAGCGTTCCTTCACCTTGGCCACAAAAGCAGGATCCATGAACAAACGCTTATACCAGCTGACGTTTTTGATGATAAATCCAGAAGAACCTGTTGAACCGGCATCACCGAATGCTTTTTCGAAATCCCACACCGGCCCCATCTTCAGCTTACCGCCACGTCTGTAACTCATGATACAACTGGAATTGAATGCGCCACTTTGATTTTTTGCGATCTCATTAATCAGATACCAATCGACAAAAGAATTTTCATCCATATAGTATCGCCATCCATAAGTCTCATCAGCAAAGTTTGAAGAGAAAAGAACACTTTCTGCTTCACTCACAAAATTAACGATATAATTAACCACTGATGCCGACTGGGATGTAGGATACAAGATGCTTACAGGTCGCTCAAGGTGTGCTGTTGCAAATGCCGAACCCACCGTGTTAGAGCCGATACTCAAAACATAGCCATCGCTACCGACATTGACTCTCGAAGAACTGCCGTCAAGGGTTTCACCCAACATATACGTACCAGCATAGCGACCATTAAACATCAGGTCAACATAATGATAACGTGGTGTATAATCAAGCTTGCTTATTTCGCTCATATAGAAAGCCGTCTGATTATGCAGCATGGTGATATCGTACACATTAGGCACCATCTGCCAGTCATTATGTGCTGGCATGTTCAACAACGATACGGCATTAGAAAAGTTCAACTTATAGTCATTCTTACCCCATTCTATATGACCTGACCAGTCAACCTGCTTCGTGTAGTAGCGAAGAGTTCCTTGTGCCATCATCCTGGCTGAAGTTTCAGAAAGGCCTCCTGTTCCGCCATAACCTGCATTGTCCACAAGACTGACAGTCGCCTTATAATAATGATTGGCCTCACTTAACATACGGCCATAGGTCTCTGCCCACAGTGTAGGAAGGCCCGTATAGGCACTGACAATAACTGTGTATTCTTTGGTCTGGTCTCCAGAATAAACGACAAGGGAGCGCTCGGAGCTGAAATCAAATGCCGTCTTACTGCTGACAGCTTTCTGGCCACCAATCGTCACATAGTCACCAATAAATCTGAATCGGGGAATAAGCGACTTTGCACTCATGACATTCAGAACCCTACACTCTACGACACTGTCCCCAATAATCTCACATTCAGCATCTTCAACCAGTTGCAGGGGATTCTCAGAAGCCAGGAACTCAAAGTGAAGCAACTTCGGATCTCTCTGATTGATCTTGGCTTCCAGCTTGTCCAATTCCTCTTGCGACAGGTTTATCAGGTCCTGAAGAGTATTCCATTCCTCTACTAGTAAGTTGTTCTCAATATCCAGATTGTCCAATGAATCCGAGAGAGCCTGTCCTTCTTTTTGCAGGGCTAAGATCTCTTCCGCCAAATCCAGACTTCGTTTTCTCAAGCTATCAAGTTCAGCCAATAACTCCTTACTTGACGCTTCAAGTTCATCACTGCGATTAGACAACTCATCACTCCGCTTTGCCAATTCATCACTCTCTTTCTGGAGTTCTTTGATTTCAGCAGAAAGGCGCTGGCTTTCTTCATTCAGCTGCTTAACCCTATTGTCTAAAGTCTGTCCCTGATTCTCCACTTCAGTAATACGGCTCTCAATATCAGTCAAGTCTGTCTTACAGGATACAAAACAAGACAAGACCAATACTATATACGCAAATCTCTTCATATCAACCAAACTACTATATTCTACCTAATACTAATAATAATGGGGGACAAAGGTAACACTTTTATCTGAGATTTAAAGTAAATTTGCGGAATTTTAAGTTAATTTGCGCCTTTTCTTGATACAATCATATCTAATCATGAAGAAAGACGGCCAAAATTGGCCGCCTTCTTTATAACTCAAAACAAAATCTGTTTACAACAGATTCATCGTATCGGTGGCGATCATCAGCTCCTCGTCGGTGGGGATGACGACGACTTTGACCTTGGAATCGTCGGCAGAGATGATTGCCTCCTCACCACGGACATTGTTCTTCGACTCATCGAACTTGATGCCGAGGAACTCCATGTCCTTACAGACTTCAGAGCGCATGCTGATCTGGTTCTCACCGACACCAGCGGTAAAGACGACCACATCGAGGCCACCCATAGCAGCTGCATAGGCACCGATATACTTCTTGATGCGATAGAAATACATATCCTGAGCCAGTTTAGCGCGCTCGTCACCGCTCTTGGCTGCACTCTCCAGATCACGCATATCAGAACTTCCGCCAGTCAGACCGGCGACACCACTTTTCTTATTGAGCAGGTTTGACATACCGTCGGCATCCAGACCGAGCTTCTTCTCGATGAAGATGATGGCACCACCGTCGATATCGCCGGCACGGGTGCCCATCATCAGACCCTCCAACGGCGTCAGACCCATCGAAGTATCGATACACTTGCCATCGACAACAGCAGCAATAGAACCACCATTACCCACGTGGCAGGTCACCATCTTCGTGCCCTCAGCCTTAATGCCAAGGAACTCGCAGGCACGAGCACTTACATAACGATGGCTGGTGCCGTGGAAACCATAACGACGGATGCCGTACTTCTCATACAGTTCATAAGGAATGGCATACATATAAGCCTTCGGAGGCATGGTCTGATGGAATGCCGTATCGAACACACCCACCTGGGGAAGGCCAGGCATCAGTTCCTTGACGGCATTCACGCCTTTCAGGTTAGCGGGATTATGCAGCGGAGCAAGGTCTGAGCACTCCTCAAAAGCCTTCAGCACCTCGTCGGTAAGAATCACAGACTTATTGAACTTCTCACCGCCATGCACCATACGATGGCCGACGGCATCAATCTCATCAAGACTCTTGATGACACCAATCTCAGGATCCGTGAGCAGAGAGAAGATGAACTTCACGCCCTCGGTATGCTCGGGGATGTCGTGCATAATCTGTTTTTTCTCACCATTAGCCAGCTTTACTTTCACAAAAGAGCCGTCGAGACCAACACGCTCAGCACCGCCACTGGTCATCACGCTCTTGTCGTCCATATTATACAAAGCGTACTTAATCGACGACGAACCACAATTCAATACTAATATCTTCATATTCTTTTCTTTTTGTTTATAGTTTACTGTTTATAGTTTATAGATGATTACTTCTATAGGCAGAACGAATGGCTTGCCAGGTTATCATCTATAAACTATAAACTTTAAACTATAAACTTTAAACTATAAACATTACCAAAAACTTACTTTTTCGCATCCATAGCCTGACAAGCCGTAATGGCAATCATATAATAGATGTCATCGACAGAGCAACCACGAGAGAGGTCATTCACCGGACGGGCAATACCCTGCAGGATCGGGCCGATAGCGATAGCATCACCCAAGCGCTGCACCAGCTTATAGCCGATGTTACCGACTTCCAGATTCGGGAATACGAGCACGTTGGCTTTACCGGCAATCGTTGAGCCAGGAGCCTTCTTGGCACCGACAGACGGAACGAGGGCGGCATCAGCCTGCAACTCACCGTCGACCTTCAGCTCAGGATCCATCTTCTTGGCAATATTTGTTGCCTCAATCACCTTGTCTACGACCTCATGCGTAGCACTGCCCTTTGTCGAGAAGCTCAGCATGGCCACTCTGGGCTCAGCAAAACCTGCCACCGACTTAGCGGTCTGGGCCGTACATACAGCAATTTGTGCCAGCTGGTTAGCATCAGGCATCGGCGTCACAGCCACATCACCAATCACCAGCACACCATTCTCGCCATACTGAGGCAGCTTGGTAATCAGCAGCAAGCCACCGCTGACACAAGAGATGCCAGGAGCACATTTGATGATCTGGAGAGCAGGACGCAGGGTGTCGCCCGTTGTTGAGAGGGCACCAGAGATCTGACCGTCAGCACCTTCGGTCTTAATAATCATACAACCCAGATAAAGCGGGTTCTTCATCAGTTCACGGGCCTGTTCGATGGTCATACCCTTCTTACGACGGAGTTCCTCCAGCTTCTGGGCATATTCCTCTGCCTTCGGGTTGTTCAGGGGATCGATGATAGTAGCCTTATCAACATGGTTCAGTCCCCACTCCTTAGCGAGTCTGAATATCTCGCTGGGATTACCAATCAGGATGATGTCTGCGATGTCGTCAGCCAGAGCCTTGTCGGCTGCACGAAGTGTACGCTCCTCTTCTGCCTCGGGGAGCACGATGCGCTGCTTGTTAGACTTAGCACGCGCCACAATTTGACTTAATAAATCCATAATTCGTTATTTTTATAATTTCAGTTTGTCTTGTAGTTTGCAAAGTTAATAAAAATATTCCAAATATCATAAGATTGACGTTCGTTTTTTCAGAAATTTAAGTGAAAACCTTTACGTCGCTACTCTAATTCCTTCGTTAGAATGCTCTCCAGTTCCTCTGCTGACAGGCGAAGTCTAAATGATCCGTCCACCGCTACGGAGATGCCTCCAGTCTCTTCCGACACTACGACAGCCACAGCATCACTCTCCTGCGAGATACCCATAGCCGCACGATGCCGCAGTCCTAACTCCTTGGGGATGTCGAGGCTATGACTCACCGGCAGGATACATCCTGCAGCCTTGATTCGCTTGCTGGCCACAACGACAGCCCCGTCGTGCAGCGGAGAGTTCTTGAAGAAGATGTTCTCTATCAGCCGCTGGTTGATGGCTGCATCAATCTGTTCACCAGTCCCTACCACATCATCCAAAGGCACGGTACGCTCAATCACGATGAGTGCGCCCACCTTGCCCTTGCTCATATTCATCGCCGCCATCACGATCGGCATAATCGTCTCCTTCACTTCCTTCTTGGCCTTGTCCTTTCCTTTTGAAGACGAGAGGAAGCGGGAAAGTGCTCTCATGCGCCGATGGGCTCCGAGGTTATACAGGAACTTCCTGATGTCATCCTGGAAGAGCACGATCAGGGCGATCACACCGACGCTGACCAACTTGTCGAGAATGGAACCAAGCAACCGCATCTGCAACACCTGCGACACGAACAGCCACGAGATGACAAACACCAAGATGCCATTAAACACATTCAGCGAACGTGAGTCACGCATCAGCCGGTAGATGTAGTAGAGCATCAGGGCGACAAGCAGAATGTCGATGACATCTTTGATTCCGAATTCGAACAGCACCTTATTTATTTACGATTTACTTATTTACGATTTATTTGTCCCACGATCCTACAGCACTCTACGGCCTCCTTCACATCATGAACCCGAAGGATGGAGGCACCCTTCAACAGGGCGATGGTATTCAAGGCCGTCGTACCGTTAAGCGACTCTTCCGGCGTAAAGCCGAGCAGCTTGTATATCATAGATTTCCGCGACACGCCCACCAATAACGGCAAGCCCATCACCTGCAACTTATCCAGTTCGCCCATGATCTGATAGTTCTGCTCCAACGTCTTGCCGAAGCCGAAGCCCGGATCGAGGATGATATCCTTCGCACCGAGGTCACGCAGTTGCTGAACCTTCTCTGCAAACGACAGGAGCATCTCCCTGATGGTCGGCTGCTGAGACATTAATATATAAGGTACGCGTAGGCGCGAGACCATTCGGAACATCCTGGGATTACCCTCTGAGACATCATTGATGATGCCCACTCCGAACTCTTCCACAGCCATACGAGCCACATCAGGACGGAAGGTATCAACGGAGATAACCCCGTCTGGCAGTTCCCTACGGACGATGCCCAATCCGAAGCGCAGCCGTTCCATCTCCTCCGCCTCGGATATCTCCTGGAATCCAGGACGGGTGGAACAGGCACCGATGTCGATGATCGTCCCTCCTTCTGCCACGATCCTACTGGCGCACTCGGCGATCTCCTGCTCCGTCAGCTTGCGGCTGGCGGCATAGAAAGAGTCGGGCGTCACATTCAGGATTCCCATCACCTGAGGCTCAGAAAGATCCATCAGTCGTCCATTTATATTAATTGTATAGTCCATTTGCGTGCAAAGATACAAAAAAATTATCCACGAAGGACACAAAGAACACAAATTTTTATTTTTTTTCGTGTCCTTAGTGTCCTTAGTGAACAAATTTCACTATCTTTGCACCAAAATCGTAAATAGTACATCAGTAAATCGTAAATATAATGGTGGATATCAAGAAACTCTACGAGCTCTATCAGCAGCATCCTTGCATCACGACCGACAGTCGTGACTGTCCTGAGGGAAGCATCTTCCTCGCCCTCAAAGGCGAGACGTTCGACGGCAACAAATTCGCCCTCCAAGCCCTTGAAAAAGGCTGTGCCTACGCGATAGTAGACGACAAAGATTTATTTACGACAACCAAGACAACTAAGACAACATTAGGCGACAGTTCGTCGCCTGAGGAAAAAGAGTTGTCCAAGTTGTCAGAGTTGTCGTCTAGAATAATCGTTGTTGAGGATTGTCTGCAGACTTTCAAGGACCTGGCCCGCGAGCATCGCCGTCAGTTCGACATTCCCGTCATCGGCATCACAGGCACCAACGGCAAGACCACAACCAAGGAACTCATAGCTGCTGTGCTCTCTCAGAAATACAATGTGCTCTACACTCAGGGCAACTTCAACAACGACGTAGGCGTGCCCAAGACCCTCTTCCGACTGACAAAGGAGCACGAAATCGCCGTCATCGAGATGGGCGCCAGCCATCCTGGCGACATCAAGACACTCGCAGAAACAGCAGAACCCACCTGCGGTCTGATCACCAACGTAGGCCGGGCCCATCTGCTGGGCTTCGGATCCTTCGAGGGTGTCATCAGGACCAAATGCGAACTCTACGATTTCCTCCGCAGCCGTCAGGACAGCCTCATCTTCATCAATGCCGACAACGAGCACCTGATGAGTCAGATCGGCGACGACGAAGAAATCTGGATGTCGCCCTACTCCACCGATCCCGACAACTGGTACAGCTGTATCTCTGGCGAGGTCATCGAATGTAATCCATTCCTGAAATTCCGCTGGCGCGAGCCGCTGATGGTACTTGAGGAGGAAGGCCGCAGCACGAAGTGGCACAAGGTGCAGACGCAGCTCATCGGCTCCTACAATATCGACAACCTCCTGGCCGCCATCGCCGTAGGCATCAACTTCGGCGTGGACCGCAAGAAGATCTGTGCGGCTCTGGAAGAATACACTCCCTCGAACAACCGCTCGCAGATGACCGTCACCCAGAAGAACCACCTCATCGTCGATGCCTACAACGCCAACCCCACCTCGATGCACGCTGCCCTCGACAACTTCAGCCTCATCGAGGCCGAACACAAGATGGCCATCATCGGACAAATGGGCGAACTGGGCGAAGAGAGCGATAAGGAACATCGTCTGTTAGTCGATCGTCTGGAGTCGTCTGGCTACGACGAGGTCTGGCTCGTGGGCGACAACTTCCGCGACATCCCCTGCCCTTTCCGCAAGTTCCACGATGTCGAAGAGGTGAAAGCCGCCATCGCTGCCGACTGTCCTGAGGGTTTCTACATCCTCATCAAAGGCTCCAACAGCAACAAGCTATTCCAACTGCCTGAGCTTCTTTAAGGCAGGAACAGGCCTTTGACAGCAAATTTCATGCTCGTTGACATAGTGTCAACAGGATCGTTGACTCCAGTCAAATGGTTCGTTGACTTAAGTCACCGAACTCGTTGAATGATGTCAACGAACGGTTTATACGGACATCAACATCGGTTTCCTCCAAGTTCTCTGTCAGTTTCATCCGAGGTTGCTCTTGGTTTCCGCCGTTGTTTCTGTCACACTCAAAGCATAAAAAATCGACGGGATATTAGGTAGTCTGTGATTTTCTTCGTACCTTTGTGGCCGAAATCATTAAAATTGAGCAATGTTTGAGAAGTGGTCGTCTGTCATTTGGATATGTCTGCTGCTGTGTCTGCTGACAGGATGCAGGGAGCGGATGGAGTTGGACGAGGGCAACGCCGTATATTATTGGCGTACAGACCTGAGGCTCGACTCCACGGAAAGGGCGTTCCTCAAGGCATACAATATAAATAAGGTGTACTGCCGCTACTTCGATGTGGTGATGGATGAAAGCGGGGAGCCGATGCCCAATGCGACGATCGTCTTCAACGACACCCTGCCTGCCGGCATAGAAATCATCCCAACGGTCTATATCACCATCGACTGCCTGCAGAAACCTCATAAGGGATTGGCAGAGAAACTCGTGAAGCGCATACGGCAAATGAACGAGACCAACGACATCAGCGGCGTCAGAGAGATACAGATCGACCACGACTATACGGCTCGCAATATGAAGGTGTACTATGATTTCCTCAGGGAAGTCCGAGGAGCGTGGAGGGAGGAGTGTGGAGAGAGAAATGCTATACTCTCGACAACGATAAGACTGCACCAGCTCTCGATGGAGGCACCGCCTGTGGACTACGGGGCGCTGATGATCTACAACACGGGCGATCCGCAGAAGTTCACAGAGCGCAATCCCATCCTCGACCAACGGGATGTGGCGCCCTACCTGAAATATCTCGATGACTATCCCCTGCCCTTGGCTGCCGCCTACCCCGTGTTCAGCTGGCTGCGCATCATCAGCGGTGTGGAGATAACCCATACGGTGGAGGCCTCGGAGATCCTGCAAGTGAAACGGATGGTGGAGCAGGAACGGAAAGACCTGAGCCGCTCGGTCATCACCTATCATCTGGACAAAGAAAACATTAACAGATATAAACCAGAAACCTATGAAGAGATTTATCATCACTAATCTGCTGGCAGCAATGGTTCTGCCCATGCTGGCCTGCGCCGGAGGCTGGACCTCGAACTATTACCTGTTCCGCATCTACGATGCCCAGGAGTTCAGCGAACGCGTACAGAAGATCTGCAACGACAACTGGAAAGCCTACCTCGGCAAGTCGCCTGACGACTGGTACTGGTTCGACTCCGACGATATCATCGAATTCGCCCAGAAGAAAGGCGACGCCCTGATGGTGAGTTACGCCAAGAACCTCGAGTTGTATCTCAATTGCGCCCGCAGCGTCAGCAACGAGCGATGGGAATACCCGTCGAAGGAAGAGCTCGCCGCCCGCAACAAACTACTCGCGAACGTCCGGACCTACGCCCAGAGCAAGCTCAAGTCAAAGCTCCGTTCCCAGCACGCCCTGCTCTACATGCGCTGCAATATGCTCCTGGCCAAGCATCAGGAGAACGTCACCTTCTGGGAGGAAACCGCCAGCCAGTATATCGAGACTGTCTATAAAGACATGATGAAGAACATCTACGCCGGAGCCCTCTATAAGACGGGCCGCTCAGCCGAGGCAGGAGAGCTCTTCGCAGAGATGGGCGACTACAACAGCCTGATGACGCAGTACTACAAGAAGCGCTCCTTCGCCGCCATCCGTCAGGAGTACCTCAGCAACCCGAATGCGAAGGTGCTGCCCTTCCTGTTGCAGGACTTCGTGAACAATGCCCAGGAGGCTGACGATGCCGTCCGCTACGAGGGTCAGTTTGGCGGCAAGCTCTTCATCCGCGACATCAGCAAGAAGGAAGCCCTCGACATGCGTGACTTCTGCAAGCAGGTCGTCAAGGAAGGCAAGACCGAGGTGCCCATCATGTGGCAGTCTGCCCAGGCCTGGCTTGAATTCATGTTTGGCGACAAGCGTCAGGCTACGTCCGACATCATCGCCGCAGCCAGCCTCAAAGGCACGGAAATGATGAAGAACTGCACCCGTTCGCTCATGCTCTACATGACCGCAGACCAGGCTAAGGACAGCGAATCCTTCGACAACTACCTGACTGACGAGCTGCAATGGCTGGAGGAGAACAAGGACTACAACTACGTCCGTGAGCGTGTGCTCCATCAGGCTCTCAGCAAACACTATGCTGCCCAGCCTACCCGTCTGCTCGCCCTCCATAAGACCTGTGGCAGCTACATCTACGACCTGTATACCGACACCATGCAGGTGGAGAAGTTGCAGAAATACCTCTATTATGTCAACACCCCTGCCGAAAACAATCTCGACCGTTACCTCAAGGCTCATGCCAAGCCTAACGCCTACGAGCTTGAGGATCTGATCGGCACCAAATACATGCGCCTCTGCCAATGGGACAATGCCGCCAAATGGCTGAAAGACATTCCCAAGTCGTTCTATGAGAATCGCAGTTATACCGTCTATGCCGCCCACCGCAGCTGGCAGGTGGAGCCTTGGCTCAAGCGTCAGTATCTGAAGAACTATGTTGAATACAGCGACATCAAATGGGAACTCAAAAATAATCCGAAACTTACCTTCGCACAGGAGATGCAGAAGATGGAAGGCGAGCAGAACGTGCTCAGCGGCGATGCCCTCGCCAAGCGTTACTACGCTCTTGCCGTACGCTATGCCCAGGCCCATTTCCGTGGTGACTGCTGGTGGTTGATGCGTAACGGAAAGAGTTCTGCCGACGAGCAGCGCGACGGAGAGGCCGACCTTGCCAAGAGAGCCGTCAGTCTGTTGCAGAAGGCAAGCCTCAGCAAGGATGCCGCTCTGAGGGAGCGTGCTCTCTTCGCTCTCTGCTACGGCGAGCTCTATAAGGAATACTGGTACAAGGAGAAGTGGAACAACGAGACTTACAAGTACGACCGTGTGCCTGATTCTGCATCCTTGCAGTATGTTGCATTCAAGACGCTCTCGGAGTTCGAGGCCAGCCGCACACCAGCCGACTACGTGTCACGTTGCGACGAATTCATACAGTTCAAGAAACATTTTAAATAGTTAGCAACACCAAGAAAAGCGATAAATTTCCAGTATTTCTGAAATTTTATCGCTTTTCTTGCACGTATTTCGAAAAAAGTCCGTACCTTTGCAGCCGCTTTCAAGCAATCGGGATGTAGCGCAGTTGGTAGCGCACTACGTTCGGGACGTAGGGGTCGGGCGTTCGAGTCGCCTCATCCCGACTTTCAAAAAGAGGCAGATTATTCTGCCTCTTGTCATTTAATAAAGGTTGGCATGTTTGAAGTGATGATGACACTCTTCGCCATCGTGATAGTCGGTTATGCAGCAGGCAGACTGGGCTATATGGGTGGTGAGTTCGACAAGAAGCTGTCGAGCCTGGTCATCAATATCACATGTCCGGCCCTGATTCTTTCCTCAGCAATGACAGGCGAACTGCCTGACAGAGGACTCATCCTGCCCCTCTTGGGTATCAGCCTACTGACCTACGTGATTCTTTCTGGTGTTGGTCTATTGCTGCCACGCTATCTCACATCGAAGAAAGAAGATGAAGGCGTCGTAGGCTTTGCGCTGATGTTCGGCAATGTCGGCTTTATGGGCTACCCTGTCGTAGCCTCCATCTTCGGCCATCAGGCTGTGTTCTATGCTGCCATGCTCAATGTCATCAATACCTTTGCCGTCTTCACCATCGGCACCATCCTTATCGTTGGCGACTTGGGCGACGGGAAACGATTCCAAAAGAAGGTTCTCTACAGCAGCCCGATGCTCTCGGCTTATCTGGCGATGCTCATCGTAGCCCTTGGCATTGATAACATCCCCGGCATCATCAGCCAGCCGCTCACGATGATTGGCAACATCACCGTTCCTGCCGCCCTGCTCATCATCGGCTCATCGATGTCGCAACTCTCCATAAAAACGATGCTCGGCAACCGGACGGTCTATGTCACGACTCTCTTCCGCCTCATTCTCATCCCCCTCGGATTCTACTATCTCTGCGGGGCTTTGGGATTCGACGCCTATGTGGTGAACATCAATACCGTTGTCATCGCGATGCCTGTAGCCACCTATGGCACCATCCTCTGCCTGAAGCACAACCGCGACACCACACTCATCACAGAAGTCACGCTCATCACCACGCTCCTCTCCATGATCACCATTCCTCTATTGACAATGCTGTTTACCCTGTAAGCCATCGCCTTCGGGATTAGGCCTTATCGCCTAATCCCTCAGAGTCACGCTTCAGATCTTCAATCATCTCACTAATTTTCTGCAACTCGCGAGTGATGTGAATATTCTGTGGGCAATGAGGCTCACACTGGCGACAACCGATGCAATGGTCCGGCTGACGTTCACGGGGTACGACACGGTCTAACGAGATGAGATACTGCCGGCGTTGCTTGCGATACTCCTGGTCGCCTGTACCCATCGGCAGCGAACCTTCGTTCTTACATTTATTATAATGTACGAAGATGGCCGGGATGTCAATGCCATAGGGACAAGGCATACAATACTTACAGTCGTTGCATGGGATATTCTCAAGTCTTACGATCTTGTGGGCTATTTCATCATCCAGATACCTCATCTCGTCATCAGACAGGGGCACCAACGGACAATACGACAGAAGATTGTCCTTCAAGTGTTCCATATAGGTCATGCCGCTCAGAACTGTAAGCACGCCTTCTGGGGTTCCAGCATAACGGAAGGCCCAAGAGGCTACGGACTTCTCAGGCGCATGACTCTTCAACTCTGTCATCAGATACTGTGGCAGATTGGCCAGACGACCTCCCAGCAGAGGTTCCATAATCACAGCAGGGATGCCTCGCTTCTGCAACTCGGCATAGAGATAACTGGCATCGACATTGTTCTTGCTGATTTCGTCGGCATAGTCCCAGTCGAGATAGTTCAACTCTATCTGCACAAAGTCCCAGTGGTATTTGTCATGCAGCGCTATTACCTCATCGAACACCGTCTTCTTGCCGTGGAACGAGAAACCGAGGTTACGGATACGACCCGCCTCGCGCTCCTTCATCAGATAGTCCATAATGCCATTATCGACGTAACGGCCATTGAACTCGTCCATTCCGCCGCCAATAGCGTGCAACAGGTAATAGTCGAGATAGTCCACCTGCAGTTCCTTCAGTGAGTTCTGATACATCTCAATGGCTTTCTCCCGCTGCCAATAATCGCGATTGAAGTTGGAGAGTTTCGTGGCCACGAAATATTTGTCACGTGGATGACGCTTAAGGGCGATACCCGTACAGTGTTCCGATTTGCCCTGACAATAGACGGGTGACGTGTCGATATAGTTCAGGCCATGCTCTATGGCATAGTCAATCTGTTTGTTGATCATTTCCTGATCAAACTCATTCTCGTTGTCCGGTTTTGTCGGCAGACGCATCATACCATAGCCTAAGAGCGACACTTTCTCTTTCGTCTTGGGGTTCTCGCGGTAGGTCATCTTTCCTACGGGCGGCTCCACCTGGTTCTTATATTCCTCAGCGGCCTGACTGCCCGCCTTATCGCCTCCCTTACAGCCTACCAACGCAGCAGCTGTGGCTACTGAGCCAGCTCCGAACATCTTCAGGAATGAACGGCGGGATATCAACCCACCCCCAGCCCCTCCCGAAGGGAGTGGAGTCTGGTTACAATTGTGGGTGATATGATCTATATGATTCTTTTTCATCTTCTAAAATAATTAATTGTTCTACTATCCAATCCCCACTCCCTTGGGGAGGGGGTTAGGGGGTGGGTTCTAAATCTTTTTATGCACTTCGTGACCTTCGACATAGATGGCCGAGAAGGGTCTTGACGGACAGACATACTCAC
Source organism: uncultured Prevotellaceae bacterium (assembly GCA_900316445.1). GTDB lineage: Bacteria > Bacteroidota > Bacteroidia > Bacteroidales > Bacteroidaceae > Prevotella. The sequence continues at coordinate 22,689 of ONCZ01000017.1, read as the reverse complement.
AAGCACCACAACCGATACAGGCAGCCTCGTTGATGGCAGGCACCATCGGCGACTTCTCATCATTCTCGTCGAGCGGCACCATCTCGATAGCTCCTGTAGGACAGTGACGGGCACAGTTGCCACAAGACACATCGTCGGTGATGGGCACACAGTTCTTCTTGATCCACACGGCATGACCGATCTGGATAGAAGACTTCTCAACCTTGTCAATCAGTTTAATGGCTCCAGCTGGACAAACCTCAGAGCAACGCGTACACTCCGGACGGCAATGACCACGCTCATAAGACATCGTTGGCAGCATCAGGTGCATCAGGTCGCTGCTGGGGCGGAGCACCTGATTAGGACACTCTGACACACAAAGCTGACAACCAGTACAGTGCTGGGCAAAATGGTCAAAGGAGAGAGAACCCGGAGGCGTCAACGGTGTCTGACGCTCTGGCGCCACCTTATCCTCAATCTCCGCCAGTCCACCGTCCATCAGTTTCTCCTTCTTCTGGGCCATCGCCGCAGTCGTCACCAATGCTGAAGCCACGAGGAACGAACGCTTGGAAGCATCGACTTTTGCCTCAGCTTGCGATTTGGCTTTAACATGAAGTTTGGCATTGTCATAACGAAGTGCACCGAACTTACAGTTATCAATACAGTTTCCGCAGACCACGCAACGGCTATAGTCAACGGTGTGCGTCTTATAGTCAATACAAGAACTCTTGCAGTTCTTGGAACAGAGTGAGCAACTCTTACACTTATCGGCATCGAAATGCACTTTGAACCATGAGAAGCGGGCAAAGAACGACAAGATCGTACCAACGGGACAGACCGTATTACAATAGGTACGTCCGCCTCGCCAAGCCAACACGAAGAGCACCACCAGCGTCACAGCAGCGATGATCAGTACGGGCAATGACTGCATCCACGTATCGACCGTATAGAAGGCATAACTCTCATAGTGCTCCGCTGCCATCGCCAAGAGGTTGTTGCCAGCTTTCCAAATGGGTTGGAAGATCATTGTGGCAATACGACCGTAGGCACTATATGGAGCCAGCAACTGGAACAGTGAGCCGATGCCTGCCACAGCAGCAATCACGAATACAACGAGTACCGGATAGCGCAGCCAGCGCACCTCTTTAGAATAGCTGTACTTATGCTTCTTCCGACGGAATCGGGCTAAGACATCCTGAAAGACGCCCAAAGGGCAGATGACAGAACAGTAGATACGTCCGAAGACAAGGGTCAGCACGATAAGTGCCACGACAACCACCACATTAAGAGCTATCACAGCTGGCAAGAACTGAATCTTGGCCAACCACGAGAGCCAGTGATGCAGCGTCCCCGTGAAGTCGAGGAACAGCAGGGTGATCAATGTAAAGAGCACCGCTGCAAGGATGGTTCTGATTTTACGTAACATATCTTATAAAGTTTTGTTTAGTTGTTTCTTACAATCAATATGCTCAGTTCATAGAGCAGCCATATCGGCAGGGCCACCACGAAGAGCGTAAAGGCATCGGTCGTCGGAGTGATGATGGCTGCCACGATCAGAATCGCTACGACTGCATGGCGACGCATCGCCCGCATCATCTGTCTGTTAATGAGTCCCATCTTTCCCAAGACCCAACTCACCACCGGCAATTCGAAGACTATTCCCATCACGAGGCTCATGGTCAGCAGCGTATCCATATACGACTGCAACGTCAACATATTCGCCACATCGGGACTCACCTGATACGTTCCCAGGAACCTGACAGTCAGCGGGAAGATCAACAGATAGTTGATGGCCGTCCCCAACATGAACATCAGGTAGCCGCTTCCGCAGAGCAGCGTGGCGTATTTCTTTTCCCTGTCATAGAGCGCTGGCGACACAAAACCGAAGAGCACATATATAATATAAGGGGAGGCCACCAACAAACCTGCATAACAGGCTGTCTTCAGATGGACCATAAACTGTTCCGTCAGCCCCGTATTCATCAAGTGGAGACCTCCCCCAGCCCCTCCCAAGGAGGGAGGAAAGGCTGCGATGCCCAGCAGCTTGTAAGTGAGGAAGTCATTCTTTGCTGGGGCCAGAACGATGGCAAACAGTTCTTCCTTCAGGCAGAACGCCACTGCTGCGGCCACCGCCGTCACCAGGAGCGACCTAATAATCACCCCTCGCAGTTCGTCAAGGTGATCCCAGAAGGTCATGCCCCCATCACTCATCCTTCTTGTCTCCTGACTCCTGACTCCTGTCTCCTGACTCCTTCGTCATATCCGTCACCTCATTCATTCCTTCCTTGAAGCTCTTAACCCCCTTGCCGAGGCCTTTCATCAGTTCAGGAATCTTCTTGCCGCCGAAGAGCAGCAGGACAATCAGTGCGATAACGAGTATCTCTTGCATGCCAAGTCCAAACAGTACTATTGATTCAAACATATCCGTGATGTTTTAAGTTCATTCCGCAAAGTTACGAAAATATTTCGTAACGCCAACATTCTGTTAGAATAATTAACAAAATTAGTACGCAACATAAGGCAACAGCCGCTCAATAGCCTCAGGAGGGAAGTCTTTTGAGAGCCTTAACTCCTCCAATGAACGGATGGGACCGTACAGACGGCGGTATTCCGTAATAGCACGGGCCTGATAGAAACTAATGTATGGATGTTTTTTCAGTTCGTTAAGCGAAAGATGGTTGATGTCAAGCTTGACGGGCGACGACTTTTCTATGGTGAAGTATTCCTTGGCATCAAGAGGAAAATCCTCGATTTCATCGAGTTGGTCCACACTGACAAAGCCTCCCAACCGCTGTCCATACTGAACAATCTTCCGGGCGAAATAAGGACCGATGCCAGGAACCGTCTTTAATTGTGTCGTATCGGCCGTATTCAGAACAACATGTTCGCCCTGATGAATCTTTGGTTGGTAGTGCGCCTTGATGGAGTCATATTCCGTCTGCGTCAGTCTTCTCCCTCGCTGATAGGCTGTATCCCGATAGATGACCTTCGTACGGACATACACCGTCCGTTCACGAATCTGGGGGACATCTTTATGATGGCGGACTTTGCCCGAATCACGCAATCTGTCCCCTAGATTCGTTGAATCGGTAGAAACGAGTCCATTCGTCGTATCGTTCTCCCCTCCTGTCAGAAAGATGACACCCATCGCCACTATAATGACAACCAATAAGGTCAGAATCACCTTACGGTCAGACTTCTGCAGATAGAAGAACTCACGGATCATATCACACCGAACTGATGCAAGAAGACCAACAGAATACAGAGTGGCACGATGTATCGGATGGAGAACATATAGGCCGTGAAGAATGATCCTTGGATGGTGCCGTGATTCGTAAACTCGTCCTTGACCATCTGTCGGTCCACCAGCCATCCCATGACAATGCTCGTCAGGAAGGCGCCTGTAGGCAGCATCAGCTTAGCTGTGAGGAAATCACAGAAGTCCATCAGCGACATGCCAAACACCTGCAGGTCGGTATAGGCCCCTACAGAAAGGGAGCAGAACACGGCAATCAGCGAACACACCACCGTGAGGATCCAAGTGGCCTTATTACGTGGTAGATGGAGTTCCTCATGGAAGAAGGCCGTTCCAATCTCGTGCATGGAGATGGTCGATGTCAAAGCTGCGAAGACCAGCAGGGCATAGAACAGGCAAGAGATGATATAGCCATTCCACGGGAATGAGGCGAAAGCCTGCTGGAACACGTTCGGCAGGGTGATGAAGATCAGCGAGGGACCGCTGTCGGGCTGCACGCCGACGGAGAAGGCAGCCGGGAAGATCATCAGACCAGCGAGGATGGCGATGCCCGAGTCAAGCAGGGCTATCTGTATAGAAGAGCCCAGCAAATTCGTATCACTTTTAAAATAGGAGGCGTATGTACAGAGGCAGGCCGTACCTAAGCTCAGGGAGAAGAAAGCCTGCCCCAAAGCCTCCAGGAACACGTTTCCTGTCATCTTCGAGAAGTCCGGTTTCAACAGGAAGTCAATACCAGCCATAGCACCCGGCAGCAGACAAGAGGCGAAGACCAGCAGCACTAACAGCAGCAAAAGCAGCGGCATCAGCAACTTCGATACACGTTCGATACCCTTGTTCACACCAAGGGCGACCACCAGATGGGTGATCAGCACAAAGGCCACTGCCCAGAGACATGGTTTGACAGGATCGCTTGAGAACGTCTGAAAATAGTTCAACACATAGGCGGCATCACCTTTCAACTGTCCGACGATGGCAGCATAGAGATACTCCAGGCACCAGCCTGCCACCACAGCATAGAAGCCGAGGATAATCGTGGAAGTCAGGATACCCAGATAACCCACAAAACGCCATTCCTTCCGTCCTAAGCTGCCATAAGCCCGGGCGGCATTCGTCTGTGCCCGCCGGCCTACGATAAACTCACTCACCATACCGGGAATACCCAGCAACACCACACAGACGAAATAGACCAGAATAAAGGCGGCACCGCCATTCTGACCTGTCGTAAACGGGAATCGCCAGATGTTTCCTAATCCTATCGCGGAGCCTGCCGTTGCCAAAATCACGCCAAGCCTACTGCCAAAGTTTCCTCTACTTTCCATATTATCACCTTTTCACTTTTTCACCCTTACAACAGTCCGAACTGATGCAGGAAGATGAATAAAATACAAATCGGACAGACATACTTCACCAGGAACAGATAGAAGTGGAAGAGTCCCACGTTACGGAGTGTCCCCCAGTTTGTGAATTCCTCACGCACCACCTTATGCGGTACAAACCAGCCGATAAAGATACACGTCAGGAAACCTACGATCGGCAGGAACAACTGACCAGTGGTGAAATCGAAGAGGTCGAACACCGTCCTACCGAAGAACAGTTTATCGTGCCAAGGCCCCAACGACAGGGAACAGACGGCACCGAGGATCATACACATCACCGACACGATGAGGGCTGCCTGTTTACGGCTGATCCGCATCTCCTCATGCAGGAAGGCCGTCGATACCTCATGCAGTGACATCAGCGAGGTCAAGGCAGCCATCGACAAGAGGGCATAGAACAGCACGGATATGCCATAGCCTAGGAATGGGATACTACCGAACGCCTGCTGGAACACGTTCGGCAGGGTGATGAAAATCAGCGACGGACCGCTGTCAGGACTAACGCCCACGGAGAAGGCAGCAGGGAAGATCACCAGTCCGGCCAACAACGCCACCAAAAAATCTATCAAGCCTATCTGCACAGCAGAGTTTGGCAGTTTTGTATGTTTAGAGAAATAACTGGCATAAGTACAGATGCAGCCCATGGCGATGCTCATCGAATAGAACGACTGCCCCAGGGCACCTAAGAACACATCGCCCGTAATCTTCGTAAAGTCGGGCTTGAACAAGAACTCGATACCCTTCTGGGCATTGGGTAGCATACACGAAGCTCCCACGATGATGAGCAACAGGATAAACAGTGTGGGCATCATCAGTTTCGAAGCCCGCTCTATGCCGTCGCGAACGCCGTTCTCAATGATCAGGAACGTAGCCAAAAGGATGATAAAGGTCCAGAACACCGGTTTCACCGGATCCTGGGAGAACGTCGAGAAGTAAGTGCTAATATAGGCAGAATCCCCTTGAAGCTTGCCGAGCAGTGAGGCCCACATATATTCCAAGCACCAGCCTGACACCACGGCATAATAGCTGGAGATCAGGAAACCTGTCAGCACACCCATATAGCCGATTAACGACCACATCGACCCCCCAGCCAGCTTACTGTAGGCTCGTGCTGTATTAGCCTTGCCGTGACGGCCGATAATGAACTCACTGATCATACAGGGGATGCCTAACAACAGGACGCAGAAGACATAAATCATGATAAACACGGCACCGCCGTTCTGTCCTGCCATATAAGGGAATCGCCAGATATTTCCCAAGCCCACGGCCGATCCCGCTGTAGCCAGGATGATGCCGACCTTACTTCCGAAACCGGCCCTTTCAAGTTTTGCCATATTCACTTTTTTTATTATTCTGTTGCAAAAGTACTAAAAATAACCGCAGATTACGCAGATTACACAGATTATTTTGTAATTTTGCAGCAAAATTAGTCGAAATAATGAAATTAGCATCGCATTTTGTAAGGAATTACCCCATTTCATGCGTCCTTTTCGCAGTCATCTGGTACCTTTCACTTTTCTTCAAAGCCCCCGAAACACCTCTCGATAATGTCCTGCTCATCGACAAATGGGTTCACCTCGTTATGTATGGCGGCACCTGTGGCGTGCTGTGGATAGAATACCTCCGTCAGCACGAGCGTCCCGATTATAAGAAGCTGTTTTTCTGGGCCTGGGTGGCACCTATCTTGATGAGCGGCGTCATCGAACTGTTACAAGAATACTGTACCGAGACGCGCAATGGCGACTGGATTGACCTGACAGCCAATGCCATCGGTGTCACGCTCGGAGCCGTGTTTGGGCTGATCGTATTAAAATTCAGAAATGAGCAATCCCCCAAAGCTTGAAAGGTTTCCTCGCCAGATGACCGTTATAATAGCGACGGTCACCCGTCACTTCCTGTCCGATGAAATCGGGTTTCTCGAAGGGTTCGTCCTCTGACTGGAGCTCTACCTCAGCCATCACCAGCCCTTCGTTATCGCCATAGAACTCGTCCACCTCAAAGGTGTGGTTCCCGCTCTTCACGAGATAGCGGGTCTTGTCGATCAGGCCCGGTTCGCAGAGTTTCATCAGTTCCTCAGCCTCTTCGAGGGTGATCTCCTTCTCAAACTCATAACGGCTGATGCCATCGACATTCGATGGTCCTTTGATGGTTAAATATCCGCGGTCGCCACGAATGCGCACCCTGACGGTACGCCCGTGACCACTGCAGATATACCCTTGACAGATGCGGCTGCTACTATACGCCTGCCGCTTGTAGTCATCGTTCTTGACCAGAAACTTACGTTCTATCTCCAGTCCGCTCATCAGCTGACGATGAAGATGGAATAGATCACGAAGATGATGGCCAGTACAACCAACACGCCGAAGATCCACTCCAGCACTTTCTTTCCACTGTCTTCCTGTTTCTTCTGATAGGCAACCTTCTTCTGTGTCGCCTTCGATGGTTTTGCAATTTGTGCCATAACTAATTTTTTAATTTTATAATCTTATAATTCTTTAATTATCATCGTCGTTGACGGGGAATTCCATGAGATAAGCCTTGATGAAACCATCGATCTTGCCATTCATGACACTGTCGACATCACGGGTCTCGAAATTGGTACGATGGTCCTTGACACGCTTGTCATCGAAGACATACGAACGGATCTGACTGCCCCACTCGATCTTTTTCTTTCCCGCCTCGATCTTTGCCTGCGCCTCCAGACGCTTCTTCATCGCACGGTCGTAGAGTTGTGACTTCAGCAGCGTCATCGCACGTTCCTTATTCTTCGGCTGGTCGCGCGTTTCCGTATTCTCGATGAGGATTTCCTCTTCCTCACCCGTATCAGGATCTGTGTACCAATAGCGCAGACGGACACCCGACTCCACCTTGTTCACATTCTGACCACCGGCACCACTCGAACGGAACGTATCCCACGACAACTTGGCTGGATCGACATACACCTCGATGGTATCATCCACCAGCGGCGACACGAACACCGAGGCAAAGCTCGTCATGCGCTTGCCCTGGGCATTGAACGGACTGACACGCACCAGACGGTGTACACCGTTCTCTGACTTCAGATAGCCGTAGGCATACTCGCCGCCCTCTATCTGCATCGTCACACTCTTGATACCAGCCTCATCACCGTCGAGCAGGTTCGAGATGGTCACCTTATAGCCGTGAGCCTCCGCCCAGCGCATATACATTCGCATCAGCATCGAGGCCCAGTCCTGTGCCTCCGTGCCACCGGCACCCGAATTGATCTTCATCACCGCCTCCATCGGGTCCTCCTTCTGGCGGAGCATATTCTTCAGTTCCAGGTCCTCGATGGCCTTGACGGCCTTGGCGTAAGTCTCATCGACCTCCTCCTCCGTCACCATCTCGTCCTTATAGAAGTCGAAGGCCAGCTGCAACTCGTCAGCCATCGTGCGTACCTCTTTATAATCGTCAATCCAGCGCTTGATGCCCTTCACCTTCTTCATCTGTTCCTCGGCCCTGACGCGGTCCTCCCAGAAGTCAGGCGCCTGGGTACGAAGATCCTCCTCTTCGTACTCCATCTGTTTCTTGTCAATCTCCAGATAACGGTGCAGTGCATCCGCCCGTTCTAATACATCTTTTAGTTGGTCTTGCGTAATCATGGGTGCAAAGGTACTACTTTTTTTAGACATAAGAACAAAAGAAACAAAAAATAATATCATTTATTCATTTGATTTCTCATCGTCACCATCGTTAACGGTGGGGAGGATGTTGAAAATGCGTGAATTGATGTTGAATTTGCGTGAATGGAGTTGCAAAATATACAATTTTTGTTTCAAAATAAGGAAAGAGTTGAAATTTGAGACTTTTAAGTTTGGCGGTTTGGAAAAATTTGCTTATCTTTGCAAAATGTAAAGCTATAAAATAATTATTTATAACCGTAAAAATATATGCAAACAAGATTCGGCAAGAAAGCCAAAGTATTCGACATCGTCATTACCGCCGTTGCAGCTCTGCTCTCTGTGGGCGTCACGCTCTTTGGCGTTTTTCATTTCGGCCTGAGCAACTCATGGCCAGAACTTATTCTCAATTTGTTCTACATTGCCTGTCTGGTGATGATATGGATGTACTTCTTCAACTCCCCACACCTCACCACTCTGCAGTTCAACTATTGGACGTCGCTATGTGTGGGCATAACGATCCTGTTGCGCGACATCCTCTTTGCGCCACCATTGGCCAATTATCCGCTCCACCTGGCGTGCTTCACGCTGTCGGTGCTGCTGCTCTGTACGCTCACCTTCTTCTATGCCCGCAAGGACTGGAAAAGCTACTCAAAGAGCAACCTGTGGACTATCTGCATCATCGATATTATCATAGCCACACTCTACCAAATCGACATCATGTGGTTTGAGCCTGCCGACGAAGAAACCAACTATATGCTGACCGAGATATGGATACGACCCACCATTTCTTATGGAATGGTGGCTTGTTTCGTAACGGAAGTAGAGGATTGACAGCGGAATGACTAAAAAAATCAAAGACAAGGAAAGAGACAGCATAGACTTCGGAAAGACGAGGATTGAACCACTGTTTAACAGCATCTTCTATCCTACGTTATTGTCTATGGTGTTTGCATCCCTCTTTACTGTTGCAGACGGTATATTCGTCGGACAAGGAGTGGGAAGCAATGCGCTGGCAGCCATCAATATTGTCTCGCCTTTGTTTTTGATTACGACGGGCCTTGCGCTGATGTTCGGTGTGGGCGTGTCAGTTGTGGCAAGTATCCATCTATCACAGAACAACAACAAGGCCGCCAATATCAATATCACCCAAGCCTTCGATGTGGCCACGCTGCTGATGGTCATCATTGCTATTGCTGTTTTTCTCTTCCGCATACCTTTCTTGCGACTTTTAGGAAGCAGTGAGACGCTGTTGCCATTATGTCAGGCTTATCTTCTCGCCATTCTTCTTGGCTGTATCTGCATCGTCATCCAGATGATCGGCACCTTCGTCATCAGACTTGACGGATCACCCAAGTTTGCAGCCTCATTAGAAATCTTTCCCGGCTTACTGAACATCTTTCTGGACTGGCTGTTTGTGTTCCCGATGCAGATGGGTATTGCGGGTAGCGGCATCGCATCATCGATCAGCTGCGCCGCTGCCGCAGGAATGGTGGTCTGGTATATGTTCTTCCGTGCAAAGACCGTCAGGTTATTCAGACTAAAGCTCAGCCGTACCAGTCTTTATCTGACAGCACGCAATGTGGGGTATATGGCTCGTAGTGGTTTTTCCTCTATGCTTGGAGAACTGGCCATGTCGATAATGTTGCTTACCGGCAACTACGTCTTTATGCGAGAGTTGGGCGAAGACGGTGTAGCCGCCTTCTGTGTTGCCTGCTATCTTTATCCTATCGTGTTTATGGTCAACAATGCGGTGGCACAGTCTGCCCAGCCCATTATCAGTTTCAATCATGGTGCAGGCAACCGCTACCGTGTGCGAAGAGCCTTTAGGGTGAGCTTCAGTACCGCTACCGTCTGTGGTGTATTGGCAACAATGTTTCTCACCTTGTGTACCAAGCCACTTGTCAGTCTTTTCCTGCAAGCAGACACGAAAGCCTATGAGATTGCTATGAGCGGACTTCCTTTGTTCGCTTATTCTGCCATATTCTTTGCTATGAATGTGGCCATTATCGGATATTTTCAAGCCACCGAACAGAACACCCGGGCTACGCTATGTATGCTGTTCCGGGGGCTGGTATTCCTTGTACCGGCATTTATCCTGATGCCTATATTCATTTATCCACAAGGCATGTGGCTCGCCGTTCCAGTTGCAGAATGCATGACGCTGGGTGTGATTCTATTGACAAATAAAGGTATTATCAGTCGTTAATTAAAATATATTATAATTATGGTACAAGATTTATACATTTTGATGATTACAGCAGCTGTAGTCAGTATTCTGTTTAAGTTGTTAAAGCAGCCAGTGGTGCTGGGTTATATCGTGGCTGGTGTGCTGGTAGGTCCTAATCTGTTTGGCGAGACCCTTGTGAATGGAGACAATGTGAAGGCATGGGGCGACATCGGTGTACTGTTTGTATTGTTCTGCATCGGTCTGGAGTTCCGCCTGAAGAATCTCATCAGCAGCGGCAAGGTGGCAGCCGTAGGCGCATTGACAATCATCGTGGGCATGATGCTCTTAGGCTACCTCGTGGGATGGGATGCCAATTTTGACATGGTCAACTCTCTGTTTCTGGCGGGCATGCTTTGTATGTCGAGCACCACTATCGTGATGAAGGCCATTGACGAGGCAGGTTTGAGTAAGGCGCGTTTCGTCAAGGGAGCGACCAGCATTCTCATCGTGGAGGATGTGGTGGCTGTGGTTCTGATGGTATTGCTCTCCAGTATAGCCATCCGCCATCAGTTCGAGGGTGCCGAGTTGGCCGGCAAGGTCGTCGATCTGGCCATTACGCTCGCGGCATGGTTCGTCTGCGGAATACTGATTATACCGACACTGATACGCAAAGTGAAAAATCATTTGAATGACGAGACGCTTATCATCCTCGCCTTGGGTCTGTGCTTGGGTATGGTCCTGACGGCAGAGGAAGCAGGGTTCAGCAGTGCACTCGGTGCTTTCGTGATGGGATCTATCCTTGCCGAGACAGTGGAGTCGCATCGTATCGAAAAGCTGATGACACCGCTGAAGAATGTCTTTGCAGCTATCTTCTTCATCTCTGTGGGTATGATGATTGATCCGGCTTCATTGGCGGAATACTGGGTGAGCATCGTCTATGTCAGCCTGGTCATTATCATCGGAATGATTCTCTTTGCTACCTTGGGTTGCTGGTGGGGCGGTCAGACGATGCGCGACTCCATGCTGACCAGTTTCTCGTTTGTGCAGATTGGCGAGTTCTCATTCATCATCGCTGGACTGGGTACAAGCCTAGGGGTTCTCAATCCCATTATCTACCCCATCATCGTGGCATCCAGTGTGGTGACCACCTTCCTCACGCCTTATATTATGAAGGCTGCCGGGCCATGCTATACGTTCCTTTATAATCACGTTCCAGCGAGCATGCGTGCTAAGATCGACCAGCGCGAGCAGCAAGTGGCAGAAGCAGAGGCGGCTAAACCATCCGGCAACAAGAGTTCATTAGCAAACAAGGCGCGCCATGCAGTCAAGCATACCTTCTTCTTGAAGCATCTTGTCAATCTGTTTATCAAGAACATGAGTGCTCATGATGAAGAACAACCTGCTTCTTAACGATTATGTATAAACTGCCAGGACAAGAAGAGCTCCTATATTATATGCTCTATGCAGGAGCGGCCTTGTTATCTATGATAGCAAGTATTTATCTTCTGCTCCGTCGGGGTAATGCCTTTGCCTCAGACATTACGCCGCCATTGCGACTGCGCCGGTGGACGGCAGCCCTCTTTGCTTCCATGACTTTGAGCCACGTGGCGTATCTGCCGGGCGTTTTTCTCACCTCAGACGATGATATTTTGCTGTGCAATCTTATAGGCACATTGCTCGACTGCATGATTGTTTGTCCTTTGGTGATTGTATTATTGCTCTCTATGCTGCAAGACCGCAGGCGACCGTTGTGGCCTATTGCCGTGATGTTTGCACCAATCGCTGTAGGAAATGCATTCAACTTTATCACCCGTAGTTATGCTTTTCTGCCGATAGCATATATCTATTTCCTGCTGATGTGCATGGGCTTAATAATATATATGGTACGCGAGGTCAGACGGTACGGACGGTGGTTGCGCGACAACTATGCCGACCTGGAACACAAGGAGGTGTGGCAGAGCTTCTTGATACAGACCGTCATCCTGCTGACGTTAGGCTTTTATGTGTTTGGTCTCGGGTGGCCGGCTTATGAATACGTCGTTCAGGCATGTGATATTTTCCTTGTATGCTATCTCCTGTGGCGGGTAGAGACATTGAGTGACCTGAGCATCTCCGAGCCTCTGCCCTCTCCTGTCGAGGAGGAAACCATCACCACACAAGCCACTTACGAATACATTGCTCCCTTACTGCAGCAGTATTGCATAGACACGCACCTCTACCTACAGCACGACCTGACTCTTTTACAGCTTGCTAAAACTATTGGAACCAACCGTTTCTATCTCAGCCAGTATTTTTCCAATCAGGGCACGACTTACAATGCCTATATCAACGATTTGCGCGTCAACTACTTCATCATCCTCTATCGCGAGGCCGTTGATGCCCGTCGCTCTTTCACCGCCCAACAGTTGGCTAAGGAGAGCGGCTTCCGTAATTATAACACCTTTAACAATGCCTTCAAGCGCAAAATGGGTCTGTCTGTGACTGCCTGGATGAAACAATAAACAACAGTCCCAGTTTAACAAAATCTGCAAAAAAAGTACCAAAATCTGCAAAAATCACGGTTTAGGACTTGAACCGTGATTCTTTTTGGGGAGAAATTGCTAACTTTGCCAACGGTTATCTAATCCGGTGACTATAAATATATGTAACTAAAAATAATATAATTATGAGAAAACTGATATGCCTGGTGCTTTGCACCATCATGCTCACATCGTGCGGCAACAACGACAATAGTACGCCGCCCGACACAACGGCACTCACGGAATGGCTGGCGGGAAAGACCGTCAGCGCCGAAGCCGTTGCAGCCTACGGAGGCATCGACAAGTGCTTCGCCGCGGAGCCCATCCCCGATGGCGTATGGCAGCGCATGCAGGGCAAGACCTACAAGGAGAATCCCTATATAGGCCGCGATGACCTGCGCCACATACGGGCCCTGCACTGGGACTACGACAACCAGATGCACATTGGCGAGATGGTGTGCAACAAGCAGATTGCCGACTGCGTGGCCCGTATCCTGCGCCAGCTGTTCGATGCGAAGTACCCCATCCAGCGCATGCTGCTGCCTGATGTCTATGACGCTGACGACGAGACGCAGATGCGCGACAACAACTCGTCGTGCTTCTGCTACCGCACCATCGCCGGAAGCACCAACCTGTCGAAGCATGCCCGCGGACTGGCCATCGACATCAACACGCTCTATAATCCTTATTATAAGGTACGCGACGATGGCTCGCTCTTCATCCAGCCCGCCACCGCCGAGGCCTATTGCAATCGCGATTGGAACTTCCCCTACAAGATAGACCATGACGACCTCTGCTTCCGCCTCTTCACCGAGGCCGGCTTCGACTGGGGCGGTGACTGGACCACCCGCAAGGATTACCAGCATTTTGAGTTAATAGAGTAATTATAAACAATTTAAAAAGAAATTGCAGGATGAAACAGACGATTATTTTCGGCAACATCATCACGATGGATGAGAAGCGGCCCTTTGCCAAGGCTGCATTGGTGAAGGACGGCGTGTTTGTATATATCGGCAGCGCAGAGGAAGTGAAGAAACTTGCCAGTGCCGATGCACAGGTGCTGGACTATGGTGACAACTTCATCTATCCGGGCTTTATGGAGTCCCATTGTCACGGCCACTTGGCCGGTTACCGCGCCATCGGACAGGCGAACCTGATGGAGGGAGGGCTGACCACCGACTATGCAAGATATCGTAACATCATCAAGGCATTCATTGCGAAGAACCCGCAGCGTGGTTTCTATGTAGCCGCAGGATGGGTGGAAAATGAGGAATATGTCAGCAAGGCCTATCTCGACGAGATCTGCTCCGACAAGCCACTGCTCATGCAGACGGCTGGCGGACATTCCATGCTGCTCAACACCAAGGCACTGGAATGGGCCGGCATCGATGCGGCCTATGCTAAGAAATGGGGCTACGACCTCGTACATGTAGATCAGAACGGTGAACCCGACGGCTACATCTGTGAAGGCCCCGTATTCGAGATCGTTCCGAAGCTCCCCGCTACCGTAGAGGATATCAAGGAATATCTGCTCGCCTGGCAGGATATGGCCCTCAGCAGCGGCTTTACTGCCGTCGGTGATGCCGGCGTGGAGGTTGTCAACAAGAATGCTCCCAAGGCCTACCATGAGCTGGAGGAGGAAGGCAGGCTGAAACTGCGCACCTACGCCTATATGTATGTGACTGACAATATTGCCGACCCCAAGGCTGAGATAGCCCGCATTGCCGCAGAGCGTGCGGAGATGAGCGGTGAGTATTTCCATATCATCGGCCCCAAGGCTTTCCTCGACGGTGTGACGGAGGCACATACGGGCTGGCAGAATCAGGACTACCTCGATCAGCCCGGCTATCACGGCGCAGAGCGCTTCAACGACCACGACAAGATGGTGGAGCTGATCGTTGAAGCCGACAAGGAAGGCATGTCCGTACACGTCCACTCCGAGGGCGGCGGTGCCACCCACTACATGCTGGGATGTATCGAGGATGCCGAGAAGATCACAGGCGACAAGGAACAGCGCAACGTGCTGGCACATCTGCACTTCGTCACCGACGAGGATGTCCGCCGCATGGCAGAGACCGGTTCCGTTCCTGCTGTTCCGCCACTGTGGACATGTAAGGGTTCTCCCATTTATGAACAGGAAGTCGCTTATGTGGGTCAGCAGCTGGCAGACGAGGCTTATCCCATCAAGTCGTTCTATGATGCGGGTGCCAACGTGGTGTTCCACTCCGACTATCCCGTTTCACCGATGATGGATATCAAACTCAGCATTTATACGGCTGAGAAGCGCGACTATCCAAAGGAAGTGACTGGCGGCGCAACCTCTCCGCGCAACCTCAAGGAAGCCATCACCCGTGAGCAGTCGCTGCGCGCCATGACCATCAACGTGGCCCGGCAGTTCCATCAGGAGCATCGCATGGGTTCCATCGAGTTCGGCAAGATCGCTAACATGACGGTATTCGACTGCGACTTCCTGCACGACGACATCGAAAAGGTCGCCCAGGCCAATCTCATCGCCACCATCGTTGACGGTGAAGAGGTCTTCAAGTCATAAGAACAGACAAGTAATCCATTATCTTAGCCTCACTGCTTTTTCCAAGGGCAGTGGGGCTATTTGTTAAGAAACGAGAGAAATATCAGTTTGTGATTTGGTTAGATTATTTTTGCGAGAGAATTGGGTTCACGTCTTGTATCCCATATATCCGCAATATGTACAGTATCAAAACTATCTGAATAATAATTCTTGCTTGAAGCCATCCATCATTTCCTTGAAGGACTTGCCACCACCATTCTCAATTTCCACCTCTGCCTCATCGATACGAGCGTTCAGTTCTTCCATAGTGTATGGCTGAGTATCATCGGAAATATCCTCAAACATTTCTTATGACTTTGGTCTGAAATTTGATTAAAAATATGTTGGATTACTTCCACTTCCACTAAATCTATCGGAATTGATTTATATAAAGGCATTTCCATAAGTGGAAGTAAAATAATTCACTTCCACTTCTCTCCCATTTTTTGGGGTGGTAGGGACGCCTACTAATAGTGTTGGATATACCTTCTACAAGGTGTAGATAGGCCAAGTAAGAGTCATGCTAATGCCTTGTTTACCAGCGAACTAAGCATCAGTACAAGTCGTACAAGACGGCTGTACGAGTTGTACAAAGCATCAGAACGAGAGCAAGTAGGCATCATCGTGGAAGTTTGCAGGCAGTAAAGTCGGAGAAAGGTGGCATGGAAGTCAGAGAAACCAGGCAGCAAACCGCAAAATTCTCTCGAGAATTTGAAGGTTTAGTTAGGGTAAAGTCCTAGTTTACCCTAACTAAAGTCGGACTTTAGTGCCTGTAAAGTCAAAGACCGCAGTCACATCAAAAATGGAAGTTAGATGGAAGTAAAAATATTTACTTCCACCTTTGGAAAATCCTTTAAACAGATATAGATTGATAATAATAGTGGAAGTGGAAGTAAAATAATGAAAAAGTTATGGAAATATTTGGCAATTGACTAAAAATGTTGTAACTTTGCGGCTTGAAAGCCGCGATGCTGCTCACGCTCGGCCATCGATGCGAGCATCATGGCACTCGCTTAATCGCAGCATTGCACGCAAATTAATAATACGATTATGACAGAGATAACCAGACAGACTGTGACATTGATCAACCTGCGCGACGGACAGGAGCGCTACACGCGGTATTCACTCGGCGATGTGGTGGAGATGATTCGCAAGGGTAAGCTGAAAAGCGGAAAACTCATTGAAGAACAGACCGAGCGGCCCCGCATCTGCTTCGCATCGGCCATCAAGAACGAGAAAGGCAAGCGGTGGACCTATTTATATAATGGTATGATCCTCTTAGAGATCAACAACCTGCCTGACCGCAAGACGGCAGAGGAGATACGCAATGAGGCGGCACTCATCGACTACACCCTGCTGGCCTTCGTGGGGGCCGACGGACGGAGCGTCAAGCTCGTCTGTCAGGCTGCCGAGCGCAACAACTGGCAGAATCCCGAGGGCTACTGGCAGTCGGAAGTGGAGAAATTCAATCTGAACGCCTACGCGAAGTTCCACTATCTCTACTCTACACAGTTGGCCATCCGCGTAGAGAACATCGCCCCGTCGCTCCGCACCAGCTGTGAGATGAGCCACGACGAGGATGTATATTTCAATCCCGACTGCGCCATCATGATGGTGTCGCCTGATGACCAGACGGCAGAACGGCTGTCGAGGACGGTGAGTCATGAGAGGAGACAGGAGTCAGGAGTCGGGAGCCAGGAGGGAGTAATCCCGGGACTCTCCATCGAGGCCAGCCGCCGCCATGAGTATCAGGCCTGCAAGGCCGATGCCTTGGAGGAGTGCCGCTTGGACAAGGAAGAGGACTTTGTGGCGCATTGCTTAGAGGTGCTCGCCCAGAACTGCCACGAGAGCGGCATCGAGGAGGCCTTCGCCGTGAAGATGACCCTCTTCGACGGACGGCTGAACGAGGATGCGGAGTATGTGCAGACGGTGTTCGACTCGCAGTATTCCAAGACGTTGAAGGCCACCTGGCCGCTGAAACACGTAAAACCCTCGCAGCTGCTGACCTACAAGACCGAGGCCTTCCTCAACTCGCGCTACGAACTGCGGAAGAACGTGATGACGGGCGTCGCCCAGTACCGTTCGAAGGACTCCTTCGACTACCGTTTCAGCGACCTGACGAAGGAGGCGATGAACACGATGTCGATCCGTGCGCTGAAAGCCGGTCTCGACTCGTGGGATAAGGACATCAAGCGCTATGTCGAGTCGACGATGACACCTGAGTACGACCCTGTGAACGAGTGGCTGGAACAGCTGCCGAAGTGGGACGGACGCGATAGAGTAACCCCTCTGGCCGAACGCATCAAGACCAAAAACGAGCATTGGACGGGCGACTTCCACAAGTGGCTGCTCTCGATGGTGGCCCACTGGAAGGGCATCGACCGCAACCACGGCAATGCCATCGTGCCGATGCTCATCGGTCCGCAGGGATGCGGCAAGACAACCTTCTGCGGCATCCTGCTGCCGGAAGAACTGCGCGACTACTATAATGACAAGATCGACTTCAAGAACGAGACTGCCATCAACCTGGGACTGACCTCGTTCGCGCTGATCAACGTCGACGAGTTCGACATGCTGTCGAAGAGTCAGCAGCCGCTTTTGAAGCATCTCATCTCGAAGAGCGACGTGAAGATGCGTCCGCCTTACGGCAAGGCCTACGAGCAGCGCCGACGCTATGCCTCGTTCATCGCTACGACGAACAATCTCCGGCCGTTGCCAGACGACAAGAGCGGTTCGCGCCGTTTCGTCTGCATCGTCGTCGAAAACCAGATCGACACCCTCACGCCGATTGACTATCCGCAGCTCTACGCCCAGCTCGTGGCAGAGATTGCCAGAGGCGACCACTACTGGTTTGATGAAGACGAGAACCTGCGCATCATTGAGGAGAACCGCAAGTTTGAACGTGTGGGCAGCATCGAGAAGATGATCAGCCTGACATTCCGACCTGCCGACGGCAACGACAAGTCGAAACTGAAAAGTGTTGATGAAATTGTGGAGATACTGAACAAGTCGTTCCCCAATTTCCATCTGACCAAGAACATCAATAGGGATGTCGGCAAGGCCCTGAATCATCTGGGATATGTCCCCCACAAAACCAACGCCTGTCAGAAGTATTGTGTAGAGATCCTAGAATAGTTGAAATAATTCAAACACCCGACTTGCAAAATATGCAAAAATTGTTTCAAAATAAGCAAAGAGTTGATATTTGAGGCTTTTAAGTTTGGTGGCTTGGAAAATTATGCTTATCTTTGCAAACAATTAAAAACAAATATAATATAAAACAATGAAACAGAAATTTCTTGCAATGTTTGCAGCTGCAGTGGTCCTGTTGGGCCTTACTGGCTGCACGGCTGTGGACAATCCATCCACTCCCGTCACGAGTGACCTGGAACAGAGCCTTGTCGGTCTGTGGTGGGAAGAGTTTGAGTATGCTGACGTGACTGAGAACGGCAAGCCGTTCAACCGCGCCTTGATAGTAGTGGAGACCAAAGCCGACCACACGGGCTACGTCGCGCTGGCTGTGTTTGATGACGAATTCAACGAACCGCTCGAGATTTACGGCGGTCCGAAAGATGCACCGTTCACATGGCAGGTGACACCCGAAGGGCGTATCATCCTGACTGACCCGAATACGGGCACGTCCATGATGCCTTCCCGTACACGCGGTAAAGGGAATAACGGCAGCTTTGTCGATATCAGTCAGATAGAGATGAATTATACGTCGGGGAATGTCACCTTCAGCAATGCATCACATAAAGGTTCGCTTACCAAAGGCAAAAGTGGTACGAACGGTTTGATTCAGGACTGGATGGCGAAGTCGACACTCCCTCGGGCCTGCGTTACCGACAGCATCCCCGTGCTGCTTTTCCCCAACCACATGAACTATGTGTTCAACTATCCTTCGGTCGACCCCTTCGGCAATCCCTGCACGCTCAGTGGTACCATCACAGTCAATAAAAAGCTGATTGAGGAAGACAAGCCCTTCAACGGCATTCTGCTCTACAACCACTTTACGATCTATGCCACCACGCAGGCGCCATCACGCGGAGCCGTGGAGTTTCCTACCGGGGCTTCTCTCACCGACTTCATCGTTGTAGCCCCCGACTACTACGGCTTCGGTATCACGGAGAAAGAGCCGCAGGCCTACTGTATCTCACGGGCCAACGGGCGCGCCTCGCTCGATGCCTACCTCGCTGCCAAGCGGTTGATAGAAGACCTGCAGGTGAAGAAAGGCAACGACTTCGTCATCGCAGGCTATTCGGAGGGCGGGCAGACCACGATGGCCGTGCTGCGCGAGATCTCAGAGCGCCATCCGGAGATCAAGGTAAAGCGTGCCTTCGCCGGCGACGGTCCCTATGACATCAACTCGATGTACGATGCCATCACCCAGGGTTACACCGAGATGCCCAGCACCGTCTGCAACGTGCTCTATGCCTACAATCACTTCTGCCGTCTGGGTTACGACATCCACGACTATCTGAAGGATCCCGTGGCCAAGAACTTCGACGAGTGGTTCCTCAGCAAGCAGAACAAGCGCAGAGCCCTCGACGAGGAGCTTATCAAGACCAAAAAGACGAGCGACATCTGCACAGATGCCGTCCTCAATACCAACAGTACCCTGTCGCGCCGATTCAAGGAGGCCTTCAGCGCGGATGCGCTCACCAGTGGCTGGACACCCCGCAAAGACTTCGACGTGATGCTCTTCCACGATACGAAAGACGATGTCGTGCCTGTGGAGAACTTCTATGCCATGAGCAAGTTCCTCAAGGACAAGGGTATCAAGACGGAGGAGTTTGTCGGTGAGTACAGCTCCGAAACGACAAAGGAACTCGGTGTCACCAACCATGAGGTATCGGCTCTTACCTTTTTCCTCAGGATCATCGAGTGGATGAGGGCGAACTATTAATAGTTTTGATGATAAAAAACAATTATAATATAACAGATTAATGGGTATCAAGAAGATTGCTATTTGTTCGGTTGTCGGTATGCTGTTGCTGACAGTTACGGGTTGTGACATCAACAGTTCTGCGACTGGTAAGCAGCAACAAGAGGCCGACAGTCTGATCAATGTCGCCTATGAAACTAAAAACTATGACCGTATCGCCTTGCTGGCCGACAGTCTGAAGGAAACGGGCGGTCTCAGCGAAGGCAAGGCTTACTACTGGTTGGGGTATGCCAGCGACCGTACACATAAGAAGCGCCTGGCAGAACTCTACTGGACCAAGGGCATGGCCGCCATGGACGACGCCAACACCCCAGAGGATTTGGAAGTCTATGCCGCCATCGCCAGCCGACTGACGGGCTTGAAATGCACATGGGGCGAATATGAGGCGGGCCTGAAGGTGGCCATACCTGCATTGGAGCACCTCAAGAAGCATGACGCCAGTATGACGAGCGACTACATCAACCTGCTCATCTACCAGGGCTGCTGCCAGAGCCGCTTCGGACTGAGCGAGGAGGCTACCAATAAGAGTCTGGAGGAGGCTTATCAAGCCCATCTTGACAATATGGAGAAGAATCCGAATGCGATAGCCTACCGTGATGCCTTCGTCGGCGTTATCAACATCTGCTACAACTTTCTGGAAATCCACGACTACAAGAAGGCGATGTACTGGATAGACCGCTACGACAAACTACTTGAGGCCTACGACAAGCTGCCGGATGCTCGTCCTGACTATGCCGACAAGCAACGGGCGCGCTATTTCGTCTATCGTGCTACGGCCCTCGAGGGCGTGGGGCGCAAGGCCGAGGCTGCCAAGGTATATGAGGATTTCTTGGATACGAGCTATTCGCTAACGGCAGAAGGCTTGATACTCGGCAGCGACTATCTGCGTCAAGCCGGTCTGTGGAATGATGCCGCCGACAACCTCAGAAGCACCGAAAGACTCATCAGAGAGTACGGTGTGGACTATTCGCTGCAGACGATTCAGGAGTGGATGCTGAAGAAATTCTACGTGAACATGATGGCCGACCGGGTTGATACGGCACGTGCCGTGAGCGTACAAATAGTGGAGCACCTCGACTCAGCCATCACCAAGCAGCGCCGGCAGGATGCCATCGAGGAGGAGGCTGTGCGTCAGAAGGAAGCGGAGATGACGGCAGAGAAAGAGCAAATGGAGCGACAGCAGTGGTGGACCCGCCTGGCCGTCATGGCTGCCCTCATCCTCGCCCTTGTCATCTATATCTTCGTACGTAACCGCATGGCAGCGAGACTGAAGAAGGCCCACGAGGCGTTGAAGGTGGCCTACGACCAATTGGAGGAGACCACGGCGATCAAGGAGCGTATGGAGAGTGAGCTGCGCATTGCCCGCAACATACAGATGTCGATGGTGCCCAGCGTGTTCCCTGACATCAAGGGACTCGACATGTATGCCTCGATGACACCTGCCAAGGAGGTGGGCGGCGACCTCTATAACTATCTGCTGCTGGACGACAAACTCTACTTCTGTGTGGGTGACGTCAGCGGCAAGGGTGTGCCTGCCTCGCTGTTTATGGCTCAGGCCACGCGCCTGTTCCTCACGCTGGCCAAGCAGGAGATGTCACCTGCAGAGATCTGCACCCGTATGAACGATGCCTTATCGGGCGACGACAATGAGAACAATATGTTCGTGACCTTCTGGCTCGGTCTCGTTGACCTTACTACCGGCCATCTCTCGTTCTGCAATGCAGGCCATAATCCGCCCGTCATAGGATGTGGCGGCGATGATGTCACATTCCTGAAGATGCAGCCCAATGTGCCGATAGGTGTCTTACCTGGAATGGATTTTGAGGGTGAAGAGATGGACACCATCAAGGGCCGTCCGTTCTTCATCTATACCGACGGACTGAATGAGGCGGAAAACAAGGAGAAGGAGGAGTTCAGCGATGCACGTCTGATCGAGATTCTGCGCAACACCAGTTTCAGCTCTTCGAAGCAGCTCATAGAAAAGCTCCGCGCTGAGGTCGAGGCTCACCGTAACGGGGCAGAACCCAGCGACGACCTCACGATGATGTGTCTCTATATACAACAATAAATATATGAAAGGTAAAGAAGAAAACGACAATTCCCTGCGCTCACCTGAAGAGATTGCTGACCATCTGCGTGTGACTTATGTTCCCACCTATCTATTGGCTACGGCTGGAGGGTTGTTGCTGGCGGCATTCATCGTATGGGGCATCTTGGGCAGTGTGAGTGACAAGGTT
>ONCZ01000006.1 GCA_900316445.1 uncultured Prevotellaceae bacterium | reverse complement strand
TCTTGTACTACTTCTGTCTATGTAAATCTTTCAAAGAACTCTTTCTTGACTCCCGATTTCTCGAAAGCGGGTGCAAAGGTACGAACTTTTTCCGAACCGACAAAACTTTTAAGAAGAAATTTTCATCTTTTATGCAAAATTTTAGCCACTCTTGACGAATATCAAGACAGAAAATGGGCTACACCTTATTATATATATAAAGGGAAGAGGAAATGAGGGTGATCAGGGAGGTCAGGACGATTAGGGATATTAGGGGAATTATTTGCCCGTAGATTTGGCGGATTCAAAAAAAAGCAGTACCTTTGCGCCCAATAACAAATATAATGTATCAGCGTATGAAAAAAATAATGAAAATGAGTTTGGCTGGTCTGATGTGCTTGGCACTGGTCAGTTGTGCAAACATGGGGCAGGTGCTCGGCGCCATGGGCAACGGCACCGGCATCACCAATGCCATCACGAGTGTCATCGGTCTCGATAAAGTGTCCGCTCAGGGACTGATTGGCAATTGGCAGTATAAAGGTCCGGGTTGTGCGTTCACCAGCAAGAACCTGCTATACAAGGCCGGTGGTGAGGTGGCTGCCGTACAGATTGAAGAGAAGCTGCTGCCGTATTACCAGCAGGTGGGTGTCTCTGCCAGCAACACGATGATCAGTTTCAATCAGGACGGCACGTTCAGTTCAAAGATCTGCGGCACGCCTTTCAACGGCAGATACACTTTCGACGAGGCCACACAGAAGATCACCTTACAGGGAATGTTGCTGAGCGTGAACTGCTACACGAAACGTGAGATGAGCGGCATCTCTATCCTGTTTGAGGGTAAGAAACTGCTCTCGCTGTTGCAGACGCTGGCCACACTGAGCGGAAACCAGAATCTCGAAACTGTTAGTGAAATCAGCAAGAAGTACGAGGGCGTCAGAGTCGGTTTTGATATGAATAGATAGTTTTTCTGCAAAAATATGCAGAAATATTTGGTCGGATGCAAAGTTTTTACTACTTTTGCATCCGTTTTCTGAATAAATATACCAACATGAAAGTAAAGAACAACCGATTGGAGGCCCTGCGTCTCATCATCTCAAGCCAGCAGCTTGGCAGTCAGGACGAGCTGTTGAACGCTTTGCAGAAAGAAGGATTCAAACTGACGCAGGCTACTCTGAGCCGCGACCTGAAACAGTTGAAGGTTGCCAAGGCTGCCACAATGGGCGGCAACTACATCTATGTGCTGCCCAACGATACGATGTACAAACGAGTCAGTACGCCGAGCAACATCCGTGAGATGATGCAGGTGCCAGGCTTCGTCAGCATCAACTTCTCCGGGAACATGGGTGTCATCAAGACCCGTCCCGGCTATGCCAGCAGCATCGCCTGGAACATCGACAACAGCGATGTACCCCAGATCATCGGCACCATCGCTGGCGACGACACGATCTTCATCGTGATCAAAGAGGGTATCAGGCACCAGGAAGTGGTCGAAGCCCTGAGCGACATTGTGCCGAATATGAGATAAAACAGTTTATAGTTTACAGTTTACGGTTTACAGTAAATATGGAACAGGAAATAGAAATAGAAGTTTTGGTGGCGGGTCCTGAGCATGAGCAGTACGTCGACACCATCCTCGACACCATCGCCGAGGCAGCCAAGGTACGTGGCACTGGTATTGCCAAGCGAACACACGAGTACCTGGCAAAGAAGATGATGGAAGCCAAGGCCGTGATAGCCCTGACGAAAGACGGTCGTTTTGCCGGATTCAGCTATATCGAGACATGGGAGAACCAGCAATACGTGACTACCTCTGGACTGATCGTACACCCCGACTTCAGAGGCCACCACGTAGCCAAGCGTATCAAGGACATGACCTTCACCCTGGCCCGTACCCGCTGGCCACACGCCAAGATATTCTCCCTGACGAGCGGTGCTGCTGTGATGGCGATGAACACAGCGCTGGGTTACCAGCCCGTGACCTTCGCCGACCTCACTGAGGACGAGGCTTTCTGGAAGGGTTGCGAGGGATGCTGTAATGTGGACGTGCTGCATCGCACAGGCCGCAAATACTGCATCTGCACGGCTATGCTCTATGATCCGACGGAGCATCTGCCCGCCAAGATACCCGATGAAGTCATCGAGCGCATCAGGAAGATCGACGGCAAAGAAATAACGACCACGAATTAAATGAATTAAAAGAATTATAGATATGGCAAACAAGAAAGTTGTAGTAGCCTTTTCTGGTGGGCTTGACACCAGTTACACCGTGATGAAGCTGACCCAGGACGGCTGGGATGTGTATGCAGCCTGTGCCAATACGGGCGGATTCAGCGCAGAGCAGTTGAAAACCAATGAGGAGAACGCCTATAAGCTGGGGGCCGTGAAATATGTCACCCTCGACGTGACCCACGAGTATTACGAGAAATCGCTGAAGTATATGATCTTCGGCAACGTGCTCCGTAACAACTGTTACCCCATCAGCGTTAGTTCCGAGCGCATCTTCCAGGCCATCGCCATCGCCCGCTATGCCAAGGAGATCGGCGCCGATGCCATCGCCCACGGTTCGACGGGAGCCGGCAACGACCAGATCCGCTTCGATATGACATTCCTCGTGATGGCTCCTGGCGTGGAGATCATCACCCTGACTCGTGACAAGAAACTGACACGTAAAGAAGAGGTGGATTTTCTGAACGAGCACGGCTTCTTCGCTGACTTCACCAAACTGAAGTATTCTTACAATGTCGGCATCTGGGGCACCAGCATCTGTGGCGGCGAACTGCTCGACCCCACTCAAGGCTTGCCTGAGGAGGCTTACCTGAAGCATGTGACGGCTCCTGAGAAGGAAACGCTGCTGAAGATTGAGTTCAATAAGGGCGAGATCGTAGGTGTGAACGGTGAGAAGTTCGATGACAAAGTGAAGGCCATCCAGAAGATCGAGGAGATCGGAGCTTCCTATGCCATCGGTCGCGATGCCAACGTGGGAGACACCATCATCGGTATCAAGGGTCGTGTGGGCTTCGAGGCTGCCGCACCCAAGCTGATCATCGAGGCACACCGTCTGCTGGAGAAGTCGACGCTCTCCAAGTGGCAGCAGTACTGGAAGGACCAGGTGGCCAACTGGTACGGTATGTTCCTCCACGAGAGCCAGTACCTGGAGCCTGTGATGCCCGACATCGAGGCTATGCTGACCTCTTCTCAGCGCAACGTCACTGGTACGGCCATCTTGAAACTCCGTCCCTACGGCTTCGAGACCGTGGGTATTGACTCTGCCAACGACCTGACAAAGTCGAAGTTGGGCGAGTATGGTGAGACGCAGACAGGCTGGACTGCCGACGAGGCCAAGGGCTTCATCAAAGTCAGCTCTACCCCACTCCGTGTCTACTACGGCATCCACAAAGACGAGAAAAGATAATTTAGCAACGGACTACAGGACTTACACGACTACCTTTTGCAGAAGAAAGAAGTCCTTAAGTCCTGTAGTCCTTGCAAAAGAAATACGATATGATAAGAATAGGAATACTTGGTGCTGCCGGTTACACGGGCGGCGAATTGATAAGAGTATTATTAGGGCACCCTGAGGCGGAGATAGTATTCGCCAACTCAGAGAGCAACGCAGGCAACCTGGTGAGCGATGTGCACGAGGGCCTCATCGGCGAGACAGATCTGAAGTTCACAGACCAGATGCCCTTCGATAAAGTCGATGTCATCTTCTTCTGTTTCGGTCACGGCAAGAGCGAGGCGTTCCTGAAGGAGCACACCATCCCGGAGAACGTGAAGATCATCGACCTGGCACAGGACTTCAGGATTAAGGGGAGTCAGGAGTCAGGAGTCAGGAGTCAGGAGATGACCCCCGAACATCACGACTTCGTCTATGGCCTGCCTGAGATCAATCGCGAGGAGATTCAGAAGGCACAGCACGTGGCCAATCCCGGCTGCTTCGCCACCTGCATACAAGTGGCTCTGTTGCCCGCCGCCTACCTTAATTTATTAAAGGAGGATGTCGCCGTGAATGCCATCACTGGTTCCACGGGTGCAGGTCAAAAGCCCGGGGCCACTACTCATTTCTCCTGGCGCAACAACAACCTGAGCATTTACAAGCCCTTCCAGCACCAGCACATCGCGGAGATCCGCCAGTCGCTGAAACAAGTGCAGGGCTATCTCGATGCCGATATCGACTTCATCCCCTATCGCGGCGACTTCGCCCGAGGCATCTTCTGTACGGCCGTCATCAAGACACCCGCCCCTGTAGAGGATGTCATCGAGGCCTATAAGGACTTCTATGCCGATGCCGCCTTCACCCACTACAGCGACAAGCCGCTCGACCTGAAGCAGGTGGTGAACACCAACAAGGCTCTGGTGCATGTGGAAAAATACGGCAACAAGCTGCTCGTCACCTCCTGCATCGACAACCTCCTAAAAGGCGCCGTAGGCCAGGCCGTGCAGAACATGAACCTCATGTTCGGCATCGACGAGACCGCCGGCCTCCGCCTGAAAGCCTCTGCATTTTGAGTGAAAAGTGAAGAGTGAAAAGTGAGGAATTTGCTACCGCTCATATTGTCATTGCTGAGTATTGTGCTGCCTATGGCGGCACAACAGCAAGAAGCATGCCCAGTCATCAAACTTGAGGCTGAGCGGTTGCCTGACCTCAATATCCCCCGTGCCGGACATGCGCTGTTCTATGCCAACGGCGAGCTGACGGTGGCTGGAGGACACACCAACGGCTTTGTGCCCACACCGACGGCAGAATACTTCAAAGACGGCGAGTGGCACACCATACCAATGACCTACACCCACGACTTCGGCCTCTCCGCAGTACTCAATTCGGGAAAGGTTCTTCTTGCCGGAGGATGTGAGCAGCCCACAGGTATCGGTCAGACTTACACTGCCGAGCTTTATGATCCACAGACTCACACTTTCAGAGGCTTTGCCAACATGTGTCAAAAGCGTGTCTTGGCCTCAGCCCTGGAACTCGACAGCGGGCAGGTGGTTATCGCCGGCAACTGGTACCATCAAGACGGCATCGAAATCTTCCACGAAGCCCAAAGTGGCAGTGGAGACTTCAAGGGGAAGAACAGTTTTTCTTACATTAAAGATGTAGCGGCAGAACACAGCACGCCCTATATCTTCCGCCTGGTTGATGGCGATGCCCTCATCTTCGGCAGCAACGGCATCAAGGGCGACACCATCCACAGCACATTCGCCGACCGTCTGAAAGGCGATACCATACATATTCCCCTGTTCGAAACGTGGCAGCCATTGAGGATCAGCACCCATAATAGTGCCATAAGCCTCATCAGCGACGAGGCAGAAGGCGACTATACCTATTTGTTGGCTGTGCAGGACAGCACAGGTCAGATAGCCATTGCGAAAGTCTGCGGCACAGACTTCACCATGCTGCCCACAACCTGTCCCATTCCGATGACCTGCCAGGGAGAGCCCATCGAATACGGCACGAACATCATCGTAGACCGTCAGACGCACCGTGCTTATCTGCTCGGCGTCAGTGCCAACATACACGTCTTCCCAGAAAGCACCCGCCTCTACACACTCTGTATCGACTATGACCAGACATCAACCAACGGCGGAGTACCATTGACACTTTATTTTACAGATCCGTTGCAAGCCGTTCCCGACTGCATGCCCCTCCTGACGCCAGAAGGCAATTTGGTGATTGCCGGCGGTCTGACAGAAGGTAGCAACTTCACGCCCTCCAATGCCGTCTGGCTGCTCCGTTTGGGTGGAGAACCCGAAGTCGCCAGTAGCAAAAGCTATTGGATATGGATACTGTTGGGCATCGTCGTGCTGGCAGCCATCCTATGGGTTATCCGCTGGAGAAAGCAAAAACCGACATCAGCCACTCCAGAACCCATTGCAACACAAGAGACCGCAGAAGAAGACGTTCCTCACCTGATGCAGCACATCAACAGCATCATGGAGAGCCAGAAACTATACAAGAACAGCGAGCTGAAACTTTCAGACCTCGCCAATGCCGTCGGCAGCAACAGACGGGCCGTTTCCGACTGCATCAACTCACAGGTAGGCTGCTCATTCAACCAATATGTCAACACCTTCCGCACGGAACACGCCAAGCGCATCATCCGCCAATACCCTGACAGAAAGCTGTCTGACATCTACGTCGAGTCAGGCTTTGCCAACGAAACCTCCTTCTTCCGCACCTTCAAAGCCCTCACAGGCATGACGCCCAAGGAGTGGAAGGACAAGGGAATATAAATCTATATTCCATTACTATTTTGAAGAAAAACGACTAACAAAACATGTTCTGTTAGTCGAAAGTGTTGTTTTGTAAGTCGCCTTTCGGATTTATTTCCTATCTTTGTGCCGATATTAATCAAACATCAACAACATGAAGAAACTATTAGTATTTCTTTCCATTGTGCTGACAGCTGTCACTGTCAGTGCTCAGAGCATCAGAAAGGGTGATGCCAATAACGACAATACGGTCGACTCGAAAGACGTCACCGAGGTCAGCAACGCCATCATGGGCAAGCCTTCTGCCAACTACAACGCGAAGAATGCCGATGCCAATAAAGACGACAAGGTAAACGCCGCTGATGTCGTCGTGATCACCAATATGGTACTCGACGGCACGACGAACGCCGGCGGACAGCGTCTGGTGCTCTTGAAGAAAGACGGCACGAAGTCTTATTACGACCTACACGAGGAGCCGGTGACAACCTTCGCCAACGGGCAGTTGGTGCTGACCACCAGCAAGACGACTGCCTACTTTAAGTTGAGCGAGATAGCACGCTACACTTTCGAAGGTGCCTACGATGAGATCGGAAAGGCCAAGGTCCGTGCTGGCGAGACCGTCTATCATCAGGGCCGCGATGTCATGTCGTTTGAAGGCCTTCCTAGAGGAACGGTCGTAGAACTATACACTGCCGACGGCAGGCAGCTCTCATCACAGAAGACCTCTGGCGACGCTACTACTGAAATCTCTTTGACAGACCAGCCCGCGGGCACTTATTACGTGAAGATCGGTGATGCACAATACAAATTCGAGAAGCGATGAAAAGACAAAATATAGTCAGAGGGCTAATGGCTGTCATACTTCTACTATCGGTAGCACAGAGTCTGATGGCACAGGAGGCCTTCTACATCTACCGTAACGACGGTGACTTCAACGGTTTCTTCTACGACCAAGTGAAGCGCATGAACATGTCGAAGGTCGACTTCGACGGTGTGGAGCACGATGACTATGTGATCCAGGAGGTGCTGACAGACGACTCGCTCTACCGCATTCCCATCGTTTCCATCGATTCCATCAGCTTCGTACAGCCGGAGATCATCTTCAACCCGAGCTTAAAGAATATGGAAGAGACGGGATTGACTCCTTATATCGAAAGCATTGGTTTATATGGCAACGAAAAGGTGGTCTATCTTCGTGATGACATTCCATTGGAGCTAACCCCTCAAGTTGGCGATGTGTTGGTAAGCTTTGACGAGGCTTTTCTCGAACCCTATGGCGCAAATAGTTTTTCCGGCAAGGTTAGAAGTATTGAACATGACCCAAATTATCCTATTTTGAATATCTACTGTGACCTCATTACCGACCTGGGAGATATTTTTGTCCAGTTTATTACTGTCGAACAGGTGACGGCAGATGAGAGTGGTAAAGTCCGCAGCCGTCTGGCGGGTTATGGTTCTGACGACAATCCTGCGAATACCCGAGGCAGCAGCGGTAGTGGCAGCCTGATGCTGATCGATGACAACCTGACCCTCTCAAAGACATTCAATCCGAGAGAAGGCGTAGAGGTCAGCGTGAATATGGGGGTCGACATCAAAGTCAAGCTACAGGTAGCCTATAACATCACTTGGCGGCGAGCCTATGTGAATACGATGATCAACACGGGCGTCGACATCAATCCGTCCGTTGGCGTGAAGGCCTCTACAGACTTTGAGTTCCCCATTGACGGCCTTCCCCAATTCATTAAAAGCATCAAATTCCCCGCCATAGCGCCGCTGTTCCAGACACGTCCGTTCCCCGAAGCCTTCCTCAGAGGCGGAGGAGAAATAGAGGCCACGATCACATTCCCCTCTTCCCATTTCCAGTGGGACCAGTCTTTTACCCTCGACACAGATCTTTCCGGATTCCCTGTCCGATATTCCAATGAGATGAATGGTCCTAAAAAAGAAGATGCAGGAGAGGACGGTACGTACCTGGA
Source organism: uncultured Prevotellaceae bacterium (assembly GCA_900316445.1). GTDB lineage: Bacteria > Bacteroidota > Bacteroidia > Bacteroidales > Bacteroidaceae > Prevotella. The sequence goes on along the minus strand of ONCZ01000006.1, from coordinate 55,144 downwards.
TCTGAACAGTGCCTCTGTCAAACTTTCCGGATTTGTGCAGACAGGCATCAAGAACATCATCAACATTGAGACCAACGACTGGGCAAAGGACTTCCTTGACCTCGGCATTGGTGTGGAGCTTTATACAGGTCCGAAGATTCGAGCCACCCTTGAATATAACACAAGCCTCGGGAATAATCCGGACGAGAACATCTACGACAATTTGAAGGACAGTCATATTGACGCTTCACTCTGTTCCGTTGATGTGGAGGCCAAGGCACGTTACAAACTGTTGTGGGACGAAGAACAGGAGAGCACCTTCCTTGAAGAAAGCATTGCCTTCGGAGAACTTACGCTCTATCTCTTCCCTGATTTCAAACCGACAAAGGTCGACTTCAGCCAACAAAGACAGGAGGCGACAGTCATGATACGCCCATGCCGCAGAACGTTCTGGTTGAGCAAGATCGGAATCGCCCTGTATAATGACAAAGACGAATTGATAGACAAGTTTGACTTCTATCATAATTACTTCATGAGAGACAGCCTTAACTTGACAACGAAGTTCAACACAAGCGGTCTTCCCAGTGGTATGTATCATGTGCGCCCCTATCTCAAGACATTAGGCCAGGAAATACCTGTCAATGATGCCACAGAGTACTTCGTGATAGCCCCCATGATGGAGATTTCTGAAGATGAGATAAGAATTGACAGCAAAGAACAGCAAGTGAAGATTCTTTTTGGAACCAACCACGAATCTGTGCATGTAACACTCTATGAAGAAGTGCCATACAATTCGTATCAAGAAGAAATTACTTATCGGGAAATTTCCGGTGACTCGTGGGCATCGGCAACCATTACCGATATTGATGTTAAGGAGGAATATGGCGAGATGATTATCAACGTAGGCAAGAATCCATCCGTATTCCCCCGCAGATTAGAAGTTGTAGCCACCTCGGGTACTGATTTGTACACTAGCAGCGACACCCTGTTTATATATCAGGCCGCAGGCAGCGATACATTTACACGTGCAACGATCTGGTTTTCAATGCCTGGCGAAATGAGAGATCACAGCTGGGGCACTCGAGACGGAGAGCCTTTCGACAATTCAGAGACCAGGGAGGTGTCTCCAGGTATATCTGGTAAGAGATTTGAAAACACTGAATATTCTGATGGCACTGGATACAAATTCACAAGCACCAGAAATGGAGACATCATAACCATCAATTGTGAGAACTACCCACAACACGTTCAATTTGAAGATGGTGAACTTACAAGTGTAGAGACTCTGGAGTTAACGGTAGATGTATCCAAACGTCCTGGCCGGGTTCTTAAAGGATCATATGTAAACTATTTTAAAAGAACCGCCTCTTCATCAGAAGAAAAAGTTGGTGGAGACAAAGACGACTTTACCTATTGGACAACCAGCGAATCCAGCAACGAGGAACTGGATGAGAAATGGGGATGGGAGCATGAAATTACCGGCTATCATTCCGGTTATGACTATATCAATTATAACGGCTATCTGACGGCAGATGTATGGGGAAGTTATTCTTGGCATGATTATGGACGTAGATATATACGACAGGACTATAAGAATGGACATACTTTTACTGAATCATTTGAAGGTACTGTAGAAGGGGAGTACACCCCCACTCCTGGAGCAGAAACCGGCATCGAAGTCCGGTTGTGGACTGAAGACGAGTAAAGAATTAAAAATTGTCAACTGTATGAAGAAACTACTATTCTCCCTATTCCTTCTGCTGTCGGCAGGACAAAGCATGATGGCGCAGGAAGCTTTCTACATCTACCGCAACAAATAACAAAATCTTTTAAGAATATGAGAAAAGTCTTATTTCTTTGTGCTATCTTAGTGGCGGTCATCCAGGGCAGAGCCGATGACATGAGCCAATATGTGCCCTCTAACTGGGGCGGATGGCAGAACCTGTCGTTAGGCACGACAGACATCACGTATTACACCAAGACTCAGTTGCCCATAGACATGCAGGTCTCCGGCCAGACCGTACACGTGGCCTGGACTGACTGGAAGCCCAACGCCGATGGCGATTACTGCCTTTGGTACCGGCGCTCCACTGATGCCGGCCGCACGTGGGAAGAGCCCCGTGCCATCGTCAAGTCGAAAACAATGAAGATGGGCGACATCAACTATGTGGGCGGTAATTTCGGCTCCAATGCCAAATGGATGGAGGTGGAAGGGCAGAACGTCCATTTCGTCACCATGCTTACCGCCGAGAGTGAACAGAACGGCGAGGTTTACTACACCTATTCACACGACGGCGGAAAGACTTTCCAGACGCGTAAGATAGCGGACGGTAGCGAGGGCGACGGCCACTACTACTACGGACGACCCCACGTAGAAGCAGACGGGCAGACACTGGTCATCGCCTTCAATAGCAGTCGCTACAACTACACCAGCTACAAGACCCGCGTGCTCACCTCCTTCGACGGCGGTGCCACGTTCACAGACAAGACGATAGATACCATACAGAACTTAGCCGACCTGCAGGTGTCTGGCCGCAAATGGGCTGTGCTCGGCAACGACTATGGCTGGAACTACAACATGCTGTGGGGCAATGTTTATGTCTCCACCTCTTCCGACGGCGGCGAGACTATCACCACACAGAACATAGCACCGCCAGTTGGCGAGGAGGGCAAATCATGGGGCGACCTGAACTATATGAAGGGTTTCAACGGCGAATCCTTTAATTACCACGCCCAGATGACCTTAGAAGGCGATGCCATCAACGTCATCTTCAGGGGCTGTATCCAGGAGGTGGAGGGCACAAGACCCACCAGCGACCGCAGCCATACCGTATTCCGCCGCTCTACCGATTTCGGCAAGACGTGGACGGAGGCCATCTACTTGCCCGAGTCTAAGGGAAGCCCTGGTGCCATTGCCGCTAAGGGCCAAAACATCTACGTGCTGCAGACGCCCTACGGCCCCCGGATGTACCACTCGCACGACGGCGGAAAGACCTGGGAGATGCAGGAGCGCTGCTTCTGGAATTCGCAATACTCCAATTTCTCCAACTTCTACGACCTCTACCTCGCCCCCGACGACCCCACGGGCCAGCACGTCTATCTGACCACTTGCCGCGGCCTGCTGGTGGAGTCGAAGGACGGCTTCCGCACCGTCCATCGCAACTTTGCCGTCGGCTACGAGTCGTGGGACAGCAAGGACCGCAACAACCAGTCGCTCACCGTCCGCCTGGACAGCGAGGGCACTGAACACTGGGTGATGAACTACTCGGCCCCCTACAAGGCCTTCGACCCCTACTTCTGGAGCATCGTCTATCGCCGCAACGACCCGGCTCCCGCCACCACAGGCCAGGAGATGGCGCTCGACATATCCGTTCCCGAGAACCGCCTCATTGACTATCCGCTCAACAAGGTCACTATTCCCATGACGCCCAGCATCATGGAGACCCGCGAAGCCACCACGGTAGAGTGCTGGGTGCGCATCGACAAGCGCAGCAGTGGATCACTCGACATCGCTGCTCTCAGCCATTCCAACGGCAATCACAACGGATCCTATTATAATGGCGGATGGTATATTAGTGTACACCAGAACGGCGATCAAGGCTATGCCTTCTATGCCGGCCTCAGCACCGAGCTGTCCGTGAACGGTAAAGGCAAGGAGGTGTGGGACAGCTGGCGCTATCGCATCAACGAGACGGCCACGTGGCATCACCTGGCCATGACCTACGATTCACACGTAGAGAAGGACAACATCCGATTCTACGTTGACGGCATGCTCATGGGTACCCAGACCGAGAGCGGCCCCATCCTTATGGGCAACAACCCCATCGTCATCGGCCCCAGCTCATCCGGAGATTATTATGTTAACGATACCTACGTCGACAACTTCGCCGTCTATAGCCGTGCCCTGACGCACGAGGAAATCATGCAGCACATCTACGGCAAGCCCGACGCCACTGACAAGGACTGCCGCCTGCTGCTCACCTTCGACGGCTCGCTGCAGGACCAGAGCCAGTATCACAACGACCCAGCCCCGCTGTTGGAGAATAACCTGAAGGCCCACGACGGCATCCGTCCCCCGCATCCTGAGTTTACCCTTACAAAGGATCTGAAAGGCCTGACCGTCTATATGACCGACATAACCAAGGACGGCGAGGCCTACCAGTGGATTAAGCCCGACCCCTGGAACCTGGACCGCTTCGACAAGTACAGCACCAGCAAGAAACGTCACGAAAAGCAGGATGTAAGCGGCCATCCCGGCATCTACACCTACTGGATGGTGGCCAAGGGCGACGGCAAGAACACCAATGCCTACGTCGGCACCTCTCAGAGCATTATCGTGGGCGGCCTGAGCAAGGTGTTCCCCAATGAGGCAGCCCAGGACAAGGGTGTGCGTCTGCGCATTCAGGGCGGCTACAACCTGACCTACAGCAAGCAGCCCAAAGTGATACTGAAGCAGGGCGATAAGGAGATTGAGGGCGAATGGCTCATCGAATACGGCTATGATATTAAAAATGTGTCATCGCCCGGCGAGCTTCCCGAGGCCCGGTTCGACCTGAGTGCAGCCCCCGTGGGCAAGTACGATGTCATCGTAGGCACCGAAACGCTGGCCCAGGCTTTCACGGTGACTGCCGGCGGCGAAGAGCCCGATGTCTGGATGCAGGTGAACGGTAGGGGAGCCAGCCTGTGGAACAAATGGCAACGCTACACCATCGATTTTGGTAACAGGGCCAACGTAGCAGCCTACAACACTCCCATGATCATCATCATCCCCGATCGTCATGGCACTGTCGATGTGTCGTTCGATTTTGACTTTGATCTTTGCGATCCAGCCCTCGACGAAGAGGCTCAGGAGTGGGCACAACAAATGGGAGAGTACGTAAAAGTCTATGACGAACAGACTAAGGACTATTACCGTGTCTATTCGTTTATGATTCCCTACATCGGCCCGAATAGCACGGAGCAGCGTGCCTTCCGCATCAAGATGGTGAAGGGTGACAACGAGCCGTCCGAAGAGATAAAAATCGGTTACTGGATTGAGCAGCCGTGGGGACCAAACGACTTTGCTGCTGCCCGTACCCGCGCACCTTTCACCTTGGAGCAGGGTGAATGCTTCGCCAAGGAGTGGGCTTCGGCTGTCTTCGACACTGCCATTGGTTTTATTCCCGGTGGCAGTTGCGTCAGCAGCATCGCCAAGGCAGGCTACAGTACTGCCACTGGTGCCGAAGGCAAATGGTCAACACTCTTTACAAATGCAGCCGACGTGTTCTTTAACTGTGGCTCTGAAGTCATACCCGGTTCTTCGCTTGTTAAGGGACTTTATAAATTGGGTAGCAATGCCTGGGATCTATATAGCAAATACAAGAGCATAAAAGATATGAGGAAATGTCTGAATGGCGATCCCGACGATATTAAGAACAAGGGTCGCGGCAGCTATGATCCCAACGAGATGATCGGTCCTGCCGGCTATGACGACAACGCCCACTATATCAAGCCGATTCACAACATGGCCTATACCATCACCTACGAGAACAAATCGACGGCGACGGCTCCGGCCCATGAAGTATTTATCAACGACAAGCTCGATGCTACCAAGTACGACCTCTCTACCTTCGGCTTCACGTCGTTCGGCTGGGCAGGCCAAACCTGGAGCGTAGGAGGAAATACCAAGGAGTTCACGTGTGACATCCCGTACACCGTTAATGAGACAGAGATCATAGTACGCGTTAGCGGTCAGTTCAACGAAAAGACAGGTGAGGTTAATTGGAGCATCATTTCGCTCACGAAGAAGGGCGAAGAGATTGACGATCCCGACCTCGGCTATCTGTTACCCAATAATGACAACCACGTCGGTGAGGGCTTCGTGAGCTTCTCCATTGAGCACAAGCCGAATCCTGCCAATGGCTCTACCATCAGCAATAAGGCTACGATCGTGTTCGATGCCAATGATCCGATTGAGACCAACACCTTCGTGAACACCTTCGACACCGACTATCCGACGTCACAAATCACCGGTGTAGTACGCAACGGCAACAAGATGACAGTCAAGTTCGAAGGCAGCGATGCCACCTCTGGCATCCAGTCATACGATCTCTATGGCTTCACGGACGGAGGCCAGCCCGAGTTGCTGTTTAGCGGTATCGTCGGTAACGCGTTTGAGTTTGGGACCGATGGCAAGCCAACCAAAGCGCTTTGCGTGATAGCCGAAGACAACGTAGGATGGTCTGAGCCCAAGGACATCAAGCCCGAGTATCTGCCTGGCGACGCCAACGGCGACGGTGTTGTCGACAACAAGGATCTGTCCACCATTGCCAATTATATCGTAACAGGAAATGCGAAGGGCATCAATCTTGTGAATGCCGATGCGAACGGTGACCTGAAGGTAAATGTAGCCGACATCGTATTCATCATAGGCAAGAAGTAATCCTAAAATCCAAGCTTCAATCATAGCCCCGCTGCCTATTCCAGCAGCGGGCTATTTTTTTGCATCAATCGGCCACGTCAACCAGATTAGGGCACGCAAGACAGACGGAATAGAATATCTACAGGCAAATCGACTTACAAAACACGATTTGTTAGTCGAAAGTAACAAATTGTTAGTCGATTGTTCGATTATTTTTCGTATCTTTGCCCCATAAATAACAAAATGCTGTATAAAATGAGAAGACAACTCCTATTACTCACCCTTTTGCTGGTTCTGCCAATAGGCATATGGGCAGATAGTAACCCAACGCTGCTCGTACTGACCAAGGATGGAGCGCAGGCAGCTTATACCCTCTCAGAGAAGCCACAGGTCAAATTCGAAGGCAAGAACCTGCACATCGTATCTTCAAAGGTCGATGTCACCTATGCTCTCACCGACATCATCCGCTTTACCTACGTCGACCGCGATCCGTCAGGTATCGATGAACTCAGTGAATCACGTGCAGAGATCGGCTATCAGGACGGCACGCTCACCATCAGCCAACTGAAGGCTGGCGCCACCGTCACAGTCTATGGCATCGACGGCAAGCAGGTGCGCCAGTTGAAAGCCACCCGTGCCGGCACCTACCGACTCAACCTCTCAGCTCTGCCCCAAGGCGTGTATATCATCAAAGCAGACACCATCACCTATAAAATCATGAAGCGATGAAGAAGACCACACACATTATTATATATATGCTGGCAATGCTGTTGTCGGCTATCGGCATCCAGTCCGCACAAGCACAGGCCGTGCAGGATGCCCTCTACATCTATCGTAACGATGGCGGGTTCAATGCCTTCTTCTTCGACGACATCGAGCGTTTCGAGTACAGCAACATCGACACGACCGGCGTGGCCCACGACGAGATGGTAGTGCAGGAGGTCTATGCACTCGACTCCCTCTTCCGCATTCCTCTCTCTGCCATCGACTCCATCGGATTCGTCACGCCCGAGACCGTCTATAAGAAAGACGTGGCCCACACCACAGAGAGCGAGATGTGGAACTACGTCATCGGCAGCGACTCCTCCACCGTATTGCTTCTTGCTACCAATACGCCAAAGACACTGATTCCCGAGGTGGGCGACAAGATCGTGACGACCAAAAGCCGCAAATTCCTGCCCGGCGGTTTCTATGGCCGTGTGAAGCGGGTCGAAGATATTACAGGGAGTACACTGGTGATCTGCGAGACGCCAGAACTGACGGATCTCTTCGACCAGTGGGTCTGCAAGGCAGCAGCGGAGAGCGAAGGCGCGGAGACGCGGGGGAGCAGAGGAGCCCGGACGCGTATCTTCGGAGATGAGAACAGCACAAAGTCCACGCTACCTGTGTATGACAAGTCTTTAAAGATAGATCTGACAAGCATATCGTATGGCATCAATTCCGACTGGTCGGTAACGGGCAGTGGTACCCTCGATATGGGTATAAAGGACGAGATGACTGTCCGTGTCTTCCTGGCTGTGCGTCCCATCCTCGGCATCAACTTCGACTACGTCGCACGCATGGAGAAAAGGTCCTGGTTTAATCTTGACATCAAGGGCGGAGTCTCTGGTCAGTTTGACTTTCCGTTAGCGAGCACTTGGACCTGGATTACCGACACACCGTTTGCCATAGAGACTGAGGCAGGTGTCTCCGTCAGCGGTTCCGGAGAGGTGGAACTGAAGATTAAGCGTGAGAATGTGACAAGCGATTATGCGATGGCGCAATACAACGACTGTTTCTACGATGAGCAACGAGAAAGCGCTGTGGCGAGCACTCGCTTGCTTAAAAACATTGAGGAGAACTCATTTTCCGGCAAATTTACAATCACCGCTGGTCCGTATTTCTCGTCTTGTCTGAGTCTGATGAAGAAAGAGATTGGTGCCGTGGGCACAAGATACGATGCCGGTATAAAGGGAGAGGTAGAGTCAGAACTGAAACTGACGGACTATCTGATGACCGCTGTCCCGACACTGATCCCTGCCTATATGATGGTCAATCCGACAGCCTTATACGATGCCCTCAACCGTGACGGTTCTGTTAAATTCGGACCATTCTGCACAGGAAAGATTGAAGCATCCTTAGGCCCCTGGAAGAAAGAATTTGAAATGTTCGACGTCAACGAATTATACGGCTTCGAAGGAGGCCTTGTCCCCAAGTTTTCTGGCACAAGCCTGACCTATGACTCGGAGAGCAAGACACTGAAAGCCAGTGCAAGCCTTGGGCGCAAGACGCTTACAGGAAACAAGGTGGGCTTTGCCGCCTACTACTCGAAGAGTGGGAAACAGGTAGCAAGGGAACTATATGATAAAGAGTATAGATATCTGAAGGAACCCAACTTCAAGAGTTGGGAACAAGACCTGACAGGCATTGGCGGAGGCAAGGAAGTAACCGTCTACCCCATTACCAATCTTGGTGTCATCAAATATGAGATGCTGGCCTCGCCCTATACGTCCTACACCGTTCCTGTCAAATTCGAATGTGCGCCAGAGGAACTGAAATTCGATGCCAAGGGAGGAGAAGAGACGCTCACCGTTACCGACAACCTGGACCGCGAAGAAGACATCTATATCGACGAGTACGGAGTGACCGTTGACGAGGATGACGAAAGCAAATGGCTGTCGGTGAAGAAGGAGAACGGCACCTATAAGGTCAGCGTCAAGCCTAATACCACGGCCAAAGAGCGCTCTGGGACGGTAGACTTCTACCTGTACAATGAAGACAGAAGTATCAATCTCACGCTCAACGTGCCCGTCTTCCAGGAGGCTCCCGATTACGAGTTCTCTGTCAGCCCCGAAGAACTCATCGAGGTGGCCGGGTACAGCAAGGATTTCAAAGACGGCGAACTGACACAGCAGTTGACCGTTAAGTATCCCAACAACGCCCAGGACATCAAGGTGAGCAGCAATGCGGAGTCGTGGCTGACGGTAGACGAAGCCTGGACCAGCAAGACGGCAGACGACCTGACCACCACCGCGACGCGCAAGATCCACATCAAGCCGAACTTCAACCTCGAATCCTCACGCGACGGCGTCATCACTGTGGAACTGACCGACGCTGAAGGCTCTGTTGCCACACGTACACTGACTGTGAAGCAGTCGGCCCTCAGCCTGAAGTTGGAACTCGACCCGACAGAGTTGACGCTGACGGCAGAGGAGAAGCGCGGTGCCAAGTATAGCAACACGGCCACCGTCAGCATCAAGATGGACCCGGCGGACAGTTATATCTCCAGCGCCATCCAGAGCCGCGAGGCAGAGGCATCTGTAACATGGATAGAAGCCACCGTGAAGGATGACATCATCGAGGTGCGTGCAGAGGCCAACCCCGACGAGGCTGAGCGAACAGCAACACTCACCTATACCATCACCATGAAGGACGGTGGTCGTCTGTCAAAGACGATAAAGGTGACACAACTGGCTTACCAGGTCATCAAGGCCTTCACCTTCAGTCCTGAGACCGTCAGGCTCACCGCCCAAGGCGGCGAGAAGAAAGTCTATGTCGTAGGCGAAGACGTAGAGAAAATCACCGAGATCGACTGCCTGAGTTCATCATGGCTCGGCGGTGCAGCCTCCGGACTGTCAATGACGCTCTCGGCCAAGCCCAACGAAGGCAAGGAGGAAAGGGTTGGCACCGTATACATCACCGCCCTGATGAAGGACGGCACGGTGGCCAAGGAATACATCCTCGTCCATCAGGACGGCACGGGCTCCGGCGTAGAGCCTGGACCTGGACCGAACCCCAGCGACGAGAGTCCCTTCAAGCGCATCAACTTCTGGGTAGAACGAAACGTGCAGTACGTATCAGATGATGAAAATACCCCCGACACGCTGTTCCGCGCAGCAATTGGAGTCAACTTCGAGGCTAAGAACACCCACTTCACGTGGAGCGAGGACAAGAAGACCATGCACGTGGAGTGTCAGGGCTACATAGAAAAAGAACTCAACAACGAGCGTACAAATGCCTCGCTATCGTTCGATATCGACAAGACGAACAACATGGTGAAGAACTTGCAGTTCTCGCGGGCCACCAGTGCGAATGTCTTCCATATGCATATGCTGGGCTACGACATCATCGAAGATGGTGATTTCTCAACGGTCGTGGCCTTGGGTGACTTCCCGCTACAAACCAATTCACGAACCTATAAGGAAGGCAAGTGGACGGTGGCCGACGGCTTGGAGTTCAAGAACTGGACGAACACGGCAGATCTGCACGGCTACTATGTCAAAACGGCGGACATCATTGATCTTGACATGCCCGACAAGCCATATACCAGCCACGTATCCTATAATCCGACTGGTGATGCATCAGACTACGTATGGCTCATTATCAGTATGAAGGAGCAGGAGGAGGAAGAAGAAGTGCCCCTTGAGTGGCCCGATGCTGCGACGATGCAGCAGCTGAAGAGCAACGGCCTGCCCATCCACGAGGGCAACAACCCGCCGACGGTCAACGGCACCTACCTCATGTCGCCTCTTACCATCGTGTCAGAGAATACCGGTGCCGGGGAGGACATAGGAAGTTTGAATGGAATGGTGATGAAATTCAGCAGCCAGGCAGACGGACAGCTCAACTTCGACTACTACTTCATTACTGAGGGCGAGGCCGACTATGCCAATGGCGAGTCGAAGGCCCTCATCCAGGGCGACGGCTCGAAGTTCAGCATCTGTGCCCCCTGGAAGGGCAGTTTCTTTATCATCTCCGGTGATATTTCAAACGGCACAGTCAGCGACATGCACTGCGCCCTTGCAAACTACGAAGATGCCGACAGTCCCTTCAAGTATGCCATTATCAAAGACAGCGACAACAGCAACAAGACGACCTGGGAGCCGATGCCCGATGACTACTAAAGAGCGGCACTGCCATCATTGATTCATGATGATCTCCGACAGCTTTACGTGATCGGCCACGTCCACCTTGCCGTCGTTGTTCAGGTCGCCCAGCTTGGCGTTCGGCTTGGCATCCGAGAAGGAGAACTCGCGAGTGGCGGTGTTTGACCTGTAACAGCCTTTCTTCACGGCAAAGACGGAAACAACGAATGTGCCTGGAGTAGAAAGCACGGAGGTGTCATACGTTTTGGCATCAGCTACCCGCACCTCTGACTTGTAGGCCACGCCCTTCGTCTTACAGCTGAACACGACCTTACCGTCGGAGAAGCCAATCACCGGTGTCGCACATTTGATCAGCTCATCCTCAGTAATCTTGACAAATTTCCCAAATGCGCCCCAAGGCGATGCATAGAGATAAGTATCGATAGCCGTTGCCGGCACGTGGAGGGTCATCTGACTTAAATATCTGGAATCCAGAGAAGTGCTCTTTGTCGAAGGCAGATCCTCTGCCAGGCAATAGACATCCTTCAGGCTGCTGCAGTCACAGAAGGCAGACTCGCCGATGGAGGCTGTGCTGCTGCCGATGATGATCGTCTTCAGGGCGTTACACCAATGGAAGGCAGAGGTGCCGATGGAAGTCACCCCATTGCCGATGGCAACATCCACCAGATTGGGACACGAATAGAAGGCAAAATCGCCGATGGAGGTCACCCCGTCGCCTATAGACACTGAGCTCAGCGTACTATAGTAGAAAGCCCGCGAGGCAATGGCAGTCACGTCATACGTCTCACCGTCATAACGCACACGCTCCGGGATCACCACATCGCCCTCATAACCATGTCTCGTCTGACTGCTGACAACCGTCGCGCAGCCCTTTTCCGCATCCAGGTTATACCACACACCATCGATTTCCACCGCATCCACAGCACTTACTGTCAAGGGCAGCAGGGCCAACAGGAATAAAACACATGTCTTCTTCATACTATTCGAATTTGTTTGTTCTTTGGTGCAAAGTTAAGAAAATATTCCCAAACTTCCAAACAAATACCGACATTTTCTACGACAAGGCTCCTTTTATTCTTCCCAAACACCCCTCAAATCATCTTTTTTTGGTTAAAATGTGATTTTTTCCTAAAAAATATTTGGTAATTAGAAAAATATATGTAAATTTGCAGCGAAAAGTCCGCCTTAGTGTGGGCGGGCGGTAAATTTTGACATCGATGGAAGAGACCTCAGGCCAGTTGTACGGCCAGTCTCGAAAGGACGTTTTCTAAACGTTACCTGTCTGTTCATTCAAACTTCGCAAACTTGAATCCGTATACAGCGGTGATGCAACAGAAGCGTTCGCGTGGGTGAGTTTTATATTCCCCCATGTCCTGATTCCCTTATATATATTAATAAGGTGTAACTCCCCTCAGGTGGAGTATATCTTGGTATATATATGTCTGGGACAGTTAGGGCGTAGTGGGTTTGTATATCACTCGGCGTGGGCGGGCTTTACGTTGCTTATCCTTATACGGGGGCAATGCGAAGGCCTGAATGAAGGGATAGGCGCGGAGAGAAACTTTACTCCCACGTCTTTTTTTGTTCCCTACGATCAGGGATGATTCCATTTTTAGAATGTTAATGAGAGTAACGACCAGCAAGGGGAGAAGCTGGCCGGGAGCTGGATTTTGTCCGCTTCAAACAATGATGGATTTTAGTTCACATTAAACAAAATAGTTCACATTATTAACATTTTAAAGATTATGGACAAGAAAACAATTAGAATGAATGTGACTTCCGCCAAGGTGTCCGCGCAGCAATGCGTCCTAATGGCGGAAGGGGAGGTGCTTGGCACCTGACGTTTACTCTCTCGCCTGCATCAGCGAGGCTCAGCCCCGCCGCAGGAATCATCCGATTATTATTTCAAATTCAAAATTTACAAACTAAAAATTTTAAGAACAATGAAAAAAATCAAGTTATTCGCTCTTGCTATGTTTGCTATGCTGAGCTCTAACGCATTTGCTCAGACTGAGGTAGGCAAGACGTTCATTGGAGACAACGGCGTAGAATATCAGATTACAGCAGACTATCAGGCCGCTTCTGCAGGAAATCCTGAGGTACTGGGACAGGTTACTGTTATTCGCTATGCTTACTCTTCTCAGACAACTGCAGTTACCATCCCCGAACAGGTACAGAATCTGGACAACTCCGTAGCCGTTGATCTCACCCACAAATTTAAGGTGGTAGGTATTGATGGTTCTGAGACTGCTGCTGTTACACTTAACACGACATTTAAGGTGAATACTACGACAGCTCACCAGCCGTTCAAGGATTGTGCAGCAACGAGCGTCTCTCTTCCTGCTACAATCATGTATATCGGTAAGGAAGCCTTTGAGGGTTTCAAGGGCACTACTGTGGGTATTCCCGCAATGTCAAACCTTGTGCAAATCGCAGCTGGTGCTTTTGCAAATGCAGCTTCTCTCGAGACTTTCGCTACAGAGAATGCAACATGGCTTGAGGAGATTGACGAAGAAGCTTTCTACGGCTGTGCAAAGTTAGCTGCTATTACTGTTGGCGCAAAATTAAAGATGATTAAGGCTGGTGCATTTGTAGGAACTAAAATATCTACATTGGACCTTTCTGCTTGTGTTCTGCTCAATGCTACCAATGGCGTTAACCGTTTGTTCACAGGAGTGAAAGCTGCTGCTTTTGCTTCAGGTCTGACTTTAGGAACAGTATCTGCTTATGCTGAAGCTGATGAAACAAACGCTAACCTGACAACCGTTGTGCTACCTACAACAAACGCTGTGGCTTATCCCATTGTTGCCAATGCATTTGACGGCTGTACAAAGTTGGCTACTATCGGCGCAACAGCCAATAGTGCAATCATCCCTGCAAAGGTTGCTTCTATCGGAGCAGGTGCATTCCTGAAGACTGCCATCACGAAGTTTGACCTTTCTGCTAGTGAGATCAATGCTATCGGAGCTTGGTTCTCTACGAATCCAGGTGCTCCTGCCCCCGATCCCAGTAAACTGCAGCAGTTGGTGCTGAACAAGGCTTTTGACGGCTCTACTGCCGGCAAGACATACACAATTGGAACAAATCTTGCAAACATCTCAACTCTTGCAAAGGTTGGTATTTCTGATTCTGAGTATAAGCTTCCTGCTGGTGCAACTCTTGCAGCAGGGATGTTTGCAGGTACAGCTCTTGTACAGCTTGATTTGACTGCAGGCGTTCAGGTTGCTACGGCTAACACCCTTGATGCTCTGTTTGGTGCTAATGGTATCAGCACGCTGACTACTGTTGCTCTGCCTCAGACTCTCACAAAGTTAGCAGCTAAGGCATTCTACAACTGTACTGCTCTTGAGACATTGAGCGTTAAGGACAAGACTGACCTCTCAACAATCGTTGAGGTTGGAAACGGTGCTTTCTATCGTACAAAGTTGGCTAACCTGAAATTCGGTGGAGTTCTTGAAACTCTGACCACTCCGTTCTTAGGTACATTGACCGCACCGGGAACAACTGATCCCCTTCCCTTCTCTACAGCAGATGCCATTACTATTGACCTGAGCGGTTGTACAGTTCTGAAGAATGGTGGAACAACAGTGAATATTGCTGCCAATACATTCAAAGGTTTGGCTGCTTTGACAACCATTACTTTGCCAACAACTCTTGCAGAGATTGGTGCAAATGCATTCGACGGTACTGGCATCGCAGAAATTACTCTGAATCCTGCTACTGCTGCTGGTAAGGTTGGTAATGAGGCTTTCGCAAATTGTAAGAGCCTGAAGTCTCTGACTTACATGCCTACAGCAACTCCTGGTGCTTCTATTTTCGGTACAAATCCGTTTAAAGGTTGCTCTCTCGTAACGATTATTACTAACACCATCTATACTGCTGATGTTCCTACTCCTCCTACAAACGCAAAATACGAAACAGCAAGTCCTGTAGAGTTTACAACTGTTAAGGACAAAGTACGTAACTATGCTATGAAGGGATTCTTCAACAGCACTACTGCATATCAGTTCGATGCTACGGAGTGTCAGGTTTATGAGGCTTACCTCGACGGAAGTGACATCGTAATGAGTGAGCTCCGTAAACGCAATGGTAAGTACAATGTCAAGGCAAAACAAGCTATTATTGTAAGAACGGCTGAAGCCAAGAAGATTAGCCCTGTAGCTGTTACAATTGATGATTCTGCAACACCTGCTGCTGGTACTGTCAAGTCTTCAAATGTTTATGGCAATAATCCTGATGCTACTTATTTACCGACAAAGACTGAGAACATTCTGGCCAGTGTATCTACAAAGACCGCCCGTGAGGAGGTTAAGTCTACTGCTGATGGAACAACAGCTTGCTATGGCAACTATATGTATGTACTTGTGAATAATGCAACCGCAGGCTTCTCATTCCAGTACTACACTGGTAGCTATCTGAATAATGGCAACATCTTCGTTATCATCAACAAGGCTCCCTCTGCAAGCGGTCGTCTGAACATTGTTTGGAAGGACGAGAATGGCAACACCATAGAGGATGAAGCTACAGCTATCAAGGCAATTGAGGCTGCAGAGGCAGAGAATGGTGCCATCTACAACCTGCAGGGTGTCCGCGTAAACGCAGCCAAGAAGGGCCTGTACATCAAGAATGGTAAGAAGTATATCATGAAGTAATCAGAGATTAATCAATCAACAAGTGCAGGGGAGCACGCCTCCCCTGCATAATTAGAAAACAATAAAAAGTAAAAAAAGAAAATGGAAAAGATTTATTTAACACCTGAGATCGAGATTGTTGACTTGGAGTTGAAGGGCACACTGTTGTCCGGATCGGGCGAGTATGATCCCACTGTACCTCCTGAAACACCGACTATCCCTGGCGAGGCTGGTGATGATGATCTCGTATAATACGATGACAATTATCTCACAATAGAGTTTTCTCCTTTTGTGAGAAATCAGCAAACCATCTGGGGCGCAGGTTCGCCCTACGCCCCAGATTTTTTTCAAACGCAAAGTTGCCATGCGATGGTACTAGGAATGAGCGAAACATTGCTTTGCGACTTCTTATATGTTAATTTAAAGTTATTTAAACTTATTAATTGTGGCTGCGGTCCGTGAGGATAGTACAGTCATGAACTGAAATTTTTAGTGTATAAATTAATTGAAACAGTTGTCGCCGGCCCGTGAGGGTCGGCGACAGTGCGTATAATAATATAGTCTTTCTGATCTCGTTGCTATGACTGCAGCGTAGCAGCTTCATCGTCTGTGAGGTGGAGGCTTTTGACAATCACATCGAGGGGTACATCGTTTGCCTTTAAAGTACGTGCACTCTCCAGCTTTTCCTGAACATTTTTCCGTCTCTCTTCTTCACGCCCTTCTGCCCGG
Organism: uncultured Prevotellaceae bacterium; assembly: GCA_900316445.1. Classification (GTDB taxonomy): domain Bacteria; phylum Bacteroidota; class Bacteroidia; order Bacteroidales; family Bacteroidaceae; genus Prevotella. Next base: position 38,540 of record ONCZ01000006.1, on the reverse strand, counting down.
CCTTTTGCCCGGCCTTTTGCTTCGCCTTCAGCCAAACCTTTAGCCAAACCTTTAGCGTGGCCCTTTTTAAGGCCTTTTATCTCTGCCTCAAGGAGTTTTGTCTTCATGACATCGGTATCTCGGACAAGAGTGTCAAGGTAGTTGTCATAGACACGGCGCTCTTCATCCGACATCCTGAGATATTCCAGACGTTCACGAGCCTCAATCAGGCCGGGAACTGTTGTGTCTGGACGGATATACTCGTCCTTCAGGTACTCAAGCCATTCTTCCAGCGGTGTGACGGCCAGCTGGTTGAATTCATTCACACGGATGACGAAATATTCCGGGAAGACATCTTCAGGTGTCACCACATGCAGGTCGTCCTGCTCATGCTGTGTCAGTTGGAGGGTATCCTTAGTATGTACGCCAATCAGCGTGGTCTGGCCGTGATAGAGATAGTCGGCTCCTTCGCCAAGATCGAAGTAGAGAATGTTGATGCTGTACACCTTTTTCACATTCTCATAGCTTTTCCCCCTGCCCATGTGCTCCGTGATGGTCTTCGCCACGCCATAGAGCATCCGCTGCAGGTAGTCCAGTTCACGGCTCTGCTGAATTTCCACGATGATGATACGTCCTTGGGAGTCTTTCGCCTTGATGTCCACGCGGTTGAACTTGTCGTCCTTGTGCTCCTGGTTCAACTCGCTCTCCAGGAGTTCGACAATCTCAATCTTCTCGCCGATAAGTACGTTGATCAGGCCTTCGAAGATGGCAAAGTCGGCCTTTGAGCGGAGCATGTACTTCGCTGCCCAGTCAAACCGTATGTACCTGTTCTTACCCTTTACCATCATCTTTCCTTTCTTTGTCTTTTTGATGTCTTTTGCCATAGTGATTAAAATTTAAATGGTGTAACAAACTAAATTCGGGGGCAAAGGTACGAACTATTTTCTGAACCGCCAAACTTTTCGACAGGAAAATGAGAGATTGATGCGAGAGTTTTGGCGGTTTAAGAAAAAGAACGTATCTTTGCAGACGATATGAGAAAGATTGAAATCAAAAATCGGAAGGAGACGGATGTGACGGATGAGGCGCTGTATGCGCTGAATAAGGAGTCGCACAGGATGTGGACAGAGCAAGGTCTGGATGCACCGTGGATGCATCTGACGTTTCCTGAGTTCCAGCAGGCAATTCGTGGTATACCGATGTTTGTGGCGTTGGATGCAGAGACAGGTGAACTGTTGGGGATGCATAGCTTCAGAACTCACCGTAAGGAGGGTTGGTGCTATGGATATCGACTGGCTATTGCATCGTCAGCCCGTCGTGAGGGTATTGCCTCGCGGATGCTGACCTACGAAGCAGAGCGCATCAGACAGGCAGGCTATCGCTATCTGAGGGGTGTCACAGGCACCACTGCCGAGTGGAGCGTACGTTGGCATCTTAAAAACGGTTACCGTATCATCGGCTATTATCACTCGCCAAACAACAACTTTGCGAACTACGTGTTCCGCAAGCAGCTCATTCCTATCAGTTTTTCATCGCCTGCCGCCATCGCCTTCATCCTGCGTCATCCCGTCTATGCCCTCCACAGCAACGCGGTCTTTTGCCGTCTGCGTTTTTTGGTCGCCTATGCCATTACCCGCCTCACGAAGGATTCCAATGGCCAAGACAACCTTTTGGGGCGCTTGGGCAGAAAAATGATCCACCAAGGACACTAAAGACACGAAATAAAAAATCAGTTTTGAAGTGCAAGAATATGTCAATTGCATGCACTTTGGGGCGTGCAATTGACATTTTTATGCAAAAAGACGGGAGATTATTGCGGTTTGTCGGATATTTGCTGTAACTTTGCAGCCCAATAGTAGTTTAAAGTTTATAGTTTAAAGATGAAACTATTCGACGTATATCCGCTCTTCGACGTGAACATCGTCAAGGGCAAGGGTTGCAAGGTGTGGGACGACAAGGGGCAGGAGTATCTGGACCTGTACGGCGGACATGCCGTCATCAGCATCGGCCACGCCCATCCGCACTATGTCCAGAAGGTAACGGAACAGTTGCAGAAGCTGGGGTTCTACTCCAACTCGGTGATCAATAAGTTGCAAGTGGAGCTGGCAGAGCGCTTAGGCAAGATCTGCGGCTACGACGACTATCAGCTGTTCCTGATCAACTCTGGTGCCGAGGCGAACGAAAACGCCCTGAAACTCGCCTCGTTCACCAACGGCAGAACACGCGTCTTGTCTTGTGAGAAGGCTTTCCACGGACGTACCTCGCTGGCCGTTGAGGTGACGAACAATCCGAAGATCATCGCCCCCATCAATGATAACAGTCACGTGACCTATCTGCCGTTGAACGACCTGCCCGCCTGGGAGGCAGAACTGGCGAAGGGCGATGTGTGTGCTGTCATCTTGGAGTGTATTCAGGGTGTGGGCGGCATCAAGTTGGCGACGAAAGAGTTTGCCCAGGGTCTGGCTGCAGCCTGCAAGAAATATGGCACCATCCTCATCTGCGACGAGATCCAGTGCGGCTACGGACGAAGCGGGAAGTTCTTTGCCCATCAGTGGCTCGACATCCGCCCGGACATCATCACCGTTGCCAAAGGCATTGCCAATGGTTTCCCGATGGGCGGTGTGCTGATCTCTCCGGAGTTCAAACCGGTGTATGGACAGCTGGGAACGACGTTCGGAGGTAATCATCTGGCCTGTGCTGCAGCGCTGGCCGTGCTCGATGTGTTCGAAGAGGAGAATCTGGTGGAGAATGCCAGAGTGGTTGGCGAGTACCTGATAGAGAGAATTAAAGAATTAAAAAATGAAAAGATTAAAGACGTCAGAGGCCGGGGACTGATGATTGGTATCGACCTTGACTGTCCGCATGCCGATGTGCGTAAGCCGCTGATCTATCAGGAGCATTGCTTCACCGGCTGCGCAGGAACGAACATCCTGCGTCTGTTGCCACCACTCTGCCTCACTAAGGAAGATGCCGATGATTTCATCAAAAAGTTAAAGAAAGTATTATGAAGATAGCAGTAATAGGAGCAGGCGCCATGGGCGGCGCCACTGTGGAAGGTCTCATCAAGGGCCAGCAGTTCAAGAACGAGGACATCACCGTGAGCGACCCTTCGCAGGCCGTGGTGGAGAAGTTTGCCAAGACGGGCGTCAGTGTGACGACGGATAATAAGTTGGCGGTTGACAGTGCAGACATCGTCTGTGTGGTCGTGAAACCCTGGCTCGTGGAGCAGGTGCTGAAGGATATCAAGCCAGAACTGAATCCGAAGAAGCAGATTCTGATTGTGATTGCCGCCGGCGTGAAGTCGGAGAGCATCAAGGAGTGGCTGGGAGAGCAGTGCCCGCCGCTGTTCCTGGTGATTCCGAATATCGCCATTGCAGAGATGGCGTCGATGACGTTTATCGTACCCATCGGAGCCTCGGAAGCAGAGACCAAGACCGTTGTCAATATCTTCGACGAGATGGGCAATTCGCTGATCACCGACGAGGCGCATCTGGCAGCAGGCACAACACTCGCCTCCTGTGGCATCGCCTATGCTATGCGGTATATCCGTGCAGCATCGGAAGGCGGTGTGGAACTGGGCTTCAAGGCCGACGATGCCAAGAGGATCGTGATGCAGACGATGAAAGGCGCCGTAGAGCTGTTAGAGGCCAGCGGTCTGCACCCCGAGGCAGCCATCGACCTGGTGACGACTCCTGGCGGTGTAACTATCAAGGGGCTTAACGAGATGGAACATGCAGGCTTTACCTCCGCCGTCATCCGCGGACTCAAAGCCGGAGCGAAGTAATATTTTAAGTTTATAGTTTAAGGTTTATAGTTTATAGATGAATACTTGGCAAGCCCTTGAAGGAATCTCTGAAGACTATAGAACTAATCAACTATAAACTATAAACATTAAACTATAAACAGAAGAAAAGATATATGGACGAACAATTAAAGCAGATAGGCGAACGCCTGAAGGGATTGCGCGACGTGCTCGACATCCCCGTGAGTGAGATGGCAGAGACCATCGGCATCAGTGCCGAGAAGTATGAGAAGATAGAGGCCGGCGAGTTGGACATCACCATCTCCAACCTCATGAAGATTGCCCATAAGTACGGCGTATCGACAGAGGAGCTGATCTTTGCGGAGGCTCCTCATATGAAGTCATACTATGTGACCCGCAAGGGACAGGGTATGAGTATCGAACGTACCAAGGCTTATAAGTACCAGAGCCTCGTGGGCGGCTTCGTGAACCACAAGGCCGACGTGTTCATCGTTACCGTCGAGCCCAAGCCCGGTGTTCACACCATCTATAAGAACTCGCACCCCGGCCAGGAGTTCAACCTTGTGCTCGAAGGTAAGATGGAGCTCTATATCGGCGGTAAGACGATGGTGCTCGAAGAGGGTGACAGCATCTATTTCGACTCCACGAAACCCCACGGCATGCTCGCCGTCGGTGACAAAGCCGTCAAGTTCTTAGCATTCACCGTTGAGTAATATTTAGCAACGGACTACAGGACTTAAAGACTTTAAGCGCATAAGTCGTGTTAGTCCTGTTGTCCGTTGCAAAAGAAAGAAAAATATATGATTGAAAGATTTTTGAAGCAGACAAAGTTCACGTCTGTTGAGGATTACAACAAGAACCTGGAGTTCATCATCCCCGAGGGCTTCAACTTCGCCTACGACGTGATGGACGCCTGGGCAGCAGAGGCTCCCGAGAAGCTGGCCATCCTGTGGACCAACGACCAGGGTGACGAGATACGTACCACCTACGGAGAGCTGAAGGAGCAGACCGATCAGGCCGCCTCCTATCTGATGTCGTTAGGCATCGGCAAGAACGACCCCGTGATGTTGATTCTGAAGCGCCGTTACGAGTGGTGGGTGGTCATGCTCGCCCTGCATAAAATCGGCGCCATCGTCATCCCTGCCACCCACATGCTGACCAAGCACGACATCGTGTATCGCAATACCCGTGCCTCTGTGAAGGCCATCATCTGTGTGGATGATCCCTACGTCACCGAACAGATCAAGCTGGCCATGCCTGAGAGTCCGACAGTTGACACGCTGATTGCCGTCACCGACCACGGCAAACCCATCCCCGAGGGATTCCACGACTGGCAGAGTGAATGGAAGCAGGCCCCGCAGTTCGTCCGTCCGAAGCATGTCAACGACAACTCTGACACGATGCTGATGTATTTTACTTCAGGCACCAGTGGCGAGCCGAAGATGGTGGCCCACGACTACCTCTATGCCATGGGCCATTTGACAACGGGTGTGTTCTGGCATAACCTGCACGAAGGTTCCCTCCACCTGACCGTTGCCGACACTGGCTGGGGTAAGGCAGTCTGGGGAAAGTTCTATGGCCAGTGGTTCGCCGGAGCAACGGTATTCGTCTTCGACCATGAGAAGTTCAACGCCGACACCCTGCTGCGTCAGATGGAGAAATACCATGTGACAAGCTTCTGCGCTCCTCCCACTATCTACCGCTTTATGATCCGCGAAGACCTGTCGCAGTACGACCTCAGCAGTCTGGAGTACTGTACCACCGCCGGCGAGGCCCTGAATCCCGCCGTGTTCGATAAGTTCTATGAGAAGACCGGTATCAAGATGATGGAAGGTTTCGGACAGACGGAGACCACCATGACCCTCGGCACCTTCCCCTGGATGGAGCCGAAGCCCGGCAGCATGGGTATGCCCAATGCCCAGTATAACATCGACTTGCTGCGTGCCGACGGCACCAGTTGCGAAGATGGTGAGAAGGGTGAGATCGTGGTGCGCGTCGGTGACCGTAAGCCCATCGGCCTCTTCAAGGAATACTATCGTGACGAAGAACTTACCCGTGAGGCCTGGCACGACGGCATCTATCATACCGGCGATATGGCCTGGCGCGATGAAGACGGCTACTACTGGTTCGAAGGTCGTATCGACGATGTGATCAAGAGTTCCGGCTACCGCATAGGTCCATTTGAGGTGGAGAGCGCCCTGATGACGCATCCCGCCGTCGTAGAGTGTGCCATCACCGGTGTGCCCGACGATATCCGTGGTATGGTGGTAAAGGCTACCGTCGTACTCGGCAAGGAATGGAAGGACAAGGCCGGCGAAGACCTCATCAAAGAACTGCAGCAGCACGTGAAGAAAGAGACGGCTCCCTATAAGTACCCCCGTATCATCGAATTCGTCGATGAACTGCCGAAGACCATCAGCGGTAAGATCCGCCGTGTGGAGATCAGACAGAAGGACGAGAAGAAAGGAGAGAAGGAGTAAGGAGAGAAGGAGATGAAGAGGATTGTTGTAAAGATCGGTTCGAACGTGCTGACACGGAAAGACGGGAAACTGGATGTCACCCGGATGTCGGCACTCGTAGACCAGATTGCCTGGCTGCGGAAGCAGGGCATCGAGGTGATCGTCGTATCGTCGGGTGCCATGGCCTCCGGACGGGGCGAACTGCGTATCGACCACTCCCTCGACTCCGTGGAGCAGCGCCAGTTGTTCTCCGCTGTGGGTCAGGTGAAACTCGTGGGACTTTACTATGACCTGTTCCGCGAGTTCGGCATCCACGTAGGCCAGGTGCTGACGATGAAGGAGAACTTCGAGCCTGGCGAGCAGTATCGCAACCAGCGGGCTTGTATGACGGTGATGCTGGAGAACGACGTGCTGCCCATCGTCAACGAGAACGACACCGTCAGCGTCACAGAGCTGATGTTTACGGATAACGACGAGCTCTCCGGCCTCATCGCCCAGATGATGCAGGCAGACACCCTCATTCTGCTCTCGAACATCGACGGCATCTTCACCACCCATCCCGATGATCCCAGTGCCGAACTCATCCGTGAGGTGGCTCCCGGCCGCGACCTCTCTGAATACATCCAACCCGAGAAGAGCGCCTTCGGTCGTGGTGGTATGCACTCGAAGTACACCACTGCCGCCAAGGTGTCCCAGGCCGGCATCCGTGTCATCATCGCCAATGGTGAGCGTGAGAACATCCTCGTGGATCTGATTGAGCACAATAACGAGACTCCACATACGGAGTTTACGCCTGTTCAGACCACCCCTAACCCCTCCTAACTCAGGAGGGGAAGTAGATACTTCTAAAGATTGAATTATGCAACTGAAAGAGACTTTTGAGAGAGTGAAGCGCGCCAGTAAGAGCCTGGCCTTGCTGAGCGACGGGCAGCGCAACGAGATACTCAATGCCGTTGCCGATGCTATTATTAATAATAAGGTAAGGATCCTTGACGCCAACGCTCAGGACCTGGCCAAGATGTCGAAGGACAATCCCCTCTATGACCGTTTGCAACTGACGGACAGTCGTCTGGAAGGCATCGCCTCCGATATGCGCAACGTCGCCACCCTGCCTACACCCTTAGGACACATCACTAAGCAGAGGACATTGCCTAACGGTCTGCGCCTCTGTCGTGTCTCTGTGCCCTTCGGTGTCATCGGCATGATCTACGAGGCCCGTCCCAACGTGACCTTCGACGTCTTCTCCCTCTGTTTCAAGAGCGGTAACGCCTGTGTGCTGAAAGGCGGCAAGGATGCCGACTGCTCCAACCGTGAGGAGGTGGCACTGATTCATGAGATCTTGGAAAAATATGGTGTCAGTCCTGATGTCGTTGCCCTGCTGCCCGCCACCCATGAGGCTACCGGTGAGATGCTCAATGCCGTGGGCTACGTGGATCTCTGCATCCCCCGTGGCGGTCGTAAGCTCATCGACTTCGTCAGGGATACCGCCCGGGTGCCGGTGATTGAGACGGGTGCCGGTGTGGTGAACACCTATTTCGACGAAGAGGGTGATCTCGGTATGGGCAAGGCCATCATCAACAATGCCAAAACCCGTCGCGTCTCTGTCTGCAACGCCCTCGACTGCCTGCTCATTCACGAGAGCCGTCTTCCAGACCTTCCCGCTCTCTGCGAGAAGATGGCAGAGAAGAACGTGATCATCTATGCCGACGAGAAAGCCTTTGCAGCCCTCAGCGGCAAGTACCCCTACCTGGAGCATGCCACCGAGGACAGCTTCGGCACGGAGTTTATGGATTACAAACTCGCCATCAAGACCGTTGCATCTCTCGACGAGGCCTTAGACCATATCGATGCCAACGGTTCCGGCCATAGCGAATCCATCATCACCATGAATGAGGCCACTGCCCGAAAGTTCCAGGCCCATGTCGATGCCGCCTGCGTCTATTGGAATGTCCCCACCTCGTTTACCGACGGTGCGCAGTTCGGCCTCGGTGCAGAGATCGGCATTTCCACCCAGAAGCTGGGTCCCCGTGGTCCGATGGCGCTGGAAGAGATCTGCACCTACAAATGGCTCATCGAAGGTGAAGGACAAACGAGACCATAGTATAAAGTTTATAGTTGATGGTTTATAGTTTATAGATGATAACCTGGCAAGCCCTTGAAAGAATCACTGGAAACTATAGAAGTAATCAACTATAAACTATAAACATTAAACTATAAACAAAAAAAGAAATGCATACATTTATAAACGTACAGGATATCGGGCCGTTGGATAAGGCGATGGCCGAAGCATTTGAGATTAAGAACGACCGTTATAAGTATCAGCATCTGGGCAAGAACAAAACCCTGATGATGATCTTCTTCAACAACTCGTTGCGTACCCGTCTGTCCACCCAGAAGGCCGCCATGAACTTAGGCATGAATGTCATCGTGCTCGATGTCAATGCCGGTGCCTGGAAACTGGAGACGGAGCGTGGTGTCATCATGGACGGTGACAAGAGTGAGCATCTGCTGGAGGCTATCCCCGTGATGGGCTGCTACTGCGACCTCATCGGTGTACGCTCCTTTGCCGGACTGACAGACCGTGAGTATGACTATGCAGAGACCGTGCTGAACCAGTTTATCAAATACTCTGGCCGTCCCGTCTTCGCGATGGAGACTGCCACCGTGCATCCCTTGCAGGCCTTCGCAGACCTCATTACCATCGAGGAGCATAAGACCGTCAAGCGTCCGAAGGTCGTGCTGACCTGGGCTCCCCATTGCCGTGCTTTGCCACAGGCAGTGCCCAACAGCTTCGCCCAGTGGATGAACGCTGCTGATGTCGATCTCGTCATCACCCACCCCGAAGGCTATGAGCTCGATCCTCTGTTCGTCGGCAATGCCCGTGTGGAGTACGATCAGAAAAAAGCCTTCGAAGGGGCCGACTTCATCTACGCCAAGAACTGGAGTAATCCCGGCGTGACCAATCCTGCCGACTATGGCAAGATCACATCCAAGGATATGTCGTGGACGGTGGACACCGAGCACATGTCGTGGACGAACAATGGTAAGTTCATGCACTGCCTGCCCGTCCGCCGTAACCTGATTGTCACCGATGATGTCATTGAATCACCTAACAGCCTCGTCATCCCTGAGGCTGCCAACCGTGAGATCAGTTGTTCTGTGGTGATCAAGAGAATGCTCGAAGCCCTATAAAGACTTATTGGCTCTTCGTCGAACTTGCGCCATTGCGCAACTGTTCATAGTCCTCGATCTTCTTCAGATAGTGTTCTCGGAAATCCTTCCAATGATAATAGGGGGCTACGTCCGTCGGAATAGGCAACGTAGCCTCTCTTTCGTTCAACAGCACCTTGAAAAGCACGTCCTCGTCGTGGATATCCTTGCGGTAGAAGACAAACTGGAGGTTTGAGCCCATGGGGAACACCTTCGATGCCCACCATCCTTTCTCTTCCAACTCATTCAAGTTATCCGTTTCCAAGTCGAAGCCATTGATGCCAATCAGGCATGCCAGTGGCAGTAGCACCGTCTCGTGTCCAAATCGCAACTGCGCCCCAGGCCGTTCCAACAGGATGCAACTGTCGGCATCTTCGATGATCTTTTTGAGCAGATAACGTTGGGTGTAAGGCTGGTGCCCCCCATTCAGCGGACAGGCGCCATACAAGACATACCACCATACATTTTCCCATTGCCATAGCCGATAGATTTCCTCAGAAGAGAAGATGTCCATCAAATAGGTATGCTTATACAGATGTGTATTCAATTGAAAAAGCCCCAGCTTAATCAGATAGTAGTTCAGCCAGATGTCATTGACCACACCACGGACGGAATCCGGATGGACAAAGAGCAACTGCATCAGCCGTTCGTTATGCTCACGATGTTCGATATACTCATTATAGGCTTTCGTCGCCTCTGGTGTCATGTCATTCTTTCTTAACACTGGGTCTTGATGATTCATATACCACATATCCTCCTGCGAGGCCTTCATCGAGATACGCAACTGAGGGTTCATGCTGGCCATGACATGCATGGCCGAACCCATCGAAAGGATGCAACGAGGTACGACAGTACTGCGGGCATCGACATGGGCATCGCCGTTGAATACTTCTGGGAAATTTTCCAACATTCGCTGGGCTATACCACGGAGCTGTCTCTGTCCATAAGAGGTCAAGTCACCCCAGTGCTTGTCGGTGTCGGCATATATCATCCGCATGCTATTCATCACCATTTGTCCAGCCTCACTAAGCTCATTCAGGCTGTCGGCACAGCAAAGCATCTTGTAAGGGACATCAAACCCTCTGCGATTTTGGATATAACGAGAACCGTGACGGCCATAGTGGGAGATATAGAAAGGAGCCTTGCCTTCTGGCGCCGGCGTCAGGTTAGGAATCACCGTATCAGGATATATACAGTAGTTGCTGGCCGCAAAACTACGGTTAAATTCGATAATATCGAAAACAGACTGCGCAGAAGAAGGAGAGGAGGAGAGAAGGAGTAAGGAGAGAAGGAGGAATGTAAAGAGTACCGACTGCAGTATTCTCTGTGCCGGGCGTCGACCACCGGTCGACCATTTCTTGCGTCCCTTCGGTAGCAAGCGAGCAGAGCTCGAGCGCCGTGATTTCTGTGATTTCCGTGTGACCATAATCATCTGTGTCATTCTGTGACTTTTTTAAGATAATAGTCTTTAAAATCCCTCAAATGATAATAAGGAGCATTCTCCGAAGGAATAGGCAGCGTAGCCTCCTGACCATTCAGTAGTACCTTGATCCTCACATCCTTATCTTCCTCATCCTTGCGATAGAGGATCCACTGCAGGTTGGCACTCATCGGACAGATACGATAGTCTGCCCAGCCCTTCTCGTCAATCGTCTCCAGATCATCGGTAGCCAGTCCACAGCCATTAATTTCCATCAGGCTAACCAACGGGAGGAAGCTGGTCTCATCGGCATATTGGAAGACTGCCGTTGCTTTCATGGTCAGGGCTGTATCTGCATCATGCAACAGGCGACGCAGGAGGCGATGCTCCAGACCCTCCTTTTCTCCTTCTCTCCTTACTCCTTCTCTCCTAAAATTCCCATAGTTCACATAGTTCCAGGCATTCTGCTTCTTCCATTGATGATAGATTTCATCTTCCGTAAATAAGTCATAGAGCGACACTTTCCCATCCAGACTGGTATTCTGTATACTGCCGGCAATCTTGAAGAGCTGGTCGCTCAGTGTCTGCACATCCACCTGGTCACGAATGTAATCTGGGTCAGTAAAGAGTGTCTTCGCCAGTCGGTCACCATCCTCGTATTTCTTTGAGAAGGCATCAAATGCCACCTTAGCCAGAGAGTCTTTCCGGATACGGAGATGCTCTTCCTCCTGATGATTCAGATAATAGGAATATTCATTGCTGGCATTATGATAGACACGGATACGGCAAGCCCTCGCCACATGCATCATCAGCTGTTCCATCGAAAGCATGCATCGGGTGTTCCTCAGGCTACGTGCCCCCAGATGAGTGGCATCCTTATTGAATATCTCTGGCATCCGCTCTATCAACTCCCAGGCAATCTGACACTGCTGACGGACACCGGTTTCCGTCAGTTCGCCCCAATGGTTTTGTGCATCTCTTCGTATCAGCTTCAGACGATCCAAGACACTCTTGCCTAAAGGTGTCAGCCGGTCGATACTATCAGCCTTCGCCAACACATTGAGAGGCGCATCATAGTCTGACGGTTTGCCCAGATAGCAAGAACCGTGACGTCCGTATGCAATGATAGCAAACGGCGACTTACCGTCAGGCGCCGCAGTCCATGACCTCTTGACGGCGGGAACATAAGCCTTATTCACGCCAGCCGCACAAGTCACATCCTCCAAGATCTCTTCCTTAACCGACGGTTGATGACTGACAGCCTTCAGATAAGCCGCCACACGGTCTGCCATATTCTGACGGATAAAGGGATGATAGAACCGCAGTTCATAATTATGGTAATTGCCGGACTTGCCGATGACAGGCAGGATCTCCTGTTTATCCAATCCCCCGACCATCAACAGATGGCGCTCCGGATCGCAGGCCACGGTGAGGGTGTCCCTTACCGGCGGCATATTATATATAAAAGAGGTGCTGACCGTATCTCTTCGCCAGTTCGCAGGATTGATGCACAACAGGTTCCCGCCACTGACGGCAGCCAGTTCTCCCTCTGGTGATGCCACCGAGTTAAAACACACCGTCACACCTACATCCGTTGCCCCTCTGGCAGGACGGAGATTCTGGATATCATCCAAGTCACCAGCCGTCACCTTATAACCGATAACGTATGATGCCACCATCCGCTTGGCGATACTGTCGGGCATCTCCCTCATGATAGCCAACACGGCGGCAGCACCCTGACTGTAACCCGCCAGGATAAAAGGACGGCCCTGATTAAAGTGCTCCAGATAATACTGCCAACTCACTTTCACATCCTCTATCGCCCTGGCCATACGTACTGGGAACCGTTTCGGATCAGTCAAAGCATGCATGGAAACCTGACGATAGTAGGGGGAGTAATAATTCAACTTGCCTGTATAGAAGGAATCCACTGCCGCCATCTCCATCAGCATCTGAGCCCGTTGGTGGGGATGTTTGGTATTGGCGAAATGGCAGGTATCAGTACCCTCCATGTGGTCGCCCGTCTCTGTGGAGATCACATAGAAGATGTCAGCAACGCCGTTCTGGTCGTGGATATACCATTGTGAAGCGTCCCCATAATCAGGAGCAGGTGGCATGATGTCTCTTTGAGAACTCACGGGACTAGTCCCCATAAGTTCTATAAGGAATATCAGAAGTACTTTCTTGATCATTTCGGGTGCAAATTTACAAAAATAACCGCAGATTACACAGATTCCGCAGAAAAAAAATGAAAATAATCTGTATAATCTGTGTAATCTGCGGTAAATATACTACCTTTGCACACATAAATAATAAATCGTAAATTTGTAAATCGTAAATATATATCCATGCTTTCCTTTGAATGTGATTACAACAACGGTGCCTGTCAGCAAGTGATTGACAATTTGGTTAAATACAACAATGCCAAGCCGACGCCCTACGGCTTCGACGAGTTCAGCGAACGGGCCAAGGACCGTATCCGCGAAGCCTGCGGCATGCCCGATGCCCAGATCTTCTTCCTGACGGGAGGCACCCAGACCAATGCCACCACCATCGACTCGATGCTCTACCAGTATGAGGGTGTCATCTGTGTGGGCAGTGGTCATATCAACGTCCATGAAGCCGGCGCCGTGGAGTTCACGGAACATAAGATCATCACCATCCCCGACACCGACGGAAAGATGGAAGCCGCCACACTCGACAAATACCTCGATGACTACATGCACGACGGCAATAAGGACCACGCCGTTCATCCGGGACTGGTCTACATCACCTTCCCCACAGAACTGGGTACGCTCTATTCAGCCCGAGAATTAGATAATATATATAAGGTATGCCAACAGTACGACATTCCACTCTATATCGACGGTGCCCGGCTGGGCTATGGCCTGATGGCAGAGGGCAACGACGTCACCCTGCCCTATCTGGCCCGCCATTGCGATGTGTTCTACATCGGTGGCACGAAGATTGGTGCCCTCTGTGGCGAGGCCGTTGTCTTCACCAACCGTAAGGCCCACAAGCATTTCTTCTCCATCCAGAAGCAGCACGGCGCCGTCATCGCCAAGGGTGCCCTCATCGGCCTCCAGTTCGATGCCCTGTTTAGTCAGACCACCCCTACCCCTCCTACTCAGGAGGGGAAAGATATCCTCTACCTCCGCCTCTCCGAACACGCCATCAAGATGGCCATGCGGATGAAAGCCATCTTCAAGAAAAAGGGTTATCAGTTCCTCGTTGACTCCCCCACCAACCAGCAGTTTGTAGTCATCGACAACGAACAGGTGGAACGCCTGAGCCGACACATCGAATTCTCCCATTTCGGACAGACCGACCATCACCACACCATCTGCCGTTTCGTCACCAGCTGGGCCACCACCGAGGCCGACATCGATGCCTTGGAACAGATCGTATAGTCGAATAAGTGTATTAAATACATTTATCCCCAAAAGGATCCGAAATCCTATATTGTATTATTTACACTTATTCGGTATTTTATGTTAAAATGTGGGCAAAATTATACAATTTAGCAAATTTTAGCAAAAAAGTATCATCATTTATCAAAAAAAGCAAGCGCCGTTTCAAATATTCTCTTTACCTTTGCAACCAAAATCAAGACTATCGGAATTTATATTCATAACTAATTATATAACAAATTTACAACATATGAATCTAAACAACTCAACCTAACCGCGGTGCGTACCATTATAAATGGTATAGCCCAAATCAAACGTAATACATTACATCATTAATCTAAGTATAACACTCAAGTATGAATCAAAACTTTAGAAAGACAGCGCTGATGGTGGGTGCATTCTCCCTGTTGGGACTTTGCTACTCTCCCAAAGCCTATGCCGCTGACGCCGTACAAGACGTGCAGCAGGCAACGAAGAAGATTACAGGTACTGTAGTCGACGCTCAGGGCCCGGTCATCGGAGCCAGTGTAACAGAAAAAGGTACCTCGAACGGTGTTGTAACCGATTTCGACGGTAACTTCTCTCTCAACGTGAATCCCGGTGCTACGATTGTTATTTCGTACATCGGCTTTGAGACTCAGGAAATCAAGGTTGGTGACCAGAGTACTTACAACATCACTCTTAAGGAAGACAACGCTCTGCTCGACGAAGTGGTTGTCGTAGGTTACGGTGTCCAGAAGAAGAAGTTGGTCACTGGTGCTACTGTTGAGGTAAAGGGTGAAGACATCACAAAGCTGAACACCACTCAGGTTCTCGGCGCTCTTCAGAGCCAGAGCCCTGGTGTAACCATCCAGGCCGTATCTGGCCAGCCGGGTGACGGCTTTAAGGTGTCTATCCGTGGTGCTGGTACCAATGGTGACACGAAGCCTCTGTACGTTATCGACGGTGTGGCCGGTGGTGACATCAACAACCTGAACCCTGCCGACATCGAGCGTGTTGACGTGCTGAAGGACGCTGCATCCTGCGCCATCTACGGTTCTGCTGCTGCCAATGGTGTGATCCTCGTGACCACTAAGCAGGGTAAGGCTGGTAAGATCCAGGTGAGCTACGACGGCAACGTGGGTTGGAGCAATATCTACCGTCTGCCCCAGATGCTGACTGCCAAGGAGTATATGAACGTGATGGACCTCGTCCGCGTCAACTCTGGCGACGAGGCTCGCACATGGGAAAAGTATATTGACGCTGACCTCCTTGCTGCCTATCGCAACGGCTCCAACGAAGGAACAAACTGGATTGAGTCTATCCGCAACAAGAACGCTATGACAACCAGCCACGCCCTGAACATCGCCGGCGGTTCTGAGTTCTCAAAGTTCTCAATGGGTCTCGGTTACCAGTATGAGGATGGTGCTTTGGGTGGCGTCGTTAAGACTGACTTCCGCCGTTTCACCATGCGTCTGAACTCTGAGCACGTGCTTTATCGTAACTCCAAGGGTATGGATGTCATCAAGGTAGGTGAGAATCTTTACTACCAGCATCGTCAGAGTCAGGGTATCCAGCTGGGTAACCAGTACGCAAACGACTTGTCGAACATGCTGCGTGCCAACCCGCTGATTCCCATGTATAATAAGGATGGCGACTACTTCATGTATGACGATCTGAAGAACTCCGGTACTGACGGATGGTTCGGTTACAACCAGTTCTCCAGCAACCCCGTGGCTGTATTGGTAAACTCTCAGGGTGGTAACAACAAGAACAAGAGCTTCGGCTTGAATGCTGTTGGCTATATTGAGATTCAGCCGATTAAGGGTCTGATCTATCGCGGACAGGTCAGCTACAACCAGAGCAGCTGGGGCTATCGCGACTATCTGCCTGTGTTCCATGTTCACGATCAGGCAGGCGGTTTCCGCAACACCGACTCTGGTTCTAACCAGGCAGGTCTCGGATGGGGCTGGAACACTACCAACACCCTGAACTATAAGTTCGACATCAACCAGAAGCACAACTTCGACGTACTCTTCGGTACTGAGTACAGTATGTCAAAGCCTGACTACGGTTTCTCTGTATCTGCCAGCTCATCTCACTCTGTCTTCGGCGACCTGAAGCATTCTTATATGAGCCTTTACAAGAGTTCCACCGGTTCGGTTTCAGGTTGGCCTTATGGCGACTCTCGCAGCATGTCATACTTCGCACGTTTGAACTATGACTTCAACGAGACCTACATGCTGTCTGCCATCATCCGTGCCGACGGTAGCTCAGTCTTCGCTCCCGGACATCGTTGGGGTTACTTCCCCTCTGTTTCTGCAGGTTGGGTAGTCTCTAACGAGAAGTTCATGCAGAAGACCTCTTCCTGGCTCGACTTCCTGAAGATCCGTGCAGGTTGGGGACAGAACGGTAACAAGAACGTTGCTGACAGCTTCGGTTATCTCGCTACCTTCCAGTATGGTGCCTACGGTAACTATTCCTTCAACAGCAACAAGGACGACTATACTGCCGGTGTTTATCCTGAGCGCCTCGCCAACGAGGAGCTGACTTGGGAGACCTCTGAGCAGCTTGACTTCGGTTTCGATGCACGCTTCATCGGCGGTAAGCTCGGCGTGATTTTCGACTGGTATAAGAAGACCACGAAGGACCTGCTCGTCTCCGTGCCCATTCCTCCGACGACAGGTTTCTCTGAACAGCTGAAGAATGCTGGTACCGTACAGAACACTGGTATTGAGTTCGCTATCAACTGGCGCGACCAGATCGGTAAAGACTTCACCTACGGCGTCAGCTGGAACATTGCTTATAATAAGAATAAGGTGACAGAGGTGAACAGTAGCCGTAAGTACAATGAGGGCGGTAATGACAACCTCTCTCAGGGTACTGGTATCATCGCCCGCTTCGAGGAAGGTCAGCCTATCGGTTACTTCTATGGTTACAAGACCCTCGGTGTCATCCAGGATCAGAATGACCTCCAGAACTATATCAGCACCAACTGCGGCGGCAATGCTGCCAACTCTCTGCAGGGTGAAAGCCTGCAGGCTGGCGACCTGATGTTTGCCGATACCAACGGCGACGGTGTCATCAACGCTGACGATAAGACCTACCTCGGCGATCCTCATCCCGATGTGACCATGGGTATCAACCTGAACGCTGCCTATAAGGGCTTCGACATCAACATCACGGGTTATGGTGCATTCGGACAGCAGGTGGCTCGCAGCTACCGTAAGTTCGCCGACGGTGAAATGGAGAACTACACCACGGAGGTGTATGACTATTGGACAGGTCCTGGCACCAGCAACAAGTATCCTCGTCTGGCTAAGATGAGTGAGGGTGTGAACTGGATGGCCATCTCTGACATCTACATTGAGAACGCCGGCTACTTCCGCCTGCAGAACCTCACCGTAGGTTATGACTTCAAGAACCTCTGGAAGAGCGCTCCGTTCCAGCAGCTCCGCCTCTACTTTGCTGCCCAGAACCTCTTCACCATCACCAAGTACAAGGGTATGGATCCTGAAAACGGTAAGTCCATCTCTTCTGAGTCTTGGGTAACGGGTGTCGACGTAGGTAACTATCCGCAGCCCCGTACTTACCTGGTAGGTGTAAATGTTAAATTCTAAAATCAGACTACAAGATATGAAAAAGATATTTTTATTAACTGCTGCCATTGCCACACTTGGTCTTGCTTCGTGTAGCATTGACGATGTAGAGAACATCAGCGGCCTGTCTACCGAAGGCTTCCCCGCCAGCGAGGAAGACGCTATTGCCACGCTTGCCGGTGTTTATGAGAACCTGAATGCAACGCACGCCAACCCGCAGTGCTCCTATCTTTATATGGCTTGTCTGGCCAGTGACGACCAGTACGGTGGCGGTGGTACGAACGATAAGCTGATGCAGGCACTCGACCTGATCTGTAACTATGGTAACGATATGACCAACGTGTTCTGGGGACAGCGTTACGAGGGTATCAACCGCGCCAACACCCTGATTCAGGCCTTGCCGAATGCCAAAATTTCTGATGACTTGAAGAACCAGTTCCTCGGTGAGACCCTGTTCCTCCGTGCTTACTACTATTACGAGCTGGCTTCTATGTACGGCAACGTACCCCTGCTGACTGTTCCGAGTGGTGACCTGGTGACTCAGGGTGATGTGAAAGTGCTCTGGGGTCAGATCCTTCAGGACCTGCGTGATGCTGTCAAGATGATGCCTGCTACCCGCAAGACAGACGGACATGTGGACAAGTTCACTGCTGAGGCTATGTTAGGCCGTGCTTGGCTGTTCTATACAGGTTTCTATGGCAACGGTACATCTATCTCCGACCTGGCCAGCACCACCTATAGCCCGCTGAGCAGTGTTGAACTGCCTGACGGCTCTACACTGACCAAGCAGGATGTCATCAATGCCATCGACGACTGCGTAAACAACTCTGGTTATTCTCTCGTTCCCGACTTCCGCAACCTCTGGGCTTACACCAACCGTCTGACGGTGGAGGACAACCCCTATACCAAGGGTCAGGGCCTGAAGTGGGTGGAGGACGATGTGAACAACGGTCCCAACACCAACCCCGAGTCTATGTTCGCCATCAAGTTCAATAAGTGGGCTTCTTGGTCAACCACCATCGGTTATGGTAACGGTATCGCTCTGCACTTCGGTGTCCGCGACGCTACTTACGAGAACCACTTCCCCTTCGGTCAGGGATGGGGTGCAGGCCCTGTGGCTCCGAACCTCGTGAACGACTGGAAGGCTGCTGAGCCCGACGATATGCGTCGTGACGCTACCATTCAGGACTGGACAGACAAATCTTCATACGAGGGTAACTACAAGTACGGCGGTGGTGACGACTTCGTACAGGAAACTGACTTCTACGAGAAGAAGTGGTCTCCCATCCTTGCCAAGAAGAGCGACGGTTCGTTCTGGTGTACTTTCGAGTGCGCTATGTATCCTGGCACATGGGATCAGTCTGGTGCCTCTGGTGAGGAGAACTTCCAGCTGAACAACATCCACGACCTCGTGCTCATCCGCTTTGCTGAGGTGCTGCTGATGCAGTCTGAGCTGAAGGAAGATACAGAAGGTATTAATAAGGTACGCGCAAGAGCCGGCCTGAACCCCATCACTGGTTACTCACTGCAGGCTCTGCAGAACGAGCGCCGCTGGGAGCTGGCTTGTGAGGGTATCCGCTGGAATGACATCCGTCGCTGGCACATCGCATCTGTGGTGCTGGCCAAGCAGGAGAACCAGCCCGTCTACTATTGCGGTAAGCCCGCCACGAACGATCCTCACAACGGAGGATACACTTCACGCTATTCGGCTACAGCCGGCTTCCAGAAGATGCCTGAGAGCCAGGTTTCTCTCGGTAGTGTCGTTCAGAACGATGGTTGGGGCGATGCCTCTGGTGAATACACTGGCTGGTAATTTCTAAATAATTAATTTAAAATTGAAAGAATAAAGATATGAAAAAGATATTATTAGGAATCTGCGCACTCGGTTTGTTCGCCTCCTGCGACCCGTCGAAGGATTCTGTAGGTGTACCTACACCTATCTCAGAGTCGGAGCTGGCATCCGGGTTTACATATACACAGACAGATGAGGCAGGCTCACCTTCAGCAACTGGTAACTTCTTCCAGTACACTGCTCCGCGTGTCGTTACCATTTATCGTCTGAACAGTTCTGGCGGTCAGATCATCCTGGCCAAGGGTTCTTCTGCTGGTTCATTCATTCTGAAGCCTACTCGTGGCTCTGATCCCAGTCAGACTTTCTATGTCGAGTCCCGTGAGTTCGACGGTTCTGTGGTAACTGCCTCTTACAATGTGACTGTTGATGTTCCTGGCGATCTGACAACCGAAATGAAGATTGCTTGTAGCGACAATGGTACCAAGAAATGGACTTGGGACGGCAGCGTACATGCCAGTGGCGCCGTTTGGGGTAACATTGGTTACACGCCTGGTGAGGACTGGACCTCTGGTTACTGGTGGGGATGTCCTGCTGAGGAACTGACTGGTCAGTTGCAGCACTCTGATACTGGCGTTGCCACAGGTGAGGAAGACTCCAGAGCTTACATGATCTTCTCCGAGGAAGGTACTATCACCACGTATGATGCTGGTGGTAACCAGATCCGTAAGGGTGCCTTTGAGATTCAGGACTACAACAACGGCGAAAAGATTGTCGTCAACGATGTACCCTGGAAGGTTGGTACTCTTCACACCGATGCAGGTACTATCCTGTGGCCATTCGAAATCAACTGGAAGGATAAGGGACATACCGCAACTCCGACAGACTTTGACATTGTGAAGCTGACTGCCGACAAGTTGCAGTTAACCTATGCTGCACCTGGTACAGGAAGTTGGACAGAGGCAACCTACTGGTGCTTCAAGAGCAATACTGACGTAGGTGGTATGCTGGCTGGTTATGACGAGGCTGGTAAGGACTGGACATGGGATCCCTCAGTCACAGGCGCTGTCTGGGGTAACATGGGTTACTGCGGCGGTGCTGGTGCTGACGTAGGTATCAGCGGTAATGGCCAGTGGTGGGGTGTAACCTCTACTGAGGAGTTCAATGGCCAGCTGCAGCACACCGATACCGGCACGAACATCGGTGATGGCGACCTGGATGCATACATGACCTTCGCTGAGGGACAGATTACTTCCTACGACGCTACAGGGAAGCAGATCCGCAAAGGCTCATTCGAGTTAAGTCCCATTGAAAACAACGAATGGAAGGTTGCTGAACTGAAGACCGATGCTGGTTCTATCCTCTGGCCGTTCCAGATCAACTGGAAGGACAATGGATATCCTGCATGTCCCACAATCTTTGAGGTGGTTTACCTGACAGGTGACAAGTTGACGCTTGTATATCCTGACGGTGGCGACTTTGGAAGCAATGGCGGTTGGGGTGAAGCATCCTTCTGGCACTTCAAGGCAAAGTAAGGTAGTAACTCAATAAGTAACATTTATGACAAAGAAATTTTTTGTATTAGCACTTCTATTACTTCCTCTGATTGCTGCAAAAGCAACAGTGTCAGGACCATGGCCAATTACATATCAAATTGATATACCACAAGATCAAGGCAAAGTAGTTGTATACTCAAACCCGATGTTTAGTGGTGGTCATATAACACTAAAAAATGTTTCAACAAATGAAGTTGCGAATATAAATGCAAGTGTAACATACCAACTCGTATGGTATTATATCATATCTCAAGGTGACTGGGAAGTTACATCAATTGCTACGAATTATGACGTTACTATTGATGGAGTATCGATATCAATTGGTGACATAGTACCAATTGACGCAATCACTACAATAGTTTTCTATCCCAACAACTAAGGATGAACCTCTTTATCACCGCCCTGCAGCCTTCCGCTGCAGGGCGGTTGTTGAATAAAAAAACTTAAAATTCACAAGTTTGTGATTCACAAGTTTGTGAAATTGCGTCAGCTTTATGTGACAGACCCTTTCTTTGCACTATGGTTTAAGAGAAGATTCTTATAATAGATGTCGCAGAAGATTGGCATTTGTACAATTTTGGTTCTACCTCTACTAAATGGATTATGATTCGCCTGAAAGCTACTGATTTTAAGCGGTTTAGCAAATATTTCAATAATTATTTCCTTCTACTTTACCTCTACTTTGCCTCTACTTTGCTTCTACCTTACCTCTACATTATCCCTACTAACCATCTGCCTTATCTCTACACGCAGAAAGCCTTAGGCTTATAGTATGTTCCCACGGTGGGAATGTTATGTTCCCAGCATGGGAACACCATATTCCCACCGTGGGAACAATTCTTCCACCTAATGGAAATCTTGACTATTGTATCATTAAGAACAACGCAACAACGTCACACCTTCTTCCTTTTTATAGACAATTGGTAGAAGATAAGTAGATGTAAAGTAGAAGCAAAGTAGAGGTAAAGTAGAGGCAAAATAGATGTAAAGTTTCGGTTAAAACACTTATTTTCTGCAACATACACACATTTTAGTAGAGGCAAACACAAATAAATCAGCAAAAAGAAAGTAAAGAAAAAAAATCCGTCAGGTTGTAACCATCTTCGATAACTTTTTGTTGACGTCGACAAAATGGTCGAAGTTGCCAGCGGTGCTAAACGCCAACCAGTTGACTACTCGTTAAATAATCCACGAAACATTTGGCTGTTTGAAATAAAGTTCGTACATTTGCAGCAGATAAATAAAAATGTATCACTATGGCAACAATTACATTAAGCAATGCAGCCTATAATGACGCTAAACAATACGCAGAGACACAGAACCTCAGCGTAGATGAATTCATCGTATCTCTCATTAACAAGTTTGGTCTTTCAAAAGCAAAGAAGAAGAAATTTAACGTACAACCAATAGAGAAACTTGCGCCAGAAGTACAGGAGATATTAAACTTACCCATTAAAGGCACGATTGACCCTGAACTCTTCCCAATGCCATAACGCCTTGTATTCAAAGATGCCAGACTTTGAGGACATGCTTCAATTTGAATCTGCCTATGCTGCTGGATGTGATGTGATCATTACAAGGAATAAGAAGCATTACACAAAAGATGCCATTCAAGTGTTAGAACCAGAAGAGTTCTTTGATTGCTATTGGGCTGGTTAAATGTTTGGTGGTTTAGTAAAAAAGTAGTAACTTTGCAGCGCTTATGACAAAAGCGGTGAAACGATACTGGAATTGGGGGCTGTCGGTGCTGGTGGGCATCGGCATGTTCTTGTTTTGGTATGTGTGGTATCCGCATGCGCTGTCGTATCAGGAACAGTATCAGCTGTTCCTTTGGACTGGGGATTACTTCGTGGAAAAGATCAGCCTGCCTGGAGGATTTGCGGACTGGGCAGGTGAGTTTATCGTACAGTTCTATTATGTGGAATGGTTGGGGGCGTTGCTGTTGGCAATGCTGTTCGTTGCGCTGCAAAGGCTGACAGCCAGATTATTGCCGAAAGCGTGGTGTTTGCTGAGTTTGTTGCCCGTTGCAGTGATGTGGTGGCTGATGGGCGATATCAATGTGCTGTTGTCGCTGCCCGTCGCCATCGTTATGGCTTTGGCATTGGCCTGCATACGTCTGCCTAAACGGCTTTTTTGGTTGGATATCCTGATCGTTCCTGTGGCCTATTGGCTGATAGGGCCGGCGGTTTGGATATATATAGTGGTACGCGTGATCCATCTGAGTTGGAAGCAGCTGTGGACAGCGGGATGGTTAGTGGCGGTACAGCTGATGGTGTATGCGTGGCTGTTGCCGCAGTGGCCGTTGCAGCAGGCAATGACGGGACTGAGCTATTATCGGATTCCATTGCAGTATCCACAGTGGAGCGGATATGATAAGGATATGTACGAGCTGATACGGCTGGACTATTTAGTAAGGAACGAGCGTTGGGATGAGATCGTGAAGCGGGCTGGAGAGTATCAGGTGAAGACACCGTTCTGGTGTAACTGCGTGAATCTCGCCTTGTCGCAGAAACGGCTGTTGGCAGACCGCATGTTCGATTTCTACCAGAGTGGCGAAGATGCGCTGATCATGCCCAGGACCAGAGACCTCACGTCGATGCTGCCCTCGGCAGAGGCTTTCTGGCGGTTGGGGATGGTGAACTCGGCACAGCGGTATATGTTTGATACACAGGAGTCGATACTCAACGGCAAGAAGAGTGGACGATGCACGAAGAGGATTGCAGAGTGCATGATTGTGAATGGGCATTATCAGACGGCGAGGAAGCAGATTGAGTTGTTGAAGAAGAGTTTGTTTTACCGTAGTTGGGCCGAAGAGATGGAGAAAATGATAGAGGCGGAGACTGAGGCGGATCAGACCACCCCTGACCCCTCCTACTCAGGAGGGGAAAATTCCGTGTATGGTAAGCTGCGGAAGATGAGATATAAGGAGAGTTTCCTCTATAGTTATGAAGAGATTGACAAGATGTTCGGGCTGCTGTTGATGAACAACACAGACAATAAGATGGCCCTCGACTACTTCCTGGCACAGATGCTACTGAACGGGAATGTGCAAGGGTTCCAACAGTACTTGGGAGCCGCCCAGCAGTATGGCGGCTACCGTCAGATGCCGTTGGGCTATCAGGATGCGATGCGATGTATTCAGGCTCAGGGTAATGTCGCAGGCTCGCCGTATGCTAATTACGTCAAGCGGATGATGGCAGAAAGGAGGGGGAAATGAGGAGATTCTTGTTAGGGATAATAGGGATTGCAGGGTTATTAGGGTGCAGTAGGGATCCGGAGAATCCGACGATGGTAGAGCAGCTGCCGGAGATCTATCCTGACTATATCGGGGTGACGATCCCTGCGGACATTGCGCCGCTGAATTTCAACTTTGCCGACGAGGATATTGACTGCATGGATGTGGTCGTGAAAGGCAGCAAGGGTGGAGAGATACATGTCAATGGTGACTGGGCGGACTTCAACATCGATGACTGGCACGAACTGACAGAACAGAACCAAGGCGGCAAGATGACCTTCACCGTCTGCATCGAGAAGGACGGAAAATGGACTCAGTATCAGGACTTTGACGTCTTCGTCAGTCAGGACAGGCTCGACGAGTGGGGACTCACCTATCGCCGCATCAAGCCAGGCTATGAGGTGGGCGGCGACATCGGCATCTATCAGCGCGACCTGAATACCTTCAAGGAATATGCCATCCTGACGGAGACGGTCGTGCCAGGCCGTTGCTTCAACTGCCATACAGCCAACCGTACGAATCCCAACCGTATCACGATGCAGATGCGTGGTGAGGGAGGCGGCACGCTGATACAGAAAGACGGTCGTCAGACTTGGGTGGAGACAAAGACGGACTCCACGAAGGCTGCCGGCTCGTATAGCTATTGGCATCCTCAGGGCGACTATGTGGCTCTGGCCGTGAACTCCGTGCATCAGAGTTTCTTCACAGGAACAGGACAACGGATAGAGGTGTATCATCGGTTCAGCAACGTAGAGGTGCTCGACACCCGCAGCAACGAGCTGATTCTGTCGCCGCTGTTGCAGACGGAGGACCTGGAGATCTTCCCAGCCTTCTCACACGACGGCCAGTGGCTCTATTACAGCACATCGAAGCCCTGCAACGTTCCTGCTGAATATCTGAAAGTGAAGTGCTCGCTCTGCCGTATCGGCTTCGATGCGGAGAAGGGTGCATTTGGCGAGACGGTGGATACCCTCTTAAACGGTCCTGCAACGGATCAGAGTTATGTGCTGGCAAGGCCTTCCTACGACGGTCGCTGGCTGATGTACTGTGTCAGCAGTCGCGGCAACTTCCCTGTGAGCCAGAACGATGCCGACCTGTGGCTGATGGATCTGAAGACGGGCGAGAGCCGAGAAATGAAAGAGGTGAACAGCGATCAGAGCGAGAGCTATCATAACTGGAGCGGGAACAGCCGATGGTTTGTCTTCGCCTCCAAACGGGAAGACGGTATGTACACCAAGGCCTACCTCGCCAGCATCGATGAACAGGGACATGCAACAAAGCCCTTCCTCCTGCCCCAGCGGAATCCGAGGAAGTACTATCGGGAGATGATGGATGCCTATAACTGTCCTGACTTCACCAAGACAAAGGTGGAGTTGGATGCCCATGAGGCATACCGGCAGGTGTTTGAGAACCGCAGGGAGAAGGTAAAGGTGAAAAGGTGAAAAAGTTAAGAAAGTAAAGATATGAAAAGATTTAATTTTATGAGCAAGCGGAAAGAATGGATGGTGATGAGTGTTTCACTTTTTCACCTTTTCACTCTTTCACTTTTATTGGGCTGTCAGCAGGCCAATGACGGAAAGTGCCATATCGAGGGTGTGGTGATTGGTGAGCAGTATGAGGGCAAGCGGATTTTCTTAGTGCCGAACTCAGGGCCTGCCACGATGGAGACGGTCGATTCGATGGAGATCACCAATGGTAAGTTCCACTTTGAGCCGGACTCCATACAGATGTACAAGATTCTGCTCGACTACCATTACCGCATGGGCCTCCAGCCGTTGATCATCGTTGGCGAGCCGGGTACCATCAAAGTGACCATCGACAGCATCAGCCACGCAACGGGTACGCCTCAGAACGACTCACTGGAACAATGGAAGATCCAGACAGAGAACCATCACAAGCAGTTAGCGATAATGCGCAGAACGATTGCGAGTATGGAAAAAGGCGGCGACAGCATTCAGGCCAAGGCTATCCAACAGCGTGCCGACAGCTTCCACCTGATTTATAAGAACTATACCCGCCAGTTGGCGAAGAACATGGAGGGCAGCGTGCTGGGCGAATTCCTGAAGAGCCTCTATCCGCTGACTTATAAGCGTCAGTTTCCTGACGGCCGTATCATGCTGATGAATGCTGATACGAACGAGGTCATTGAAGAAGTGAAAAGTGATCAAGAATTAGAGAATTAGAGAATTGAGTGAGAAGTGAAGAATCTGCTACCGCATAAATATATTCCCTGGCTGCTGACAATCCTGTTCGGCTTGGTGGTGTTCCTCTTTTGGAAATTCCGCTATCCCTTTGCGCTGACCTATCAGGAACAGTTCCAGATGTTCCTCTTCGACAGCGACTACTTCGCTGAGCGGATAGCCGAGCCTGGAGGCCTGACAAGATATGTGGCGGAGTTTCTGGTGCAGTTCTATAATAGTCCTACCCTCGGAGCCATAATCCTTGCCGTGCTGATGATGCTTGTACAGCGTCTGACATGGCGACTGATGCGCTGTGAGTCTCACTATTTCCTCAGCTTTCTGCCTGCGGTACTCTTATGTTACACGATGGGCGACGAAAGTGTGAAGCTGGCATACGTCGTAGCATTGCTGATGGCGATGGTGGTAATAGTAGGGTGGATTAGGGCTTTTAGGGAGAGTCGGGTTAGTAAGGTGATCCGATGGGGAGGAATCATACTGTTGATCCCTGTGCTTTACTGGCTGATAGGGCCGATGGTGGTATTGGTAGCCCTTTTCGTGATGCCGATATCCGTCGTCTGGGCGCTGGCTGTAATGCTGCTGAGCGCACATTTTGTACCGTTCCCCCTGTCGAGGGTGATGGTAGGTATCAGCTATTATCGCTTCCCTGGGGCTATTCCATACATTCTGATGGTCATTCCAGCCTTTATCTGGGTTCTGAGTTTGGCTGTCAGACGGTTGCCGCAGCCTAAACCTTGGGTTAAATGGTGTGAGGCGATAGTGTGTTGTGCTGTCATTATAGGATGTCCTGATTTGGGCTTTGACGCCAAGAAATACGAACTGATGGAGTATGATTATCTGGTACGTATCAGAGACTGGAAGGGCATCATCGCCAAGGCAGAAAAGCAGACGCCCGACTTGCCGATGAGCGTCAGTGCCACCAATCTTGCACTGGCGATGACGAACCAACTTGGCGAGCGTGCCTTTGATTTCTACCAGAGAGGCAGCGAGGGACTCCTGCCACCCTTTGAACGGAACTTCTCCACCACCCAGCTGACAGGAGAGATATACTTCTACCTCGGACTTATCAACACCGCCCAGCGCTTTGCTTTCGAGGCGATGGAGGCAATACCCGATTACAATAAGAGTGCCAGGATGATCAAGCGCCTGGCAGAGACGAACCTTATCAACGGCGAGTATGAGGTGGCAAGGAAATATCTGCAGATGCTGGACAAGACGATTTTCTATCGTCCCTGGGCACAACAGGCTCTGGCTATGCTGGGGGATGAAAAACAGATCGATGCCCACCCACTCTATGGTACCCTGCGCCAATACCGGCTTAACGAAGATTTCCTCTTCAGCGAGGAAGAGTTGGACAAGATCTGTGGACAGTTGTTTATGCACAATCATCATAACCAGATGGCTACCCAATATCTGGTAATGGCCCCCCTACTCGACGGTGATGCCCAACGCTTCATCAACTATGTGTCTTACGTACAAAGTAAGGTGAACTATAATCCACGCTATGTCCGGGAGGCCATAGCCAAAATCAGAAGAATGAGATGAGAAAACTGTCTTGGTATCTTTGTGCCCTCGTATGCTGTCTGGCATCTTGCACCCAGCGGGTGGAGAACCCCATTCCGGTGGATAAGCTCCCCGCCATCTATCCCGACTATATCGGCGTGACCATTCCTGCGGAGGTGGCGCCGCTGAATTTCAACAGTTTGGAGGAGAATGTCGGCTGTATCGATGTAGTCGTCAAAGGCAACAAGGGCGGAGAACTGCATGCGCAGGGTGATTTCGCTGATTTCGATATCGAAGACTGGCACGAGCTTGTTGCCCAGAACAAAGGAGGAGAGCTGACCTTCACCGTCTGCATCCAACAAGAAGACCAGTGGAAGCAATACAAGGAATTCAAGGTCTATGTCAGTCCATACAGCCTCGACGAATGGGGACTGACCTATCGCCGGATCGCCCCTGGCTATGAGGTCTATAGCAAGATGGGGCTCTACCAGCGCGACCTGTCCAACTTCGACGAGTATGCCATCATCGAGAACACCCAGGTGCCAGGCATGTGCGTCAACTGCCACAGTGCGAATCAGACGGATCCCCAGAAGTTCGTCTTCCACGTCCGTGGTGATCATGGGGCAACGATGTTCCAGATGGATGGTCAGCGGGAATGGCTGAAGGCCAAGAACGACCTGCTGGGTGGCTCGATGGTCTATCCCTATTGGCATCCGAGTGGGAAATACTGCGCCTTCTCCACCAACCAGACGCGTCAGGGATTCCATGTCGTCAGGGATGAGCGCATTGAGGTGTTCGACCTTTCGAGCGATGTCTTCGTCTATAATCCTGCGACGCATGAGATTCTGACAGACACGCTGTTGCAGACGAAGGACTGGAGTGAGAACTCCCCTGTGTTCTCTCCAGACGGAAAGACCTTATATTATATGACCTGCCTGCAACAGGAATATCCAGAGCACTACAAGGAAGAACAGTATAATCTCTGTAAGATTGCCTTCGATCCTGAGACGGGGAAGTTCGGAGAACAGGTGGACACGCTCTTCAACGCCGTGGCGATGGGGAAGAGTCTGACCTGGCCTCGTCCCAGCTACGACGGCAGGTATATCCTGTTCACGCTGATGGACTACGGCTATTTCTCCATCTGGCACAACGAGAGTGACCAGTGGCTGCTGGACCTGCAGACAGGCGAAGCCCGCGAGATGAATGAGATTAATAGCGACAAGGCCGACAGTTACCATAACTGGAACGTGAATTCTCATTGGATTGTCTTCACCAGCCGACGTGGCGACGGACTTTACAGCCGCCTTTATCTGGCGAGCATCGACGATAAGGGACAGTTGTCAAAGCCCTTCCTGCTGCCTCAACGCAATCCCCAGGAATACTATAGCAAGAGCCTCTATTCATTCAACACGCCAGACTTCACAAAGACGAAAGTGGACTTCGATGCTTACGAAGCCGGCATCGAAATCGCTTCCGACAAGCGCACAGAAACGAAGGTGAAATAAATTCCCCTCCTGAGTAGGAGGGGTTAGGGGTGGTCTGATCAGCCTCAGACAATGCGTTTGCTCAGACCCCCTCTTACTCCCCCTACTCAGGGGGAGAAAACAATACTCTCCTGCTTCATCGCCTTGGCGACGTCGCTGACATCGAAAGGCACCTTTCCCTTGCCCAGTTCGGGGGCGTTAAATGACTTCAGATTGTTGTCGTAGAACGTCGGATG
Source organism: uncultured Prevotellaceae bacterium (assembly GCA_900316445.1). Classification (GTDB taxonomy): domain Bacteria; phylum Bacteroidota; class Bacteroidia; order Bacteroidales; family Bacteroidaceae; genus Prevotella. The sequence goes on along the minus strand of ONCZ01000006.1, from coordinate 8,720 downwards.
CGCCTGCGGCAGACAGAAAGGTTTGTGGGCTTTGCCGTCCTTGTCGATATAGCAGAAGTAAGGTTTGCCATAGAGGCCATCGTCGCGCTTCGAGGCAAAGACAAACCAGTGGCTGTTGGATGACCACGAGTGATAAGTGTCGCTTTTCTCGCTGTTGACGATGGCGAGGGTGTCAATGGCACCAGTCTGAAGATCCATCAGTTGGAGGTCTGCCTCCGGATGCCAGATGGGGAAGGTGCCATAGTCGGCGACGGTATAGAGGAGATAACGGCCGTCAGGGCTGATGCGGGGATGGCAGACTGATGAGTGGTGAGAGGTGAGAGGTGAGAGGTGAGAGGATACTAAAGTGTCAACGTGTATGCCGATAGCACCAGAGGATTCATCGAAGGGGATGCGCACGAGGCGGTATTGAAGATTCTTGATATCACGAGGCAGGGCGACGCTGTCGGCCACGCAATAGTAGATGTATTTGCCGTCTGGCGAGAAGGTGGGGAAGGTCTCGAACTTCAGACTGTCGCTGAGCAACGGAGAAGAGATGATGCGATGCTCCTGCATGTCGGCCACATAGACATTCGACCCGGCATCAAAGACTTCGAGGCGTTTGCTGGGCTTGCTGTGGAAAGCAGGAATGATCTTCTGGGTGGAATAAGTGATATAGCGCCCGGAAGGACTGAAACCGAAATAGACGCTGCCCGGGATATCCAACTTACTCAGCTGACCATGCTGATTCAGAATAGCGCCACCACCAGGACCACGGACATACATCATCGAGAGCTGAGGATCCTGGTTGGCGAAGGTGTGGCAGTTCATACAACGGTTTTCCAACTGCTCATAGTGACCGAGGGCATTGGTTTCAAAATTCTCTATGCAACGCTGCTGAATCTGTATCTGGTTCCAGATCTCGTAGTCGGGCTCTATCAGACGATAGGTGAGATAGGGATCAATCTTATCTTTGACAACCTGCCATCGGAAGGATTGATACTCAATCCACTGATCATCGATCAAGGCCGATACGGTAACCTCAATCTCCTTGTCTGCATTTTGAGAAAGCATGTCTTTCCAGTCGTCAATATCGAAGACGACCTCATTGCCCCTGGCATTGATACTCAAATCCCCAGCCTTCACTTCGACGGCCTCACAATCGGCCCGAAGCAGGAAATTCAGCGGTGCGATATTCTCCGGGATAGTGACATCGCAGTAGTCCGGATAGATTGGAGGCAGGTCATGCCTCTTCTGCACGTTCTCTGGAGTCGGCGTGCAGGATAATAGGATGAGGAATATGAGAGGTGAGAGGTAAGAGGTGAGAGGTGAGAGAATACCTCGCATGCCCTTCCTGCCTCCATTTCTGTTTATCTTGGTAATCATCTATAAACTATAAACAATAAACTATAAACAACTATAAACAATAAACTATATCTCCGGTGCTTTTATCTTGTCAAAATAATACCAATAAGTCCCCTTGAAGCGGGGATTGCCACGCTGATTGTTATACTCAACGAACCGCTGCATCACATCGTTCATCTTGATATATCGTTGCCACTCTTCCTGTGAAGCTTGGGTGCCAGCCAACCAGATGCACAAGGCCTCCTGATACAAGGGCTTCAGTCGTGGACTATCAGCGCAGTAGCGGTCATAGTCACGCTTGAAGTTCGTGATGTCTTTCAAAAGGAGATCACTACAGAGGATATAGTCGAGTGCAATCATATTGTCCGGATTGTGATCCAGCAACTGCATCATCAGGAAGTGGGCATTGTCGCTGATGGTGATGGTGTCGCGATGATTGACGAAGGGTTTCTTCTGAGCCAGATAGGGAGGAAGATGTCCTTGAGCCAGCTGTTGCTGTGTTGCCTCTGCCCAACGGCTATAGACGAAGGTCTTGCTGAGTATGCGGAGGTATTTCTGTGCTGCGATGCTGTCGCCACTGACGATATTACATTCTGCCAGGCGTTTCATCATCCGCACATTACGGTTCTCAGGGGCAAAGACATTGGTCATCATCGCCGCACGCTCTGTGAAGGTCATGTCGCCCAAGGCCCAATAGAGTTCATTCATGTTGATGATAGTCAGACGGGGTGTCTCTGGACCGATCTTCTCAAATGTGCCCAAATTGTTGGGAGTAAAGTCGAACAAATGTTCTGGCAGCTGACCGCGCTGGGCATAGACGAGATTATAGAAGAACTGCATCTGCGCTGTCCAGCCATCAGAGTTCTTGACGATGTCGAGCACCTTGTCATAGTTGCCGAAACGGTATTCATTATCGACGGCGAAGTCTTTCTCCAAGACAAAGTCAGGTGGTTGAATGCGTCCCGTTTTCAGTGTGCCAAAGAGCAGATAAGACGGGAATAATATGATGAGAAAACACACCAGACGCAGCCATTTGGTCCGGATGGCAGAGACTGCCCAAAAGAATAGCAGCCAGCCAATGACACAAATGGTAGATGACAACTTATAGCTGGTGCTGAAATGGCATACGGTCAACCATGCGATGACACAAAGTCCTGATGCCAAGGCTATCCAGGGATTTACTTTCAGGTTTGTCAGCGTCTGATACAACAAGAAGCCAGCCAGTGCGATGCAGAGCGTCAGAATCGTCGCCCCGGCATACAAGTAATAGTAGAACTGTGTCAGGAAATCACCTATCAGGGATGCCAATCCCCCTGATCTCTGGTAATAGCCGGATACGTATTCCCATTCCCAAAGGAATATCTGGTTCTGCTCGTAATAGAAGAAATGGTAGGGATACCAGAACTGGAAAAAGCAGAAGACTGCGAGGACCGCGGAGACGAACAGGACGATTCTGATTTTCATCATTCCTTCTTTATCTGGAAAGCCTTCGTGATAATTCCCTTGTAAGTGTTGATCGAGATACAGGCGGAATCTGCAAGGATCTCTGAGGTGATGAGACTGGCATAGACCTGTGTGGAATAGTAATCCGGCACACCGCCCTGGTCGTGATATAGACGGAGATAGCTGGTGCTGGTGCCGTCCGGATTCGTCAAAATTGTATCTTGTACGACCCGCAAGGAGTGAATGGCCTCTTCATCTTCTGTCGTGCCGGTCTTCAGGGCAAAACTGAGATTGATATATTTACCCGTCTTGCTCATCCAAGCACTCTCGAACTTCACAGGGTCAGTCTTCATCTCCACTTCAAGCTTTGACAAAGGGATAATCACCGGACAAGGCACTTCACCGACGGATATAGCCTCAGCCATATCTTGTCCCTTGCTATCGCGTACCTTATTATAATATAACATACAGCGATAGACGGTGTCGGAACGGGTAATCCATTTGGCGGTATGGGGTTGTGACAAAGGAAGTGTCTCACCCTCATCAGTCATGAGAGATACCATATTCTTGTCTGCTCCAATATAGGCCTCAACGAAGTCGCCACGCAAATAAGAATACTGCCCCTCGCCCTTGTCATAGCCGTCCTGAGTGCAGGAGCTATTGAGAATTGAGAGTTGAGAGTTGAGAATTATGATTACTATCAGACGAAGAAAGGACTTCATACGGCAGCAAGTTTATTGAGTAACGGATTGGCATACATCGTGAGGATGCGCTCACGGAGGAAAGCCTCATCCTTGTTGTCGAGTGTGATCTTGACCATCTGACCTGCGAGGTAGTTCTCAAAGCGCTGCTTGTCGGCCTTCGTATAGTGAGCGGCATTGGAAGCATCGCCGTGCAGTTCGTCAAGGGCAATATAGTTGCAGGGGAACAACTCATAACCCTGATGGATGTCCTTATCCATCCGCTCTGCCACCGCCTTATAGTACTCCGTCTTGGGAAGGTCGGAGAGTTCTTCGATCCATGTGTTGATGGGCGCTGCACAATGATAGTGCACACGGCCTTTGTAGCCAAAGATACCAGTCTTCATATTGTCGAGGTCATCCTGACGGGACTTCTTAAAGGCAGGGTTATCGCGTTTCTGTTGCAATTCCTGGGCCTTGAGATAGTCGCAGGGGTCGTACTCGTAGCTGATGGTCAGGGGCACGATATTGAGTTCCTGAAGGTTACCACCCATCGCCAGCATCTTCAGCACAGCTTCCTGGGTACGGTCGTCGGAGTCCTTTGCCCTACCCTCGCGCTGGGCCAGCCAGATGTTCTCCTTCTTCTGTGTCACAGCGAAATGGATGTAACGGCTCATGAGCTGTGAGGCAGCGAGTGTCTCACGGAGGGAAAGACCACGGCGAACGGTAAAGGCCTTGTTCATACGGACGAGCCTCTTGATCCAAGGATAGATCAGGAGGTTGTCGCCGATGCCGATCTCGACGGTGGTGGGATAATCCTTCTCAACCAGTTTCAAATCCAAGAAGGCAGAGTCGAGCACGATGTCACGATGGTTCGAGACGAACGTAAAACGTTCGGAGGTGCGGGGGTGCGGGGGTACGGAGGTGCGAGAAATGTCTGCGGCAGAGGTATTCTCGTACCCCCGTGCCACCGTGCCACCGTACCTCCGAAGAGCTGTATCGTCAAATGTACAGCCATCGGTATGCTTACGGATGATATACTTCACGATGGGTTTCATAAACCGCAACTGGAAGTCGAGCGGTGTCTTGACGCCTATGAAGGCAAGCCGCAGCAGTCCGTTGCGGACGCCTTTCGGCAGCCACGGGGCAAAGCCTTTCATCAGCACATTAAACTGGCGGTCGTTGAGCAAGTCTTCGAACGCCTGCTTCATCTCCTCCGGCTCATAAGGCCGAATCTCATCAAACTCTGACAATTGAGAATTGAGAGTTGAGAATTGAGAATTATGATTACCTGACTCCATGAACTATAAGATTTTTTGTTTCATCGTTTTTATTATCTTTGTCAGAATCTTAATGATTTCCTCGTTGTCATTATGCATTGACTCATACTGACATGGAGTAAGAAATGTACTCACCAGATTGTAACTTCTTCAACCAATACTCTGTCTCATCCGCTTCCTTTAATGCAATATTCAGTTTATTTATAAAATCCTTTTCTCCTTGAGCATTTCGAGCCTCTGCGGTATTTGCTCCAATACTGGTCCCACTCCTCAGTATTTGTTTAGAAAGTATAAACTCTTGCTTTTCTTTAATCAGATACTGATAAAGTTTGAGAATACGATTACCGAATGCATCCGTCTTTGCCAAAATAATATTCTCTTTCCTCTGTAGCACAACTCAAGGGATTAGGGTAATCATAATTCTCAATTCTCAACTCTCAATTCTCAATTAAAAAGAGTTTTCAACGATGTCGGAGAGGACATCCTTCATCTCAAGGCCGGCGGCACGCACCTGCTGGGGGATGAAACTGGTGGCAGTCATACCTGGTGTGGTATTCACCTCAAGCATCGAGATCTTACCCTCAGGAGAGATGATATAGTCGATGCGGATGATGCCATTACAATGGAGGATGTCGTAGATGTGGCTGGTAATCTTCGACACACGGTCGGCAATCTCTGGAGCAATGCGTGCCGGCGTGATCTCCTTCACCTGACCATTGTACTTGGCGTCGTAGTCGAAAAACTCGTTGCTCGTCACCACCTCGGTGATGGGGAAGATGACGGTCTTCTCACGGGTCTTGTAAATGCCCTGGGTAATCTCCGTACCTTCGAGATAACTCTCGACCATAATCTCAGGACTCTCCAACATCGCCTTACGGATGGCGGGAGCCAACTGATCCTTGTTCTTCACCTTGGATACGCCAAACGACGATCCGTCAGCAGCAGGCTTGACGAAGCAGGGCATACCGATACGTTCCTCAACCTCATCATCGCTCACCAACTCCTCGTAACCCTTGCGAATCAACAGGGAGTCGGCCACGCTAACACCATAACTGCGCAGATACTGATTGAGCACAAACTTATCGAAGGTCATAGCCTCAACCAACACACCACTGGTACTGTATGGTAGATCAATCAGATCGAAGTAACCTTGCAACAGGCCGTTCTCACCCGGAGTGCCATGAATGGTGATATAGGCATAGTCGAATAACTTGGCCTTGCCGTCCTCGACGAAGGAGAAATCGTTGCGGTCGATCTTGGTTGTCGTTCCGTCATGCAGCTCAACATGCCAGTCCTGACCTTTGATATCAACAATATAGACATCGTAACGCTCCTTGTCGAAGAAGGAGTAAAGTCCCTGTGCCGAGCGCAGCGAGACATCGTGCTCGGATGAGTCGCCACCACAAACGATGGCAATGGTCCGGAACCCACCCCCGACCCCTCCCGAGGGGAGGGGGGCTTGATTACTTATATTATTCCTATTTTCCATATTTATATGTGATTATATATAATTCTGAGTCTATTCAAACTCCCCTCCCTTTGGGAGGGGTTGGGGGTAGGTCTTGCGCCACTTTTCAATGAGGGCCGTCATATCGGCAGGCCACTCAGAAGTGAAGTCCATCTGCCGGCCCGTCGAGGGATGGACGAATCCCAGAGTGCGGGCATGGAGCACCTGTCGCGGACAGAGCTTGAAGCAGTTCTGGATGTATGCCTTATAACTGGCTGTACGCTCACCACGGAGGATTTCCGTTCCGCCATAGCGCTCGTCGCAGAACAGCGGATGGCCGATGTGCTTCATGTGGGCCCTGATCTGATGTGTGCGCCCCGTTTCCAAGATACACTCTATCAAGGTGACGTAGCCATAACGTTCAAGCACCTTGTAATGAGTGACGGCAGGCTTGCCAATCTCCGATTCAGGAGGAAACACCTCCATCCGCAGACGGTCTTTCGGATCACGTCCGATATTGCCTTCTATCCTCCCCTCGTCTTCCACGAAGTTACCCCAAACCAGTGCATTGTAACTGCGGTGGGTGGTCTTGTTGAAGAACTGTTTGCCCAGCGAGGTCTTCGCATCTGGTGTCTTCGCCACGACGAGCAGGCCGCTGGTATCCTTGTCGATGCGATGGACGAGTCCAACTTCCGGGTCGTTAGGGTCGTAAGTGGACAGATCCTTCAGGTGCCAAGCGATGGCATTAACCAACGTGCCACTGAAATTGCCACAACCGGGATGGACTACCATACCTGCGGGCTTGTTGATGACCATAATTTCATCGTCTTCATAGACCACCTCGAGGGGAATATCCTCGGGAGTGATGGTTGTGTCGTAGTGCGGACGGTCGAGCATCAAGGTGATGACATCACCAGGACGCACTTTGTAGTTGCTCTTCACAGGTCGGGAACTGCGTCCCTGTTTGATATCCTCGGCCGTGCAGACATGGATGAAACCTGCGTCGGCTGCCTTCTGGATTCGGTTACGGCTGGAGTGCGGCTGGTGCTCGGAGAGGAACTTGTCGATACGGACAGCGTCTTGCCCCTTGTCCACCTCTATACGGAAGTGTTCATAGAGCTGACCGTCATCCGCCTGCTCATCGGCATCAGCATCGGCCATCAGATCCAGTTCTTCATCATCTAAGTAGTCCAATTCTCTAATTCTCTAATTCACTAATTCTTGATCACTCTACCACTTCCTCAAACTCGTCCACGTTGCCGCTCTCCATCAGGCGGTATTCGGGTTCTATATAATCGATTTCTTCATCGGAATCATATTCCCCACTGCCTATCATCAGGGTCAACGGGTGGTCGATAGAGACACGTTCACCAGCAGAGACCCGTCGTCCACGACAGAGCACACCATAAACCCAGTCTTTCTCGCCAGCCACCTCCTGAGGAGGCGTAAGCTTGAAGCCCAGGGACATCAGCTTTGCCTCTGCCTCACGGAAACTACTGTTATCGACGATATCGGGGATGGCAAATGAAGGCGACGAGGGGGAGTTGACCGTCACATAGACCGTGTGTCCCAACTTCACCGTCGTACCAGCACCCGGATTCTGAATCAGGACGCTGTTGGCTGCCATCGCCTTGTTATAGCCAGAGTCGCTGACCATGATGTTCAGGCCGTGGGCCTCTAACAGACTGCGGGCCTTACCATAGTCCATGCCCTCCACCTTAGGTATCCTGACGCCTTCACCGTGATGGGTATACCAGTCGAGTCCGTATTTCACACCCAGTGCCAAAAGCACGATGACTATCAGCATCGCCAACAGGTTTCCCCACAGAAAGGCACTCCCAAACTTACCGAAGAATTCCTTTACTTTCATCTCGTTTCTGATTTCTCACGTGCAAAGATACGAATAAGCGAGCAAAATGCAAAATAAAATGCAATTTATTTTCATTTTCGAGCGAAAGTATCTTCGAGCAAAGCTCAAAGGTACGAAAAAAAGTGAAAAGTGAAAAGTGAAAAGTGAAAAATTTAAATTATAGAGGTATAAAAAACAGAAAGAAGTGAAGATTGCTCTCCACTTCACTCTGTTTCGTTCAAATTTCACTGATTGGCGACAGGAATTACTTTCCGTGACGCTCGTCAGAAACCGTTAACTTCTTGCGGCCCTTAGCACGACGGGCAGCCAGTACGCGGCGACCATTCTTGGTGGCCATTCTCTCACGGAAGCCGTGCTTGTTAACGCGACGGCGATTGTGCGGCTGAAATGTTCTCTTCATTGCTTTTTATACTTATTTATTTGTTCAAATTCAACGATTTGGGGTGCAAAAGTACTCATTTCTTTTGAATTACGCAAGAAATATGAGAAATTTAGTGCAACTTTTTATGTTTTTTTCCAAAAAAGCAGTAACTTTGCACCCGAAAACGATACAAAAGTAACATTTATAGGTATATGATTAATTCACAAGACATTAAAAAAGGCACCGCCATTCGCATGGACGGTGGCATCTGGGTGTGCATCGATTTCCAGCACCG
>ONCZ01000007.1 GCA_900316445.1 uncultured Prevotellaceae bacterium | reverse complement strand
AGCACTACAACACGTACACGCGCATCCTCCAGCCGCTCGACTACGTCGCACCGCAGCCTTAATCGGAAGACCGCTATTCGTCATACCCCTGCAAGGAAATCCTTGCGGGGATTTTCTTAAAATAAACGTCGTATGAAGTACAAAGAATCATTCAAATTAATATCCGCAGCATTCATGCTCGTCATGGGTGTCACCCTGTGCTTCTGCGCATTCTGGACGGCTCCCGTCGGAGAGATACACGATTCGGTGCTGTGGTATTTCGCCCAATGTCTGATATACGCTGGTTCGGCTGTCGGCATTGACCTGATCATAGACGAACGCATCAGGAAAATGAACAAATGAACAAATGATCAAATGAACAATAACTATGATTATCAAAGACACGGCTTCCTAAATGCATGGGAAGCCGTGTTTTTGATAAAGTTACTACAAGTCGTTGTAGTTCTGTACGTTGAAGGTCGAGGTGCGCATGTCACCTGTCTCGTAGCCGCGCTTCAGCCAACGCTTGCGCTGGTCGGAGGTGCCGTGGGTGAAGGACTCCGGCGTGGCACGGCCCTCTTTTCGTTTTATCATTATTTTCTGCACATTTTTTTACTTCGCATGTGATAAATAGAAAATTATGTGTAATTTTGCAGCCAATTATGTACAAACCGATATTCAACAAGCGCCAAGTGCTCGTGTTCCGACAGTTCGGGAACAAGGGTTACTCGCTGTTCAGTTGTTTGGGCAGGGAGGTGGTGTGCAGCGTGCTCTCCGTGGCGACGCTGACATACGCCTCAGCCGAGAGTGTCAGCACGGATCCTGTGGTGACGGACTCTACTGCGACGACAACGGCCCGCGAGATGATGCTCGAGGAGGTCAGCGTGACCGGATCGAGGGCGCCCCTGACGAAGAGTCAGGCTGCGAGAATGGTGACTGTACTGGACCGCCAGGCTATTGCGCAGGCGCCAGTACAAAGTATCAACGACTTACTGAAATACGCCATCGGCGTGGATGTGAGGCAACGAGGACCCATCGGTGCCCAGACGGACATCTCCATCCGTGGCGGCACCTCGGAACAGATTATCCTGCTGCTCAACGGCATCAACATCTGTGACCCGCAGACGGGCCACAACGCGATGGATCTGCCAGTGGATCTGAATGACATCGTAAGGATAGAAGTGATTGAGGGTCCGGCGGGGAGGATCTACGGCACATCGTCGCTCGTGGGGGCGATTAATGTGGTGACAAAGAGAAGGAGAGAAGGAGTAAGGAGGGAAGGAGAGAAGGAGATTACACTGCATACGGAAGGTGGGTCATACGGATATGGACAGGTGGGAATGAGGTATTCTACTGACTCCTCCTCTCCTTACTCCTTCTCTCCTGTTACTACCCTCTCTGCCAACTACAGCCGATGCGACGGATGGAGCCGGGCGAAGGACGGAGGGCTGAATACGGACTTCAGCGGAGGGAAAGCGTTCTATCAGGGACAGTACGAGGGCAGAACCCTACAGTTGCACTGGCACGCCGGGATGACCGACAAGGGCTGGGGATCGAGTACCTTCTGGGCCTCGCCGAAATGGCAGGCAGACAACCAGTATGAACACACCACCAAGTTCTATACCGCCCTACAAGGCGAGACCAGATGGGGCCAGCTGCATATAGCACCTAACATCTACTGGAATCAGAACCAGGACCGCTATGAGGGTTATCGCGGACAGCCGGAGAAAATGGCATTCAACTATAACCGCACAAACGTCTATGGCTTTAGCCTTAGCGGCTTTTTTGATTGGAGTCAGGAGTCAGGAGACAAGGAGAAGGAGAGAAGGAGTAAGGAGAGAAGGAGTAAGGAGGCAGGAATCAGGATGAGGACTGCCTTTGGGGCTGAGGTGAGAAACGAGGATCTGGTCAGCGGAAACTTAGGGGAGCCATTGAAGAAGCCGATACATATCTGTGGCACAGACCGTGACTATACGCTCGGCCTGAACCGCACGAACATCAGTGCCTACGTGGAGCAGAACCTGTTGCTGAAAGATCTGACGGTATCGGCAGGATTCGTGGCGACCAGGAACACGTGGAGCGATATGAATCTGAGGGTCTATCCTGGTGTGGACGTGAGTTACCGTCCCCACCCTAACTGGACGCTCCACGCCAGTTATAACACCTCGTTGCGGATGCCGTCGTTTACGGAGATGTACTATAAGGTTCAGGGCTATAGTGCCGACCCTCACCTGAAGCCCGAGGAGATGAGTGCCGTCGAGCTCGGACTCCAATGCTCAATCATCAATCATCAATCTTCAACGTTCAATGTCCAATGTACCCTCTGGCACCATCACGGCACCAATATGATCGACTGGATCATGGACACCTCGCAGGGCGACGCAGCCGTCTGGCAGAGCGTGAACCACACCACCATCAACAGCTACGGTGTGGAAGTCGGGTTCAATCTTCAATGCCCAATGCCCAATGGTCAATCGTCAATGGTCAATGGTCAATGGTCAAAGTTCAGTCTTCAATGTCACTACAGCTACATCAACCAGGACAAGGAGCAGGAAGAGGGAATCGTGTCGCAGTATGCCCTTGAGTACCTTCGGCATAAACTGGTGGCCAACGCCAGGATGCCCATTATAAAGCATCTGACACTCGGTCTGGACTTCCGCTGGCAGGACCGCGTAGGCTCTTATACAGACTTCGATGGAAAGGTCTGCGACTATGAGCCTTACGCCCTCGTTGATGCCCGTCTGACTTGGCAACAGCCGAAGTGGAAGGTGTATGTAGAGTCGAATAATCTCTTCGACACGCGGTACCGTGACTATGGACTCGTGGAACAGCCCGGACGATGGATTATAGCGGGGTTCGGACTAAGAATTTGAGTATAGAACGACAACGAATTACACGAATTAAACGAATTGGCTGCGCATAAATAAATTCGTGAAATTCGTGAAATTCGTGGTCTAAATTACTTGAGATACTTGAATTTTTAAATTTTTTTTGGTGTTTCGCTTACTTATTATTACCTTTGTGCCCGAAATCGGTTCACCCTTTGGGTGATGAAAAGGGAATCGGGTGAGAATCCCGGACAGTCCCGCTGCTGTAAGCCGTCCTTATCGGAGCAGACACGAAGTCACTGAGATTATCGGGAAGACGTCTGCTGCCAGACGGTAAGTCAGAAGACCTGCCGATGACAACGATGCCGCCTATCGATCTCTGGGGTTAGATTGAAAAGGTGAAAGAGTGGAAAGGTGAAAAGGTGAAAAAGTATTTGAGAGGAGTCTGGAGTCAAGAGACTGGAGTCTGTAGAATGCTTTGGTGGCAGAGGATTCTGCCGCTTATATTCACTTTTTCACTTTTTCACCCTTTCACTTTTGCCCAAGGCAAGTTGGACTCCGTACAGCATGTGCGGGAGATTGTGGTGGTGTCGAAGCCAGCCATGCGGGAAGTGGTACCAAGCCAGAAGCTGAACGGTGAGCTGTTGGAACGGCTGAGCACCCACACCGTGGCCGACGCTCTGCGCTATTTCTCCGGCATCCAGCTGAAGGACTATGGCGGCGTGGGAGGCATCAAGACGGTGAACATCCGTTCGATGGGTACCCATCACCTCGGCATCAGTTACGACGGTGTGGCACTGGGCAACGCCCAGAACGGCCAGATAGACCTCGGACAGTTCTCACTCGACAACGTGGAGGAGATCACGCTCTATAATGGTCAGAAGAGTGCCATCTTCCAGCCTGCCTCAGACTTCGGCAATGCGGGGTCGGTATATATCAGAACCAGGGAGCCCGAGTTTCGGAGGTACGAAGGTACGGGGGTACGGAGGTACGAGAATACTCATCTGCGGTTCAGGGCGCAGTATGGGAGTAGTGATATGCTACGGCTGTCGGCGCTTTGGGAACAGAGACTGTCGGAAACGGTGAGCAGCAGCGTGAGTGCCGGATTCCTGACGGCCAGCGGAAAGTATAAGTTCCACTATGAGCGTCGCTATCCGGACGGAACGACGGCCTGGGACACGACGGCTGTCCGTCAGAACGGCGATATCCACGCAGAGCGCATCGAGGCGAACCTCTATGGCCGTCTGTGGCAGGGCAGTTGGCAGATAAAGGGTTATCTTTATTACTCCGCCCGAGGCATCCCTGGGGCCATTGTGAATAATGTGTGGAAACGAGGGGAACGTCAACAGGATCTGAACACGTTCTTCCAGGCGGCCTACGACAAGAGCATCGGCGACAAATTTGCCACCCGCTGGCTGGCGAAATATGCCTATTATAACACCCACTACGTGAATCGTGACTCGACGCAGCTTCCCGTCGACAATCGCTATAAACAGCAGGAGTTCTATTTTTCGACTGCAAATGTGCTCGAACTGTTGCCAAATTGGAGTGCCTCGCTGAGTTACGACTTCAAGTGGAACAAGCTCGATGCCGACATCTGGAACTTTGCCTACCCCAACCGCATCTCAAACCTCGTGAGCCTCGCCACGGCCATCGACTACAAGCACCTGAAGGCGCAGGGGTCGCTGCTTGCCACGTTTATCAATGATAGTTATCGGAGGTACGGAGGTACGGGGGCACGGGGGTACGAGAATAGTTCGGCGGCAGCAAATTCTTCATTCTTCACTCTTCACTCTTCACTTCAAAAACTGACTCCGGCAGTTTTTGTGAACGTCTATCCCTTCCGGGGCACGTTCTTCTCTTTGCGGGCCTACGTGAAGCAGAGTTTTCGGATGCCGACGTTCAACGACCTCTATTATACCGATATGGGCAATGCGAACCTGGTGCCAGAACGGGCCACACAATATGATGTGGGCTTCGCCCTGAACAAGCACTTCACCCACGGCATCGTCCGTCACGCTGAGATGCACTTTGATGCCTATTATAATACGGTACACGATAAGATTGTGGCCTATCCCAAGGGTCAGCAGTTCCGTTGGACGATGCTCAACCTGGGTAAGGTGCATATCAAGGGTATCGACGTGGAGGCAGAGGCAGACCTCCAGATCGGCAAGGACTGGGTGGCGACGGCCCGTGCCCAATATACCTATCAGGATGCCCGTGACGTGACGGATCCTGCCGACAGCTATTACAACGACCAGATTCCCTATATCCCCTGGCACTCGGGATCGGCCATCCTCGGCCTGAAGTACAAGGGCTGGGATCTGAACTATTCGTTCATCTATGCCGGAGAGCGTTATGACGAACAGGAGAATATCCTCTATAACCACATGGAGCCCTGGTACACCAGCGACTTGTCGCTGCGGTATCAGTTTATGTTGCATCGCACGAAGTTCATTGCCCAAGCAGAGGTGAATAACCTCTTGGATCAGGACTATGAGGTCATCGTGAATTACCCCATGCCTGGCAGGAACTATGCCCTCTCATTAACAGTTGAAATATAAAACGACAATGATTATTAATAAACGACAACTTGGACAACTCAGACAACTTTTTTACTCTCGACCAATGGTCGAGGGCGTAGCTGGAATGTTGTCTAAGTTGTCTTTGTTGTCGTTAATAATCCTCTTGTTGTCTGCCTGCAGGAACGACGTGATGATAGTGCCGATGGAGGATATCAACACGGGCGGTAAGACGACGAAGAGTGAGATCATTGGTATGTATCTGCTTAACGAGGGGAATATGGGTTCGAACAAAGCGACCCTCGACTACCTCGACCTCTCAGGAAAGGACTCCACCGTACATTATTATCGTAATATCTACTCCGAACGCAATCCCTCGACGGTGATGTCATTAGGTGATGTGGGCAACGACTGTCAGATCTACGGTTCACGGCTCTGGCTGGTCATCAACTGTTCGAACAAGGTGGAGGTGGCCCGTGCGGCTGATGCCGTCAGAATCGGGAAGGTCAACATCCCCAATTGTCGCTATGTCACCTTCAAGGATGGCTTTGCCTACGTCTCGTCGTATGTCGGATCGGTATATGGAGTCGGGAGCCAGGAGTCAGGAGACAGTAGAAGTCCTTTAGGCAGCGTGTTTAAGGTGGACACCCTCACGCTGCAGAAGACTGATTCCGTCAGCGTGGGTTATCAGCCTGAGGAGATGGCCATTCTGGGTAACCGTCTCTATGTGGCCAATAGCGGCGGCTATCAGGGTATGACGGGACAGGGCTATGAGAGTACGGTGAGCGTCGTTGACCTCTCGACGATGCAGGAGACAGACAAGATAGAGGTGGCTCCGAACCTGCACCATCTGAAAGCAGACAAATATGGCCAGCTCTGGGTGACCTCCCGTGGAAACTATATGGATGAATCTTCCAATATCTATTGGCTGGAGCCCGATGGCAACGGCAATATGAGAGTGGGCGGTCATCTGGATCAGTCTGTCAGCGACCTCTGCATCGTTGGTGACTCGCTGTATTTCTACGGCAGCCAGTGGAGTGAGGTGACGATGACGAACACCATTACCTACGGCATCATCAACGTGCGCAGTCATCAGGTGGTGACGAATACCCTCTCTACGGCGCCGGAGATCCAGAAGATCCGTATGCCATACGGCATCATCGTGAATCCCCTGCAGCGTGACTTCTATCTGATGGATGCCAAGAACTACGTGTCGAGCGGCGAACTGCTGCACTTTAATGCCGATGGCACCTTCGACTGGAAAGTCAAGACGGGTGATATCCCAGGGCACGCAGCGTTTTTAAAGGTGAAAAGGTGAAAAAGTGAAAAGGTGAATATTATAAAATAAAAAAGAATGAATATGAGATTATATCATAAAATGACGGGAAAAGGTTTGGTGATAAGTGTTTCACTTTTTCACCTTTTCACCTTTTCACCATTGAGTGCGCAAGAGCACTCGAAGTACATCCAGGCGGTGGATGAATACCGTCCGGCCCCTGGGCAATGGGTGAACGTCATCCCAGAATACGAGGAGGGTGACACGGAGGCCGATATGGTGCGCAAATGTACGGAGAGCATCTCCGGTGACTATTCTAATACCCACCTTATCTCACTTGGCGGATGGGGCGGTTATGTCACCTTCCATTTCGATCACCCCGTCGTCAATCTCCCTGGACAGCGTGATTTTGCCATCTGGGGTAATGCCTATCAGGAGATGACGAACCAGGTGTTCGGCGGGATGAACGAGGCTGGTATCGTAATGGTGTCACAGGATGTCAACGGCAATGGCCTGCCAGATGACCCTTGGTATGAACTCAGCGGCAGTTGCGATGTGGACAGCGTCGGCAAGGTTATCTATAATTACGAGGTGACCTACCGTCAGAATCCGATGGGTGACATCCCATGGACAGACAACCAAGGCAACTCCGGCACCATAGACCGCCTCTACAGTTACGCGAATCATCTGCAGGAATACTATCCTTTGTGGCTCCCTGACGAACTGACCTTCAAGGGTACCCGTCTGCCTGACAATATGTTCAACCTCTCTGAGACGGTAGATAAGAGCTGGAGTCAGTACTATTATGTGCTCATTGGTTTCCGTTATGGCTATGCCGATAACCTGCCTAACTTCACGGACAAGGCTGATGCCGATTCGTGGAACTACGAGGGCTGCGGCTTCGACATCGGATGGGCTGTCGATGAGAACAGACAACCCGTCAGTCTTGATCACATCGACTTTGTGCGGGTCTATAGCGGTATGAACCAAAAATGCCCTGCTCCAGACTGGTGGGGCGAGACATCCACGGAGATCCAGGCAGCAGAAGACCTGCATCTTGAGGCTTCAATAGAAGCAACAGGGATTAGGAGTCAGGAGACAGGAGTCAGGAGACAGGAGAATACTCCTTCCTATGACCTCCAAGGCCGCCGCATAAACAAATCTCACTCCTCACTCCTCACTCCTCGCTCCTCGATAATCATCCAAAACGGCAAGAAATACATTTCTAAATAACAATTCACATTATTAACTTATTAAAAAACAAAAGCAGTTATGAAAACAAACAAATTTTTCGGACTTGCAGCCATCGCTTGTGGCGCAGTCCTGGCAATGAGTTCTTGTACAGCAAACGAAGACTCTCCTGTGATTCCCGATCCCCAGCCAGAGCCTCAGCCCGTCGTTCCTGAGATTGTCTATGAGACTATCGGCTTCGAGAATGCTCCCCTTACCGCCGACGGCATCTGGTGTGGCGACGAGAGCGGTGAGAAGGTCGACAACTACGGCTCTGAGGCTTTTGCATGCTCCTACAAGGAGGACATCGTGAACTTCCCTGTCACTTGGACACCCGCTTGGGCCAGTTGGAGTGGCTTTGGCGTTTCCAACCGCACAGAGACCACTTACGCTGCAGAGACCATGTTTACCGACCAGTTCAACAACATCACCGGCAAGGCCCACGAAGGCAAGAACTTCATGGTGGTCTACACCTTCGGTGAGCAGATCACCTTCGACAAGCCTGTGACGGTGAAGGGCTTCTGGTACACCAACGACGCCTGGACGGTGGATGCCATCCTCAACGGCGACGGTATGACTCCTGGTAAGTTCGAGGCCGATGACTTCCTGACCTGTGTGGTTTATCCCACTCCTGCCCAGGAGGATATCGAAAGCGGTGCCCGTCTTGAGATTCCCCTCGCCAAGGGCAGTGACTACGTGAAGGAATGGAAGTACTGCGACCTGAGCGAAGTGGTTGCCTTCCAGAACATCAAGGCCCTCTCCTTCGGTTTCGAAGGCTCTAAGCAGAACGACTTTGGTCTGACCACTCCGACCTATATCTGCATCGACGACATTGAGATCGAGTACGAGGTAGCTGATGAAGACTAATCCCTCTCTTTGCGGGATTGGAGTCGTCATGCTCCTGACGCTCCTGTGCTCCTGTGCTGGTGGCCGTGGGCCATCAGCCCAGGAGGCAGGAGATACTGTCTCTCTTAAATACGCCACCCAGCTCAGCATCGTCCGTCACAAGGACTATACCGAGGTGGTGGTGAAGAATCCGTGGAAGGAAGGCAAGATTCTCCACAGCTATCTCCTGGTTCCTGACAGCATCGATCCTCAAAACATTTCTCACTCCTCACTCCTCACTCCTCACTCCTCGCTTTCTACAATCGTCCGCACACCACTGCGCCGCTCCGTGATGTTCACCACCGTCCATTGTGCGATGCTGATGTCGTTTGGTTGTGAACAGAGTATCGCTGGTGTGGCGGATCTGAAGTACATCAAGATTCCCTGGATTCACGAACAGGTGAAGGCAGGCCGTATCACCGATGTGGGTGAAGGCATGAGTCCTGTGGTGGAGAAGATCATCGACCAGCGTCCTGACGCCTTGTTCCTCTCGCCCTTTGAGAACAGCGGGGGTTATGGCCGTTTGGAAGAGATTGGCATCCCCATTATCGAGTGTGCTGAATACATGGAGCCTTCGCCCTTGGCCCGCGCCGAGTGGCTGCGCTTCTATGGCATGCTCTTCGGTTGTGAATCCCGTGCCGACAGCCTCTTTGCCGTCGTCGACAGCAGTTATTGTGCCTTGCGGGATCGGTGGTACGGGGGCACGGGGGCACGGGGGCACGAGAATACTTCGGTAGCTGTTGGTAATCTCGCACCACCGCACCACCGCACCACCGTACCCACGAAGACACCCTCTGTCCTCCTCGACAAAGTCACTGGCAGCGTCTGGTATGTGCCTGGGGGCCGCAGCACCATCGGCCAGATGATCCAGGATGCCGGCGGCAATTATCCCTGGGCCGACGATGAACATAGCGGTAGCGTTTCTTTGCCTTTCGAGGCGGTCTTAGAGAAAGCAGGCGAGGCCGATGTCTGGCTTTTCCGTTATAGCAGCGACCACGACATCACCCCCGACGAACTGCTTAGCGAACATCACGGCTACGACCAGTTCAAGGCATTCCGTAGCGGAGAGATCTATGGCTGCGACGTGGAGCGTTCTCTCTTCTATGAAGAGTCGCCCTTCCGTCCAGACTGGCTGTTAGGCGATTACATCCACATCCTCCATCCCGATATTCCCAACCTCCCACCGCTACGCTACTACAAGAAAATTAAAAAATTAAAGAATTAAAAAATTATAGACGTGAAGCAGAGGGGTTTGGTTTATTGCGGCTGTCTGGGCCTGCTCATTGTGGTGCTCTTCGCCCTGAATCTGGTGATGGGTTCTGTCAGCATCCCTGTTGCCGACGTGTTCAGCATCCTCACAGGCGACAAGACGCTGAAACCCTCATGGCAGTTCATTGTGCTTGAGTCACGATTGCCACAGGCCATTACGGCGATGCTCTGTGGCGGTGCCCTCGCCGTCAGCGGACTGATGCTTCAGACTGCCTTCCGCAATCCCCTCGCTGGTCCTTCCATCTTTGGCATCAACAGCGGTGCAGGTTTGGGTGTGGCGCTGGTAATGCTCTTGTTAGGCGGTGGCCTCTCCGTTGGCTCCCTCCAGATCGGTGGCTTTGCCGCCATCCTGATTGCCGCCTTCATCGGCGCGATGGCCGTCATGGCACTCATCTTCTTTTTCTCTACGCTGGTGCGAAACAACGTCATGCTGCTCATCGTCGGCATCATGATCGGCTACATCTCCAACTCCGCCATCTCGCTGCTCAACTTCTTTGCCACCGACGAAGGCGTGAAGTCGTATATGGTCTGGGGCATGGGCTCCTTCGGTGGCGTGTCGATGGCGAATATGCCCGTTTTCGCTGGTGTCACCCTCATCGGACTCCTCGGTGCCCTGCTGCTCATCAAACCCCTCAACGCCCTACTTTTAGGCGACCGTTATGCCGAAAACCTCGGCGTGAACATCCTGAGGGTGCGCAACTGGCTGCTTATCGTCACTGGCCTGTTGACGGCAGTCACCACCGCCTTCTGTGGTCCTGTGGCATTCATCGGCCTTGCCGTGCCTCATATCGCCCGACTGTTGCTCACCACAGACAACCATCGTGTGTTGTTGCCCGCCACCATCCTCTGTGGTGCCGTCGTGGCCCTCATCTGCAACCTTATCTGTTTCCTCCCAGGCGAGAGTGGTGTCATCCCCCTCAACGCCGTCACGCCGCTCATCGGCGCCCCCGTCATTATTTACGTCATCGCCCGCAAACGATAATACTCGTTTGCCTTTTCTCCATACTTTGCTTCCAAAATCACTTGGTGGCAGCAAATTTTTTCACTTTTCATTCTTCACTTTTCACTTTTTTGTCGTATCTTTGCAACGACAAAACTCTAAAATACTAACAATATGAGATTTTCATTATTTAATCTTTTAATTTTTACATTTTCCCTGGCTGCCCAGGCAGAACAGGTCACCATCGAGACGAAACACGCGACGATGGTGCTCGAAGTAGAAAACGGCAAACAGCCACAGTATGTGTATTTCGGCCAGAAGCTGAGCGATTTCGACCTCAAGAATCTGCAGGCCCCCCGCAACGGCAGGATGAATGCCTATCCCGCCTACGGTATGGACTGTCCTGCTGAGGCCGCCATCGCCGTGACGCACGCCGATGGCAACATGTCCACGGAACTCTTTGTCACTGGACTTGAGAAGAAAGACGGCATTACTCGGATTACGCTGAAAGATCCAATTTATCCGACTTCCGTCGCCCTCTGCTATAAGGCCTATGAGGACGAAGATATGATTGAGACCTGGACGGAGA
Source organism: uncultured Prevotellaceae bacterium (assembly GCA_900316445.1). GTDB lineage: Bacteria > Bacteroidota > Bacteroidia > Bacteroidales > Bacteroidaceae > Prevotella. The sequence continues at coordinate 51,330 of ONCZ01000007.1, read as the reverse complement.
TCACCAACGGCGAGGCCAAGTCCGTCACGCTGACGCAGTTTGCCTCCATCTGCCTACCCATCCGTCGCGGTAACGTGTGGCTCTCCCATTTCTACGGCTCCTGGGCCAATGAGGCCCGTCTCGTAGAAGAGCCTCTCCTGCCTGGTGAGAAGGTGATCAAGAACAAGGACGGCACTCGCAACTCGCACACCGACCACGCCGAGGTGATGTTCTCCCTCGACGGCAAAGGCCGTGAGAACGCTGGCTCCGTCATCGGTGCTGCCCTCTGCTACTCTGGCAACTTCCAGCTGAAGATCGACACCGACGATACAGAATACCACTATTTCTTCACCGGCATCAACCCCGACAACTCCGAATATCACCTGAAGAAAGGCGAGACCTTCACCACGCCTAAGGTCGCCCTGAGCTTCTCCCAGTGCGGACTCTCCGGCGTCTCCCGCAACTTCCACAAGTGGGGACGCAAATACATGCTCGCCCACGGCAACAAAGAGCGCAAGATCCTGCTCAACTCCTGGGAAGGTGTCTATTTCGACATCAACCAGCAGGGCATGGATCAGATGATGGGCGACATTGCTTCGATGGGCGGTGAGCTGTTCGTCATGGACGACGGCTGGTTCGGCGATAAATATCCCCGCAAGACGGACAACAGTTCGCTCGGCGACTGGGTGGTGGATAAGAACAAACTGCCCGAGGGCATCGAAGGGCTGCTGCGCGATGCTAAGAAGCACGGCATCAAGTTCGGCATCTGGATAGAGCCCGAGATGTCTAACACAGTCAGCGAACTCTACGAGGCCCATCCCGACTGGATCGTGAAGGCTCCGAAGCGTGAGCCCGTGCTGGGTCGTGGTGGCACTCAGGTGGTGCTCGACATGTCCAATCCCAAGGTGCAGGACTTCGTCTTCTCCATCGTCGATAACCTCATGACCAAGTATCCTGAGATCGACTATATCAAGTGGGATGCCAATATGCCCATCCTCAACCACGGTTCGCAGTATCTGACGATGAACGACCAGAGCCACCTCTATATCGAGTACCATCGCGGCTTCGAGAAGGCCTGCCAGCGCATCCGTGCCAAGTATCCTGACCTCACCATCCAGGCCTGTGCCTCCGGCGGCGGACGTGCCAATTGGGGTGTTCTGCCCTGGTTCGACGAGTTCTGGGTGAGCGACAACACCGATGCCCTCCAGCGCATCTACATGCAGTGGGGCACCTCGTATTTCTTCCCCGCCATCGCTATGGCCTCGCACATCAGTGCCACGCCCAACCACACCGTCTTCCGCACCACCGCCATGAAATACCGCATCGACGTGGCCATGAGCGGACGCCTCGGCATGGAAATCCAACCCAAGAATATGACTGACGACGAGAAGGCCCTCTGCCGCAATGCCATCGCCGAGTATAAGGGCATCCGTCCCATCGTGCAATTTGGCGATCTCTATCGTCTCGTATCGCCTTACGACAAACTCGGCCTCGCCTCTTTGATGTACGTCGACGAATCGAAGTCGAAGAGTGTCTTCTTCTGGTGGAAGACCGAATCGTTCCAGAACGAGCACCTGCCTCGTGTCAAAATGGCCGGTCTCGATGCTAATAAGAAATATAAGGTACACGAGCTCAACCGCATCGACCTCAAGCCCCTCGACGTCGAAGGCAAAACCTTCAGCGGTGCCTATCTTATGAACCACGGCCTCGAAATGCCCTACCGCAACGAGCCCGAATGGTCTAAGAAGAACGACTGGTCCAGTCGCGTACTCCTGCTCGAAGCAGAATAATAAATCATAAAAATGGGACTAAAAATGCAATAATACCGGAAAAAGTTGTATCTTTGCATCCCAAATAACAGTAATTATTCACTTAACTTTTGAGATTATGAGTACAAGTAACGTTCGGCCGGCAGATATGGAGCGCATCACGACGCCCGCCCTGGCCCAGAAATACATCGACGAGCAAATTAAGGAGCTGCGCGCTCAGATTGGAGACAAGAAGGTGCTGCTGGCACTCTCCGGCGGTGTGGATTCATCGGTGGTGGCAGCCCTGCTCATCAAGGCTGTGGGCCGTCAGCTGGTGTCTGTTCATGTGAATCACGGTCTGCTGCGCAAGGGCGAGCCTGAGCAGGTCATCAAAGTGTTCCGTGACGAACTCAATGCCAATCTGGTGTATGTCGATGCCACCGACCGCTTCCTCAACAAGCTGGCCGGTGTGGCCGATCCCGAGCAGAAGCGCAAGATCATCGGCGCCGAATTCATCCGCGTGTTTGAGGAAGAAGCCCGCAAGCTCGAGGGCATCAGTTTCCTGGCCCAGGGCACCATCTATCCCGACATCGTCGAGTCAGGTCCCGTGAAATCTCACCACAACGTGGGCGGTCTGCCTGAGGATATGCAGTTTGAGCTCGTAGAGCCCATCAAGCTGCTGTTCAAGGACGAGGTTCGTGTCGTCGGCAAGGAGCTCGGTCTGCCTGACAATATGGTCTATCGTCAGCCCTTCCCTGGCCCAGGTCTGGGTGTGCGCTGCACAGGAGCCATCACCCGCGACCGTCTGGAGGCTCTGCGTGAGAGCGATGCCATCCTGCGTGAGGAGTTTGCCAAGAACGGCCTTGAAGGCAAGGTATGGCAGTATTTCACCATCGTGCCCGACTACAAGTCAACCGGTGTGAAAGACAACAAGCGCTCTTGGGACTGGCCTGTCATCATCCGTGCCGTGAACACCCGCGATGCGATGACCGCCACCATCGAGGAGATTCCCTACCCGCTCCTCCATCACATCACCCAGCGCATTATCACCGAGGTTCCCGGAGTCAACCGTGTGCTCTACGATCTGACGCCGAAACCCACGGGAACGATCGAGTGGGAATAACAAAAATGCAGGGTTTTAGCCCTGCATTTTTAGTTATCGTTTCTTCTTCGGCTTCGGCTCTGGCAATGCCTTGCACGTCTCTCGTACCAGCATTGAGAGATAGTCGCGGTCGTCCACATCGGCGATATAGAAATAATCCTTCGCACCCTCATACGGTGGGCGCATCTCGATGGTGCGCAGCAACGGCCGGACTTCATCCGTCGGCTTCAGATAAAACTTGTCGTCGCAGATTAGTCCGAATATCTTCCCGTCGCAATAAATACCATAGTCACCAAACATCTTTTTGGCCACTATCTCCCCCGCCCCACCACACTGGTCAGCGATATACTGTACAAAGTCCGAACTACTTGCCATATTTTGTATTATGATTGATAGCGCTCCCTTATGACATCCCAGTCGATGATTTGCCAAAGGGCTGCAAGGTGGTCAGGACGACGGTTCTGATAGTCAAGATAGTAGGCATGCTCCCAAACGTCGAAGGTCAGCAGGGGCTTCAATCCGCGCTGAACAGGATTAGCAGCGTTTGTCTCTTGTGTGATGACGAGTTTGCCGTCCTTGTCTGCAGACAGCCACACCCAGCCGCTGCCAAAGAGTGCCGCACCCTTCTTCTGGAATTCCTCCTTGAAGGCATCGAACGAACCGAAGTCACGACTGATAGCCTCAGCCAATGTTCCAGTGGGCTCACTGTTTATCGGCTGTCCGATAAACTGCCCGAAATAAAGCTCGTGGTTCAGGATCTGGCCAGCATTATTGAGGATACCTCCCGTTGCCTTGCAGACGATTTCCTCAAGTGTCGCATCCTCAAACCCGCTGCCATCCAGCAGTCCGTTTAGATTATTCACATAAGCCGAAAGGTGCTTCCCGTGATGGAAACCAATGGTCTCGCGGCTAATCACTGGCTCTAAGGCCTCCGGCGCATACGGCAGCGCCATCAATTCAAACTTTCCCATACCTTATTACATTTTGATGACTTACTTCATATTCTGTGCATGACAGGCATCATAAATAGTGATGGTGTTGCCGTCAATAGAATATGCATAGTACCAATTCCCTGCATGCGCCATATTCCAATTCTTCCACCTTTCGATTGTCGGTTTCCGTCGTGGCACGGACTGTTCTATGCAATAAATGGCATCAACAGTTTTGTTGATGTATCTCAGCATGTCGTAGTAGGAATATATATTCGGGTATTTCTTGCACACATTCCTGTAGAAAGACCTTACCTTTCTGATGACAAGAGGCTTGATGGCATAATTATACTGCATCTTTCACTCCGTATATTGAGTTGAGATCATCTATCAGCATAGCCCTGAGTTCCTCCGGCGTATAGCTTTCCTTCTCTTCTGGCAGAGCTATAGGGTCATCCTCAAAGAGCGACGGATCGGAACAGTCCATGTCCAGTTCTTCCGGCACATCATGCTGGATAAACAGCCCCGTTGCCAAAAGAGCGGCAAGTTTCTCACTGGCCACGCTGTCATTCTCATTATACGATAATGTTATTGTACACATCTTCGGTGCAATTTATAATTCTGGGGCAAAGATACACAATTATTTCCAATCCTACAAACTTTTATCGAAAAAAGTGCGGACAGCCACTAACCATCCGCACATAGATTAAGGACACAGACACTCCTGACCCCGTTGAGTCCTTTTTTTCAATACCCCAACTCTTTCATCTTCAAATATACCAGAGTGGCTATCTCTTTATATCCTAACGTTGTGAAATGGGTGCCATCAATCATTAATTGTGGTGGAACCTGGCCTTTTGCTATAGAGTCTTTATCTTTTTGGGTAGGCACAAGGCCTGCATCGGCAAGTCCATTTGTTACCATATATTCCCTTAAATTGATATAATGCTTTCCAAAACTCTGACAGAGAGAATCTTCCATTTCTTTCATTCGCGGAATAGTTTTCATAACATGATTTGGCTTATGGAAACTGATTACGATATAACGTTGTGATTTACTATATGAAATCATAGCCTTCAATTGTCTGATTAGATCTGTAGTATCCTCAAATCCTCCATTTTGTCCGATAAAGAATACATTCGCGTATTTATTCCGCAGATTCTTCATCGCAAATGAACGCTGATGACTGGGAGAAAGGTGCCTGCAAACAGGGAGAGAGAAGGGAGTTGACTGGGAGTTTAGTGGGATGTTACTATTTTTTAGCGGCCGCTAAAAGATCTTTAGGCGGTCGCTAAAAAGTATTGCAGCGGGCGGGAAAAAGTATTTTAGCGGCCGCTGCGTACCAAAATTCTAGTATTCTATGTGATTACCCACAGGCTTAGCGATTCCCAGGACTGACGGGGATCGTCATCCAGTATTGCCGCTCCTGTTCTGACATCTGTTCGATGGCATAACGGAGGGCGGTGCGGGGCATTTCGTGGGCATGCTGGCGGAGGAAGTCGCGGAGGAGATCCATGGAGATGCGCTTGCCCATCTCGCGGAGCATCCAGCCGACGGCTTTGTGCATGAGGTCGTGGGGATGGTGGAGATGGATCTCGGCATAGCGGAGGCACCAGGAGGGGTCGCCGAGCTGCGTGGTCTTCCACGTGCAGACCATACTCATGCGCTGCTTCCAGAGGTTGGGGCTGTGGGCGAGGGAGTCGAGAAGCGCGATTTTGTAGTCTAAGGATGTCGGGATTGAGGGATTGGGCGATGCAAAGCATCGGGAGGGCAGGAGAAGCCAGTGGCCAAGGATCTTGGGGACGGAGAGATCGACGAGGTCCCAGTTGTTGGCGCGCTCGGCGTATTGGAGATAGAGGGTGAGGATTTCGTTGCGACTGCGGATGGCGGCCTCATCGTTTTCGAGGCGCTTGGTGGCGAGCTTCTCAAACTTCGCCACGAGGATGAGCAGTCCGCAGAGACGGACTTCGTGCCAGCGGCTCATAAGCAGTTCGGGGACTTCGCTCAGCGGGAAGTCCTTAGCCACACTCTTGACGACTTCGCGCGTCTGGGGCACTTTGAGTCCAAGGAACTCGTCGCCCTCGCCATATTCACCGGGGCCGGTCTTGAAGAAACGCATGAGTACCTGTCGCTGCGACTCATTCTGCTGCGACTCCATATAGGCAATGACTTCTCGGGCTGTAGGATTCTTGGACATTGGACATTGAAGATTGAAGATTAACTAACCAAGTGGGCTTCGTCAGCGAAGGCGAGGAGTTCGCGGTCGCCACGACTGTCGCCGTATGCGGTGAGACGGTAGGCGGAACGGTCGGGATGGAGGGCGAGGATGCGACGGACTTTTTCCTGACCGTAGCAGTTGGGGGTGAGGAAACGGCCGGAGAGGCGACCGTCGATGACTTCGATCTGCGTGCCCAAGACAGTGACGGCAGGGAAGAAGGGCTGCACCCAGTTGTCGATGCTGGCACTGACGACGAGCACTTCTGAGCCTTCGGAGAGGGCCTGCTGTAACAGGCGGACGGTCTCTGGCCTCAGCAGATGGCGATGGGTGCTGGCGAAGGACTGACAGAGGGCGTCGAAGGTCTCAATGGGCATCCCCCGGAAGAACCAGGAGAACAGGCGCTGTTTGGCTTTGCCGTTCGAGTAGAGCCTCAGCTTCATCAGCACCAGGAGTGGGGCGTGAAGCAGGAAGCCGAGGAGGAAACGGGGCGTGCCACAGGCGTAGCGGATGAAGGCGATCAGGGTGTCGCGGGTGGTCAGCGTCCCATCGAAGTCAAAAGCGAAGAGTTGTTTCATTGAACATTGAAGATTGAACATTGAACATTATTCTGAGCGGCAGCAAATTTTTCACTTTTCACTCTTCACTTTTCACTTCCTTTGGGGAGGGGAGATGATCGATGAGCTGCTTGACGGCCCAGGAGAGGCCGATGGCAGCGACGAAGTAGAGCATCAGGCCGTCGTAGGCATCACGCTGCCAGGCGACGGTGATGAAGAGTTTGCGGGCGATGGGATGGGCCACGAAGATGGCGGCAGAGTAGGTGCCGAAGAAGACGAAGAACTTGAGTATAAAGGCAGGAAGGGCCTTTACGAAAGCGATCGTACCGATGATGATCACCACGGGAATCCACAGCCAGGAGTGGAAGGAGAAGGACATAGCGATGATGAGGAGACAGGAGACAGGAGTCAGGAGACAGTAGATTACCTTCGACGGGAGCGTCTGCCCCAACAGTATTCTACTGACTCCTGACTCCTGACTCCCGACTCCTGATCCCAGACTCCTTCCGAAACAGATTCCCAGGCCAAAGGGCAGCATACCACCGATGAAGTTGTAGCGGAGGCGGTTGATGGTGTCGCCATCGGGGTCGCAGAAGACCTGCAGGAGCCAACAGACGGCGATCAGCGCCACGACATACCACGAACTGCGGCGATAGAGTAAGAGACGATAGACGATGTAAAGCTGCATCATCAGACCGAAGAACCAGTAGATGCCGGGCCAGATGATCTTGTCGGGCTCAGGCAGCACGTTGATGTACATGAGCAGTTGGGCGATGACGTTGTCCCAATGGAAAGGGAAGCGGCCAGGGGTGACAGCATCGACCATGATGAACAGCACGAAGCCGACGATGAGCATCCGCAGGAGTTTCAGATAATGATAGCGTAGGAAGGAAAAAGAATCAAGGGGACTGGTCGCGCGATTCTCTCCAGAATCATGGCCTTGTCCCCTTGATTCTTTCTCATACTTCCTGACAAGGCCATAGCCGCTGAGAAAGAGGAACACAGGCACGCCGTAGTGCCCGAAGAAAGAAAACAGATGCATGGGCAGAAACTCGTCAGGACTCGTCAGCGCCTCCCACAGACCATCAATACGCTTATCAAAGAACTGATACTCGTTCTCCTTCACGATACCCTTGACGTAGTGGCAGTAGTTGTGGAGCATGATGGCAAGGATGGCGATGCCGCGCATCGCCGTACACTCTGTCCGTGTCAGCAGCTCCTTCATTTCTTCAGTTGGTTATAGTCGGTTTTGCTTTTGAGGATGCGGGGGCGGTTCATATCGTAGTTGGGACTGATGACATTCAGCTCCTCCCGATAGAGTGGTGTCGAGATGCCACCAAGATAGAGCAGCAGATGGGGCAGGGCGTCGATCATCAGCGGACGGTCTTTCGCTGCCTGTAACGCCAGCCAACCGTAAGGATGATTCTTCCGGTATAGCGGCGAGCCCCAGATCCAGAAGGGTATCTCCATCTCATTGTGCGCCAGCCGATAATCGATGTCGGCATTGTGCAGACGGCCGGATGTATAGGGTTCGTCGTCGAATATCTCCTCACCGTGATCCGGCACATAGATGACGACGGCATCGCGATCGGCATAATAGTTGGTGACGGACTTCAGGATAGAGTCATTATAGAGCAGCGAATTATCGTAGTGAGCCAAAGTCTGCAGTTGCTTAGCTGTCAGTTCAGGGCGATTGTAATCCTGGGGTGTAAACTTTCTGAATGTCTTCTGTGGATAACGGGCTGAGTAATCGACGTGAGAGCCCATCAGATGAAGGATCGTCAGACGGCCTTTGCAAGAGAGGGAATCTCTCTGTTGCATCTCTTTCACCAGCCCGTTGTCGTAACGGTACAGCACCTTATTGCGCTCATCGAAAAAGCGGCGGCTGAGGGCTGAGTCGCAGAGGAAGAAACCACCGCTGAAATCATAGACGGCCTCTTGCGCCTTGGGCAGGAACTGGTTGGTGAGGAACGTCACGTGATAGCCAGCCTTGCGGAACACCTCGGGGAAGAGAGGCTTGTCGCACCATGCCCCGCTGTCGCCCACAGCCCAGAGCGAAAGCATGTGCTTGAAGACAAAACTCGTGAGATTCCACGACGAGACGACATCGGAGAACGGAATAAGCGAGCCCTCCTCGGCCATCGCCAGCTGACGGGGTGTCGTAGGCTTGTCGTAGCCATAGAGCTGGGAGTGGTGCTTGTTGTAACTCTCGCCGATGACGAGCACGATATCCGGCACACGGAAACAGCAACTGTCCACTTGTATCTTTTCCCCGCCGGCAATCTCCAACTGTTCTAATTGCTGGTCGGCCAGACTGTTGGCGTAGATTCCGAAGGCCAGACGATAGACGGGCAGATAGAGTTTTGCGTGATCCTTACGGTTCTGTTCTCGTTCCACTTCGCCGAGGGTATTGCAGGAGAAGAGGCGTCGCATGGCTACCTTGTTGTCCCACGTCTGGCTGATGCTACTGTAGAGGCACCAGGCCACGAGGCAGCCTAATACAGCCTGTATGCCTATCACAACGCCCTCGTTCAGCTTTGGCAGAATCATCTGCTGACGGATGTTGTTCAGCCAGCGACGGACAAAGGTCCAAAGGATATGAATGAGCATCAGCAGCAGAATCCAGCCCACGTTGGTCGTAATGATGGCAAAATTCATATAGCCAACGAAGAACTCACGGGCCTCCTGTCTGCTGGTCTCTGCGACGAGCATCAGCATCGTTGGCGTCAGGGTGGACTCAAAGCGGACGTAGCAGAATACGTCGACAATGGCCACACCATATAGAAAGAGGTAAGTGGTAAGTAGTAAGAGGTGAGAGATTACTGACGAGAGGCGAGAGGTAAGCGCGCGGATAAGAGTGAGGATGACACAGACGATATAGAGGTCGAGGAAGAGTTCTGGTATCGTAAACTCGTATGCCTGAGCCCCACGGTTCCTGAGATAATAGGGCATAATCTCCAAATGGCAGCAGAGCCAGCCCAAAGCGAACATAAACACGAAGAAGGTGCCATTCTTTGCGATAGGAACCCACAGCCATCTTAGCCACTTCAACGGATTAAACATTTTTCTCTCCTCTCTCCACTTATCTCTAAATATAAAGTTTGTTTTCCTCAATATAGTCGGCTACGGCTTTTGGCACCAGCCGACGGATGCCCCTACCCTCACGGATTCTGCGACGGATGTCGGTACTGGAGATGTCGATGAATCCAGGATCGCCGGGCGTCCGAGTATAGACCACAATCTCGTAGTTGGCCTTGATGTCCGCAGCCCGATACCAACGGTCAAAGTGTTCCCAGTTATCGCCGCCAATCATCAAGACAAACTGGCGATCTGGATAGTCACGCTTGAGAGCCTCGAGGGTGTTCCAAGTATATGACGGCCTCGGCAGGTGCATCTCGTAGTCACTGACCACGATGCCCTCCACCTGCTCCACCGCCAAGCGGGCCATCTGCAGCCGTTGTTCATCGTCAAGCAGGTCGCCAGCCTGTTTCAGAGGGTTCTGGGGCGACACCATCAGCCACACCTCGTCGAGTCCCGCTTGCTCTTTCAGTTGCAGAGCCAGTGAGATATGTCCGTTATGGATGGGATTGAAGGATCCGCCGAAGAGTCCTGTTCTCTTTTTCACCCTTTCGCCTTTTTACTCTTTCACTTTTGTAAGAACTCCTGTATGACAGCCAGGGCATCAGCCTCGGCATATTCCAAGATGTCATTGACGACGACCTTGTCGAACTTCTTCGCAAAGGTCAGCTCAAACTCAGCACGGGCGATGCGCTGGTCGATGACCTCCGGGGCATCAGTACCACGACCCTCCAGTCTGCGACGGAGTTCGTTGATGGACGGCGGCTGGATGAAAAGACTCAAGGCCTCGTCGCCATAGAACTGCTTGATGTTCACGCCACCCTTCACATCGACGTCGAACACCACATTCTGCCCAGCCTCCAGCTGTCGCTCCACCTGTGACTTCAAGGTGCCATAGAAACGGCCTTCATAGACCTCCTCATACTCCAGGAACTCACCGTTGTCAATGCGCTGGCGGAACTCCTCGGGTGTCAGGAAGAAATACTCCACGCCGTTCTGCTCCGTACCTCTCGGAGCTCTCGACGTGCAAGAGACCGAGAATGCCAGATTCAACTCCGGATGCTCCTTCATCAGCCACGAGATAATCGTGCTTTTGCCCGTCCCGCTCGGAGCCGATACGATAATTAATTTGCCTCTATTCATATCTACTTACTCCTTCTCTCCTTACTCCTGACTCCTTTAAAGTGCGTTGAGCACTTGTTCCTTAATCTGTTCCAACTCGTCCTTCATCTTGACGACGATGTTCTGCATCTCAGCCTGATTCGACTTCGAGCCCGTGGTGTTGATCTCACGGCCCATCTCCTGAGCAATAAAGCCCAGCTTCTTGCCTTGTCCGGCTGGCTCTGCCATCGTATCGCGGAAATACTTCAGATGGTTCGTCAGGCGTTGCTTCTCCTCGCTGATGTCGAGCTTCTCGATGTAATAGATCAGCTCCTGCTCCAGGCGGTTACGGTCGTACTCCACACCAGGAATCTGCTGCAGACCGTCAATGATACGGGCCTTGATCTTCTCTACACGGCTCTGTTCGTAGGGCTCGATGGATGCCAGCAGACGGGCGATGTTGTCAATCTTCTCCGTAAACTTCTTCTGAAGGGCGGCACCCTCCTGCTTGCGGAAGTCCACGAGGCTGTCGAGGGCCTCCTTCACGGCTCCCTTCACGGTTTGCCACTCTTCCTCGTCCAGCTCCTCCATGTCTGTCTTCGTCAGCACGTCTGGCATCCGCAGCAACGTATAAAAACTGTCTTCCGGCATAGGGATGCCCGTCTTTTCAGAGATGGCCTTGATCTGCTGGTAATAATTCTCCACGAGGGCCGCATTGATGGGCGTCGGATCCACGGCCATATCCTTTTCTATCCACACACTCATGTCCACTTTTCCACGGATGAGGGCCTCAGCCACCATCTGGCGCATCTCCATCTCCTTCTCACGGTAGAGTGGTGCGATACGGGTGTTCAGGTCAAGCTGCTTCGAGTTGAGCGACTTCACCTCTACATGGATTTTCTTCTCCTTAAAGGCCACGACAGCCTTGCCGTAGCCCGTCATTGATTGTATCATGATATACCTATTTTATAATTATCAGCCGCAAAATTACAAAAAAATTATGAATTTTGCATGATACCCTCGTTTTTTTATTCACTTTGCTTGCAAAGATTTGCGATTATTTGTAACTTTGCAAACAAAAAGCATATGAACTTCGCCCTTAGCTTAAATGACAAATATGTCATGCCGTGTCTGGCATTATCCACTTCTATTTTCGAAAACAACCGGAAGAACGACTGTCGCATATACTTGCTTACCGACGGTCTGAAAGAAGAAAATATCAGCAAGTTTGACCGCCTGGCCAACATTTATAAGCAGCAGATCATCATCAAAAAAGTTCCAAAGGAACTATACGACAACCTGCCTTTCATCAAGCGCTATACGTTTGCCACCTATAACCGTTTTATGATTGCCGACCTGATTGAAGACTCAAAGGTCATCTACCTTGACGGTGACATCATCGTCCGTCATGACCTCTCCGATCTGTGGAACACGCCTATTGACGGTTATGCCAGCGGTGTAGTGGAAGACCAGCGGGGAGACGACATCTTCATACACAATCTCAACAAGGTGGCCACGCCTTACTTCAATGCCGGAGTCCAACTCATCAATCTCGACTACTGGCGGCAAAACAACATTGGCCAGAAAATGGCTGAATACATGAAAGAACATCCTGACGCCTGTCCATACGCTGACCAGGATCCTGCCAATAAAATCCTGAGCGGCAAGGTGAAATACCTCGATTTCAAATATAACTTCATGGAGGACTGGTTCTATCCCACTGACCAGTGGCAGATCCACTTCAGCAAGTGGGACCGTATCCTTGCCGACCGCGAAGATCCTTACATCGTACACTACTGTCGCGGACTGAAACCTTGGTTCAAGGAATGTGTCCATCCCCTGAAGCATGAATTCATACACTATGCCACCATGCATGACTTCATCGGCTACAAGGAACAGAAATACTTCCCGTTCTCGTACAAAGTCGTGTCTTATCTGATCTACCGCCTCCGCCAGATTCAGGACAGCTACGGAAAGTGAAGCTACTGTCACTTCATTATCTGAATTGCTCTCATATATACAACCTAATTATGTGAAATCACATATTATTACCTTTATGTGCTTGTACGTCAAAATATTCATTTATAAATATTTGCTGATTTTACTATATAACGTCACTTGATAAACTAATATACTCTAATTCAATAAATTAGATGGTGACGTTTGCCTTTTTTATAACGTCACTCAAACGTCACAAATGATTAAAACCTGACATTACTCGCTTCAAAATTTAAGTAATTTTACTCTAAACTTCTGAAAACAAGGCAGTTTGTCAATCACATAAATGGCTTGGACTGTTAGTTTATCCAGTCTAAACCGATAGTTTACCTAGTCTAAACTGACAGTTTAGGCTAGGTAAACTATGGCAAACTCCTATCCTTTATATCATTATAAAGCCTCTAAATAGCATCGAAATGGTAAAGTAATTTCGATTTTTAAGCAAAAAGTGACGTTATAATGATGTTACAAAACACTAAACGTCACTACTTAAACTATTGATAATCAATGAATTGGTTTTATTAGTGACGTTATGATCAAAAATTTATCAATCCTTGTAATGAAATTCAGCATGCACATTTTCATCATATTCTTTGCTTGCTCACTCCAATAAAAATAACCCCGCTGCCGTTGCAGCGGGGTTATTGTGAAATCTATGCCTTTTTAGGAACCCACGGGACTGAAGTGAACCCATGGGCTAGTATTGAATCTTTCTAATCTGTGGTCTAAAACCACGAGTAGATGCTATTTGTTCAAGTGTGATGCTGACACCCATGGAGTTTTCCGAATTACTTATCATATTAACTTCACGCGAACCACTATCATAACTACCTCCACCCCAGGAATCTTGTTCTACATATTTGTTAAATAACAAACCTGTTGCAACAGTGCTGTGGAAACCATAGGAATTATAACCACCTTTTGATACAAATGCAATGTTAGAAGCAGAATAAGATGTGTTTTCTGTAAATTTATATCCATCATCTCCATTCCAATTATTACACATCTTAACGTCAAGATTGTTTATCACACTATTCTCCCAGCCTCCTGCAATATTATGAATATCGAACGAAAATGAATACTCTTGTGTCTGCGTACCAGGATCATGGGCCCGGGTCCTTGAGTCTACATATGTATAACTATGTTTATATTGACCTTCAACATGCAAAGAATTACCTCCATTTGTGTTTGTAACCTTAATTTCACTATCTTCATCTACCCAATACAGTTTCATAGCATATTCCCTTGCACTCCAATAGCTTCTATCTTCCAAAGTTCCTGAATTGGCTGCAGGCTCATCAATATGGCAGTTGGGAGTAATTACTAAATAAGTTACAGTAAAATTCCCTGGTACTACTTCTCCCGTCTGGGTGACAGGGATAGCCTTGAAGGCTGCCTGGTCGAGTGTTTCGACATGGTCGAGGTCGGTAGCATAGGCATAGACAGTACCTGAGCGCTCTATGCCTGTCTCGTTGGGAGAAGCTATAACAGTAAGGGTACCATCGCTGTTTGTGACAACCTTCAGCCAGTCATCGCTGCCCTCGTCGTTGAAACCACCACAATTCTTATATTTCTTATAATCGATTGTTACAGTCTGCTCACCACCCTGGGCACCAAAGCTAAGGGATGTCGGGCTGACATCGATCGGCTCCAACTTTGTGGAGTAAGGATCCTGGGTGAAGCGGACTGTCTTGGTGATAGCAGGCTTCTCATCGTCTTTTTCCTTATAGCCTTCGAGGATGAGCGAACCACTGCGCTCCTTCTCTTCAAGATTGGCCTTATAGAGGATTCTCAGGTGCAGACCACTGCCAGCACTGCCATTAACCTCCATTTGTGCACTCCACCATTCCTCCTTGTTAGGAACACGCAACTTCACGTATTTGCAGTTGGTGAGGACAACTGCCGTCTCTGAGCCAGCATCGTCTTCATGGGATATCGAAGAGGGATTCAGGTCGATATAAGGTGCCTGCTCGCTCTTGATGACCAGCGTGTTCGAACCTGCCACAGCCGTCATCCGCTTGGTGAGTCGTTCACCATTCTTCTTGATGACTGTTACAAGCTTATTGCCAGGGGTGGTCGTAATGGTCACATGCCCATCATAGGTTGGCGTGGCCACATGAATCTTGCCCGTGGCCTCGTCTGTGACGATGATCATCTTGCCCTGTGAACTGAAATCGGTCTCAATATTGATGATGGCGACATCATCTGCCTTGGCCTCTTCGGCAATCTTTTCTTTTGCTTCCGCAGAGCCATCACCTTTGTCTTCGCTGGTACACTGCTCAGCCACCCAGTCAAGAATCTCTTGTGATACCTGCTCAATAAGTTCCTTGCCTATACCATCGCCATCACCAAGAGCCTCACTTATAGC
Organism: uncultured Prevotellaceae bacterium; assembly: GCA_900316445.1. GTDB lineage: Bacteria > Bacteroidota > Bacteroidia > Bacteroidales > Bacteroidaceae > Prevotella. Next base: position 36,255 of record ONCZ01000007.1, on the reverse strand, counting down.
ATTCTGTATATCATCCTTCAAGTTGTCAACGACATACTTGTTGACACCTTCCCAGTCGGGCTTGCCTTCCAGGAACTTCTTCATCAGCTTCAGCTTGGTGATCTTTTTCTCAAGAGCATCGCCAAACTCCATGATTTTATCGCCATAGCCTCCTGCAATTTTGTCTATAGCCGTGAAATAGAGCTCACCTGCCGCCACAGCCACCTTGCTGCTGACACGATAGGCAGAATTCAGGTATTCTGGCTTACCTGTAAAAGCAGCATAGGCATAGTCGCCGACGGCACTATTTACCTTGTCTGCCTCGAGAATACCCTTATCACGCCAGATGTGACTGATATTGAGCATGTAGCTATTTAACTCACCATTGTTCAACTTGTTGAAGAATTCCTTGGCATCTTTCGCACCTATCTTCTTGGCATAGTCAGGCTCCTGTGAACAATAGAAGTCATACAACTGCTGCTGGGCCGTTGCATTACCATAGACATTGTTTGTCGTGAGAATCTCTTGAACCTTCTCCTTTTCTTTTTCGGCCTCTGACATTCCTGTAGTGAGGATAGACCAGATATTGCCTACCCAGCCACGTGTACCTGTAGGCTTCAGTATGGCTGTCTTGTCAAGATTCTCCAAGGCAGCTTTGTATTCATCCTGCTTCTCCAGCATGTCTGTAATGAGCTTGAAGGTCGGATCAAAATCCGTCTGAGGGCCCACGCCACAGAAGAGTTTATCACCCTCGCCATTGTTACTGAGCATCAAGACAAACTCCTGACGCATGCGTTCCACCTTGACAGAGAGATCTACCAACAAATCCAGGTCACCATCCTTGACGTCATCGTCCTTCACCCACGTATCTATATCTGGTACTTCAATCATCTTGCCATTGTCAGCATCGATAATCTGTTCATCACTTCCAGACTTCTCACAAGACATGAAGCCAAATATCACGATGACAGAACTCATCAAGCATATCGCTTTCTTTTGAAGCCTTTTCATTATTTCCATGTTGTTTCTATTTTTATTACACTTTTTTCTTCAAACAACCAAATATTTAGGATATGAATCGTCTGTTTAAGAACTCACGGGACCAGTTCCCATGGGTTACAGGACCAGTCCCCGTGAGTCCGTGAGTTGTGGTGAGTTGTGAGCAACATCATTTCTTCTTATTAATGTACAGGCCGATAGAAACAGAACTTCCTTCAGTTACCTCGCTCGTTTCAGTTTCTACAGTATGCTCAACATAATCTGAATAGTAATCCTTTCTCCATTTGTCATAATGTATCGTTGACTTGGAATAATAAGAAAGGTCATCCTTGGAGTAAGTCCAAAGGCCTCCAATATATGAGGGTTTTGGTGCTGGCGATACCATTCTTGTTAGTTCATGTCCACTGTCAATGTGGAAATCATAATACTGGTAGGGAATAACATCCTTCTCCAATTCAAACCTGAAGTGACTGATTCTTGCCTGATTGCTTTCATTAAGACTCAGGTCGTCAATCTCGAAAGATATGGTTGAATGCCACGTGAAAGTCAAATCCGTTCCCTCTTGATTGATAACCACTTTAGCACCTTTACCGTTCGGGGTAATGGTCACGCCATCGTCGCCTGCTTTGAAATCCTTCGTCCATCTCCACAAAACAGCATAGTACATATTTACGCTTCCGCTCACAAGCTCAAACTCAAATTCTTGCTGCTGTTCTTCTTCTTTGTTAGCTGCCTGCGTCACCTTAATGGAATCTTTCAAATAGACCTTCTGTGCTTCTGTGGGATTTTCGTCGTTAAAAACGTAAACCCTGACGTAGCCTATGCGCTCCTTTCCTGTGGTATTCGGTTGTACCGTAATATCCATTTTGCCTGCAGGATTGTTCTTCGCAGACAGCCACTCTTTATATTCATCACTGATTTTATGGTTATACCTCGAATATCCTTTACTGGAAACTGTCGCTGTCTGAGTACCGCCTTCAGCCGGGAAGGTTAGTTCGGTTGGACTGACGCTGGCCGTTTTTTCTTGTTCCTTATCCCTTAGTTCGATTGTGGCAACATAATCCTTTTTCCCGCGATCAAGAGTACTATTAGACGCCCGGGTCGTGATAAGATAAAGGTTTGGATTTTCATTTTCGGTCATTGTTATAATCTTCTCACCAGAGATGACAATGGAATCACCAGCTTCTATGGCATCAGGATATAAAAGCTCGTATTTCCCTTCTTTTCTAGGATCCGAAATAGGATTCCATATGATATAGGTATGCATACCTTCGGTTTTTTGTTTGATAACGATTTCCTTGTCTCCCAGTGACTTGATATCTTTGGCATTAAAATACGCTCTGTAAACGCTGCATCCATAGGGATAACACCACTGGTCGTCGATGGTCTTGAGTCCGGGGGCGATTAAATAATCTTTTCTTTGATATGCATCTGAGAGATTGAATCCTTTTATAATCTTTTTCGTAAGGAGATCCAAATAATAGTGGTCAATTTCATTATTAATTAAGAGATAATATTGGTGGGCGTCCCAAATCCAATCGTCCAGCAACTCCAATTGTGTCTTAAAGATGTATCTCCCCCAGATTTCATGATACTCAACAATTGACTTGTTATTGAATTTATATTCTGCGAATCTGTTTTGCGAACAAAGGTAATAGAGCAAAGGTGCCCAAATATATCCTTGTTCTTGATAGGCTTTTGCGGCATCCTGTTGAGTAGGATACCAGGCTTCTGGTATATTTGTAAGTGTCAGTGCGTTTACCTGAATAGGATTTCCAATATTCTTTGTGAATTCTTTGGTATTCAATTGCAAGTCTGGATCCATTAAATGCTCACTCCATACGGCTGCCATTTCGTTGGTTGTTGTCAAATCGTTGGTTTCCTGAAAAGGGTTGCCTTTTTGGATAGACCATCGTTTATCATATTCTGACTGGAAAAAGTGCATGATTTCGTGTATGACTGTTCCCCTTATATCTTGTGTTTCCGTTTTGCTATTAAAGATCTTGTCAATGCCCAAAGCCACATAACTCCAATCATAATATAACCAATCTTCATTATGTCCACCCCATTGGTCTGGATTTTTAGAGTACTGCACAAAATAAAACCTTAAAATGCGATCTCCCTTGACCTTGAATCCTAAGTCAAAGAGTTTGTTAAGCGCTTCTGGTATATAATCATTAATATCCTTAGCAAAAGACTCTAACTTGACGAGTGTTGCCTTATCGTATTTGCACAACGTTTCATAAGGAAAGATTATTTTGTAAGCTACATTTTTCACTTTTCCTTCATATAATACTTCTTGTAAAATAATCTCTTGAAGACCACGGGTAGGCCGGGCATTGCCAGATTTATAGCTAACCCTGCGCCCCAGCCCTATTGTAAAATAGACATTCTGGCTTTCTCCACTATCCTCGAATGCCGGAAGGATGGTAGAATATTCGCCATTGGAATAATTCGTTTCAAGTATTGTCTCAAGGGTTGCTTCTGACAATGTTGATTTACAGAAGCCTGGTGAATAGGCAACAAATGCAATGTCTTCACTTTTCTCATGACTTTTAATCTTATAAGTCATCGGTTTACTCGCATTACAAGGCAAAGTAATCTGGTAGAACCTTGAAGCCTCATGCTCTCCAGCAATTTTACCCTTTGGTATTTCCGTGATAGCGACTTTTGTATCTGTCGGGAACGTGCCCTTGGGGAAGGTAATGGAGAGACTATCTTTGGTGATAGTGCCACCTGTAGCGGGAACTACTTGCCAGTCGCCCTCGGCAACGGGAGTCTGAGGCTGTGTGGGAGTAGTTGACGGATCTGAATCTGAACCGCTTTCAGAACACGAGATAGTGAATGTTGCCAACAGCACAGCTGTCAGCATCATTAATAGAAAGTTTGGTAGTCTTTTCATACTATATTCTTTTGTTTGATTGATTAAGATGGCTCAAAGGTAGGGAAAAGGACTGTAAAAAGACTCTTGATTTGCAAAAAACGACTAACAATTTGCAAATCGTTAGTCGTTTCCCTGTGATATCCACTCTTTGGGGGACATTCCCGTGGCCGCTTTGAAGATCTTGAAGAAGGTCTGTTCGCTGCCAAAACCCGACTCCATCCAGACTATTGAGATTTTCTTGCCTGGGGTTTCCCGCATCAGCCGTTTGGCATATTCTATACGATATTGGTTGACGTATTGAACGAAAGAACAGTTCATCTGGGAATTGATACAGGCGGAGATATCATTACGATGCACACCAAATATTTCAGCAATGTCAGAGACCTTCAGGCCACTATTCAGATATAGCTTTTGTTCTTCCATCACCCTGTTGATACGCTCCATCAGGGAATCAGTGTTGGGAGATTCTGGGAGAATCAGCGAGACAGGTTCCTTGGTTTCTTTATCACGCCTCTTTCTATATATAAATAGGTATAGAAGCAGGGCGACGAACAACAGTGCTGCCAATACCAATATGGCAACCTGCCAGAGATTGCTACCACTCTCAGCTGCGACAGGCTTTCTTCCGACTCGCAGCAGGAGCACACTTTTCGATGGTGTAAAGTTACTGCCGTGATACATACCGCCTGCGATGAGCAGATTTCCCTCGGGAGTCAGTATGGGTGAGTAGCTGTTGAACTCTGGCAGAGGGTCAGTATAATAGAGCGTCAGAGAAGCAGGTTGCTTGGTATAGTCGATAGCAAGCACATACCAGCGCCAAGGTTTCTCTGGGGCTTTTTGGAAATCCTTGCTGAGTCCAAGAAGATAACCTCGCCCAGCATTCTGATCAACGAGCATCGTAGAAAAATAGCGGATGTCCTCTCCGTGACTTTGCATCGGAACAGGACAAGCGGTGGGCAACAACGCAAACTCCCCATTGATGACTTTCGCTATTGCCACTTGACCATCGTGGTTTTCAACTGCCACCAAATAGGCGTAGATGCCCTTAGCCTCATCGCCTATGAAACTCTCAGAACTGCGGGCCATATCATTGCTTATTGGCCACCATTCCTCTAACAAGGGAATCGTGACAGAATCGCCCTTCAGACTATAAGCTGTAGTCGTCCAAAGGGTATCGCCTGTCAGATCATGGCCTCCGAGAATGAGGGCATCATCCTTGGCCGTGCGAAGAATCAGGGGATAAGCCCGTCCTACCGACACATCTTTTATATATGTGAAGAGGCGATAGTCGTTATAGTCTGCTTGCGTTTCCTTTGGGTCGGCAAACAACTCAATGCCGTCATCATAATACCAATTGCCAGCAACAACGACGCGCCCACTGTCAATTTCGAGGGCTGAAGCATGCGTGCGTTTCCGCTGCAAGCTGCAAAAGCCGTTGAAAGAGTGAGTAAGTGGATCGTAAGTTTCTGTCACGTATGTCTGGCCTATGCCTATAGGCTCTTCGCAGCCTCCGCCAAGCATCACCTTCCCAGAGTTTAGCACCACAGAGAAGCCGAAGTCGTGGGGATAGGTCATCGGAAAGGTGTGCCACTCGCCATCTTTGTAATATTCTGCCGTAGGGGTAGGCAAGAACCCGTCGGTATGGCCACCCGCCACCGTGAGTTCACCATTCACGCAAAACACCTCATGCCCAGCACGGGGGATGTTCAAGTCTGGCAGGCGCTCGACATCAATCCTACTGACGGCACAAGTGTCTGCAGCATTGATGCTCCCCGTTATGGAAAGCAGGGCAAATATGATAATTAGGTGAATTATCGTCCTCATTCTTCGTCTGTTTTCGTCTTTGGGTGCAAAGATACAAAAAAAGCCACAGATTGCACAGATTTTATGGAATATTTCGTATCTTTGCATTCAAAACCAATCAATAGGACATAATTATGAAAAAAGTATTACTAACAATGGCCATTACATGTTCGATGGCCGCACAGGCACAAAATGCGCCTGTCTTTGAGACTTCTGCGAAGGATGAGATTGCCGCCAACCGTTATCTGGCGGGGAGTAACTATCTGGACTATGACCGTCAGCTAACGGACAAGGCATTGACGCCAGCACCCAAAGGTTATGAACCATTCTACATGAGCCACTATGGCCGTCACGGTTCGCGCTGGCTGATCTGGGAGGGCGACTACCGGCTGCCCATGACAACGCTGAGGAGTGCCCGTGAGGCAGGGAAACTGACTCCGTTAGGCGAAGAGACGCTCCAGAAGCTGGAAGCCTTTCACCCCACGACGGAAAAGCGTCTGGGTGATCTGACGACAGTCGGCGAACGCCAGCATCACGGCATCGGAAAGCGTATGGCCCAGCACTTCCCAGAGATCTTCAAGACCCCTGACGTGAAGATCGACGCCCGCAGTACCGTCGTTATCCGCTGCATCCTCTCGATGATTGCCGAGTGTGAGGAACTGGCAGCAGCCAACCCCACGGCCCAGATCCACAACGACGTGAGTGAGTCGCTGCAGTATTATCTGAACCAGCCTTGGGAGGGAGTCGTCAAGGAACAGGGAAGGACGACTGGCGACAAGGAATATGCCGAGGCCCAGCAGAAGTACACCCACCCAGAGCGTCTAATGAAAGCCCTCTTCAACGACCAGCAATGGGTCTATAATAATGTGGCCTCTGGGGATTTCATGCGTCGTCTCTTTGAAGTGGCAGCGAATATGCAGAGCCACGATACGGACATCGAACTGCTGTCGCTCTTCACTGACGATGAGGTGTACGACCAGTGGCGCATCCGTAATGTCGGCTGGTATCTCGACTACGGTGCTTCTCCTGTTTCTGGCACAAAGATGCCTTTCAGCCAGCTGAACCTCCTAAAGAACATCATTGAGACAGCTGATACCGTCACCCAGACACAGGCCACGCTGCGTTTCGGCCACGAAGTGTGTGTGATGCCCTTGGCCTGTCTGCTGGAGCTGGATAATTGCGGTATGGCTGTGGAGAACCTCGACGAGCTGGATACCTACTGGCGCAACTATCGCATCTTCCCGATGGCCTGCAACATCCAATTGGTGTTCTACCGTCCGAAAGCGAAAAAAGTGAAAGGTGTGGAGTACAAATCCCCCACAACGGGTGACGATATCCTCGTGAAGGTCCTGTTGAACGAGCGGGAGGCCTATCTGCCTACACATACTGACAACTGGCCCTACTATAAGTGGCAGGACCTGCGTCTGTATTATCTGAATAAAATAAAGGAATTTGAAGGTGATTTATAGTATATTGTTTATTGTTTAAAGTTTATAGTTTATAGATGATTACTTCTATAGGCAGAATGAATGGCTTGCCAGGTTATCATCTATAAACTATAAACTTTAAACTATAAACAAAAAAATCACTTAATCTTCGCCGTCATCGGGCTGCGAACACCCTTATACGACTTCAGGTACGCCTTGGCACTTCCGAACGAAAGGAACATGTCGAGGCGTACTGGTATATGGTTTTCGTCATCTGTAACCCAGAAACGCAGCAGTTCCTTGCTCTTGCCATTATCACGCTCATAGAACGAGAACACCAGACAACGGAATTTCTCCTTCGTATCGCTCATCTTATAGTTCTCCCTGCCTCGGAATTCAAGCCAAGAGTTGCTCAAACCCATAGCATCACTGACGGGCATGGGAATCGTCTCGTTCTTCTTCATCTTCGACGCATCAAAGTTACGGGCACGGAGGAAAATGGACATCATATCATAGATGCAAGACTTGTACGTGGTGGTCTTCCAGAGGTGTTCGCCGCTGGAGGTAATGCGATGCTTCTTCAACTGACAGTTGCCGTGAGGATAGCTATACCATATTTCATCAACGTAATAACTATCGCCCTCCTTTGCTCCCTTACGGAAATAGAGGGGCGAGAGATCCGGATTGCAATAGGAGAGCAAGGTATCACGCATAACGAAGAACTTGTCGAGCTTGGGGTTGCCACGGGTAATCAGGTATGACTTCCAGGCATCCTTACCCTCAAACTTCGCCATCTTTGTATCCATCTCGGCTGTACCTACCTTCACCCAGATGAACTTCCAATTGAAGTAAAGGTCATAAGCGAGTTCCTCGCCAGACTTAAAGGCATTATTCTCTATTCCGCACTGAGCAGAAGAAGTTAAAGGTAAAAAGGTAAAAAGGTAAAAAAGTAAAACACTCTTTACCCACGCACTTTGCTTTCTCACTATACTATTCATCTTTTTCATTATCTTGCTTTTTTACTTTTATTATTTTGTCTTTATTATATGGTATGCCGAGCTTCTTGGCGCGGTCGGCATTACGATTCTTCAACTTCTTCTCTGCATCAGGCTTCTGCTTTGTGATGGCACTGGGCTTCTGCTTGAAGCGAGGCGTGCCTGTGAGGTTCCAGGCCTGGGTGATGTCCCACTTCTCCTTACATTCTATCTCACGGTTATAGTAGAACACATCCTCTGGCTGCAGGTCTGCGTCATAGTCACCTGTATCCCACTTACCGTTACTGTTGGCATCGAGGAAGGCGCTGACATAGTATTTGTTAGGCATCACATAGTCGAAGTGGGCGACATTGTTTTTGGCCACAATCTCCTTGACGACATTGCCAGAGCTGTTCAGCAACTGCACTCGCAAGGGGATCGTATCCGTCACGCCACTGAGGTTGAGCGTCAGCGTACCCAATTCGTCAAGCTTCTTCACCTTGATGCCCTGCTTGTACTTATCCGACACCTGACCATAGATATTCTCAAAGGCAGCAGAGTCAATCTCCAGACTATATTCCGTATCAGGCCGCCACTCGGCCGTTATCTCAAATTCCCGAATCTTACCTTCCACTGGCTTGAAGACGTAGGCCGCCTCATACCACAGACTGTCTATCTGTGAATAGAGATGGATGGCTGATGTATCGCAGCGCACCAACGGATTAGGCATCTCTATGCGCACCTTCTCGTCTGGCACCATCGTAGAGGGAATCCTGATATCAGGCTTCAACGGCTGCACAGGATAGATGGAGTCGTAGGGCTGGTCGCGCTTCTTTTTCTTCTCCTGCTCCTTCTGCCATTTCTCAATCTCCTTTGCTTTATCCTTCATCCGCTTCTCGTAGGGCGTCTTTGCCAGCACCTCAAGGGTATCTGTCTGGCTGACAAGGTTGCCAAGTGTGTCTGTCATCATATAGGTGACTTCCATACGGAGGGTGTCCTGATTGACGAGGGCCGTATCACGCAGCCAGTAGTGGATGGTGTCCTGCTTCTCGTTCGTCTCGATAACAAAGGCGCTGTCTGCCTCAAAGTTCATCCCTTTGATGAGGGGCAACTCCGGATGGCCATAGGTGAAGAACATTGAAAACTTCTCAGGATCCTTACGCTCCGTTTTGAGCAGATAACGGTCTGTCTGTATATGAGTAAAAGCCAAGAGCGTGATGTCATCCGGCAGGAAATGGGTGTAGGGCACAGGGCGCAGGGCATCGATATGCAGCGAGTCGCGCCAGATAGTGTCAATACGGGTATCGGGCTTTGAAGTAGGACTGAATGTCTCGTGGTTGAAAGCCAGCATCTCGCCACGCTGTGTATAATGGAAGTCGTTGTCCATATCCTGCAAGGCATAAGCCCTGTAGGTGCCTGGGGCGATACCCTTCACCACAAAGTGGCCTCGACTGTCAGTACGTGAGACGCGCAACAGCGGCTTGGTCTTGAAGGCCGAGTCGGCGAGGTCGTCGTAAAGTCCCACCATCATACCCTTGACAGGTTCAAGATTGCTGGCGTCAAGCACATAGCCGGCCACCTCAAAGGTGTCAATCTGCTCGCCTGTGGAGAAGGTAAAGGTGTATGACCCCATCGGATTGCCTTCATTATTATCTGTGATGGCGTCGCTAAAGTCAATGGTATAGGTGGTGTTCTCCTTCAGAGAGTCTTGCAGTTCCACGACAACTTTCTTGCCAGAAGCCTTGATCTCTGCCATTTCCAATTGCGGAGGCGAGATGATGACTTTGTTGGTGGCATCCTCCAGCTTGATGAACTCGTCGAAGTAGATGGTGACCTTCTTGCTCTTCACGTTCACAGACCGGTCGTCAGGCACACTACGGACTACCTTCGGCGGGTCGTCGTCGTACCATCCGCCATCGGGACTGCCCATCTTGGCACAGGAGGAAAAGAGGTAAGAGGTAAGAGGTAAGAGGTAAGAGATTACTCCTACCGCCACCAGCATCCGCATACGTCTTCCTATGTCTTTTCCTTTCTTCATAACATTTCTCTTACCTATCCTCTCACCTCATTTATCTTGAGCAGTTGTTCGATGGTGTCGCGTGAATTGCTGAGGCGAGGCACCTTGTGCTGACCGCCTAACTTGCCGCGCAGCTTCAGCCAGTCGTTGAAGAGGTTCTGGCGCGCCACGATGATCTCAAGCGGCTGGAGCGTGATGTCCTTATAGCGCTTGGCTTCATAGTCGCTGTTGATCTCCTGCAGATGTTTGTCAAGGAGCATTGCAAACTGTTTCAGATCCTGCGGAGGCTTGGAGAACTCGATGAGCCACTGATGGCGGCACTTCGCATTGGCATCCATAAACACTGGGGCGGCCGTGTATTCCAACACTTCGGCTCCTGTCTGATCACAAGCATATGCCAATCCCTTCTCGGCATTGTCCACAATCAGCTCCTCACCAAAGGCATTGATGAAGTGCTTGGTACGGCCAGAGATGATAAACTTATAAGGATTCGTCGAGGTGAACTGTACCGTGTCGCCTATCTCATAGCGCCAGAGTCCGCACGAGGTTGAGATGACCATCGCATAGTTCTTACCCTTTTCTACACCCCAGAGGGGCACAGGGTCGCCTCCGTCCATCGGAATGAACTCATAGAACACCCCATAGTCGAGCATCAGCAGCATCGACTTGTCCGTCGGATCGTCCTGAATGCCGAAGAATCCCTCGCTGGCGTTATAGGTCTCCATATAGTGCATCCTTGGCGAGGTAATCAGTTGTTCGTATTGCTTGCGGTAGGGCGTGAAGGCCACACCGCCGTGAAAGAACACCTCGATATTCGGCCACACCTCTTCCAGATGCTTCTTTCCCGTCATCTCCATCATACAGGTCAGCACGGAGAGCATCCATGAGGGCACGCCGGAGATGTTCGTCACGTTCTTGTTCATCGCCTCACGGGCAATACGCTCCCGCTTCACTTCAAAGTCGGAGAGCAGGGCCGTCTGCTTCTTCGGCACACGGACGAGGTTCACCAGCGGACTGATGTTCTCGATGAGGATGGCGCTCAGGTCGCCCACCAGCGAGTCTTTCAGATTATAATTAGGTGCGTGGCTGCCGCCAAGGATCAGGCCCTTGCCGTCGAACATCCTCGACTGCGGATTGTTCCTCAGATAGATGGCCACAGAGTCGCGGCCTCCGGCATAGTGGATCTTATGCAATCCCTCCTGACTGACGGGGATGAACTTTGACTTATCATTCGTGGTGCCTGAAGACTTCGCATACCATTTCACACGACCAGGCCACAGCACATCGGCCTCACCCTGTCGCATTCGGTCGATATCGCCCTTCAGCTCCTCATAAGTGTTCACAGGCACATGGCTGATGAAATCGTCATAGCCCTTGGTGATTTCAAAGGCATGCTTACGACCGTATTCCGTATTCTTGGCCGCCTGCACCAGATGTGAGAGCACGGCCCGTTGCAGCGCCTCGCCTCCGTTCTGGTGCTTCTCCAGCTCCCGCTGGCGGGATACAAATACCTTTCTTACTATTTGAGTCAGACTCATCTTCTTTGCGCAATAATGACATTATTGGCTGCAAAGGTAGTGCAAATCGAGCGAAACGCAAAATAAATTACGATTTATTATCATTTTCAAGATGTTGCAGACCTTAGGGAATGACGTTTGATTGCTCAATTCTTGGTCGTTGACACAGTGTCAACGCGTTCGTTGACTCCAGTCAAATGGTTCGTCGACTCCAGTCAACGAATGCGTTGACTAAAGTCGACGAACGGTTTAAACGGTCTTGAACATCGGTTTATGCCGAGGTTTCTGGCAGTTTCCTCCGAGGTTTCTAGAACTCTTAGCCTTCGGCTTCAGCAAAGGCGGCAGCTTCGGCCTCGGCGATGATGTCCTCGCGGGTCTTTTCTTTAGGCTTGACGGAGAGATCAGAGAGGTCGAAGTCGTCGTCCTGGTTTTCGGGGGTGCGGGGGTGCGGGGGTGCGGAGGTGCGAGATTTGTCTGAGGCAGGAGTATTCTCGTTCCTCCTTTCTCGTTCCTCCTTCCTCGAATCATCCTGCTCAATGATAAAGTTCTCCTCCTGCTCGGTATCTGGGACAGCCATAGCGGGCATCTCCTCCATCTTGGTGCGTTCGGTCTTGGCGGCGAAGATGGCATCGATGAACTGCGGCTCACGCTTCAGGCGTTGCAAAGTATCCTTTGATGCCTGCTGTTGAGCCTCCTTCTTGGAATAGCCGGAACCCTTCTCGCCTTCTACACCTTCAAGCATCACCTGGAAGCTGAAGATAGGACTGCCGTTCTCGTCGGTCTTCTGCTTGAGCATCTTGAACTCCAGCCGCACACGGTTCTTCTGCGACCACTCCAGAAGCTTCGACTTGAAGTTCACCTCCTTGAAGGCCACCTTATCGATGTCGATATACTTGCCAAGCACTTGCTTCTCAAAGAACGCCAGACAGGCCTCATAGCCACGATCCAGATAGATGGCTCCCACGAGGGCCTCAAAGGCATTGCCTTCGACATAGCTGTTGTGCGAGGTGCTGTGACTGGCAGACAGCAACAGATTTCCAAGTCCCATCTCTACCGCCAGCTTGCCCAACGTATCACGGCTCACCAGCTTTGAACGGGTGTTGGTCAGGAATCCCTCACGCTTACCCTCATAGTGACGATAGACGATATATCCCACCGCAGCATCGAGTATGGCATCACCCAGGAACTCCAGCCGCTCGTTGTTCAGCGGCTTACCCTTGTCATTGCGCTTCTTGATGCTCTTGTGCATCAGCGCCTGCTTGTAATACTCGATGTTGCGGGGATAGAATCCCAATATGCCGTAAAGAGAAGAAAAAAGCTCCTTCTCCTTGCGGAAAGGGAGCTTGATCCTATCGATAATATCGTTAAGCTTCATATTTCTTGAATACGACACAGGCGTTATGACCACCGAAACCGAACGTATTGCTCAGTCCGGCACGCACCACGCGCTTCTGTGCCTTGTTGAAGGTGAAGTTCAGATCGTAATCGATCTCAGGATCCTTGTCCTCCTCGTCGTGGTTGATTGTCGGAGGAACGATATCGTTCTGCACGGCGAGCACAGTAGCCATAGCCTCCACAGCTCCGGCGGCACCCAGCATGTGACCAGTCATCGACTTTGTCGACGAGATGTTCAGCTTATAGGCAGCATCGCCGAAGACCTCCTTGATGGCTTTGGCCTCAGAGATGTCACCCACGTGCGTCGATGTGCCATGTACATTAATATAATCGATATCCTCAGGCTTCATACCGGCATCCTCAAGGGCGTTCTGCATGACGAGCTTGGCACCCAGTCCCTCAGGATGTGAGGCTGTGATGTGATGGGCGTCGGCACTCATGCCGGCACCAACCATCTCGGCATAGATCTTTGCACCACGGGCCTTGGCGTGCTCCAGCTCCTCCAGAATGAGACAGCCGGCACCCTCAGCCATAATGAATCCGTCGCGACTGGCGCTAAACGGACGGCTGGCCTTCTCCGGCTCATCATTACGGGTAGATAGGGCGTGCATGGCGTTGAAACCACCTACACCTGTAGCACAGATGGCAGCCTCAGCACCACCAGCTACAATAGCATTGGCCTTGCCCAAACGAATCAGGTTGAAGGCGTCTGCCAGCGCGTTGCTTGAAGAAGCACAGGCGGAAGCGGTGATATAGTTGGGTCCGTGGAAACCATACATGATGGAAATCTGTCCGGCGGCGATGTCGGCAATCATCTTGGGAATGAAGAAGGGGTTGTACTTTGGGCCATTCTCCTTGTTCAGTGCATAGTACGACACTTCTTCCTCAAAGGTCTTAATACCCCCGATACCGACGCCGAAGACTACGCCGATGCGGTTCTTGTCCTCCTGCTCCAAATCCCAGCCGCAGTCTTTCACGGCCTGCATGGCAGCAATCATGGCGAACTGCGTATAGCGGTCCATCTTACGGGCTTCCTTGCGATCCAGAAAATCGTTGATGTTGAGGTTCTTCACCTCACAGGCAAACTTCGTCTTAAACAGGCTTGCATCAAACAAGGTGATGGGAGCAGCTCCACTCACACCGTTGATCAGGTTGTTCCACATCTCCTCGGGCGTATTGCCGACAGGAGTCACAGCACCTAAACCTGTAACGACTACTCTTTTTAATTCCATAAACTCAAAAAAAATATGGTTTGCCCCTGAGTGGGAGCAAACCATACAATATCCATAAATTTATTTTGCGTTCTCCTCGATGTAAGCGATAGCGTCACCAACGGTACCGATCTTCTCTGCCTTATCGTCGGGAATAGAGATACCAAACTCCTTCTCAAACTCCATGATCAACTCAACGGTATCCAGTGAATCTGCACCCAGATCATTGGTGAAGCTGGCCTCTGCCTTCACTTCTGCTTCGTCAACACCCAGTTTGTCTACAATAATTGCCTTTACTTTGCTTTCAATTTCTGACATAATTTTAATCTTTAAAACGTTAATAATGACTTTGCTATCTTGAAAATTTTACGGCTTTTTGCCGAAATCGGGTGCAAAGTAACACATTTTCTTTCACTTACGCAAATTTTTTGAAGAAAAACTGCACCCATATTGCACACTATGGGGGTATTTGTGCAAAAAATCGGCCCTTTTTGACCTCATTATTCTTATAAAAAGAAAAAATATACGAAAAACTGAACAATTCGTTGGTTATTTGAAAAAGATTCCGTAGCTTTGCGGAATAAAAACAAAAAGAGCATGCTATTTACCGAACAAGCCAACCAGATTTTCAACAGGGCGATAGCCGATTACCACGTGACGGACAATGTCGATACGCCCATCCACAATCCGTATCCAAAAGACAGTATTGAATACAGTCTTTATCTGAAATGCTGGATCGACACCGTTCAGTGGCATTTTGAGGATCTGATCCGCGACCCGCAAATCGATCCCGTCGAGGCCCTGTTGCTGAAACGCCGTATCGACAAGAGCAATCAGGACCGTACAGACCTGGTGGAGGAGATCGATTCCTGGTTCCGTCAGCACTACAGCGAAGTGAAGGTGTTGCCAGAGGCCCGTCTGAACACAGAGAGCCCAGCCTGGGCCGTAGACCGCCTGAGCATCCTTGCCCTGAAGATCTACCACATGCAGGAACAGGTGGAGCGTCAGGATGCCTCACAGGAGCACATCGCCAAGTGTCAGGCAAAGCTCAATGTGCTGTTGGAGCAACAGAAAGACCTCTCGCTGGCCATCGACCAGTTGTTGGAGGATATCGAGGCAGGACGTAAGTATATGAAGGTCTATCGTCAGATGAAGATGTACAACGACCCTGCCACCAATCCTGTGCTTTATAAGAAATCATAAAGCTCAAAGTTCAAAGCTCAAAGTTCAAAGTCAATGAGGAAGGAGCATATATTGGTCATACGGTTCTCCGCACTGGGCGATGTGGCAATGGCCGTCCCCGTGGTGTGGGCATTGGCGACACAGTATCCCGATGTCCGCATTACCGTGCTCAGCCGCGCCTTCGCCAGACCTCTGTTCGCTGACCTGGCTCCCAACGTGAACTTCATGGAGGCCGACCTCAAGCATGAGTATCGTGGCATGCGGGGCCTCAACGCCCTCTATCGCCGGCTGGTGGCCAAGCAGTTCACCAAGGTTGCCGACCTCCACGACGTGCTGCGCTCTGAATACCTCCGCATGCGGTTCAACGTGGGACCCTATCGTGTGGAGCACATCAAGAAGCACCGCAAACAGCGCCGGCAGTTGACAAAGGAACACAAGAAAGTGATGCATCCCCTGCCCTCCTCTTTCAAGAATTACTCAGAAGTCTTCGCACGTTTGGGCTATCCTGTCGATATCAAACAGTTCCACAGCATCTTCCCAGAGGAGGGTGGTAACCTGAACATGCTGCCCAAGGAGATAGGTCCTAAGAAGAACTTCCAGCAGTGGATCGGCATAGCCCCCTTTGCGGCCCACGAGGGAAAGGTCTATCCACCGAGGCTGATGGAACAAGTCATCCAGCAGCTGCTCCAGAAATACCCCAAGGCCCGCATCTTCCTCTTTGGTCGTGGCGATCAGGAGAACGAATATTTCAACCAGTGGACGGAACGCTATCCCCAATGCCTGTCTGTGTCTCAGTACTGTGAGTCGATGTATCAGGAACTGATCCTGATGAGCCATCTGGATGCGATGCTGTCGATGGACTCAGCCAATATGCACCTGGCCTCGCTCACTGGCACACCCGTCGTCAGCGTCTGGGGCGCCACACATCCTATGGCAGGATTCCTTGGCTTCAACCAGTCGGAGGACAACATCATCCAGCTGAACCTCGACTGCCGCCCGTGCAGCATCTACGGCAACAAGCCCTGCCGTCGCGGCGACTATGCTTGTCTACAGAACATTCCGCCTGAGCGGATTGTTGAGAGAATAACAACCCTCATTAATAACTAAACATTTAAAAGCTTATGAAGTACATTTGTGAGATTTGCGGTTACGTCTACGACCCCGCAGTAGGTGATCCAGATGGCGGCATCCCCGCAGGAACAGCGTTTGAGAACATCCCAGACGATTGGGTATGCCCCATCTGCGGTGTCGGCAAGAGTGATTTCAAACCCGAGTAATTATTATAAATAAGGTGGCAAGGATGTGCCACCTTATTTATTTATAATAGGGCTTTTGCAAAGTGCCAGATGATGATGCCTGCAGCGACGGAAACGTTGAGGGAGTGCTTGGTGCCGAACTGGGGGATTTCCAGGCAGCCGTCAGAAGCATCAACGACTTCCTGATGGACACCCTTGACTTCGTTGCCGAGAACGACAGCGTATTTCTTATCAGGAGCGGGCGAGAACGTCTGGAGCATCGTGGAACCATGAGCCTGTTCGACGGAGAAGATTTCATAGCCCTCAGACTTCAAGGACTCAAGAGCCTCAAGAGCCGTAGGGTAATAGTGCCAGGCGACGCTGTCCTCAGCACCCAAGGCGGTCTTGTGGATCTCAGTGCTGGGAGGCGTAGAGGTGATGCCGCAGAGATAGACAGCCTCAACGCGGAAGGCATCGCCCGTGCGGAAGACACTGCCCACGTTGTGCATCGACCGCACATCGTCGAGCACCACCACCAGCGGCAGTTTCTCGGCCTCCCGGAACTCCTCCACCGTGAGGCGCTGCATCTCTATCGTACGAAGTTTCTTCAAATTACAAGCTGAATTTATAGCCAAGCGTGATGGCGAACACTTTGTTATGGATAGCGCCGGTACTGCCTGAGAGCAGTTTTGTCACACCTATGTTATAACGCGCATCGATCGTCACCCTGTTATACTCAAAGGAGAGGCCTACTGGAAAAGACAGGTCGAATGTGTTCATCTTAACATCTTCTCCAGGAAACAGCAATGACAACATCTTGTCAAAGTCCAACTTTTCATTTCCATGCTGAATGTTTGCCTTCACGCGGAAAGCAGGCTGAATGCCAGCCTTCAGGGCCAGACCTGGTAGGATATAGTAATTGGCGGTGATGGGGATGGCTCCATAATACAAATTCATTACGGTATTATCATATTGGCTTCCATCTGTGTCATAGTATATTTCATACTTACATCCCTGATCAGTAAACAGCACGCCAGCGGTGAAACTGAGCTGATCTGTTAAGAATCTCTCAAAGTCCACACCATAGGTGACGTTGAGTTTCGACTTGTCGCCGTCAGTGACATTAGAAATAGTGACACCTACTCTCGGCTGAATCAGAATGTCACCCTCTTCATACTGGGCCTTGATAGTCAATGTCGCCATCAGCATGGCGAATATAAATACTATTTTTCTCATAATACCTATAAATTATAAACTAAATATCCATGCCATCATCGTAGCCTACCTCTACATCATACACACCCTCAACAGAGAAATCATAGACATAATAGAAGGGCTGTTCGGTGGTATGCTCGTTTGGCTCACCCTTCTTATGATACATTTTCCCCTTCTTGCCGTAGACTTGCGGATCGACGTTTGACACGTATTTCAGACCGTCGGCCTTCATATCAGCCATAAACTTATTATACCAAGCACCACTGGAAGTGATGATGCTGAATTGCCTTACCCGGCCTGTCTTACGCGACTCGTCGAAGAAGAAATTGAAGTGTACACCATAGTAAGGCTTTCCAGTCGACGTGAACTTAAAGTTATCATAATTCACATTATTGCCGAAACAGTAGCTGATGGCCGGACTGTCGCCACCCCAGTCGGCGTCAGAGATATACCGCTCTGAATACTGCATTGGCAGATCGAGGTCGCCGAAGAGACTGGCAAAGAATTTCTCGTCGCACTTATATCCAGGCTGTACGATTTCCATCGCCATAGCAAAGGTGAACAACGCCGTGTCTCCCACCGATTCCTTTGCCTCTGATGCCGCACTATCGGCCGCAGCTGCAGCCATCTTCTTGGCATAATCCTCAGCTGAGAGTTGCTTGCCTCCTTCAGACGATGACTTCTGACGGCAGGCAGTCGCACACAACAATATAACACAAGCAACAACGAAGGTCATTTTAGACCAGATAATACTCTTCTTTTTCATAAGCGTTCCTATTTTTGTTGCAAAGATAATCAATAATTTCTTAATTCATTATGCATAACGGATAATTTTATAAAATATTGTTGATAAGTGTGTTGATAACTCTGTGGAAAATGTGTTCAGTTATCCACAAAACGACCAAAAGAGAGGCGGATAATGGGATATCAACAGGTTTATTCACAGATAATTTGAAAGTTTTCCACGCTTTTTTGCTGAAAAAAGATATAAACTTATTAATTTTGCACCGAAAAAGGGAATTGTGGATAAAGTAACAGAACGGCTGAGAATCAGAAAGAAAGAATCAACAGTTGACGGTATACAGTTGACGGTTTACAGTTGATTACTTCATATGCAAGAAAAAAGGCAGAAAGTTATCAAGATATTCACGGCCTATCATACTTATATTCTCTTTTTTTAAAAAAGAAAAGAAAAAAATAAAATAATATTGAGATGTTGAAAAAGGAGTGGAAAGAACAAGGATTCATTAATGAACCAGCAGCTGAAGGTGTCGACCTGAAGGCAGAGATTCGTAAGATGTGTAAGGAAAAGGATGCCATCATCCTGGCTCACTACTATACCATCGGCGATATTCAGGAGATAGCCGACTTTGTGGGTGATTCGTTAGCGTTGGCGCGTAAGGCTGCAGAGACGGATGCAAAGATCATGGTCATGTGTGGTGTGCATTTTATGGCAGAGACCTGTAAACTGCTCTCTCCGGATAAGACTGTGCTCTGTCCTGACTTGAATGCAGGCTGCTCTTTGGCTGATTCCTGCAAGGCTGAGGATCTGAAGAAATATAAAGAGGAGCATCCCGGTTATCAGGTCGTCAGTTATGTTAATACGACGGCAGCTGTGAAGGCTCTGACGGATGTGGTGGTGACCTCTGGTAATGCCAAGAAGGTCGTGGATCAGTTGCCGAAGGATGCCAAACTGATCTTCGGTCCTGACTATAACCTTGGTAATTATATCAATGAGGTGACAGGTCGTGAGATGTTGCTCTGGAATGGTGGTTGTCATGTGCATGAGCGTTTCTCAGTCAATAAGATATTAGAGTTGAAACAACAGTATCCTGAGGCTGTGGTGATGGCTCATCTGGAGTGTAAGGGTCCTGTCTTGGCCTTGGCTGATGTGAAGGGATCGACGGCTACGATGCTGAATTATGCGCAGCAGAGTGACAAGAAGCAGTTTATCGTGGCCACAGAGGCCGGTATTTTGCACGAGATGCAGCGAACGTGTCCCAGTAAGGAATTTATCCCCGTGCCTCCTGAAATCAGCGAGAGCGGCCTGGAATGCAGTTGTAACGAGTGTCAGTATATGAAGATGAACACCTTATTGAAGATATACAATACCTTGAAGTATGGTTGGCCATCGGTAGAGGTGGATCCTGAGATAGCGAAAGAGGCTGTTAAGCCAATTAACAGGATGCTGGAGCTTAGTTAATTACTGCGATCTTGCAGACGGTGCCTTTGCTGCCGGAAGAGGTAGCCGTGATGACCATATAGACACCAGAGGCGACACGCTTTCCGTTTTTGTCCTTACCATCCCAAGTGAACATACCGCCATTGCTTCTTCCTTCTGCGATCAATGCGCCGTTGGAAGAAGTAATCTTTACGTCTGCATCGTAGGTCAGGCCAGTGATGGTAATCAGACCTGTATAGTCTGGCGTGACAGGATTAGGATAGGCATATACCGTATCATCGTCCATGCTTTCGGCTGGTTCTGAGGCATCACTGATATAAGAACTGAGTCCTCTGTCTGACAAGAAGAATACTTCGCCTGACGTGGGATTGATGGTGATGTAGGAGATATTATCAGAGATCAGCTTGGAATTGGCCGTCGTGAAGCTTTGCAGCTGTTGCATATTGTCGGCGCTGATGAGGAAGGCCCCGGCATTGTCGCTACCAAACCACTTACGGTTTCCACCATCGACAGCAATACTGCTGATACTGACACCAGACAACAGATAGTCTGCATAGTCTGTACCGTCGTTGCGAGGAATCTTCACCTGATAGAATGTCACACTACTCTCCCCTACTTCACTCTTCTGAATCATAAACGGCCCCATATCGGTACCTACCCAGATATTGCCTTCTTTGTCTTCACAGACGCAGGTGATCCAGTTGATGTTATAACGGGTACCATCCTGATTGACAAAGTTATCGTATTTCACGATGACGTCATTCTCCATATCACAGCAGAAGACTGCCGGCTGTACCCAGTTGTCATTGACGAACCACAACAACCCACGACTGTCTATGATCAGACTGCGGAAGGCGTGCTTGCCGATGCCGTTGCTGTTGGTCAGAACGGCATTATGATGATCAGTCCATTTGTTGGCTACAGGGTCAAACTCCAAGAGGGTGACACCCTTCGTCTGGTTATTCAGAACCCAGAGATGACCATTGTTGTCGAACTTCATGCCAGAGATGAGTACATATTCATTGTCCAACTGCTTTCCATTGTCTATGGCACCTCGCAATGGACTATTGTCCTTATTATGATATCTGACAAGTTTACCTTCATTGAATTCATACATACCTGTTCGTCCGCCAACAATGACGTATTGTGGATTGCCAGGCATCACATCAAGACAGTTGATGTCAATATACCGATAACCTGTCTTTTCGCTGATATTCTCCTCATAAGTAGTCCAGTCGTTGCCGTCGTAAACCTGTACGATGCCAGGATAGACTGGGTCGGGAATGCCTGAGATAAAGTAACCGCCTGTGGTATAGAGTTTCCCATTCAGGAACTTCGCCTCATAGAAGTGGTTATAATCGGGTCCCATGGGATCCAGCGTCTCTACGATGGAGATATACTTGTCGTAGTCTGCCGTGCTCTTCTCAGGAAGTGAAGTGGGATAATCAGGATGGTTAGTGGTATAGGTATCGGTAATCTCAGCCTTCTGCATATTGACTTTGATGATGGCAAAGCCAGTGACCAGCCAGGCATAGATGCCATCGATACGGACGTCAGTAACGGTCTTATCCTCCGTCGTCGACTTACTATACAGGGCAGAGATATTGATGACGTTTCCCTTGGTATCTATGAGGTCGATGTTGGAATTCTCATAGACGGCAATCAGGCGCTTGGCCTGCTGGCTCCAGCCGATATGGGTGATATGGGTATCGTTCAGGCCGTTGGTACGGTCGTAGGTCGTGATACTCTGATCATTGAGGTTATACTGATAAAGTCCGTTGGAGGCCAATACGAAGAGATAATTGTCAGCTGCATGGATATCCTGTACCTCATGATAGGCGAGATAATGTTTCCAAGTGCCGACTTGCGCCCTTACAGAGCTAAATGATGAATAAAAAATGAAAAATGATAAAGCTATCAACCATATCTGTCTGATAGATATCAGTTGACTCCAAATATTACGATGTCTATATTTATCATTCATCATTTATCATTTATCATTTAGAAACTCGCAGAGTTTCGCAACAGCTCTGGCCCGATGGCTGATGTGGTTCTTGATGTCCATACCAAGTTCAGCGAAGGTCTTGTCATAGCCGTCAGGCTGGAAGATGGGGTCGTAGCCGAAGCCCTCTCCTCCCCTGCGCTCTCTGATGATTTCACCCTCAACGATGCCCTCAAACTGATGGATATCCTTGATAGCGGTGCAACCGCAGGGACAGACATTCTTCTTTTGTATTAACGCAATAACCGTGCGAAATCTTGCACGGCGATTGTTATTGTTTCCTAATTCCTTTAAAAGGCGGGTCATGTTGGCCTCAGAATCATGAGAGATGGACGGGTTGTCAGACTCCATGCTGGCATATCTGGCTGAGTAAATGCCAGGTGCTCCACCTAGGGCTTCTACCTCTAGGCCTGTGTCGTCGGCAAAGCAGTCGATATGGTAGTGGTCATAGACGTATTGAGCCTTTTGCAGGGCATTCGCTTCAAGTGTCTTGCCAGTCTCAGGGATATCCACATCACAGCCGATATCCTTCAGCGACAGCACTTCGATGGACTCTCCAAGTATTGAACGAATCTCAGAGAGTTTATGCTGATTGTTTGTAGCGAATACGATTTTCATGATGCTTTGTTTTTGTTATAGATTTCGTCTATCTTCTTGTCAATCTTCTTAGCGTTCTTCTTTGTCTTCTCTATGGCGGCATCAATCTTTTTGATCTCCTTGATCTTCACTCTCATCTCGTCAAAGCCCTCGCCATAGACACCAATGACGGCACTCTGTGAGACGAAGGCCTGTGGGTCGATCATCTTGATGAGACGGAAGATGTTTATGCTCTCATTCTTTCTGGCAAGGATACATAGCACTTTCATCTCCTGTCCTGTGTACCAGCCGTGACCGTCGAGGATCGTCACACCGTGGTTCATCTCTGTGCCGATGGCATTGGCAATCTCCTGCCACTTGCGAGAGAAGATAAAGAACTGCACGGACTGGCGACGGGCGTTCATCACATAGTCGAGCACATAGTTCTCCATTGTCATTACACAGAAGCCGAACATCACCTTATGGGCACGCTCCAGATAAGTACCAAACTGTGGGAAGAACATACAGGAGCCGATGATACAGAAGTCGGCAGCGATAAGCACATTACCCAGAGAGACGTTAGGGTGGAACTTATTGACCGATGCGGCGATGATATCCGTACCTCCTGTGGAGCCGTTGTGAGTGAAGACGGTAGCCAAGGCGATACCCGTCAGCACACAGCCGATAATCATCGACATGAAGTCCTGCCCCTCACCCATGAGCTTAAACGGCAGGCCGTTATCCTGTTTAGGCAGAAGATCCTGGGCAAACAGCAGCATAAAGTAAAGGGTGAAGATGGCAAATATCGTCTTCATCAGGAATTTCACACCCAAAATCTTCAAGGCTACCACCAGCAGGATGCCGTTGATGATGATGTAGGTATTCTCCAGATGGAAGCCTGTGGCGTAGTAGATGATGGCCGAGAGACCAGTCACGCCACCTGCCACAATCTGATAGGGCATCAGGAAGACAGTGAAGGCGACAGTATAGATGGCGAGACCAAGGGTTATAAACATATAATCCCTGGCCTCGGCCAAAATCATTTTGTTTTGTAATGTCATTTATTTCTTTAAAACGATGTTCACCATACGCTTAGGGACGATGATAACCTTTGCTACCTGGAAACCATCAAGATACTTTTGCGAACGCTCGTCTGCCAATACAGCATCCTGGATGGTCTGGTTGTCGGCATCAGCAGCGAACGACATCTCAAAGCGGGCCTTGCCATTGAAGGCGATACCCAACTTCACCTGACTCTCCACTAGATACTCTTCATTCCATGCAGGCCACTGGGCGTCGCAGACACTACCCTCACCACCAAGCTGTTCCCAGAGTTCCTCAGCGATATGGGGAGCGAAGGGAGCAATGAGGATGATGAGCGTCTTCAGTAGTTCCTTGTTCTTGCACTTCTGCTGGGAGAGCTCGTTCACGCAGATCATAAAGGCAGAGATGGAGGTGTTGTAAGAGAAGGTCTCAATGTCTTGAGATACTTTCTTGATGAGCTTATGCACGCTCTTGAGGTTATCAGCTGTTACCTCGCCCTCGTCAAAGCCGTTCTGATAGAGGTTCCAGAACTTACGCAGGAAACGGTGACAGCCGTCGATACCGTTGGTATCCCAAGGCTTAGACTGTTCAACAGGACCCAGGAACATCTCATAGAGACGTAAGGTGTCAGCACCATACTTCTCAACGATCATATCCGGGTTCACCACGTTGAACATCGACTTAGACATCTTCTCAATGGCCCAGCCGCAGATATATTTTCCATTCTCAAGGATGAACTCAGCGTTCTCATACTCAGGGCGCCAAGCCTTGAAGGCATCAATGTCGAGGACATCGGCAGAGACGATGTTTACATCGACGTGGATAGGAGTCGTGGTGTATTTGTCCTTCAGGCCAAAGCTGACGAACTTACCCTTATCAGCACCCTCGTCTTCAATACGATAGACGAAGTTACTGCGGCCCTGGATCATACCCTGATTGACGAGTTTCTTGAAGGGCTCGTCCTCGCAGGAATAACCAGAGTCATAGAGGAACTTGTTCCAGAAGCGGCTGTAGATCAGGTGACCTGTAGCGTGTTCAGTACCTCCTACATAGAGGTCTACATTGCGCCAGTACTCATCAATATCTTTATTCACAAGTGCCTTCTCGTTCTTAGGATCCATATAACGGAGATAGTAAGCCGAACTTCCAGCAAAGCCAGGCATCGTGTTCAACTCCAAGGGGAAGACGGTCTTATTGTCGATTTCATCCTTAGATACCACCTTATCGAATTTGGTATCCCATGCCCACATCTTGGCACGTCCCAATGGAGGCTCGCCAGTCTCTGTAGGTTGGTACTTGTCAATCTCAGGAAGCTCCAAGGGCAGACACTCCTTGGGAATCATATAGGGCATATCGTCCTTGTAGTAGACAGGGAACGGCTCGCCCCAATAGCGCTGACGGGAGAAGATGGCGTCACGCAGACGATAGTTCACCTTCACACGACCAAGACCCTGCTCCGTCACAAACTTCTTTGTGGCAGCGATGGCCTCCTTCACAGTCAGACCATTCAGAGAGAACTTGGCGCTGGCTGAGTTACACATGATACCCTCCTTGGCGTCGTAACTCTCCTCAGAGACATCGGCACCCTCAATCAGCGGAATGATGGGGAGGTTGAAGTGCTTGGCGAAGGCATAGTCACGGGAGTCGTGGGCAGGTACGGCCATGATGGCACCAGTACCATAGCCAGCCAGCACATATTCTGCAATCCAGATGGGAATCTTCTCATCGTTGAACGGATTGATGGCGTAAGAACCAGAGAACACACCTGTCACCTTATGATCCATCTGACGGTCGCGCTCTGTGCGCTTCTTCACATAGTCGAGGTACTTGTCCACCTCTTCTTTCTGCTCTGGTGTGATGAGTTCTGCCACAAGGTCTGACTCAGGGGCCAACACCATAAAGGTGACACCAAACATCGTATCGGCGCGGGTGGTGAAGATGGTGAAGTGCTTGTCGCTATCTGCCACCTTGAACTCTACCTCCGTACCCTCAGAGCGACCAATCCAGTTGCGCTGGGTCTCCTTCAGAGAGTCTGTCCAGTCGATGACTTCCAGACCATCAAGGAGCCTCTGAGCATAAGCAGACACACGGAGGCACCACTGGCGCATCTTCTTCTGCACCACAGGATAACCACCACGGACTGAAACACCATCGACGACTTCATCATTGGCAAGAACGGTTCCCAGCTTTGGACACCAGTTCACCATTGTGTCAGCGAGGTAGGCGATACGGTAGTTCATCAGCACCTCCTGCTTCTTCTTCTCAGAGAAGCCAGCCCAGTCAGAAGCCGTGAAATGAAGCTCCTCAGTACCAAGGGCATGACAATCCTCTGTACCCATCAGTTCAAAGTGCTCAATGAGTTTGATGGTAGGCTGAGCCTTGTGCGAGGAGGTTGAGAAATAACTCTTGAACATGCGCTGGAAGGCCCACTGTGTCCACTTATAGTAGATGGGATCGCAGGTGCGGACCTCACGCTCCCAGTCAAAGCAGAAGCCGATCTTATCCAACTGCGAACGATAACGGTCGATATTCTCAAAGGTGGTCTTTTCAGGATGCTGACCTGTCTGGATGGCGTACTGCTCTGCAGGCAGACCGTAGGCATCATAGCCCATGGGATTCAATACGTTGAAGCCCTGCAGGCGCTTATAACGGGCATAGATATCTGAGGCGATATAGCCCAAGGGATGACCTACGTGCAAGCCTGCCCCAGAGGGGTAAGGGAACATATTCAGCACGTAGAACTTCTTCTTGTTCTTGTCCTCCACTACGCGATAGGTACCATTCTCCACCCATCGCTTTTGCCATTTCTGTTCAATGTCTCTGAAATTGTAATCCATTGTATTTTTGCTTTAATTTATTGTTTCCGTACATTATTATTGAGGCTGCAAAGATACGAATAAGTGAGCAGACTGCCAAAGGAAATATCAAATAAATACAAAAAACCTCCCGTTTCCAGCAATTCTTAGCCGAAAAACGGGAGGCGTATAGGGTTTAAACGCTATTAGAACTTGTAGATGATACCAGCAGCAAGCACAAAGGCTGTGCCATGACCGAACTGTAGTTTAGCATCAAAGTTACCAGCAATCTTATCGGTGAAGTCATATTGGGCACCAGCACCAATCTGGCCGATGAAATCAGTTGAACTGCCTCCCTCGCTACTGAGATGATAAGTCTGTCCTTCATAATGTACACTAATATCTTCAGATTTAGCGCTGCTATGTGCAACTCCTAATCCTGCGATAGGATAGACATTGACCTTATCAGCAACGTTGAACAGATAGTTAGCTGAAGCTAAAATGGTAAACATAGAGACACCATCCTTCTTAAAGTAGTAGGTAAACTCACCATCACCACGCAGTTTGTCGATAATGAAGTACTGGTATCTTGCACCAATACCAAACATAGATGCCTTAGTGTTGAAGTTCAGCGAACCACCAACAGCCATATCACCCTTTTCCTGTGCAAAAGCACCCACGCTAAACAGCGCAATACACAACGTTAAAAACAGTTTTTTCATACTCTTAACATGTTAAATGGATTAGTAAATGTTATTTGATTTAATCAATTTGGGCACAAAGATAGAGATTATTTTTGAGATATGCAACATTTTTTAGGAAAAATGTAACATAGGTAGTGTATTACTTACCACTGACTATCTTTTTGATGTCATTGAGTTTGTTGAGGGCTTCCAAGGGCGTGAGATTGTTCACATCAAGGCCGAGGATCTCATCGCGAACCTGACAAAGTACAGGGTCATCGAGTTGGAAGAACGAGAGCTGCATACCTTCACGGGAGGCTGCAATCTCTGCCGTTGGCTTGCCAACAGCACCCACCTGGGCATTATCCGACTCCAATTGTTTCAGAATCACGTTGGCGCGCTTGACAATGCTGCGAGGCATGCCTGCAATCTCTGCCACATGGATACCAAAGGAGTGCTCACTCCCACCCTTTTCCAACTTACGCAGGAAGATGACCTTACCATCGACCTCCTTCACGGAAACGTTATAATTCTTGATGCGGGAGAAGTTTTTCTCCATCTCGTTCAGTTCGTGATAATGCGTGGCGAAGAGGGTTCTGGGGTGGCCCTTGGCGTTCTCATGGAGGTATTCCACGATGGCCCAGGCGATGGAGATACCGTCGTAAGTCGAGGTACCTCGGCCTAACTCGTCAAACAACACCAACGAGCGGCTGCTGACATTATTCAGAATGTTTGATGCCTCCGTCATCTCCACCATGAAGGTAGACTCTCCAAGGGAGATATTATCCGAGGCTCCCACACGAGTGAATATCTTATCCACCAGACCAATCTTGGCAGCCTCTGCCGGCACAAAGCAGCCTATCTGGGCGAGCAGCACGATGAGTGCCGTCTGTCTGAGCAAGGCAGACTTACCAGCCATATTGGGACCTGTAATGATAATGATCTGCTGGCGTTCGTTGTCGAGCAATATATCATTTGGCACATAGCATTCGCCAAGGGGCAGTTCCTGCTCAATCACAGGGTGGCGACCCTGTTTGATGTCGATCACCTCTGTCTCATCAATCACAGGGCGCACATATTTGTTCTCCTCTGCTGTCTTGGCAAAGCTCAGCAGACAGTCGAGATGGGCGATGATATTGGCGTTGATCTGTATCTGGGGAATAAACTCCTGCATACCCAAAATGAGATCGTTGAAGAGTTTAGCCTCAAGGCTCAGGATCCTGTCCTCAGCCCCAAGGATCTTCTCCTCATACTCTTTCAGTTCCTGGGTGATATAGCGCTCAGCCTGAGCCAGCGTCTGCTTACGCACCCACTCTGGGGGCACCAGGTCCTTATAGGTATTGCGCACCTCCAAGTAATAGCCAAACACGTTGTTATAGCCTATCTTCAACGAGCTGATGCCCGTCTCCTGAGCCTCGCGCTCCTGAATCTTCAACAGATAGTCTTTGCCGCTATAGGCGATGGTTCTTAACTCATCGAGTTCTGCATTGACGCCGTCGCGGATGACTCCACCCTTGGCTACCAGCTGAGGCGGATCATTCTGAATCTCCTTCTCAATCCTGTCTCGCAGCGATTCGCACAGGTTCAACTGCTCCCCTACTCTTTTCAGGGCCTCATTATCAGCATAGAGGCAAGCGGTCTTAATGGGTTGTATAGCCTGCAAAGCCACCTTCAACTGCACCACCTCGCGAGGTGATACACGCCCTACGGCTACCTTTGAGATGATACGCTCCAAGTCGCCAATGCGATGCAACTGCTCATCGACACATTGGCGGAAGTCAGGTTCGCGATAGTAATACTCAACGATGTCAAGGCGCTCATTAATGGGCTTCACGTCTTTCAAAGGGAATACCAGCCAGCGCCTCATCAGTCGCCCTCCCATCGGAGAGACCGTCTTATCGATGACATCCAGCAGCGACTTGCCGTCATCCTGCATCGGATGAATCAGTTCAAGACTGCGGATAGTGAATTTATCCAGACGGACATATTTATCTTCCTCTATGCGAGAGATAGAGGTGATATGCCCTATTTGGGTGTGCTGCGTCTGTTCAAGATAGACTAAGATGGCACCTGCGGCGATGACACCTGCCTGCAGATGCTCAACGCCAAAACCTTTCAGGTTCTTCACATTGAAGTGTCGCAGCAGTTTCTGCTTGGAGGTCTGGTCTGTGAATACCCAGTCGTCAAGCTGGAAGGTGAAGAACTTTGTGCCGAAGAGGCGTTCAAAGTCTTGTTTGCGGCTCCTGTCGAAGAGGATTTCCTTAGGCGAGAAGTTGCCCAAGAGCTTCTCCACATAGTCAGCCGTTCCCTCGCCAGTGAGGAACTCGCCTGTGGAGATATCGAGGAAGGCGACACCAAACGATGCCTTGCCGAAATGGATGGCAGCGAGGAAGTTGTTTTCCTTATAATTGAGAACGTTGTCTGACATGGCGACACCTGGCGTCACCAGTTCCGTGATGCCTCGCTTGACGAGTTTCTTCGTCAGCTTGGGATCCTCCAACTGGTCGCAGATGGCCACACGCTTGCCTGCCCTGATGAGTTTGGGCAGATAGGTGTCGAGGGCGTGATGGGGAAATCCGGCCATCTCATCGCCCTTCGCCCCAGCGCCGTTGTTACGATGGGTAAGGGTGATGCCGAGGATCTTTGCTGCCGTGATGGCATCTTCGCAGTAGGTCTCATAGAAGTCTCCACAGCGGAAGAGCATCACCGCGTCAGGGTGCTTCGCCTTCAGATCGAAGAACTGCTTCATCATCGGGGTCAGCTCCCCGTCCTTCTTCGCCATTATTACCTTTTTACCTTTTTACTTTTTTACCTTTACTTCTTGATGTACTGTAAGATCATATTCACGATCTCCTCCTCGCTATGTTCGTCGACGGTAAGCACGATGTCGTAGTTACGGGTATCGTAGCGAGAGGTGCCTGTGTACTTCTTGACATAGCGCTCACGCATCTTGTCAACTTCCTTGATGATTTTCACGGCTTCTTCACGACTGATGCTCCGCTTGTCCATCAGACGGCTGATGCGGAACTCCATACCTGCCTGGATAAGGATGCTCAGATGGTTGGGGTGGTCGCGGAGTACAAAGAAACCGCTACGGCCTGCGACGACGCACGACTCATCGGCAGCGATACCTTTCAGGATCTCCTTCTCAGACTCAAAAATGTCATCTGTAATAAGGAAATCAGGAATGGCCGTCTTGTTTGAAACGAGTTGGGGAGCGGCAAAGCTGGGCATAATCTTCAGGCTGCGCTTGAAGTCGGCCCACCAGTTGTGCTGCTGGCCCTTCAGCCTCTCAATCTCAGGAGCCGTCAGGTCATACTTCTTCTCCAGCTCCTGAATGAGCGCCTTGTCGTAAAAAGGCACACCCAGACGGTCTGCTAACATCTTACCAATGGTCCTGCCACCAGAGCCAAGCTCACGGTTGATTGTAATGACGTACTTTTCTTTCAGATTCATATCGTTATCGTTGATTGTCTCTGCAAAGGTACAAAGAAAAAAGGAGTTAATAGTTAAGAATCAAGAAAAAATGCAAGAATCGGGCGAAATTTCTTATCTGTTAACGGTTAATTCCCTATCTTTGCCAGAAAAAAGAATGTATCTGAACAGAGAGAACATCGAGCGCAGCACGAATGAAGTGGAGTGGCATCCGCTCATTCCCTTCCTGCCTGAGAACGCCAAGGTGCTGTTTCTGGGCAGTTTTCCGCCACAACGGAAACGCTGGTGCATCGATTTCTATTACCCCAACTTCATCAATGACCATTGGCGCATCGAGGGGCAAGTGTTTTTCTCTGACCGCAATCACTTTGTGGATGTCGAGGCCAAGCGGTTTAAGTTGGAGGAGATTGTGGCGTTTTGTCTTTCCAAGGGCATCGCCTTCTTTGATACCTCTACGGCTATCAGACGGCTGAAGGATAATGCATCGGATAAGTTCCTTGAAGTGGTGGTGCCTACAGACATCCCTACCCTACTCGCCCGCCTGCCTCATCTCCGTGCCGTCGTCACCACAGGCGAGAAGGCAACGGAGACTATCTGTGCCTCGCTCCATATCCCAGAGCTGCCCAAAGTCAACACCTTCGTCCCCATCCCCACCTCACAAGGGGTCAGACCCTCTGTGAGCGGACTGGTGCTTTATCGTCTGCCTTCTTCCTCCCGTGCCTATCCGCTAGCCTTTGACAAGAAGGTGGAAGCCTATCGGAATATGTTTGAATATTGTAACCTCTTATAAAAAAGATTCTTATGAAACGAATGTTGTTTGTATTTTCCTTGCTGCTGAGCCTTTGCCTGACGACTGATGTGCAGGCCCAGAACATCCACACCACTTGGCGACAGAAGACGATTGCCGTCGAGAATGGCGGAGAGTCGCCTACTGTTATCCAGCTCCTGAAGGCCTTTAATAAAGTGTGGCACTATAAGAGTACAGACGCCTTGCTGGCTGAGGCTGGCGATAAGTTGTATGTGTCAAACGATGCCACAGAGGGCAATTCTGGGCGAGCCTTCGTCGATTGCGAGGACTACTGTCATTGCTGGTACGACTTTGAGAACTCTGATGATCACATGGTCGAGGCCAGAACCTACAAGTGTGACAACGGCCATCTGCTCTTTGCCGTCATTCTCGCCGAGTCAGGACCCAAAGGAAAATACTTCTGCTGCTTCTATGATTATAATCCCAAGACGTCGAAACTCACGCCTCAGGACGAGCCGTTTATTGATTTCCGCCCCTTCTGGCCAGGCTCGCACATTACCTATGCCCTCGGCGAAGGCTATCTTCAAGTCATTCTGGTCATAGAGAGTGCCCCAGGAATCGCGACGCAATACACACATTACACCTTCAATGGCAAGCGTTTCTCCTACGATCACCTCGATGCCATCGGCTATGCTGCCTACGATGAATCAGAAGAAGAGGAGTGACTATTTGATGCGATCCAGCACGTAAACCTTGTCTTTGTCTGTCCTGGTCAGCTTCTTGCCGTCCTCACTCAGCTCAAAGTGTATCTTGTCTTTCTTGTTCAAACTTAGGATTGTGACGTTGCGTCCGTTGACGGAATAGGTGGATTGTCCTTTCTTATTAATCCCTTTACCAATCTTCAACTTGACCATCTTACGCATCAGCCACGAGGCTCCGCCTTCTTTCGCCTTCTGCTCGTCGAATTTTGCTTCCGCATTTAACTCAACCGTCTTGTCGCTGATGAACTTGATGGTCATCTTTGAGACGACGGCATTGGTAATCGCCGTAAGGCCTTTCACCTCTTCTTTCTCTTCTTTGGTTTCGGCTTCCTTCTCAAGCTCTTTCGCGTCTTTCTTCAGATCTCCCATCTCCTTCATCATTATGTTGCCGCAATAATACACGCGTCCTGCCAGACTCTCCTGACCCTTCACTCCCACAGTAGCCATCATCACGACCACCATCATCAAGAGTAACTTTTTCATTGTGTCTATTCTTTCTGTCTGATAATTCTGCTCCTTCAGTCTGATTTGCTTGTTTTTCAGCCTGATATTCTTGTTCTTTCAGTCTGGTATGCTTTTTTCCTTGAGCGCGCAAAAGTACAACAATCTACTCTAATAACCAAGCTTTTATGCCATAATCCCCATTTTCCGCCATTCTTTCTTGACTATCACCTCGATGCCCTTGGCCTTGTGAAAACTTTCCAACTATGATGTAGAATCAATGTTCCTCGGCTTGGAACCATTGTTCTTCGACGTAGAACAAACGTTCCACGATGAAGAAACAACTTTTACTGGCACCTTTCTCCCCTTTTCAAGGCTTTTCTCTCTCCTTTTCAAAGCACTAAAGTCAGACTTTGGTTCGTAGTTTCTATCAGTTTGCCCTAAACTCTCTCTTAAATTCTCGAGAAAATTCAAGACTTTACTGCCTATAAACTCCGACTTTACTGCCTTTAAACCTCCGAATTCTCTCGAGAATTCATCAGCCCCCTCCGTCCAAACCTCCAGCAACCACCCTCCACTCCTCGACTTTAGTCCCTTCAAACTCCTAGAAATCAACGTCTTAACTGATAGTCCTAAAAGTATGTTTCAACAGCAAAGCGGAACTGATCAATGAAAATCTGTTTGAAGGCAGAGATGTTGTTTTGCTCATAAAACAGTAGCATTGCCTTTTTATAATCGATACTGTCCACCGTTCGGAAGGAAATGGGGCAATAGTTGTTGGCAATTAGGATGGCATTGCTCGTGATTCGGGCTATGCGTTTATTTCCATCGTTGAAGGCTTGAATATAGGAAAGGAGTACTAATACGAAGAGTGCTTTCTCGAACACGTTGCTTCTGTTGTTAACCAAATCGCACGTCTGTTGTAGCGCTTCACGTATCTGAAACTCGTTATCGATGGGGCGGTAGTTGGTGCCAGTAATGCCCACACGACGAGTACGGATGTTACGATCTACCCCCAGTTCCTTAACCAGCAGGCTGTGAATATCTTCAATGCGCGAGATGGTGAGATGCTCCAAATAGTCAGGATTGGCAACAATGAAGTCGAGAGCATCCTTATGGTTCAGCAGCATGATAGCTTCTTCTTTAGTTTTTCCCGCAGCTGTCTGTTTCTCTTTCAGCAGACGCTCTGTTTCAAGAAGCGAATAGGTATTGCCTTCTATCTGAGATGATTTCCAGCTGAGGTCAATGCCTAACCGTTCCATCTCCTTTCGTTTCTGTTCTTCAGAGAGCGTGGCAAAATTCTTGGAGAATTGATCTTGAAGGGCATTCAGGTCTGCCATCTCCTGTTCTGTAAAAAGATTCACGCGACTCAGTACGTTTGGAATCAGCTCAAAGTTATAGCCAGTCAGTACCTGGCGCTCATCCACCTCCTTACTATAATACACATCCAAGTCAATGGGTGCGAAGAGTGGCGAAACATAGTATTTCGTTGCCCTCGCCTTGCCCTCTACATTGAGGTAGAATGAGTTCACAAGTTCGTTAATGGCACGCTTGATGGTGGCCAAGCTTGCTTCGCTAACTAAGGCATCAGCTATCTGCTTGGAACTGACACCAGGATGCTCCTTGATATACGCTAAAATGATGTTCTTATCCATATTTATAATAGAATCAGCTCACAAAAGTACAAAAATCGGCTCAAATATGCAAGGATTTGAGCTGATTTCTTTCAAATAATGAGCCGATTTCACAATAATTGCCTATATACCAGCCTACTTTGACGAGGAAGTCTTGCCATCTATTACGAAAAACTTCGTTACAAAAAAAGTCGTAACGAAGAATCAAATTGGCAGAGCCTAATTGTGAGCGGCATAAGAGCCAGACTTGGCTATCTTTATATAAAAAGGAGTATTTTCGTCTGGCGATGTATCTTCTTCAAGAGTAACTTCATAGAAAACATATCCGTCTATTTTGTATTTCTCATACCAGAGGCGAGGTTCAACACCAGAATCACGTAATCCGCAGAACCAAATACCGCCACCTTCAATCGGAAGTCCTGTCGTATATGCCATAATTGGTGTACCAGGACCTTCACCTGCAGTATAAGTTTCCATCAGGATTTTCATTTGGTCTTTAGGCAAAATATCTAAAAAAAGCCTTTGATTGTTTCCCATAGGGTAGAAACAGGCGATACGTATACTGTCATTACCATATGGAAGTGCCATAAAATCGAGTGTTTCGATACTGTCTGTCAGGATGAAATGCTGGTATTCTGAGAGCAGTTGTTTTTCAATAAAAACACCTTTATCACAGGTGACCTTCTTTATTATTGCACGTTTTCCATTAAAGTCTCCCTTGAGAGTCAACCGAAAAGACTCCAGGTCTTGCATTTGAAAATATTGTTTCATCAAGTCGGAAAGGGTATCTGTCCTATTCTCGTAAGTTACTTTTACTTGTTGCGCAGAAACAGCAAAACAAGGCAAGATGATAAGCAACAAAAATCCAATAATTCTTCTATTCATATTTGAGTACTAATTGATATTTCAATTTAAAAGGCGAGACCATTCGATGCTTATCAAGTGTCTGGTTACCGCCAAGTGACCAATCGCAAACAAGCATGAATAGTCCACGCCTCAACGACGTGAACTTTTTTAAACTGCTTGTCCTCTGCGATGAATGTTTGGCGGTATTCGACACTTAAGAACAAGAGCAAAAGCTCAAATCCATATTTCAAAGCATACGAACAGAAACGCTATTCTGTAAGTTAATAAATGATTGGAATTCAATCTTTGTGACCTCGCGAGGCTGAGCCTCAGTATAGAGGTCGGTTAGCGTTGTTCGTTCTGTTTCTACTTCATCGGCAATTTCGTTTTAAAGGGTTTAACTTGATGTTATTATCACTCTTTGCCCGCAAAGATACACAATAATTCCGAAACAAACAAAGATTTGCCAAGGAAATTATGACATTCCCCTTAATATCCACTCTTTGAAAAATGGGTCTTCTATCTCATAACGATCGGAATAGATGACATAGCCTTCTTTTTCCCTTTGCGAGGCGCTGCATAATCCATTTATTTGTCCGTTTGAAATTCATCCACATACGTTCATAGTCAAGACCGTGAGAGGTAACAATATGGTCGATGGCAGAATTTAGAGGGTCCTCTTTCTCTGGCTGTAGGGTGCCAATAAGCCAAATGTTGGATGCTAATTGTTGAGAATAATACGGGTGGCATCCCGTATAGTCCAAAATATGGTTGGCCAACTCGTTATGACTATCTGTGAAACAACTCTTTAGCCTCTCAGACAGATATTGGTGAAACTCTTCACGTGGCAACTTCCCAAGTCGCATCAATTCACCAAAATGATAGAAAGGTGACTTCTTCCGCTCAAAAATCTCAGTCATCATACTCTCTTGGCTACCTAACAAGATATAGTTGATGTTTTTCTGAGTCTGCATAATGGATCGCAGTTGCTTGTCCAAATGGGGAGCGATGTCGAGTATGTCCTGAAATTCATCCAGCACCACAATCATTCTGTCTTGTTGGGTGTGGGCCTTCTCAATCAGCTCCATCACGTCTTCAAGGAGTATCGATGAATCTACCCCAGGTTGGAATGAGACCTCCATCAAGCCTGTCACAAGGTTTGTTGTCACAGTAGGAATAAAACGGAAGTGGGTTATAAGATGCCTTACACGTTCCATCGGATGGACTTTGAAGAACTCGCGCAGTAGTTTGGCAGATAAGTCAGCAACGG